>NZ_JAERLX010000019.1:0-15112 GCF_018256135.1 Gluconobacter sp. Dm-74 | reverse complement strand
TTATCGTCTTCGTTAAAGACAACAGTGAATCAGATCTCAGAATGAGCGTATAGACCTTTTGTCAACGCGACCTAGGCCACGTTGACAAAAGAGTTGATCAAGAGCCTTGCTGCGGCGATATTGAGGAAACTCATGAAGGACAGGGCGGTCTTGTCGTAGCGGGTCGCAATGCGGCGCATCTGCTTGAGGTGGTTGAACATCCGCTCGATGCAGTTGCGGTCCCTGTAACGTCGCCAGTCTGTTTTCTGTGGAACACTGCGGCCTTTTCGTGAGGGAATAACCGGCAGGATCCCGTGGACCAGTAGGTTCTGGCGGAAACCGTCGCTGTCATAGCCCCGATCAGCCAGCATGGCCCTGGGGTTTGGAACCGGTAATGCCATCAAGGCTTCTGTTGTTCTGTAATCCGAGACCTGCCCGCCTGTGAGGACAAAGCCAGGAGGACGTCCCTGATTGTCGCATCGGGCGTGGATTTTGCTCGTAAAGCCGCCGCGTGACCGACCAAAAGCATCCGCATGAGCCCCCCTTTTGCCCCAGTGGCCTGCGAATGGGCACGGACTACGGTGCTGTCGAGCATATGCTGCCAGTCATCGGCCAGCCCCAGCTCTACCAGGGTTTGCAGTAGGGCATCCCACACGCCCTGTTCGGCCAAACGGCGAAACCCCGGGCATAAACCGAGTTCCATTTGCCATAGCGCTCATGCATGTCCCGCCAGGGACAGCCTGTGCGCAGAACATGCAGCATGCCATTGAGAAATAGGCGATTGTCTCCGGCTGGTCGAGCCAAACGACTGCGCTCAGGCGGCAGAAGCGGACCAATTATCGCCCATTCCTCATCCGTCAGATCGCCTCGTGCCATGCCTGTTCTCCCTGCTCCTTATCCCACAGGCAGCAGTGAATCAGATCTCAGGCAGATCGTATAGATCTTTTGTCAACTCGACCTGACAAGGCGACTGGTGCGTCACGTCGTTTCGCGGGAATGGTGGGCCGGGCTCCCATGTCCCATATCCGTTCACGAAAGGCGCTCGATGCATAGTCCTTGTCCGCCACGACCCACAGGGGAATAGCGGGAAGGCTGTCGAGCATGGCTGGTGCCAGAGGCAGTTCATGAGCCTGTCCCGGGGCCAGGGCAAAACGGAAGGCTTTTCCATGTCTCTCCGCGATCGCGCAGACTTTCGTGCCATAACCGCCGCGAGAGCGCCAAGTGCTTCACGATGGTCCCGCTCTTCGAAAGAGGCCCCTTTTTAGGCTCCCGCCGCTTTGTGGTGAGCCCTGATGTTCGTGCCATCCAGAAAAGTCATTCCGAGCGCCACTCCGTGTTGTTCCTGCACCAGTTCGAGCAGGCGGTCCCATACGCCGAGCTTCGCCCAGCGGATGAAAAGCTGTGCCGCCCGCCACCACGGACCCAGTTCAGCGGTAATGCTTCGCCATTTCGCGCCATTCTCATGTCGCCAGAAAATCGCTGCTATCGTGCGCCGCAGATCATGGGGCGGCGTCTTGCCCCTCGGGCGGACCGCCTCAATCAGAGGTTCCCAGATCGACCATGTCTCGTTCGTAAAAGGGCCTGCTCCGTCTCCTTCTCCCATCCTTACAATATGGGAAGAATTGCAAGTTCTAACAGGCCCTAGGCTGCCTGATGGTAAACGAAAAGTCGTAGATGCACCGAGAGCGCGTGGCGCACCTCCTGAACCGCCTCCCGTCAGAACTCTGCTGCTCGCCTGAACGTCACTGTTCCCGCGGTGTTCAGCCCGTTCTGCCAGTTGCGATTGGTCCAGTAAGGGCCTGTAAGAAACATCTCGTTTCCTTTCTGTTCAAGATCCAAAATCGCGGCCCCTAAATGGCTGGCGCTGTCCGACCGTTGCGGGTTGCGAGTACGGTTTTGATATATGTAGCGAACTTCGACCACGCCGCTGCCAGGGCGTTTCGTGACGCCTACTAGAAGCGTTTCTGAGTCTGAGTAATTAGTATCAGCTTCTAGCGTCATGGTAACGGACAGAAGCCTCGCTTGGATAGTCACCGTCACATTCGTTGGTGCAATCCTCTGCTCCACCCCAGGGTCGGGAGGAGACTGAGCGACAGAACTTCTGTGCGAGATTAAAAGCCAATTTGAATTCACTGTTCCGACCCATTTTCCATCCAGATCGGGAACGAACCGGCGGATCCAGCGGTTTCGGCACACGACTGCGAATAGTGGGGTCTCGCCCAAAAGCCACAAGAGGCCAGCTGCAAGCATTAGTGCTTTGCCCACAGCGCCCCAAAACACCCCTAACACCGGAAAAATGTTGCTTGTAGTCAGCGCCGACAGAAGGCGCACCCGCTCAATGAGAAGGATAATTCCCAAAAAAAAAGTGGCTATCCAACCGTAGGCGGCAAGGATTCGCTTAATACCGATGACTGAATACATTACATGAACCCTTGTTTTTGCCCCCGCCGCTCACCACACTATATTATGCTCTAACCGGAGGCCAGAAGGATTCTCCTTGTCTACCTTGAACGCGCATCGTCTTCTCGCTGGTACTGATACTAAGATTGGTTTCAAGCAGAACATCAGCCTCAGTCAGAAAGACTGGGACAACCTAATCAGGGTTCGCAACCTGATTCGGACAACCCTGCGCCGAGGATTTTCGGAGCTAAGCGAGGAGCCATCGCAAAAGGCCGTGTTGCTTGAAAGGCGCTACGCTACCCTTGCCCGCGAAGCGAGCTTCAAAGTTGCTCCTCGATTCCGTATGCAGGGCAGCTTCTCCTACCGGACCGTCAACCATCCGGCATGGGCGCCCCCTCAGGAAATCGACCTAGATGACGGGGTCTACCTCCCCGTCTCATTCACCTCCCAGACCACGCCGGTCATCGCCGCCACTGCGTTCTTCAGAGCTGTGAAGGAAATGCTCCTGCCCCTCTCCGTTGAGCAGGGCTGGACGATGGTAGAGAAGTCCTCCTGCGTGAGGATCATCCTCGACACGAAGGTTCATCTGGATCTCCCACTCTACTCCATCCCGGATGAAGACTTCCATGATCCGGAGATCGTAGCTAAGGCTGATGGCCTAGCCTTGGATGAGGCAATGCGCGCTGAGATCTCTCTTGAAAGTTTTCGAGAAATCCCGAAGGATCGTATTATGCTCGCGCTCAGTAAGGGCGAGTGGATGCAGTCCGATCCTCGTAAGATGGAGAACTGGTTTCAGAGCGCGGTCAACCAACATGGCCAGCACCTTCGCCGCATCAGCCGCTACCTGAAGGCGTGGCGCGACTGGCAATGGGAGACGCAGGGCGAGGGTATGTCGTCGATTTGCCTCATGGCCTGCGCAGTAACCGCTTTCGACGAAGCCGCTGGTTGCCTGGCGGACAATCGGGACGACCTCGCCCTTCAACATGTGGCCGGGAGGCTTCCCCATTTGTTGGCTAACCCCATCACTAACCCGGTGGTTGAGGATCTACTGTTGGACGATGGCTGGACCGATGAGCAGCGCGACAAGTACGTTGAGCTGGCTTGGGACCTAAAGCGCCATATCGACGCGGCAATGAACTCAAATTCTCCTGACACGGTCATATCCAAAATGCGACTGGCTCTTGGTGATCGGATCCCCCGTGATACTTCGCTTATCAGCGATGACACACAAGAAATAGACATCCTGAGCGTTGCCGCTCGTAGGGTAGCTGCGCCCGCTGTCCCTCGATCCACCTCGGGGTGAACGCGGCAGGCGCGGAACGCGCCATCTATGAGACCATGATAACTGAAGGGTTTCATGCAGATCGGAGCAAGCCTGGCATTCCCCGCTTTGAGGGCATTGTCTCAGTAGGTGACCGTCAGGTGGCGGTGGCTCTCGAGTACACTTGCTTGGACTTCTCGATCCTGCCAAAGGCATTTCTCCTGAACAGGGAGCATGATATCCCAAGTGGCGTAGGTCACATAATGAATAATAACGAGCTCTGCTATGCCGCTCCTGGAGCCGTCGTGCTGGATCGTTACCAGCCTGGAGAGCATGCCCTTACTGTTCTCGAAATGATTCGGCATACTCTTGCCGAAATCTGCGATGGTGAAGCTGACGCAGCTATCTTAAGCGAGTTTCCCCAGCACTGGCTCGGAAACATCGTCCACGTCGCGCTTCCCCCGAATGTCCCTGAAGGAAGCGCGGAACTATACTCTATCCCGCGTGGAAAAGACCGTGCTCTGTTGCTGCTAACCCGCGACGCCCAAGGACTTTCAGTGTTCCCGGAGGCTCTCCGTCGGGATGCCATGGCGTCCTGTACTCGTGCGTGGGTCGTTCGGTGTGGCACGGCTTTGCACTTTGCCAAAGACATGGTCCAGCCCGAGAATTTCGCCGATCTGCTGGCTTGGGCTGCTGCGTGCGAGCCCGGTTTGGATACACGGTTGCTCTTAGCTGCTAAAAATTGCTTCAAACGCAGGTGTTGGCTCTTCGTCATGGCTCCCAATGGGTGTGTCGGGGCTCAGGTGAAGCTCCCACCCCTCATCGACAAGTCCATCCAAACAGTTCAGTTTTACCGGCGCATTTTGGATATTATACGTAATAAAATTCTAGTGACGCGGTGGTCGGGGACGCCCATGCATACGGATTTCATCTTTGACCGAAACCTCGGCACCCAACCTGGGCTTGCTGGACGCTCGGTGGTCCTAGTGGGGTGTGGCACGATCGGAAGCCATCTAGCCAAATTTCTTGCTCAATCTGGAGCGGGTCACTTGGGGAACCTTATCTTGGTCGACCCAGATACAATGTCACCAGGCAACATTGGTCGCCATTGGCTCGGACCTGGGCAGGTCGGACAATTCAAGGCTGACGCTTGCAGAGACGAGTTGAAGGCGATGTTCCCGAGCAGTAACATCCGATCGATCGCCGAAAGCATTCTCGACCGGAAGAGCGTTTTGGCTAAAGCTGATTTGGTAATCGACGCCACGGGGGAAGAGGCACTGTCCCTCGCTCTCAATGAAATTTTGGTACGAAAGCGCCCTTTAGGACCGGCTGCGATTCATGTCTGGTTGATAGGAAACGGAGCGGCCGCCCAGTGTTTGCTGGTGCGCCACAACAGCCTTGAGGGCTGTTGCCTCAAATGTATCCGCACAAGTCCGGCAGCATCCAGCCCCTACTGGCCGCTTGTTGTGGGAGAAGAAACGCAACCAGTTGCAGCTACTTGTGGGGAAGCTGCTTTCGTTCCGTATGGGGTTGCTGCGCCTGCGATCGCCGCAGCGATGGCGCTCAAAGCTTGTCTCGATTGGAGCCGGAATGCTAGCGAGCCAAACATGAGGACAATTAGGGTTGAATTCGGTGCCACCGTTGAGGTTCCTGATACTACCCCTAAACCAATATTTGACTGCCCCGCATGCGGACAACGCTAAACGGCCGGATTGCGCCTCGGGTTTTGATCCGACACGCCATCTGTACCGCGCTGGACAATGAGATGACGCGCTGTGCAGACCAACGAGAGGCAGGTGGAATTCTACTAGGCCACCTTCGAGGTACGGATATCGAAGTGGTGGGGCGGACTACGCCCGGCTCGTCCGATCTCCGATCTCTTTTCTCCTTTGAACGCTCCGATCCGCAGCACCAAGAAGCGGCCGACGATGCTTGGATGGCTTCGGGAGGAACTCAGACATGGGTGGGTGAATGGCACACTCATCCATGCGGTAACGTTCTCCCATCCGACATCGACCTAAGAACATGGAGGAAGCACGCACGGACCGAAAAACGCCCAATGGTGTTTGTTCTTGTTGTCCCCAGCAATTGGGGCGTCTTTCTCGTCATGCCTTATCTGTTTCGGACAAGTATAATGAAACTAGAACAATTGGAATATGGTACGGTCGGGCGCGTCTTTGCAAATAAAACTTAGTATCTATAGGAGTTTGTTCCTCTTTTTACTATCTTCGTCATATGCGTGGTCTATCAGACAAGGTCGGCAGTGTTGGATACATTACCCGCCTGTCGCACATGTTACTCGCGTCAGACCACCTTAATATCGAGTTTTTTTATTCATTCCGCTCCAGAGCAGACAGTCGCCTCCAACCCGAACTCGAAATAAGGTTTCGAACTGACGATGTCCGCTATGCGGATGCCTCTACTGTCCTCCTCATGTCCTAAATGAGGGCGGAAGCAGCAGGTCCGTTTACGCCTTCATCTAAGACGTGGGATAGCAGCTTCATGCTTCCTCGAAGCGGACGTGGCTCATGGCGTGCGAGGAATAGTCTCCGTCAATCTCGTAGCGCTTCACCAAAGTCATACCGCTTTACTCCCGCGACGGTTCCACGTCGGCTTGATGTCCCGGATCAGCCCCTCTTCCAAACCGGCGACAGGATCGACGGGTAATCCGCCATGCAGCGTGAGGGGCTCTTCAAGCACAATCACATAAACATCGACGACTGTGCCGTGAGAAAGCCTTTCCAGAACCGCCTCTCGGATACGAATGGCTGTTCGCAGGTTTTTTGAACTTTCATAGTGTCGCAACCGCTTGTGCAGACCACGCTGCGCCGACCCGACATAAAGAACTTCCTGATCAACAGCATACGCGTAAACTCCAGGCTTGCTTGGAACAGGATTAATCCCTTGGAATTTCATCAACCCATTCTGGCCGGCCTGCCACACTCCGATGTGTACAAAGCCGCCATCGAGAAGCTGATCGACACTTACTGATAAGCAAGGCGAAAAAGCTTTATTCATCGAATGACCTTAGGGCCCTTTTTAGGGCTGATAACGGGCGTTAATCAGTGTTCGGCAGATTGTACTCGCCACAACCTGGCAGGTTTTGTCCCCTACAGGAAGCATGGCTTCATAGGCCTGAATGCGGTAGCTCTCCGCATCGGCGGCTAAATGTTGATTGACTGGTATAAAAGGTAGAACAAGACGATCTGAATTCGCCCTCATCCTCGACATACAAGGCGCGATAAAGATTTCCAAAACCGGACATGTGCGCGTGGCAAGTCCGACATACTCGCGTATGCCGTCACCGTTGTTCCCGTCTGCCAGTAATTTCCGCTCATGTGCCTCACGATGCTGCGCATATTGGTAATTATACTGTAGCAAAATGAACCGACATCTCTGGACAAACACCTGAGCGAGCGCATGGTTAAGTGGTTCAACTTGATGGAATGATGCCCCGCATGCGCCGCTGATTGACGGCGCGCTTCATCACACC
The DNA here is from genome assembly GCF_018256135.1 of Gluconobacter sp. Dm-74. Classification (NCBI taxonomy): domain Bacteria; kingdom Pseudomonadati; phylum Pseudomonadota; class Alphaproteobacteria; order Acetobacterales; family Acetobacteraceae; genus Gluconobacter; species Gluconobacter sp. Dm-74. Next base: position 7,979 of record NZ_JAERLX010000019.1, on the reverse strand, counting down.
TCAACGCCAGTTCACTCCTGCGCGGCACGACGATCAAATGCGGCGCGGGCCTGTTCAAGGGCGGGACGGTTCTCGCGTGCCCAACTTGCCAGGGCTGCCAGAGGTCCTGTCAGGCTTTGCCCCAATGGGGTCAGACAGTACTCAACCTTCGGCGGGACGGTAGCATAGGCTTTGCGAGCCACCAGTCCATCGCGTTCGAGCCCGCGCAGAGTGATGGTCAGCATCCGGTGCGAGATGCCGGGGATGCGGTGCTTCAACGCATTGAAACGATGGGTGCCTTCTGAGAGATGGCCACAGACCATGACCGTCCACTTGTCGCCAATGCGTGCAATCACCTCTGCTAGGCCGCGACATTCAGCTTCTACATTTTCCATTGCTACTCCTTGGGGCGACAGGAACCTGGGTGTTCTTGACGCATGAATTCATGCGTACTTGTTAGCTTATAGGAACAAATTTATCCTAAAGAACCATAAATAACCATGGAATCTGATGATGAAAATAGGTGTGAGCGGTGCCAGCGGCCAGCTCGGTAGCGCAGTTGTTCAGGCGTTGGCCGAAACGGTTGCGGCAGAAAATTTGGTGGCGATTTCGCGCACCCCCAAGACCGATCTAACCTACGCAGGTCGCTTGGGCGACTACGACCAATCCGACACATTGGTGGCGGCCTATCAGGGCTTGGATCGCCTATTGTTGATTCCAGGGGCTGATCTGCGGCCGGGGATTCGTTCGCGCCAGATGTTGGCGGCCGTGGATGCCGCTGCACAGGCCCAAGTCGGTCACGTCTTCCTGTTGTCGGCAACCGGGACGCAGCGTGAGGGGGAGTCCGCCGTTGGGGCGGCGTATTGGCACAGTGAGCAGGCGTTGATCAAGAGCGCGATCCCCGCATGGACGATACTGCGTATGAGCTATTTTTCCGGGACGCTGGTCGAAGAGGTGCGGATGTCTTTGACGGCAGGCGGGCTTGCGATGCTTGAGGACAGCCGCGTCAGTTTCGTTTCGCGCGGCGACGTGGCCAAAGCTGCCGCCGCCGCATTGACCAGCGAGGGCCACGAGGGCGCCATATATCAGCTGACAGGCTCTGAAGCCCTGCGTGGTGAAGCGGTCTGCAGACTGGTCGCGCAGCAGATCCAGCGGCCCTTTGCCTTGAACGTTATGCCCGCCGAGGTGTTGCGAGCCGGGTTGCTCAAAACGGGTCTGCCTGACGTGGTTGCCGATGCCGTGGTATCGATGAAGGCGCGGCAGGCGCGTGGCGCCTACGACATCGTCAGCGGTGACATCGTGCGTTTGACCGGAGGCACGCCGTGTTCCCTGGCCGAAATTCTGGCGAGTATCGCCGGAGGACTGGGGCAGTCGTAGCACCGCACTTGCTGGGTGCTTTGCTGCGCCATTCGACGGAGGTCCGCGCCACCGGTGCAAGTAGGCTTGGAATTGCGGGTACGTGACCACGTTGGAGGCGTAGTTCAGCAGGAGGTCAGGTCCAACTGGATGTCGGCGTTGCCAGGGCACTCGACCAGATGGCTTTCCAGGGCGATGGCGTCGGGGGCGGCTAGCAACTGTGTTTGAGCGGCCTCTCGTCACAATCACCAACGCTATTCTCAAGAGCGGAGTGCCATGGCGCATTAGCTCCGCTGCTTAAACACTGTTGCTAATTCAGACCGTCACGAGGCTCAACGAAAGTGCTATTCCTCTCACTGTCGAACCGATCGCGTGCCGTTCTGAATGCCGCAGCGTTGTCAATAATCCACCGCCAAAGAGGCATCATTCCTACGAGCAGCCCCTTTCCCAACGGAGTGAGAGTATAATCCACCCATGGCGGGACCTCACCGTAATCATGGCGAATAATAAGACCGTCGCGTTCTAACTGACGAAGAGAACGCGTCAACATACGCTGCGTAGCCCCATCAAGCCGCCGCGCCAGCTCTGCGTGCCGCAGAGTACCAGCAACACCAAGAATATGGACAATACCGAGCGACCATCTGTTGCCGGCATGCGCAAGCACTTCTCGCTTCAACCCGCCATCGTTGTCACTGAGAGCAGCACAGGCTGCCTGCGACATTATCGAACGGTATCACTCGTGTACCTTCTTCGCTTTCCCGCATCGCGTCTTATTTTAACTTTATAACCATAAGGAATTCCTGATGCCAGCGATGAAGACCCCTGTCATTGAAACCCTTGTCATCGGCGCCGGAGAGCTTGGTCAGACCGTCATCACCGGTCTGCTTGAACAGAACCCGGAATGCACTCGGTCAATCAGCGTTCTTCTCAGACCATCAAGCGGAAGCACCAGAACGGATATTGCGCGACAATTAAAGCAAAAAGGCCTGCAGATCGTTTATGCTGATCTTTCGACGGAAACGGTAGAGGACCTCTCCGCCCTCTTCACCAAGTTCAATACAATTATATGTTGTACCGGGTTTGTTGGTGGCCCCGGTACACAGCGTAAAATTACCAGTGCTCTCCTGAAGGCTGGGGTGGACCGTTATGTGCCGTGGCAGTTTGGTGTCGATTACGATGTTGTTGGACGTGGTAGCGGGCAGCCAGTCTTTGATGAGCAATCAGACGTAAGGGACATGCTGCGCGGTCAATCTGCGACCCAATGGATAATCATTTCGACAGGAATCTTCACCAGCTTTCTGTTTGAGCCAGCTTTCGGTTTGGTGGATCTTCAAGGCGCCAAGGTTCGCGCACTCGGCAGTTGGGATAACCGTCTGACGGTGACCACTTCCGAAGATATAGGACGACTTACAGCGAGTATCCTCGCCCATAAACCGCCGATCCAGAACGAGGTGGTTTACGTTGCCGGGGATACGTTCTCCTACGCTCAACTCGCCGAAAAGATGGAGCACTACCTTGGCCGCCCTGTCATTCGGGAACTGTGGGATATGGATAGGCTACGCGCAGAAGTCGCCGCACACCCTGATGACGGAATACGGAAATATCGTCTTGCGTTTGCACGCGATACTGGCGTGGCATGGGACAAGAAACAGACTTTCAACGCTGTACAGGGCATTGAAGTAACCGACGCCATGACCTGGCTAAAACACCAGCAACGTCATGTAGCTTAAACCACTCACTGTTTGCGACATCTGAATTCCGGGAGGCACAAGGTCAGCATCAATCCTGGCCATCAGCCCTTGGTCTACTTGCAGAGCGTGGCCGGAGCATGGCGCGCTGCTAGCCTCTGATGGAAGTCGGCATGAAGTGCTGCAAGTGTAATCTGGCCAAAACGCGCGAGAAGTTGGGCCTTAACATCCGCAAGGACGCCGCTCATTGCGTCGTTAACGGCTTCCTCAACAAGGCATTCAGTCTTTTCACTTCGGTTCCCTATGGCGAATAATCTTGGGCCATCAAGAGCCTCGTAGATATCTCGCAGCGTTACCTGATGCAACTGGCATGAAAGCGTCCACCCCCCGCCATGACCTTTCTCGGAGTGCACATATCCATGCTCACGCAGACCACCCATAAGACGTCGCACAACTACGGGATTAGTGTTAAGGGCGCGAGCCAGAGCTTCTGACGTCATGGGCCCCCCTGCTTCTGCCATATGCAGGAGTACGTGGAGCACACAGGATAATCTGTTATCTTGTCTCATGTAACTTCTTGTGTTGCTAGAGTGCGGTTTCGTCAGTATATCATGAAACTCGAAAAGTGACATGAAGGTGTGTGAGAACACTCTTACTTCGAGGACATGCTGTATGAATTTGCTCGAAATTCTGACAGTCGGCGTCGTGGCGACTGCCGCATCCGATATCTGGCAACAAGCCCAGAAACCATTGACTGGAATTCCTGCAGCCAACTGGCCTGTCACGGGCCGCTGGGTCATAGGGTGGCGCAACGGCAGGATCTATGATCCAATGATTGGAAAAAGACCCATCCTGAAAGGAGAGGCAGTTGTCGGCTGGGCATTTCATTATCTGATTGGTGCTATTTATGCTGCACTGTATCTCAGTTTTGTGACTGTCATAGTAGAGACAGTCCCCACATTGTTGAATGGTCTGATCTTCGGACTGATTACGCTTTTAGCGCCATTTCTGTTTATGAAACCTGCTTTGGGCGGCGGTTTTTTCGGACTTAGGGCTCCCAATCCTGAAAAAGGACTATTTCTCAGTATCAGCGCTCATGCCGTTTTCGGAATTGGCTTGTATTTAGGTGAACTGTTCTACCAAAGTCTTTTTTGAACCTTTATTTATTTAATGAGTGCATTTTTCTATAATTACGAGGACTGAGACCGGTTACTCAGCGGAAGACCTGAGCAAAATGACTTGGGCTTTCGTATCCAGTTTCCAAGGCAATCTCGATAATGGAAAGACTGGTCTTGCGAAGCATTTCTGATGCCTTCTGGACGCGGTGCTGCATGAACCAGCCAGACGGGGTTTGTGCTGTGGTTGCACGGAATGAACGACTGAAATGAAAACGGCTCATCCTACACAGCGCAGCGAGGGCATCCAAATCAAATGGTTCAGCCAGATGTGCTTCCATATGCTCAAGAACTCTGCGAAGTTTCCATGTCGGCAAGAGGGTGGATCTTGGCTTTGTCTCGCTTTTGGTGTCAGCATACTGTCTTAGTAGATGAACTGTTAGACTTTCCAGAAGACCATTTACAAATAAGGGATTTGCAATGGCGGGAGATTGCATTTCAGCTACCAGACCACTCAAAATGCCTGATATAAAAACGTCCTGTCCTCCCGAGACATCCCGCATTCGAATACGTGAGGAGTTCAGATTTAATGACATGGCGGCTCGGTTAACAAGCTCAAGTCCAAGATAGAGATGCAACACTTCAAAACAAGTGTCGTCCTTGCCCTGCCAACGCATCAGATAGGGTGTGTCCGTCTGCGTGAGGTAAAACGTTCCAGCTCTTGCCTTGCTCTGTTCCCAAGGTCCTGTCAGTTCACGCTCTTCAATATTTGCTTCTCCGCTGATAACCCAGACAAGCAAGGGTTCTGCGACGGCAGGCACAAGAATTTCGTCTTCTTGTAACGGGCGAGAGAAGATCTGGACGTCAACGTCGTTCCAGACATCCCCTTCACTTTGTGCGATTTTCTTCCCGGGGAGAAGTTGCTCCAGTGCCAAACTGGCAGCACGCCGAGAAGGAAGGCAGGGCACCCCCATCTGTTACACTCCCTAATTTCCATGCACGACTATCTATAGCGCAAAATCGCAATAGTTTCAGCAAGAAGCCAAGAGAGATATCTTCTGGCATAATTTACACCTCCTTCGACAGACAAGGGCGATTGAAGGCTCGTTGCGTGGAGAAGATTATGAACATTGCAGGAAAAATTGCTCTGGTGACCGGAGCATCCAGTGGCATTGGTGCGGCAACAGCGCGCAAACTTGCAGCAGAAGGAATGACAGTCGGCCTGGCGGCACGTCGTCATGATCGCCTGAATGCACTTGTCAGTGAGATTATCAAGGCTGGCGGTCGAGCTATTCCTCTGGTGACGGACGTTACTGACCTTGTCTCGTGTCAAGAAGCCGCAAAGAGCTTGATTGCCCAATTTGGAAGGATTGATGTTCTGGTCAACAATGCGGGCCTGATGCCCCTATCTAGCGTTGACAGCCTGAAAGTGGACGAATGGCAGCAGATGGTGAACGTCAATATATCCGGTGTTTTTAATGCAACTGCAGCCGTTCTTCCGCAGATGATCGCACAGCATTCGGGCCATATTTTTAACATGTCCTCGATTGCAGGCCGGAAAGTCTTTACGGGTCTCGCCGTTTATTGTGCCACCAAAGCTGCGGTGACAGCGTTTTCAGACGGCCTCAGAATGGAGATCGGACCAAAGCATAATATCCGCGTTACCTGCATTCAGCCGGGAGCCGTAAAATCGGAGCTTTACGACCACATTACAGATGCTGATTACCGCAAACAGATGGATGATCTTGCAGCGTCCATGACCTTTCTCGAAGGCGAGGACATAGCAGACAGCATCCTTTTTGCTTTGAAATCACCTGCACGCATGGATGTTGCAGAACTGTTTGTGCTTCCGACTGAACAGGGGTGGTGAACAGAAACTGATTGCTAAGCGAGCTTAGGAGACAAACATCCTACCGTCGAAAAGAAGCTTGAGGCTGGAAAGCCTCTTGAAGCTCAGTCACAAAGACCCGCAGTTTTGGTGTCATAACCGGACCTGCGTTATAAAGCAGGTGCATGGGTCGGTCCGGAACTGTCCATCTCGGCATAAGCTGGACAAGCCGTTTGCTTTTAATATCTGGAAGCAGGGCCTGCTCATAACCCAGTAGAATGCCATCGCCAGCGAGTGCTGCAGAATGCAGAACACTTGAATCATTACTGATTATCCGCCCGGAGACGGTGACAGGCCGCGTAACGCTTCCTTGAGAAAAGTGCCAGGTTGTTACAGGTCCGCCGGAATTTTCATACACGAGACACTCGTGGCGCATCAAATCATCGGGCTGCGCTGGAAAACCGTGTTTTTCCAGGTAGGTTTGAGCCGCGCAGATGACCCGACGATAGGCCGTCAAAGGACGACTGACCGCTGTAAGATCCGTCTCCAGTTCACCAATTCGGATCACAGCCTCATGTCCATCCATTGTGGGATGAACCAGTTGGTCTGTCAGGGATAAATGCACTTGAATTTCTGGATATCTTTTTTGAAAACTGTGAATAAATGATAGAAATACCGTTCGCCCGAAGGTGACGGGGACGCTGACAGATAATGTGCCGCGCGGTGTACCAAGCGTATTGGCTGCCAGACTGTCAGCTCGTTCAGCAGCCTGCAGTACAAGCCGACACTGCTCGCAATAGAGCCGGCCTGTTTCGGTCAGACTTTGTCTGCGGGTAGTCCGATGTAACAGACGTGCACCAAGGTGGCGCTCCAGAGCCTCTATATGCTTTGCGACCATCTGCGGCGACAAAGTCAGATGCTGGGAGACCGCTGCAAAGGACCCCAATTCTACGACCTTGATAAAAATCTTCATGCTGGTTAACCGGTCAAGCATTCATCCTCCTCAGTTGTGACTGATGTCTCGTATCGACAATTTATCCAGCGCAAAAGAAGAATATGCTGAAGGCTTCGAGTGATTGGCAAGTCCAGTTCTGGTGGAGACTTTCGAAATGCCTGTTTATCTTGTTCGCATGGATCACCCTGATGGCGAGGGATGGGGTCAGCATGTCGCAGCACACGTGTTGTATCTCAGGCGCCTTATTCAGGAAGGCAGCCTGCTGGCGTCCGGTCCGTTGAAAGGGACCCCATTGCGCTCCGGCTTTCTGATTATGAAAGGCGCCAATCGGCAAGAGATCGACGCGATGATTGCCGGTGATCCCTTTGCATCCGAAGGTTTGATTTGTGATCTGCGGATTGAAGAATGGGACCCACTATTCGGGTGCCTGTCAAATCATGCAACAGGCAAACTCCCGCAAGAATTGAAGTCTCTTTTCCCTTCATGACGACAGCGCTGTGTTTTTTGAGAAATAAAAACGAAAAGAGAGCCTTGGGATTATGAACGATCTTCAGTGGTATGCTGTAGGGGATGCCCGCATACTAAAAATACAGGATCTTACGCTGGCAGCACTCACTCCAGAACAGTTGCTTCCTGACTGGGATGATGCCACGGCACTTCAGGCCTATTCTGATCTACCTGAAACGCTGGATGCTTCAGAAACGAAAGTCCTTTTGAGCGTTCATAGCTGGCTCCTCAAGGATCGCGGTCGGAACATTCTTGTGGATACGGGGGCCGGGAATAGCAAGGCTCGACCTGCTGCTCTGTATTTCGATCACTTGCAGACTGTGTGGCTTGAAAATCTGATGCGCGCTGGTGTCAGTCCAGAAGACATCGATTTTGTTCTTCTTACCCATCTGCATGTCGATCATGTCGGGTGGAATACACGCCTGCAAAATGGGATCTGGGTTCCGACCTTCCCGAATGCCCGATATGTCTTTTCTAGAGCGGTTCCACTGAACTCTGAATCGAGAGGTGACACTGAAGAGGTCTTGTGATTCACCGTTTTCATTGATGGA
>NZ_JAERLX010000018.1:0-16877 GCF_018256135.1 Gluconobacter sp. Dm-74 | reverse complement strand
GCGCTCATACATTCATGTCCGCAATCCACATCGCAGCAAGCGTCATCTTCTACCTCAAAGAATGAGTCCTGAGCCTAAACACAAAACAAATGCAAGCGATCGCTGGTTGGACAAACCTGTCGGAAACGACATTTCTACTCCCCCCAACTCAGCCAGGCGCGACCTATAAACTGCGCATCTTCAGTCCGCGCAACGAACTGGACTTTGCTGGGCACCCTACCCTCGGAAGCGCATTTGCCGCGCTCGAGGCAAAGCGTATTTTTCCTACAAACGGAAAAATTATTCAGGAATGTGGTGTCGGCCTGGTCACTCTCCACGTGGAAGATACGCATCTTTCTCTTACGCTTCCTGAACCGAAACTGAAGGTTGTTACCAACGAAACCATTTCAGAAATAGAAGCCGCCCTTGGGCGCTCTGTGTCCAGAATCGCTTCCCCCGTGACGGTCAATACAGGGATTGTTTGGATTGTCACCTATATTCCGGATGCAAAGGATGTTTTAAATATCAAACCAAATCTGGAACGCCTGACAGCTCTTTCTAATAAATTGAACGTCACTGGCGTGACAGTTTTTGGCGATAAGGGACAGTCTGGCGAGATTGAGGTCCGGACATTCGCACCTGCATCTGGCATCGAAGAGGATCCCGTCTGCGGGAGCGGAAATGGTAGTGTTGCGGCTTTCCGCCAACATTACAAACTTTTAGAAAGACAGGAAATGACTTACACCGCCAATCAAGGTCAAAAGTTGGTCGCGATGGAAAAATTGTCATTTATTACACCGAAGATGGTCAAATTATTCTTAGCGGATCGTGCATCACAACCGTAAACGGGACAATAAATATTTGATATTCCAATAAATATAAATATATTTTAGCATCCCTTGCCATCCTTTCCCCTGTCCATAATGACGCATGCAAGACCCGAGCCTTTTCAAGCTTAATTAAGTTTCGCAGAGAAAAGTTATTCATTGGAGTGGTGAGACGAGATTGACGAAGCCAAAGATATGATTTCTTGGTTTCGGCATATCGGTTGGCAACACATTGCCAGTCCTAGAGTTTATTGAAGAGGCGCTCGACGAAATTTCGTCAACAATACTTATCCTATCATGAGGGACAGGATCGCGGCGGTTGTTTTTGTGTGGAATGACGGATTCGATGTCGATCTCGTAACCTTTATCGACCGGGAACACCTTGATCCTGTCAGGGATCATACGGAACGTCGGGCCGAAACCATGGAAATCGTGTGTCTCTTTTGACGTCAGGACAAAACCGATAGGACACCCCTGAGGTCGTATCGGACCTGCAGTCTGGTGGTGGAACTGTCACCCGACCGTCCAAACGCCTCAGTTGCCTGAGATATTTTTTATAACGATGAAATAATGATTCACTGGGGTCAACGTGCTGACGATCATGTCTGATTTGGTATCTCGTTCGACCGCCTCAGCCAGGATTTCCTGCACCGTATCGAACACGTCCGTCGTCACCCAGCGTCGGTAGCGTCGGAACACGCTGTTCCACTTGCCAGAGTCATGAGGCAGACAGACGATTGTTTTGCGCAGGACGACAGCCATGATCCTTCTCGAGCGAAAGCATCATCCCAATAAGGGTTCATCCTTCGTTAGAAATGCTCAATACGATCGCCCAACAATGTCTCTAAAAAGCAGCCCTGAATCAATCAGGGATGTTACTGTCAAACCTCGTCCACGAAATCTAGGCTGTGGCGTCCATGTGCAGATGCATCTGCCGCTTGTCAACAATATTAGACAATCTGATTCGCGCAGCAGCCAGTCTCATTTTTGATTTAGAGTCAAAAAATAGAGTGGTGAGGTCGATAGGGCGGATTATCCTTCTTTCTTGCTATCAAAAATAGTACGGGCTTCGTGATCTATTTTTAGGCCAACATAGACGGAATGGAATCACTGAAGCATAACTCAAAAACTGAGTATTTTTCAGAAATTTTCATTTTAGATAATTCGACGCAATATGCGTGGACCAAAGAGGAATCTGATTCTCGGTAACCATTTATTATATAATATAACTATTTTATGATGATACTTTATGCGAAAGTGTCGTAATTTTTTATAGAAATAAATTATTTTTCTTGTTTTGCTTCATTCAGTCTTTCTGGGTTGATGTTCGAGTCAACGAGAAAAATGGAGAAGTAACATGTCCAATATCGGAAATACTTATTACGGATCTGGGAATTCTCTCTCACTTACAGCCTCAACAAATGGTGGCAGCTACCATCTGGGTTCTCTTTTGGCTATTGGTGCCAATGACTTGACTGTGGAATCCGGAGACGGATCTGCAGTCAGCGCCACTGTCCAGTTGGCTGCGCTCGCGGCCGCTGCTTCATATACGATAACGGCGGAAGCTCACACGACAGTCGCAGTCAGCAGTGGAACAGTTGGCATCTTGACCGGAGTTACGCTTGATGCGGACGGCGGGACAATGTCTATTAGCGGCGGTTTGTTGGATGCATTGAAATACGTAACGGTAAATATTACAAACGGCGGCACTTTTAGTGGATCTGCCAGTTTTATTAGCGCGGCGTCAGGCCTTCAGATCAATTTTGGGGAGGGAGGGGGAACCCTCAATCTTGCGGCATCAAGCGCGAATATCGCTCTTTTGAGTGGAGCAACTATCAATGGTTTCGGGGCAGGCGACGAGATTATCGTGAGCTCTAACGGCACTCTGGCAACGATTACAGGTGTTACATACAACTCCCTGCTTGACACAAGTACGATATCTTTTGGCAATGGGGATACATTAATCCTCAATGGGCAATACACGGATCAAGAAGATGGAGAGGGGACATATCTCTCCACACAGTCCGTTTCAGGCGGAAATGGAACGGAGCTTGTCGTCGCGTGCTTTGCGAAGGGGACCGCAATTCACGCTGCAGACGGAGAAGTCTCCGTAGAGAATTTGCAGATTGGGGATCTGGTTCGGACTGTGAGCGGAGATTTGAAACCTGTAGTCTGGATTGGCTACAGAAGTTATTCATCGCGTTTCGCAGGCGTAAACCCGAATGTTATCCCTGTAACTTTCAAACGTGGTTCGTTGGGAGGTGGTCTCCCCGTTTGCGATCTGACAGTCTCTCCGAAACATGCAATGTTGATAGATGGAGTGCTTGTCCAAGCTGAAAGCCTTGTGAACGAGACAACAATAGTCCGATCGTTTAGTAAAAAAATAATTGAATATTATCATATAGAACTTGAAGAGCACGACGCTGTTTATGCAGAAGGGACGCCTTCCGAGACGTTCATCGACGATTCAAGCCGATCAATGTTCCATAACGTAAACGACTATTATGCACTTTACCCAAACCGGAGGGTGAAACCGGTGCATTACTGTGCTCCGCGCCTAGAAGAAGGGCCCATCGTAGAGCGTATTCGTCGCAATCTGCAAGAGATTTCCAAGAAAAATACGCTTCTTTCAGCGTGATTATAGTATGAAGATACTTATTGATCATGAATGGAAAAAATCTTGACGGAGAGGAATCTCTCGCTGTCGTGCGTGGATTTGTCGATAAAATCGACAAATCCACCATCGTAGGATGGGCATATAATGGGACGGATAAGCCGGTAGCTATCCGTCTATTATGTAATGGAGTCGTTCTAGGGATCATCAAAGCCGATTTGTATAGAGAGGACCTCGAGCAGTCTGGTATAGGTGATGGATGTCATGGTTTTTGTTTCAATGTCGTAGGTGGGTTACCTTCAGGAGAGTTAATCCAAATTGAAGCAAGAGAAGCCGTGAGTGGCGTCGAGTTGGAGGGTTCTCCCTGCCAAGTCGAAATCCCGGCTGGGCCACGACACGTTACTGCATTAGCAAATTTGCAGGAAGGAAAGCATGCAGGCATTCTGGATACTGTTGAAAGACGCTGTATAGCGGGGTGGGCATGGGACGAAAGCCATCCCGAAAATTCTGTTGGCATACAGGTAATTGTTAATGATTGTGTATTAATAAACTCTATAGCAAATAGGTTTCGAGAAGATTTAAAAGAATGTGGGATTGGAACGGGCTATCATGGATTCATTATAATATTACCAGAATTATTATCCCCACACATATGCAATACCGTTCGTGTTATCAGAGATGATGGGGCTGAATTACAGGGGTCCCCAGTTATTATCGAAGCGGTTTCCATTTTTGATCCAGATATACTTTGGTTCATGCAGCTTGCAGCAAAGCGCGTTGGAAATAATGAAGAGAGAGAGCGAATTTCGGAAATACTTCTGTCAACGTTGGATATTTTGAAGACAACGGCTAATGAAGAAATATCTGGTTATGACAAGCATTCCATTGAACGACAGAAGGCTTTGACATCGGGGTTTGAAGATCCTTCTCGGAAGATTAAAAATCGTTATAAACGTGCGCTAGTGATAGATAGTAGATTTCCAAATCCAAGTCGCGATGCTGGCTCAAATGCTATTATATCGCATATTCGTGCACTTTCAGATATGGGATACGATGTTTCTTTTATTGCGTTAAATGAAACAAAGGCGACCAAAGAACAAAAGAATTTTTTGGAAAAAGATGGGATCCAAATTTTAGAGGCCCCGCTTTTTGATACTGTGGAAGTAGTTTTACGCAATCAACGTGATAGTTTTTCCTTGATTTATCTCCATCGAGTGGAGGTGGCGCAGGCTTATATCGGTCTTGCAAGATGCTTTCAGTCGCGCGCTCGTATCATTTTTAGTGTTGCCGATCTGTCTTATTTAAGATTGGAACGCCAAGCCATAGAACTTGATGATATGGAATTAAAGAGTAAGGCGCAGCGTGTGCGGGTTCTGGAGCGAATTTGTGCCATTCAGGCTGACGCTTTGATTACGCATTCAACAGAAGAAATGCGTATTCTGAAAGAACTAGCGCCGCGAACGCCTGTTTTTGTTGTGCCGTGGGTGATTGAAACGCCTCCCGTTATTCAACGGCTTCAAAATCGTATCGGTTGTCTTTTTGTCGGACATTACGCTCATCAACCTAATCTTGATGCAGCCTTCTGGTTAATAGAAGAAATTATGCCCCTTGTTCACAAGCAGCGTCCAGATATCATTTGTTATCTTGTTGGCTCTCATATGCCAGAGCGTCTTCGGAATACCACAAGTCCGGGCATAGAAATTCTTGGGCATGTTCAGGATCTGAATGAAGTTTTTAGTAGGGTAAGGATTGGCGTTGCACCTCTTCGCTTTGGAGCGGGTATTAAAGGCAAGGTTCTTGAAATGTTGGGGTGGGGTCTTCCTGTTGTCATGACACCTGTCGCTGCTGAAGGGATCCCTCTTCCGGTAGAGTTGAAGGAGGTTGTTGTGGAGAAGGACGCTGATAGTATTGCGAATATGATTATTTCCATGCATGAAGACAGAGATATTGATAGTATATCAAGAATTGGTGTTTCTTTTATTAGAGAAAAATATTGTATTTCTTCAATAATAAATTCAATGAAGAAAATCGAATAATATAATATATTTTTAATTAATTATCAGTGGGAATTTATGGTGTCTTTATAATTATAATGAAAATTTTTTTGGGTTTCGTGGAAGAGGTTTGGCAGTAACGTCACTGATTGATTCAGGGCCGCTTTTTAGAGTCATTGTTGGGTGATCGTATTGAGCTTTCTGATGAAGGATGAACCCTTGTCGGGACGCTGCTTTCGCTCGAAAAAGGGTCATGGCTGTCGTCCTGCGCAAAACAATCGTCTGTCTGCCTCATGACTCTGGCAAGTGGAATAGCGTGTTCCGACGCTACCGACGCTGGGTGACGACGGACGTGTTCGATGCGGTGCAGGAAATCCTGGCTGAGGCGGTCGAACGGGATACCAAATCAGACATGATCGACAGCACGGTCACCCAGGCGCATCATTGTATAGTCGGTATAAAAAGAATCTCAGGCAAGCGAGGCGTTTGGACGGTGGCGTGACAGCTTCACCAGCAAACTGTAGCACCGATGCGCTGTCAGCGGGTGTCCTATCGGTTTGGTCCTGACGTCAAAAGAGACTCACGATGTCCATGGTTTCGGGCTGCTGTTCCGTGATCCCTGACAGGATTAAGGCGCTCCTCGCCGATAAAGGTTACGATGCAGACCTCGTGACCAACAGGCCCTGCAGGGCCTATCACCAATACCGGCAAATATTATGGTCCCAGAACTTTCTTCATCGCGGCTCTTTGCATTGATCTTGGCATCAGGCGGTTGGAAAACCCGACGATCTTGTTCATGATCCCGGCTGTGACACTCGCCTTTCCTTTCCAAAGTGCCGAAAGACCACTTTGCACGACTGGGCGGGGCTGCATGGTCAACATCCGCAATGCAGTTGAAACGCTCGCACCAGCCACCGCGTCAAAGCCCGTTTCCGTATGGCCCGGGCAAAGGACGGTCACCTTTACACCGCGAGAGCGGAGTTCATCGTGCAGTGCCTCCCCGAAAGAAAGCACATAGGCTTTCGTCGCAGCATAGGCCGCGTAAGTCGGCACGGGCTGAAATGCCAGAATGCTGGACACAAGCAGAATATGACCATTGCCGCGCTCCGCCATGGCCGCGCCAAACATATAGCTTAACTCAGTAAGCGCCGTGATATTGAGTTGAATCATGTCGACGGTTCGCTCAATCGGAATATCCAGAAAATCTCCGTGCAGGCCATAGCCGGCATTATTCACCAGAATATCGATCTGGAGCGATCGGGCATCCAGCCTCTCTCTGAGACGACCGGCCGCTCCGGGGCTGGCCAGATCAAATGGTTCAACGATGACATCCACACCATGTTGAAGCCGAAGTCTTTCCGCCAGCGTCTCCATCGGCTCCTGTCGTCTGGCGACAAGAACAAGATCCACTCCCTGCGCTGCCAGTAAATCGGCAAAATCGACACCCAGACCACTTGAAGCCCCAGTGACCAAGGCTCTTTTACCGCGGGTAATCGTTTCATGTGTTCCAGAAATATTCTGTGCCATATTCTGCTCTTTCAACTTTGATGCTTACTGAAACAACGACCACGACAAGTCTGTTGATGGCCTAACGTGAGGCTATTTGGAGACCGTCCGCCGCTCCTTCCCAGCCGCCGCCGATCGCTCTGAAGGATCGGACAGCGGCCCGGGCGGTTTCGCTCTGGTTATCGGCCTGGCGGTCTTCGGCCTCGAGCAACTGCCGGTTGGCATCAAGGACATCCGTGAGAGGAATAACCCCCGCCTTGTAGGACTGGCTGGAAAGATCACGAGCCTGGGTCAAAGAAGCCACTTCGGTTCTGAGATCGTCTCCACGTTTTTCAGACTGAGCCAACGCCATAAAAGCGTTTTCCACGTCTTCGGCCGCGTGAAGAACCGTTGACCGATACTGTGCCAGTTGTTCGGCATGTGCGCCTTTTGCCTGCTGGACTTCCGCATCGATCTTGCCGAAATCGAAAATCCTCCACCGAAGAGCGCCGGACGCCGACGGCCCGAAACCTGCTGGCGTAAACATCTTGTTCACGCTCAGACTCTGAAACCCAAGAGCACCCGAGAGCGAAAGCTTCGGATAATAATCAGCCAGCGCCTGACCGATACGTGCGTTTGACGCGGCAAGACGCCGCTCTGCCGCGATAATATCGGGGCGGCGCCTCAAAATATCTGCGGGCGTGACATTACCAATGGGCGGAATTGCAGGCGAAGGCGAGGCAAAAGCCAATTCCTGTGCACAAGTCCCGGGCTGGGCGTCCATCAGGACATCCAGCCGGTTAAGCTGAACCTCTAACGCGACCCGTAGTACCGGCACTGTCTCGCGTGCAAACTGAAGAAGGGCCTGCGCCTGATCAAGCTCACGCTGCGACGCAACACCGCGGTCCCGCTTTTGCTGCACAAGATCGAACAAGTGCCGATCCGTTGAAATCTGATCCTGCGCGACGCGTAGCCGGGCCTGATATCCCCGTATCTGGAAATAAGCGTCCGCAGCCTCTCCTGCCACGCTCACCCGCACACCAGCGCTCTGCGCAACAACAGCCTCGGCTTCATCCCGGGCCGCCTCATGCCCACGTCTCAGACCGCCGAACAGATCCAGCTCCCAACTGGCCACGCCATGCACATCATAAGCACGCTGATCGCGGTTATAGCCCGGAAAATTATGCGCTATCCGACCAATCAGTCCTTCATTGGACAGCCGGTAGGCCGATGCCTGCGGAGCAAAATCCAGTGTTGGCAGCATTTGTGCAGCAGTGGCCTCAGCCGCACCATGAGCCTGTCTTATACGCCCGATTGCCGCTTCCAGATCAAGATTCTGCGTCAGAACACGCCGTTCTATGCGAACCAGTTCAGCGTCGTGGAATTCCTCCCACCAGCGATCCAGAGAAGCCTGCCCGCCGCCATACCCTCGCAAGTCGACATTATGAAACGCGGCAAGATCCGAGTGAGGTGCTTTGTAATTCGGCCCCACCGCACACGCCCCGAGACTTAACATAGCCGCAAGTGACAAAGGCGTTCTCGCGAAGCGCACGCCCCTTGAGAGCTTCATAAACATCGCTTGTGCGGTGTGATCGACGGCCATACGCTCATGCCCCAAATGTGATCCAGCAATCATGTCTGGCTCTACAATGCGAGTGAATGGTTTTCACATTCGTCACTCGTTGTCAATATTGGGTAACAGAGCTATGAAGGACGGGTCAAACAAGGGGCAAAACGATGACCAGAAAACCTTCCGGGCAGCGAGGCCCCGTCGACCATGACCGTCGGGAGCAGATCATCACGGCGGCACACGAGCACTTCCGGCGGTACGGCTATAAAAAAACGACAGTCGCGGATCTGGCAAAGGCGATCGGTCTGTCCACCGCCTATCTCTATAAATTCTTCGACTCAAAGAAAGCAATTGGCGAAGCGATCTGCACCCTCTGCCACGACAAGCTCCTGACCGACATCCAGACCGTCGTGAGAGAAGACATCACACCCCCTGAAAAACTGCGAAAAACCTTTCAGTCTCTTGCTCATAATGGAGCCGATCTCTTCATTCATGATCGTAAAATGCACGATATTGTCGCGTCCGCAATTGAGGAGAAATGGCACGCCGCCATCGCCTTCGATCAGGAATTGAGCAGCATTATCCGCCACATTATTCTGGAAGGGCGCGAACAGGGAGAGTTCGAACGCAAGACGCCGATTGATGAAGCCTGCCGCGCCATCACACTCAGCCTTCAGCCCATCCGGCATCCCGTTCTTCTCGAATACAATCTGGAAACCCTCGATACCGATGCCACGATGATTGCCAATCTGGTTCTGCGCAGCCTCGCACCGTAAATTTTAAGTGACGATTTGACGTTTCGTTCACTAATAAACAGGATAAGTCACCACTCTTGTCCTGGAGCCCTCAATGGCCGTCTTGCGCCTGCCCCGCCTTACGGCGGCAACTTTGTTCGCCACTTTAGGACTCGTCGGCTGCAAACGAGAGGCTCACTCCGACCCTCGCGTTGCCGATCGTATCGTTCAGACCGCCCAGATCGAAAATGCGCGCGCCGACACGTACCAATTCACCGGGACTGTCGTCGCGCGGGTACAAAGCGATCTGGGCTTTCGTATTCAAGGCAAAATTATTGAGCGCCTGGTTGACGTCGGCCAGCAGGTAAAGGCTGGTCAGGTGCTGATGCGGCTTGACCCGACTGATTACGTTCATGCCCTGACAGCACAGACAGGGAGCATGGCTTCCGCGCATGCCCGTTGGGTAAAGGCTACCGCCGATGAAAAGCGCTATCGCGGCCTTGTTGGTACGGGAGCGGCGTCTGCCTTAACCTACGACGAAGTGAAAGCAGAAGCTGACAGCGCAAAAGCTCAGCTCGATGCCGCCATCGCTCAGGAAAAAGTTGCCCGCAATCAGGACGATTATTCACTGCTCCGCGCCGATGCCGACGGGGTTATCGTCCAGACACTGGCAGAACCGGGCCAGGTTGTATCGAGCGGCCAGACCGTCATTGTCCTGGCTCATGCCGGCCCCCGCGAGGCGCGCGTGGATCTTCCCGAAGGCGTCCGTCCGCCGCTGCATTCAGAAGCAAAAGCTTTTCTCTATGGCGGCGCTCAGAAGGTCTCTGCCCATTTGCGAGAGCTTTCCGATGCATCAGATGCGTCAACGCGCACCTATGCCGCGCGCTATGTCATGGAAGGTGAAGGCGCATCGGCTCCTCTGGGAACGACGGTCAGGGTCGAACTCCCCTTCGATCAGGACGCACAGAGTCTTCAGGTTCCTCTGGGAGCACTGGATGACGAAGGACAGGGTCAGGGCATATGGATCGTAGACAACAAAACGTCCCGCGTCAGTTTCCATAAGGTTGCCGTTACCCACCTGACAGAAGAAAACGCCGTCCTCAGTCCTGCCAGAGACCCCAGATTGCACTCTGGAGCGACGATTGTCGCAACAGGAGGCCATTACCTGCATCCCGACGAGCATGTGTCACTCACTCACGAGAAGGTCGCGATGCAATGAGCCGCTTCAACCTTTCGGCTCTGGCGGTTCGCGAGCGCGGGATCACCCTCTTTCTGATTATCGCCCTCAGTCTCGCCGGGGCTTTTTCCTTCAAACAGCTCGGGCGTGCTGAAGACCCCACTTTTACCGTCAAAAGCTTTACCATCTCTGCTGTCTGGCCAGGTGCCACGGCACAGGAGATGCAGGATCTCGTCGCAGACCCTCTGGAAAAAAGACTTCAGGAACTTCAGTGGTATGACCGGGTCGAAACCCTCTCCAGGCCCGGAATGACCGTTCTTCTGGTCACACTAAAGGACAACACGCCGCCATCTGCAGTGCCAGAACAGTTCTATCAGGCGCGCAAAAAGCTTTTTGATACGACCCCCAAACTACCGCGCGGCGTCATGGGGCCTTTTGTCAACGACGAATACAGCGACGTCGATTTCGCCGTTTATGCGATCGAAGGCCATGGTCTGCCCGAACGGCTGCTGGTTCGCCATGCCGAGACCATCCGCCAGCGCCTGCTGCATGTGCCGGGCGTGCGAAAAGTCGACATCGTCGGAGAACGTCCCGAGCAGATTTTCGTCAATCTTTCCAACGCGCGCCTCGCCACACTTGGCATCCGGCTGCAGGATATTTTCAATACTCTTTCCCACCAGAACAGCGTCACGGCAGCGGGTTCGATCGATACCAGCGGTCCACAGGTTTTCATCCGTCTGGATGGCCGTTTCAACGATCTCGAAGCGATCCGCAATACACCCGTCGCAGCCAATGGCCGAACCTTCCGAATAGCCGACATCGCTACAGTCGATCGTGGTTATGAAGATCCTCCGACCTACCTGATCCGGCACAATGGCGAGCAGGCGCTGGTCCTCAATGTCGTAATGCAGGAACACTGGAACGGTCAGACACTGGGGCTTGCGCTCGATGACGCAGGCAAGACCCTCTCGGCAGGCCTTCCCCGAGGCGTCACGCTGACAAAAGTCGTCGATCAGGCAGTGAATATTCACGCGGCGGTCGGCGAGTTCATGCTCAAGTTTTTTGTGGCGCTGATCGTGGTGATGATTGTCAGCCTCATTAGTCTTGGCTGGCGTGTGGGCATTGTGGTTGCCGCTGCTGTTCCCCTTACGCTTGCGACCGTCATGATCATCATGCATCTGACTGGCCGGGCACTTGATCGTATTACTCTTGGCGCCCTGATTATTTCCCTTGGCCTTCTGGTGGACGATGCCATCATCGCAATCGAGATGATGGTGGTGAAACTTGAGGAAGGGTATGAACGCACCAGCGCTGCGGCCTATGCCTGGAGCCATACCGCGGCCCCAATGCTCGCTGGCACACTCGTCACGGTTATTGGCTTTACACCGGTGGGTTTCGTCCAATCCACGGCTGGCGAATATGCGGGCAACATCTTTTGGGTGGTCGGATTTGCACTGATCACCTCGTGGGTCGTTGCAGTCGTTTTCACGCCTTATATGGGGGTAAAGCTTCTCCCCAAAATCCATAAGGTCGGTGACGAGCACGGCTCGCCTTACATGACGCCGCGCTATCAGAGGTTTCGTCGCCTTGTCATCTGGGCAGTACGTCGCAAGTTCATGGTTGCGGGCAGTGTCACGGCAGCTTTCCTTCTGGCGGTCGTGGGGGTGGGAGCCGTCAAACAACAGTTCTTTCCGACATCCGATCGTCCGGAAGTACTCGTTGAAGTCCAGATGCCCGAAGGTACGAGCATTGAAGCAACCAGCAAAATCACCGCACGCGTGGAAAACTGGCTACGCACCCAGCCGGAAGCCACCATCGTCACGAGTTATGTAGGTGCTGGCGCGCCCCGTTTCTTCTTTGCCTATAACCCTGAACTTCCCGATCCGTCCTTTGCGAAAATTATCGTTCTGACCCCGAACGAAAAAGCGCGTGACCGTCTTAAATTCAAGCTCAGAGCGCAGGTCGCGCAGGGATTGGCGCCGGAAGCCCGCATCCGTGCAACGCAACTCGTCTTCGGCCCCTATTCTCACTTTCCCGTCGCATTTCGTGTCATGGGTCCTGATGCAGACGAATTGCGAGTGATTGCGCGGCAAGTGCAGGACATCATGAGGCAAAACCCGAATACCCGCCAAGTGAATACCGACTGGGGCGAACGCGCTCCTACAGCTCATTTCGTGCTGGATCAGGCCCGTTTGCGGCTCGTTGGTTTAACACCCGAAGAGACCGCTTCCCAGATTCAGTTTCTCCTTCTGGGTATTCCAGTCACTCAAGTACGCGAGGATATCCGGACCGTCGATCTGATCGCCCGAAGCGCGGGTCATGACCGCCTCAATCCTGATCGTCTCAAGGACATGACCATCAGCAATGACGAAGGTAAAGCGATTTCCCTGAGCCAGATCGGTCATCTCGACTACCGCGCAGAAGACCCCATCCTGCGCAGGCGGGACCGTGTGCCGACCATTACGGTGCAAAGCGATATCGACGAAA
Organism: Gluconobacter sp. Dm-74; assembly: GCF_018256135.1. Lineage (NCBI taxonomy): Bacteria > Pseudomonadati > Pseudomonadota > Alphaproteobacteria > Acetobacterales > Acetobacteraceae > Gluconobacter > Gluconobacter sp. Dm-74. Next base: position 4,010 of record NZ_JAERLX010000018.1, on the reverse strand, counting down.
ACCTTCAGCCCCCACAAGTCTCGGCAGAGATTGAAGCTGCTTTGGCTCATCTGAAGGCAACCCTGCCGCCCGGCTATCGTATCGAAACGGGTGGAAATACAGAGGAAGCTGGAAAGGCTAATCGCGCTCTGCTTCCGATCTTTCCGGTGATGGTCCTCCTGACCCTTCTCGTTCTGGTCATTGAGACACGCACCATGTCCGCCATGATAATGGTCTTTTTAACAGCACCATTGGGGCTGGTTGGTACTGTTCCCGTCCTGCTGCTCTTTCATCAGCCTTTTGGCTTCAATGCAATTCTGGGACTGATCGGACTATCGGGCATATTGATGCGCAACACACTGATCCTGATAGGGCAGATCAAGGTCAATCAGGCTGCGGGACTTGATCCTTTTCATGCCGTCGTTGAAGCCACCGTACAGCGTGCACGTCCTGTCATTCTGACGGCCCTCGCGGCTGTACTGGCCTTTATTCCTCTGACAGAATCAGTGTTCTGGGGTTCGATGGCCTTTACCCTCATTGGAGGAACCATTGCAGGAACAGTGCTGATTCTGCTCTTTCTGCCCGCTCTTTATGCGATCTGGTACAAAATAAAGCCAAGCGCGCACGTATGAACACAGAAAATCGTAATGGCCCGGAAACCGAGGCAGGGAATTCAAAAACCCTGTCCCCTTCCCTCTGCCCATTTCCAGCACGGCAACGAAGCGTGCGCTTGCTGGGGGAAAGCTTTATACAAATCAGACGTAGTCATCACGCATGACGGAGAAGCGTTCATGAAACTCTACAATCTCGAACTCTCCGGCAATTGTTATAAGGTGCGCCTCTTGGCAGCCTTGGCCCGAATTCATCTGGAACATGTACCCGTGGACCTCGCGGCAGACGAACAGCGCACTCCAGAATTCACGGCCCTGAATCCGTTTCAGGAAGTGCCAGTTCTGATCGACGGGGAGATCGTTCTGCGTGATTCCCAGGCGATCCTCGTCTATCTGGCCGGCCAACTTGCGGACAGAACATGGTGGCCACAAGAACCAGCAGCCCAGGCTGAAATCGTGCAATGGCTTTCCATTGCCGCAAACGAGATACGCGACGGCCCAAACACGGCCCGCCTGATCCGAAAATTTGGCTATGACCGTTCGATGGAAAGCGCACTTCTTGTCACGCAGCGGCTTTTGCCTCTGTTGGACCAGCATTTGAGCGTCCATAACTGGTTCGCTCTTAACCGACCGACCATCGCGGACTGCGCACTATTTCCCTATCTTGCGCTCGCCCACGAAGGCGGGATCGACATCACCCCTTTCAGCGCGCTGACACGCTGGCTCGATCGTGTTCGGGCGCTACCGGAATTCGTGCCAATGCCCGGCATTGACAGATGACACCTAAAGGCGCCGCGACGCTTTCCCCAAACTGGATCGAGACGCTTCTGCCTCGTGTTGATTTTCGGGAACGACATAGCATCGATATTGCGGCTCCTCCGGGACGCATTCTTGACTGCTCGATGGACTACCGCTTGAAACATGATCCGCTGGTTCGTGCTGCCGTAAAGCTACGCGAACTGCCCATGCATATGTTGGGACGCACCAGTCGACCACCCTTTGACCAGGACGATTTTACCTTTTTAGGACGTGATGGAGACAGCACCCTTGCTTTCGGGCTGGTTGGTGCATTCTGGGAAGCCGATTACGGGTTACTCCCATGCGGTTCAGTGGAAGATTTCCGGAGTTGCGCAAAGCAGGACGTTTGCAGGCTTGTACTTTCCTACACGCTTCTGCCTCTGACACACGGAAGAGCGCGCCTCACGACCGAGACATGTATCTACTGTCCTACGTCCGCGACCCGACGACGTTTCGCGCCTTACTGGTATCTTATCCGCCCCGTGAGCGGACTGATCCGCAGACGCATGTTAGCTTCTGTGCGCACGCGGGCTGAACGCCGCAGCAAAGTTCGAACACTCACCGGCTGATGCCGGGAACCCGCCTAAGTCCCTTCGCAAGAAAATCAACGCAGAGACGGACCCGGGTCAGGTTCGTCCGTTCCGGCGCGATCAGCATACTCAGCGGCACGGGCGACAGCGTATAATCTGGCAGTATATGCTCAAGACGACCATCCCGCAGGCAGTCCTCTATCAGCCAGCGATGGGCTGGCCCGTAGCCTCGACCTGCAAGAAACGCATCTCGCGCTGCCAGACCATGATCGACGATCAAACGACCGTAGAACGGCACAATGTGATTTCTGCCCCTCGTGCTCCGCAAAACCAGCCGGTCCGATCCATGCACACGAGACATCCGCACGCCCTCAAGCTGACGCAGGTCCTCGGGGCTCCGCACAGGACCGTTGCGACGCAGCCATTCGGGAGATGCGACCAGCATACGCTGACTCTCGCCAAGGGAGCGCAGTTTCATCGCGCAATCGCTCAGGGGGCCAAGACGGATGGCAATATCAACACCGTCACGCACCAGATCAATACGCTCGTCCGTCAGACCGAATTCCACCCTGATGCCTGGGTTCTCGTCCTGAAAAGCATAGACGAGACGACTGACATGCAGAACACCCAACGCACCGGTACAGGAAATACGCACCGTTCCGGCCGTTGCCTGCCGTGTATCGCGCATTTCCTGACTTGCCTGCTCGACGAGGGAAAGAATCTGCACGCACTGTGTATAATATCGCGTGCCTTCGTCTGTTAAAGCAGTCCGGCGCGTGGTGCGCGTCAGTAACGAGACACCCAGAGCCTCTTCGAGTTCACGCAGATGCCGCGTTACTGTCGATTGTCCGGCACCGGTTTCCCGTGAGACGGCGGCCAGATTGCCGCGTTCAGCGATGCGTACAAAGGTTCGCATCCGTTCCAGCGAGATCAGGGATTGTTCCATTTTTCGGCACAGTGCCTTCCGCTATCTCCATATGGGAGAAGAATATCCTATCGCCTAGTCTTGCCGGGAAACGAACCTTTTTTGCAAAGACAAGGCCCCACGCATGAATGTCCTGATCGTGTTTGCCCATCCCGAACGACACTCCCTCAATGGCGCTCTTCTCGATATCGCAGTCGCCGAACTGCAATCGCAGAGGCACGAGGTCAAAGTCTCTGATCTTTATACCATGCACTGGAAAGCGACTGTCGACCGCAGCGATTTCCCGGATCTGCCTGCCGACGAGCGCCTGAAAGTGGCATCTGTATCTTCCCGCGAATTCGCAGCGGAAAGCCTAACGGATGACGTGAAAGCAGAACAGGAGAAACTTCGCTGGGCCGATACCGTGATTTTCCAGTTCCCGCTCTGGTGGTTCGCCATGCCGGCGATCCTCAAAGGCTGGGTTGACCGCGTTTATGCCTGTGGCTTTGCGTATGGCGTTGGTGAACACAGCGATCGCCGCTGGGGGGACCGCTATGGCGAAGGCATGATGGCAGGCAAGCGCGCCATGCTAATCGTCACGACCGGAGGTTGGCCGGAGCATTATTCCGAACGCGGGATCAATGGTCAGATCGATGATCTGCTGTTTCCGATCAACCATGGTATTCTGTTCTATCCCGGCTTCACAGTGCTACCGCCTTTCGTGGCTTACAGGACAGACCGACTGGATGACGCACGTTTCGAAATTGTATCCGAACAACTTCGCGAGCGTATGCGCACGCTCGCAACGACAACGCCGATCCCCTACCGGAAGCAAAACGGCGGCGACTACCAGATCCCGACGATGCAACTGAAACCCGGCCTGGAGACACCAGGCGCCGTTCGTCTTGCCCTGCATGTCGCAGAACCAAAGTCCTGTCTCCGCGACTGTGAGGACTAGCGTCAAGAGCATCACGCGGAAGTGAAAACCGATGAAATTGCGCCCTGGTACTTTTCCGTTTGTTTCCTATGTGTTTTCTACGGCGCGTTTCAGGCACAAAAAAAAAGCCATCCGAAAGGGTGGCTTTTCTTCTGTCTTTTCAGACACTTATTTCTGGTTGCGGGGGCAGGATTTGAACCTGCGGCCTTCAGGTTATGAGCCTGACGAGCTACCGGGCTGCTCCACCCCGC
>NZ_JAERLX010000017.1:0-20005 GCF_018256135.1 Gluconobacter sp. Dm-74 | reverse complement strand
AGGCCTACCCTCCATCGGTAAGCCTGTGAATCACAACCTCTCGCTCAGTTCAATAAATTAATAGGTCCTGAGCCTAGCTTTAGAGACTTCATATTTTCCGCCTTTCTGAAGTTCAGTCCGGGTCGGAGGCAGGGAGCGATCAATCGTATCGTCCTCTTTGTCGACGATCCGGCATAGGGCGGCTCATAGGATCACGTTTCCAATGAAATAATATCATTCTACAAACAGCCAGCTCATCACACTGGTTTCAGATCGCTTTGTTCAGCGGGAGACGTCGTTTTTCTTGCGGCTCGTTGTATGGCAGCCGCGATGCGTTCGAAATCGCCGGAGAGGTGAGAAATCGAGAAGCGGATATGAGAGGGTGCCAATAAGGAGCATTGGTGGCCAGCCGAAACCCGGATGTTTTGCGAAGCAAGAGAAGCACAGGCGGCCTCATCATTCAGAACAGGAATCCAGAAACTGAAACCTTCTCCGGTAGGGATGTCGATGCCATTGTGGCGGAGAGCAGAGGTCATTTCATGGCGTTGTTCCTGATGATGGCGATAGTTTCCGTGGATGGTTTGGTGAGTTTTCTCATTCTCCAGAAGTCGGGCGGCGACAGTCTGCAACAGACGACTGGTCCAGACGGGACCAAAGCTGCGATAGGCTTGGATTTCACGAATAATCATAGATGACGCGGAGACGATGCCCAGCCGCAGGTCTGGTCCCAAAATCTTGGAGAGCGAGCGCACATGGATGACGCGTGGACCAAGCCATACTCCAATGCTTTCTGCCAGCACGCCCGAAAACCACGGAAAAGCGTCGTCTTCGATGATCCATGTCGAGGGAGATGTTCTGAGGATCTGGGCAAGTTGGTGCAGGCGCGCGCGCGACATACGCTGACCTGTAATAGCATTGATATTGGGCTGCAGATATAGTGCCGTCGGATTTCTAGCCAGAGCCTGTGCCAACGATGCGGGGAGAATGCCGTCGGTATCACTTTGCAGCGGGAGGATCGAGGTACTCAGGTAATCAAGAATATCGAGAATTCGCATGGGAGCAGGATCCTGAACCGCCACAGTGGATCCTGGAGGAATGAGCGCCTGCATGGTGTCGAACAAAGCGCTGTAGGCACCATTGGTCGCCATGAAATCCTCGGCCGGATAGGGCCAGTGCGCGGCACAGATCGCGCGAAGAGCCGGAGAAATCGTTTCGTCGTTATAAGTATTAAGGTTGGGAATAGAGGTCAGTGCCTCGAACGCATCGGAGAGATTGGGCAGGCGGACAGGATCTGGCGTATAGGACGTCAGATTGAGGCTGACATTTTCAGAGCTGAGACTTGCCGTGCGCCTGACAGGGCGGGGCGAGAGAAACATATTGCACACATGCATTCCGCGTCGGCCACGCCCGGCAATAATTCCCCTTTTCCGCAGGTCGGTCCAGGCGATGGAAACAGTAGCGGGACTGATACCCAGACCGAAAGCCAGATCCCGGATTGAGGGCAGACGTGTCCCCACCGGCAGTGTTCCACTCTGTATCAGGGCGGAAATCTGCCGTGCGAGACCCCGCGCAGAGCGGTCATGCAGGCGGTTTACAAACCACTCCGGATTAAACTCTTCCATATCGTGATTCCAGCAAATAAATGTCCAATAACGTAATATCATTTGCGCCAGAGGAGTGAAGGCCTCTTAATCATTTCGTTGCCGACCCTTTTTAGAACACGGATCGAAACGACATGATGAGCATGCCTTCTTCATTCAGGCAGAGACGCCCCCTTTCGGCCGGAGCAGTTCTTCTCTGCGGAACCGCATGTCTCATTTACATGCCGACAGCGTTGGCGGAGACGTCGATCCCACATACGAAGCGCTTCAAAGCCCATCTTGCGGGCAAAGCTACCCCACTGGTGGCACCAAAGAAAAGAACTGCTGTGCAAGCATCCCAGGATGAAAGTCTTCAAGTGCAGGGACGGCATTTTTTTGCATTTGCCCAAGCGCAGCGTCAGCCTGATTCCAATACACGGATTTCGGCTCAAACCCTGCTGGAACGCCGGGTTGTGTCCGTGACCGATCTTCAGAATTTGGCGCCCAATCTCACGGTACAATCCCTGAAGGGGACGCAGAGCATCAACTATCATCTGCGGGGCGTTGGGATGGATGATTATTATGAGAACAACGTCTCATCTGTCATGGTTTATCTTGATGGAATAGCTTATCCGTTTTCGTCCATGACGGATGGCATGATGTTCGATATCGCAAATGTGGATATTGCGCCCGGCCCGATGGGCTTTACTCATGGCATGCCAGATACGGGCGGTGAGGTTTCGCTACAGTCGAATGATCCTACGTCTGACTGGCACGGGAATATTACCCAGGATATCGCCAGTTATGCGCGTTCGCGGACAAGTGGCTTTGTTTCCGGTCCTCTCGCCAAGAATCTATCGTTCAGAGTTGCAGCACAGACAACACAAGGCGGGGGATGGCAGTATAACCCGTTGAATGGGGGGCATCTCGGCGACCAGAACCAGACCTCGCTTCGCGCCAAACTGAAATGGACACCTGACGATAAGACGGTCATTGCCTTGGGAGGACACTGGACGCGGGATCTGTCTGAACTGGTCAATGGCAATCCGGTCATCAACCTTGCGCCAGCGTGGCAGAAATATCCGAAATTCTCCGGCTACCGCCAGACGGCCTGGGGAATTCAGCCCGGTTTTGCAAAACTTGTTGGGCGTCCCGAGAGTCTGAAACCGTCTGAAGATAACATTTTCTGGGGTGCGGATTTCCGGATCAGCCGGGAATTGGGTTTTGCACGTCTGGAATCCATTTCGGCGTTCGAAACAGAGCGTCAGGGCGAATACTCGGATGAGGACGGTACAGAACTTGCGACTGGCGACGTTTATCGAAATGTGAATGGCGACGTCTTTTCGCAGGAACTGAAACTGGTTTCCACTTTACCAGGAAAACTGCACTGGACAGTAGGCGCCTATTACAATCGTTCCCGCATGCAACAGCAGTTTTATAACAATTTTAGCGATTATCAGGGGCGCGGATATATTTCAGAAAGTTCGTACGATCAGAATCAGCAGGCGTTTTCGCAGTATGTGAACGTGAACTACGATCTTACGAAAATTATCACGGTGTTTGGTGGCCTGAACCACATGTCAGACGACCGCCAGCTTCTGAATTTCAAAACGATCAAATACGGTGTGAACACTTTAGACTTCGCCCCTGAAGGGGCGCTAACGAACCAACTGGGTGGGTTACTTGGGATCCAGGCACAGCTGACAGAACATCTGCAAACCTATTTCAAGGTCAGCAAGGGGTTCAAGCCCGGTGGTTTTGCAGCCAACAACACGGTTGCGCAGGCGCAGCTTAAGGCGTTCAAGCCAGAATCCCTCGTGGCTTATGAAGTGGGTTTCAAAAGTGAACCTCTACCAGGAAAATTGCGCCTCAACGGTGCAGCATTCTATTATGACTACCATAACCAACAGGTCGTTTCGAGTTTCCTACTGAACAATTACGGTCCGCTGGGGACGTATGTGAATGTTCCCCATTCGGCAATCTGGGGCATTGAACTCAGTGCGGAGGCGCATCCGGTATCCCACATCTATATCAATGGTAACATGGGATATGAGCGCGGTTCCTACACGTCCTTTTATGCGCTCAATACACCAGCCGTGAACGCCAACAGGGTCGCAACCGGAGTTTATAAGGCGTTTTATACGGATTATCGCGGCGCTGATCTCGGGATTCCGAAACTGACGCTGAGTGGCAGCATCGCCTATCGCGCCAATCTGCCCTACGGCTTGTCTACGGATCTGGGCGTAAATGGTAATTACCGGGATTCACAGGCGATGACGATCGGCGGGACGGGTGCCTACAGGCTTCCGCCATATTTCCTGATGGGGACATATGCCACCATCGGGAACAAGAAACAGGGCTGGAATGCCACGATCTACGTCACGAATCTTCTCGACCGGCACTACAGCATCACGTCCTCATCGCAGAGCACGACATATCAGCATGTGCCCGGAGCACCGCGTTTTATTGGCGGCCGTCTGAGTTACGGTTTTTAAGAGGGGACTGTGATCATGAAAGTCGCATTGGGACAATTTGCAGTTGCTGCGGACTGGGAAACCAATCAGAAGCAGTGTCTGGAACTGATTGAACGTTCAAAAACGGAAGGCGCCGACCTCCTGCTTCTGCCTGAGGGTATTCTGGCCCGCGATATCAACGATCCGGAAATCATGCCCCGGACCGCCCAGCCCCTTGATGGGCCCTTCATGGAAGGGTTGAAACAGGCAAGCTATGGGATTGCCGTAGCAGGATGCGTGAATGTTCCGGACGGGCAGGGACGTTTTTTCAATACGCATTTCGTTATGAAGGATGGTGCCTTTATTGCGCTGTATCGCAAGCTGCATCTTTACGATGCCTTTAACATGAAAGAGTCCCAAAGAACGTCTCCCGGCGTGGATCTGCCACCGGTTCTGGAAATTGCTGGCATGCGGGTGGGTCTGATGACCTGCTACGATGTCCGCTTCCCCGAGTTGGCCCGCCACTTGGTGCTGGAAGGTGCAGAGGTTCTCCTCCTACCGGCTGCCTGGGTGAGGGGGCCATCCAAGGAGCGTCACTGGGAAGTCATGGCCGTAGCGAGGGCGCTTGAAAATACCTGTTATGTCGTAGCTGTTGGAGAATGTGGTCCGCGCAATATTGGCGCCAGTATGGTGGTAGATCCGCTTGGTGTCGTAACACTGGCTTTGGGTGAGGAGCCAGCGCTTGGTTTTGCGACATTGCACCGGGAGCGCATTGCTCATGCGCGTCGTATCCTGCCCGTTTTAGAGAACCTGCGGTTTGCGGCACCTGTACTGGCGCCCGTTTCGGCCGACGCATGACTTCAGAACTGACGCCCAAGCGAGATGGTCTGCGTCCCTGGTTGGCGTTGGTTGGTCTTGTGGTTCCGGTCAACCTGATGATGGCACTCGACAAGAACAGCTTCGCGCTCGCTGCTCCGCGTATCGGACAGACGTTGGGGCTTGATTATGTCCATATTTCTCTGGTGATTTCCGCTCTGTCCTGGTGCTATGCGGTCATGCAACTGCCTAGCGGATGGCTGGTACACCGGCTGGGGCCGCGCCGCGCGCTGGGGATGGCATGTCTGTTGTGGTCCGTAACAACGATGCTTATGCCGCTCTCAGCCGGTTTTGTATCTTTTCTGGTGCTACGCATGGCGATGGGGGCATTCCAGGCGCCGGACTGGAGCGCGAGTGTTGTGGCGGTGCATGACTGGTTTGCTCCTGAGCGGCGATCACGTGGCAATGCCGTATTACTTGGTGCCCTGTATCTGGGGTCCACTCTCGCCGGCCCCCTGACGACCGAAACGACGCTGATGTTCGGCTGGCAGCGGTGCCTGTTCGTTTTCGGATGCTTTGGCGCAGTCCTGAGCGTCGTGTGGCTGTTGCTGTTTCGCGATGGTCCGTACCGTCATCGGGGAGACACGCCAGCACTCCTTCCCGACAAACATGTTGTATATCAGCTTGCCACATCAGGAGGCTTCTGGGCTATCGGCGGCTTTTATTTGTGCATGCTGGCAGTTCAGTCCTTTTATCATGTGACATTACCTCAATATCTTCTCTCGGCACGTCATCTGTCTTACCGGGAGATGGGCTGGGTATTTAGTTTGCCCTGGTTCTGTCTTTACGGTTCGGTTGTCACCAGTGGCTTTGCCAGCGATCGGATCTATGCGCGAACAGGATCGGTTTTTCAGGCCAGGGTGCTGTTTGGTGCTGCAGGAGCCGTAACAAGTGCGCTGTCTTTGGAAGCTGCGGCCCTCTGTCACGGGACTATCGCCTCGGTAGTGTTGCTTTGCGCCGCGTTGGCAGCTCTTGGTCCGTGTCAGGTGTCGATCTGGACTCTGGCACAGGAACTGACCCGTCATCATGCTGCCGTGGTCGTTGGGTGGGCTGGATTCTGCGGGAATCTCGCTGCGGGTGTTGTGCCAGTTCTGACGGCTCATCTTCTTAAAACCGGGCTGAGCTGGCCCAATGCATTGCTTTTACCGTGTCTACTCGGTGTGCTCGGAGCAGTGTGCTGTCTGCTGACAGGATATTTCGGGCAGATCGATGAATGCCAGAATAAATCTTCAAGTAATACTTCACGGGAATCGTATGATGTCTGAAATTTTCAATGGTGTATGGATGATTGAAAATGCCTCTTCTTCATGGAGCGATGGAAAATTTCCTCCTGATATGAGCTTACGCCTTTGGCTCAATTTTCAAGACGGGCGGCTGATTTATCACTCGGAAAACGATACTGACAAAAGCCAGCCTGTCAAAACGCTCGACTATGATACGCCCCTGACCGGAGAAAGCAGCCCATTGCGGGGGAGTGTGCGGTTTGACAGTGTACGTGTTCGCCAGATCTCGGAACGGGAATTCGAAATTTTGGAGATGCTTGGGGACGACGTTGTCGTAGCTGCCTATTGGCGTTTTTCAGACGATGCAAAAAATCTCTGGCGCTGGGGCGTCGGAAAATCTCCGGAAGGGCGCTCTCGATCTTATGAAGAACTGTTCATCCGCCAGAATTAAGCTTTATCGATTGGAGGAAAGATCGCATTTCCCAAAACTATGAAAGCATGCCAGAAAAGCAATTTCATAAGGGTTTGTGGCGCCCGGTAGGCGCGAAAGCGCAAGGATAGTATCAGAGAGCATGAAAAAAACAATCTCCCCACGGATATTGCATATCTAATGCCGCTGCAAACGCAGAGTAAAAAGTCATTATCCAGAACCATCCATCAATCCAGTATACCCTAAAATCAGGGACCAAAGACACAATCAACGCTTCTTTAATCTCTTTGATTCAGAATCTTGAAAATTCTGTTATGTTATGAAAATCAAGTGTTTCTCATAAAGGTAATGCATTCACAGCTTCAAAAAGAAGATTTCGGAAAATTAATAAATATTATAGATAAATCGAAAAATAAAATATTTATGAATATGGAGACACTAAATTGATAAAACGCAAAAGAGGGGTGTTTTTAATAGTTTCATTAACAATTGTTTTATCAGGATGCGCGACGTCAGAATTGGATACAGCACCCTCCGGTCCTGATCATCCATGGACCCCTAATGTCACGTCTGGAGGTGTCATTATTCCTGGAAAAGAGAAAAGGATCTCCGCTTTATCTCTACCTGGAAAATATACTCTTCCTTCCAATCCAAACGCTGCTATTGAGGGGAGTGCGCCATTAATCAATAACCAGCAAAAAACTCCCTATAATTTAGCGGAATTAATTGATATTTCGCAGTCTTCTAATCCTCAAACGAGGAAAGCATGGAATACCGCACGGGATGCTGCGCTGGCCGTTGGCATCATCAAGAGTACCTATCTTCCAACGTTGACGGCGACTGTTGTAGGAGGTTGGTCTCGAGCCAGAAGTCAGACTACAGAAGCCTCTCTGAATGCAGATGACTATGGAACCATCGGCATTAACGGCACTCCGAGGCGGGGAAGCTCAGGTACAGCTGAGGTACAAACTGTAGGCTTGCGCTGGTTACTGTTTGACTTTGGACGAAGAGAGGCATTGATTGGCGCCGCACGCCAAGCCCAGCTGGCTACAAATGTTTTATTCACAGGTGTACATCAAAAAATAATCTATAGCGTTACCACTGCCTTCTATACGCATGCAGCGGCATCCACCCGGGCACAACTCTTGCAAACTGCTCTCGAAAACGCAGAGCACGTGCAGGCTGCAGCCGAAGCGAGACTGAAGCAGGGGCAGGGAACAATTATGGATGTCACTCAAGCACGGCAGGTTACGGCTCAGGTTAATCTCCGTCTTGTGCAAGCTCAAGGTGAAGAACAGAATACATATCTGGCGTTACTTAATAATATGGGTGTTTCAACAAACTCACACCTCGATCTTGAAGACGTATCGGGTCGTCCTCTATCGTTAGAAGACGTTCGTTTGAGCGATGAAGTGGTTAAGGCCGCGGTTGGACGTCGTCCTGATGTATTGGCCGCTTATGCTGCAACACGTTCTGCCAAAAGCCGAATTTCTGCAGCTCGAGCGGCATTTCTTCCAAGTATTTTTATGACCGGCAATGTGGCATATTCAACGGGAAGAACGAGCCTGACCTCCATCCCGAGTGCCAGCGATAGTGTTTCTCCTACTCTTAATCTTTCAGGAAATCGCTTTAGCACTTTAATTCTTGGCGGTATTAGTGTGCCTATTTTTGACGGCGGTCTGCGCGCTGCCATTGTCAAACGTGCGCAAGATCAAGAAGATAGTGCAGAGGCCACTCTTCAGCAGACAGTTAATGGCGCCGTCCAGCAGATCGTTTTGGCGGAAAATGCTCTTCATACCAGCCTTCAGGCCTACGAAGCAGCCTCTAAACTCCGCGTGGCATCGCAAACGAATTTCGATGCAGCTTTATTGTCGTATCGCGCAGGGACAGGATCTGTGACGCAAGCGGAGTTAGCGCAAAATGGACTTCTTGATGCCAATATCAGTCGTTCAGACGCTTATTATGCGGCTCTGATTGCAGCTGCGGGGCTGGCTTTTGGAACAGGCTCGCTGGGCTAGATCATGTTGACAAAACATCCGACCTAGAGCGCATTCCTGATTGTCTCCATCTGCAGATATGTGTCCGTGCCTTCGAGCGCGCTCCGACGAAAGGACGCTGGAAGCCGCCTGAAGGCATTTTAGGTTTATGACATCGGGAATGGTGGCTGGCCGTTTGATGCGGTCACGCCGCCATCCACGGGCATGATGAGACCAGTGATGTAGGACGCGTCGGCGCTCGCTAAAAATGTAATGGCGGCGGCCATATCTTCTGGTTCTCCCAAGCGCTGTAATGGCACCCGATCTTCCACACTTTTGACGAAGCCCTCGTCCTTAACCGCTTCTGCCGTCATGGCCGTACGTGTGACGGAGGGACAGATTGCGTTGACGCGCACACCACTCTTGCCATGGTCCATGGCCATGACGCGGGTCAGGTTCACCACGCCTCCTTTTGCGACATCATAATACGCCGTATTCCAATCTCCTCTCATGCCAGAAACCGAAGCGGTGTTGACGATGTTGCCTTTCGCTTTGATCAGCATGGGAAGAAATGTGCGGCTAACGTTGAGAGTGCCGGTGAGGGTTGTCGAGCAGACGGTGCTCCAGGTTGCCAGATCGCAATCCAGAACGGTGCCCATAGCAGTCACTCCAGCGTTATTCACCAAAACGTCAAGTGTCCCAAACTGCTTCTCGACAAATTTATAGAGATCCTCAACCTGTTCCGGAGCAGAAATATCCGTCAGGGATGGCACGGCATATTTTGGGTCCAGCACCTTTGTAACGTCATCAAGCTTTGCCTTGTCCCGATCAACGAGGATGACATGAGCGCCCTCGTCAAGAAACCGAAGCGCTGTGGCGTGGCCAATCCCTGAGGCCGCGCCCGTCACGAGAACCTTCTTATCCTTGAAACGCGATAATCCGTGAATAGACATGAATGCTTTCCCTGCACAGTTCAGGAGATAAAGCGCTGTCGTCCCGGATGGTTGCCACAATAAGACACTCGGCCTGCCTGACGACAAACCGTCATCCATCGTGGATATGTGGTGTTGGCCATTGTCATTCTGACATCGTGCATTACCGTGGCTGCGTGCGTAGGGCTAATGCATGGCGTGGTGGCTGTCATTCGCATGGCCTTAAGCACTGCGCTGGGTCATAGCACACGCTTCCTTGTCGTTGGCTGGGCAGGGAGCGTATTGCTTTCCTACTCCGCAATCAGCTTCTTCAGCCGATCAATTCCACGTTTTCGGCAATCAATATACCTTCCAGCAGCACCGTCGCGCTTTCAGAATGATGATAGATCTGCGCGTCTTTATTCGCCATGCGAGGCCAAGCATTTTTGCTGCAGCTGCTGCATGGCATCGGGGGACATTGGTGCAACCATCATGGCCCTGTAGCTCATGCAGGCAACCGTTTCATGCTCTGGAGGCTTACTAGAGCCGCCAGAACAGGCATTCAGAACGAAAGCCAGAGAAGTTATAGCAAACAGGCGCAAAACACTTCTCAAACCTGATAAAGTTCCAGAGGAAGGCCGTCTGGATCTGAGAAAAAAGTGAAGAGGCGGCCTGTATACGGATCTGTTCGAACAGGCTCCGATTCCACACCATGACGCTCAAGATGCTGCACCACTGCAGAGATGTCCTGAACACGAAAAGCCAAGTGCCGTAGGCCACAAGCTTCTGGCCGCGATATCCGAGGAGGAGCCGCCGGAAAGGAAAAGAGTTCGATTTGCGCGTCACCAACCTTGAGGTCGCACTTCCAGGAGTCGCGTTCGGCACGAAAATTTTCAGCGAGGACGGGGAAGCCCAGCACGTCAACGTAGAAATGTCGGGAACGCTGATAATCGGACGCTATGATCGCAACATGGTGGAAACCTAAGATGCCTCCTGAAGTCTGCTCCATTTGGTCTGTCCTCCACACAACATGATCAGATCAGTAGTAATGCCACGATCTTTCAATATCCACCATTCAGGCCGCAGTTTACCGGTCCGTACTCTTCCGTCCAGATCGCGGAGGCCGATGTCATCCTCGATCCAGCAAGTAGTCTGGGGACGGGCTGTGATCTCGCCTGTGAGAGCGTATTGATCAGCGACCAAGTACGTCACAAGCGTGGGGCATAGCACATAGTGCAAGTGGTGAAGGCAAGAAGCTGATAAATTCTGCTCACGCCTTCACCTCGGACATACAGGAAACTCACAGTGTTTTCTGCAAGCGCTCACTCGTTGCCGGTCACTATATTATGGCTCACCCATAAATGCTCCGACTACGGGAATTCCTACAATGCAGCAACGACCACAATATCGAGAAGCATTTGCTCAGCCTATTATCAGTTGATGACAGACGCCCTCAAGCTGGCTGTTCGCACTCAGATAGCTTGGCCGCCGGAAACCTCGATCCGCTGTGCATTGACCCAACGATTGTCTTCGGACAGCAGCGAGGCAATCATCGGGCCGATATCATCCGGCAATCCCGGACGTCCAAGCGCAGTTGCTTCCGCGATATGCCGGGCCACCTCCGGATTGTCCCGTACTACACCGCCTGAAAAATCCGTCTGGATAGCGCCCGGGGCAACTGTATTGACGGCAATACGGCGTGGGCCGAGTTCCTTGGCCATGTAACGTGTCATAACTTCCACCGCCCCTTTCATAGAGGCGTAGGCGATCCGGCCAGGGTAAGAGAAACGGGTCAGCCCGGAAGAGATGTTCACAATCCGACCGCCATCCGCGATCAATGGCAGTAGCGCCTGCGTTAGGAAGAGAGGACCTTTCACGTGAACACGATAAGCGGCGTCAAGATCCTCCTCCGTCACCTCGCCGAACAGACCGTTATGCGACGTCCCTGCCATGTTGATGAGGTAGTCGAAACACTCAGCCCCCCAGTCACCCAACACGCGTTGAATCTCATTGGCAAAAGCCGGAAACGTATGAGCGTCGCCTGTATCGAGTTGTAAGGCCACAGCGCGAACCCCGTTGCGTTCTACGCTGGCGACAACCGTGTCAGCAGCAGCCTTGTTGGCGTGGTAAGTGAAGATCGATGAAACACCGCGTCGAGCAAGCGCCTCGACCGTCGAACGCCCGAGGCCTCGGCTTCCGCCGGTGACGAGGGCAATTGTTTTGACTTCAAGCATGGGACTCTCCGTTTGATGGGAACCCGATATTGCTCACCCTATAGACCATTCGATAAGATCGTCCTTTCCGAAAGCATTGTTTTGCATCATGGAACAATCCCATGGACAGGCTTGCCACGCTCGATCTTTTTATCCGCATTGTTGATCGCGGCAGTTTCAGTGCTGCGGCAGCCGCCTGTGGTGTTTCGCGGCCGGTCGCGACCGCTGCGATCAAGACGCTGGAGAGCAGGCTTGGCACCCGATTGCTGCAACGTTCGACCCGACACGTCCGGCCCACGGTAGAAGGAACTGCCTATTATCGGCGCTGCATTGCGATCCTGGCCGATCTCGAGGACGCGGATCGTGGGGCCGCTGGCACTGTTTCTGGGATTTTGCGCGTAGACGTCGTCGGCTACCTCGCGCGCACCATCCTGCTACCTGCGCTACCCGAATTCCTCGCGCGTCATCCTGCCCTGACGGTCCATCTCGGGGAGGGCGAACGGTTTGTCGATCTGGTCCGGGAAGGCGTGGATTGCGTCGTGCGGGCCGGCGCTCTTGCCGATAGCGACATGGTGGCCCGCCCCCTGGGGGTGATGGAAGAGATCACCGTAGCCAGCCCGGACTATCTGGCGCGGCATGGAATGCCCACGACCCCGGAGGACCTTCAAGGCCATCAGATGATCGGTTTCGTATCGTCGCGCACCGGCCAGCCACTGCCGCTGGAGTTCACGCGCGGAGAGGAAGTGATCGAGGTGATGCTGCCGACGCAGTTGTTGGTCAGTGGCGCTGAAACCAGTGCCGCTGCCGCCCGGCAAGGCTTCGGCCTTGTGCAGGCACCACGTTACCGCTTCATTGATGATCTCGCGAATGGCAGGTTGATTGAAGTTTTGCCCGACTTTCCCCCGACACCCACACCGCTCTCGGTGCTCTATCCGAGCAACAAACAGCTTTCTCCGCGTGTGCGTGTCTTCGTTGACTGGTTGGTGGAAATTATCGGCTCGGGGCTCCTTCCGAGCAAGTGAGGTGTGCCGCGAGAAGCCCGGCATTGACGGAAGCAAACCCGTTGTTTTCGAGTAATATTATGGCGGTTCGCTTCTCGGAAACATCCAGCACTGATCTCCAAAGAGATCAGCCGTCTGTCGATAGGGTTAACTCTTCCCAGTCCGCAATTTCCTTTTCCAGACGAGAGAGACGGTCACGAACCAGTTGCAGAGCATCACTCCCCAAAAGGAGTTGAGGTGGAGGCGTGTCCGACGCGATGAGTTGAAGCACTGCCGCGGCGAGTTTCGCTGGATCGCCCAATTGTCTGCCGTTCTTCTCGTGTCGAGCTGCCCGGATAGGGTCGAACAGAGTATCATAGTCCTCGATCGAGCGCTCAGTCCTCACCATCGAACGCCCGGCCCAGTCTGTGCGGAATGATCCGGGGCACAGTGCGATGACATGAACGCCAAACGGCGCCATTTCCGCGCGCATGACCTCTGAAATCCCCTGTAAAGCGAATTTGCTACCACAGTAAGACGCCAAGCCCGGCATGGTGATGAGACCACCCATCGATGTCACGTTCACGATATAGCCGCCACGGCGTTTGCGAAAGCGCGGCAGGAAGGCCTTGGCGACTGCAATGGCTCCGAAAACATTCACGTCGAACTGGTGCCGCATTTCCTCTAAAGAGGATTCCTCCAGAATACCTTCATGGCCATACCCGGCATTGTTGATGAGCACGTCGATCGGACCGTGATCTTCTTCTGTCTGTGCGACAATGGCGGGAATACGATCGAACTCGGTGACGTCACACAGGACCACGCGGATATCCGGGAGTTGCTCCAGTAACGATGCTCTTGCGGTTGGCGAGCGGACTGTACCAATCACCCGATGACCTGCTTCA
The DNA here is from genome assembly GCF_018256135.1 of Gluconobacter sp. Dm-74. Classification (NCBI taxonomy): domain Bacteria; kingdom Pseudomonadati; phylum Pseudomonadota; class Alphaproteobacteria; order Acetobacterales; family Acetobacteraceae; genus Gluconobacter; species Gluconobacter sp. Dm-74. The sequence goes on along the minus strand of NZ_JAERLX010000017.1, from coordinate 6,479 downwards.
AGGGCAGCCCGGGCGATGGCCAACCCGAAGCCTGAATTTGCGCCTGTGATGAAAAAAGTATTCTTTGTCATGGCGCTGCTCTGTCTGGTTGCATTCACCTCTTGACCAATAATATTGAACCGGCGCGTTATCTATTGCAGTTCCTCTAATATTCTTGCCTGATCCTATGAGCCCTCATTCCACACCCTCTGCTCTCTTTGTACAAGCCGCCGCCCTTGCACCGCGCACTGGCTACAACGCCACGCTTTTGCCCGGTATTCGCATCCTGCGTTCCGAGACCGTCCTTGAAGATGTGCCGGTCCTTTATCGCCCTGGTGCGGTCTTTGTATTGCAAGGGGCCAAACAGGGGTTCCTCAATAGCGAGGTCTACCGCTATGACGCCGACCATTATCTTGCGGTTTCAGTCCCCGTACCTTTTCGGATGGCGTCGCAGGCCAGCGCCGAACAACCTCTGCTGGCTCTCTACTTTGATTTTGACCTGCATCTGGCCGCTGAAATTGTGACAGCACTGGAGGGACACATGGGTCATGACGAGGGAGCGCGAGCAAAAAGCATGGTTTCAAGCCGGATGACGCCTTCTATTGTCGATGTGCTCCAGCGTCTGCTTCACGCTCTCCATCATCCGCAGGAACTTGCCATTCTTGGCCCGGGGCTACTCCGGGAATTGCATTATCGTGTCCTGATCGGTCCACAGGGGAACGCCCTGATGGCAGCGCTGCGTGGCCACAACACGACAGACAGGATCGTACACAGCCTGACGCTGATCCGCGAACGCTATAATGCTAGACTGTCGGTGCCAGAACTGGCTGCCGAGGCCGGTATGAGCGTTCCGTCCTATCACGCCGACTTTAAGGCCCTCACTGGAACGACCCCGATCCAATACATCAAGGCTTTGCGGCTACACGAAGCCCGGTTGATGGTTTCACGTCGCAAGGGTTCAATGGCCACGATTTCTGCCGAAGTCGGCTATGCCAGTCCCGCCCAGTTCAGCCGGGATTTCAGGCGCCACTTCCATCGCACCCCAAGCGAAGAGGCTAAATGGATGCAAGAACATCTGGGAGAGTCGACCTTACAAGTCGAATTGCTTGTGCCGCCTTGAAAAAGGTCGGGAGCACCGGCAGGCTGCGTAGATCGTCTTCAGATCGAACTGGCCATGAGGACGCTGATGTCAGCCCGCCAGACCCATTTTGACGCTGGCGGTTTCCATACGGGCATGGCGCACAATCTGTGCCCCGCCATGCAGACCCAGTCCTCCCATGATAAAAGCCACGATGATATCCGGCCATCCCGTACCGGTGCCGAAAACGCCCAATGCCGCCAGTACAACCGCCAGATTGCCGATAGCGTCATTGCGCGAGCAGATCCAGACCGAGCGCATGTTCGCGTCCCCACTGCGGAAGCGGTACAGCATCAGAGCAACACCCCCATTGGCCAGCAGTGCCAGCGCGCCGATCAGGCCCATGGTTTCGGCATGTGGCACAGTGCCTGACCAAGCATGCCACAGCGTATTGCCCAGCACCCAGAGCGCGAAGACCAGCATGGTCACGCCCTTGAGCATTGCCGCTCGGCTACGCCACGCCAGCGCCATACCCGTGACGGTAAGGCTAATGGCGTAATTGGCGGTGTCTCCGAAGAAGTCGAGCGCATCCGCCTGCAGGGAGGGGGAACCCGCCATGACGGCGGCGATAATCTCGGTCAGGAAAAAACCGCCATTGACGATCAGCGCGACCCACAGTGCTCGGTGCCAGTGGCGGTCATCGCGACCAGTCGAAGGAGAGACGGAACTCGGGCAGCAGGAGTCATGACAGCAGGGCATGGGGACACTCTCGCAAAAAACGACGAGCACCCCATATCCACCCTGTAGTCACTACAGGGTCAAGAACTTCATGATGCAGACATATACGATCGGGCAGCTTGGCCGCCTGACGGACGCGAAGGTTGAAACCGTCCGGTACTATGAACGCATCGGATTGCTGCCGCATCCACCACGGAGCGTTGGCAATTACCGCGTTTATGATGGCGCGCATCTGGCGCGTCTGGGCTTTATCCGCCGGGCGCGTGAACTCGGCTTTCCGCTGGATCAGGTTCGGGAGTTGCTGGAATTGTCCGGGCAGGAGGCTCGGTCCTGTGAACAGGTGGACGAACCTGTCCAGGCCCATGTCACGGATATCGAGCGCAGGATTCACGATCTGCAGACACTCCGACAGGAACTGACACAACTTCTTGCGCAATGTCAGCATGGCAAGATTGCCGAATGCCGGATCATTGAGGCGTTTCAGCCTCGTGTGACAGGGTAAACAACGGCCTAACGTTGGGCTCCCCGTTATCCACGTCAAATGTGGTTCACCGCACCCCGGAAGGCGCCATCTGTCGGACCGGTCATGCTGGTATCGTCTCTTCATGGGGCTGATGGGTCCGCGCAATGGGGGACCGAACCGCCCTGGAATCGGAGAAGGCCGGTTTGCACGCATGACGCAGTATGGGGCGTAGTCCATAGTTGTACGGAACTGTTTTTCTGTCTCTGTCGTGTGCAAAGCCTGTGCGACAAGTCCAGACGGCCCTCTACAGGTCTTATTGATACAAAAATCGCCTTGGTAGCCTGAAAGTGGTGTGTAATACCCGGCTGAGACCGTCCTAAACAGATGATGGAGCACCGGACGTGGTCATCATGCCGGATATCTTTTGAAGAAAAACCACTTGGGTCATGGTGGTATGAAGCGAACGGCGGACCTACCAGTTTGTCCGCCCCCGGTCGTAGGTTTTGCAGATCGTTATGCAGACGGTTTTGTGGACACATATCATAGACATGACCGCGCCCAGCTTTCTCTGTTTCTTGGAGGAACGGTCACTGTCAGCGCTCTGGGCCAGAGTTTCGTACTGGGCACCGGGCAGGGACTGTGGCTTCCCGCCAACACCCTCCATCAAGCGGAGTGCCGCACAGACCTTACATTTCAGGTGGTTTATGTCGATCCGGGTCTGACCGAAGTCACTGATCTTCCCTGCAAGATGTTTGATGTTTCGTCTCTCATGCGCGGGCTCGTGGATGAGATCATTGCCATGCAATACGAATTTGTCATGGATGAGCGCATGACAGCCATCGCACGGCTTCTGGCCGATGAAATCCGCCGCGCCACTCCCATTATGAACCGGCTGATTTTTCCCGCCGATCAGCGTCTGTTGCGTGTGTGTATGGCTATTGTCGCCCAACCCGGAGACTGTCGGGACATCGACCACTGGGCACGCGAGGCTGGCATGGCCAGACGGACCTTTACACGACTGTTCCATCAGGAAATGGGTATGGGCTTTGCTGCCTGGCGCCGTCGTGTCCGGGTGATTGAGGCAGCATCCCGCATCGCTGCCGGGCAACCTGTCTCCGAAGTGGCATTTGAACTGGGGTACGAGAACGCTGGCAGTTTCAGCACCATGTTTCATCGGACGTTCGGAATGTCTCCCCGGGCCCTGCGGGCGACCACACTGACACCGGTTCCGTAACTCCCAACCGTCCTTCCGGCACTTTCCATTATCGTCGATCAGGCAGATTTTGTTTGCGTTCGGGCCAATGGCTTTCGCATCGGTTGATGACGCTTGCAAATATGACTAGGAGCGCAATTAAGAGTTATTCTCAAAAAAACAGACCGCCGACCCTCTGGGTGCAGAAGCCGGTAACGACACATGGGTGGGGTATGCAGCGTAACAGGATCATCTACACGGGCCTTTTTTTGATCGTCCTGAATGATACGGCTTTCGCAGCCGATCAGGAAAAAAAGCCTGATGCAGGTCGGCGTTCAGAAGCAGTCGTAGCTGCGCAGACTTCTCCAAAAACCGCGGAAACACACGCAAAGGATGTTGAGCAGATCAAGGTTCGCGCTCATCTCGCATCGACCGTCGCTTCATCGGCCACCAAATCGAACACACCGCTTGTCGAGACCGCCCAGTCCGTGACGGTCATCACCCGTGACGAGATGGATGCGCGTGGTGTGCTGAACCTCAATCAGGCCGTCCGCTATGCTGCGGGTGTGACTGCGGATACACGCGGTGGGGAAGGGACGCGCTATGATCTTTTTGATCTTCGCGGATTTACCGTTCCAACCTTCCTGGATGGCTTGAAATTTCAGGACAGTCCGACAGGTTTTGCGGTAGCCCAGACCGATACGTTCCGGCTGGATCGCGTCGAGCTTCTCAAAGGACCGGCCTCCGCGCTTTACGGCCAGTCGAGCCCCGGTGGCCTGACGGCCATGTCCAGCAAACTCCCCACGGACCAGCGGTTCTATGGCGGCGTAAATGCGACGGGCGGGATGTTCGATCTTTATCGTGTTGATGCGGATGTGGGTGGTTTTGCGACGAATGACGGGATGGTCCGTTATCGCGTTTACGGGACGGTCAACGGACAGCACACGCAGTTGAGCAGGACCGGAAGTCGGCGTTTCAGCATCAGTCCATCCTTTACGTTCGGTGGCGATGGCCCGACGACCCTGACTTTGCTTGGGAACTACCAATATGACCCGGAGAACGGCTCTTATGGTGGCGTTCCACTGATCGGCTCTCTCAAACGGGCCTCCTACGGGTATCTGCCGCGCAATTTCTATGACGGCGATGTATCAGCAGAAAAATTCAATCGTCGTCAGGGTGCCATTACCTACATTCTGAACCATCGCTTCAATGATGACTGGAGCTTCAGCACGCGCGGTCGGTATGATGACATCAGAACGGTTTATCGCAGTGTTTATAACAACGGATATTACGACAGTGATGACGGTATCAGCGGCCAGATGCTGTCGCGTTCAGCTTATGGGACGCAGGAACATACCTATAATCTGGCCTTTGACAGTCAGTTCAAGGGGAAAGTCCGTACAGGTCCGTTACGTCATACGCTGATGTTCGGCTTTGACTACATGCAGCAGAAGGCGAACGATACGGAGGCCTCTGGCGATGCACCTGATCTGGACGTACTGCACCCGGACTATCATATGATTATTCCGGATCTGACGCCCTATCTGCACTATGTTACGAAGTCCCATCAGGCGGGCGTTTATGGTCAGGACGAGATCCGCTGGAAACGTCTGATCCTGACGGGCAGTCTCCGTAATGACTGGTACCGGTCGAGACAGGTCGAATATTTCGAGCAGTCGAATACCCGGCAGAGTGCAAGCCAGATCACCTGGCGTGCGTCTGGTCTGTATCATTTCGATTTTGGTCTTTCACCTTATATCAGCTACTCGACATCCTTTCAGCCACAGTCCGGTACGGTGTCGAATGACGGAGGGGCAACGCTGCGTCAGGCTCATCCATCCATCGGAAAGCAGCTTGAAGGCGGCCTGAAATACCAGATCCCCGGCACGTCCGTCCTTTTGACTGCGGCGGGTTTTCATATCGAGCAGAGCAACGTGCTCGTCTCCGTTGCCAATACCGGATACAGCCTGCAAAGCGGGCTTGTTCATTCGGACGGTTTCGAATTTGAAGCACATGCCCAGCCATTCCATAATCTGATGGTTACAGCGGCCGTCAGCTTCCAGAAGGTCAAGGATGATTCTACCGGCAAGCCACTGATCCAGTCCGGCAAGGGGAATGCCTCCCTGTTTGCTTTCTATACGATGCCCTCCGGCCCGCTCAAGGGCTTCGGCTTTGGCGGGGGTATGCGGTATTCGAACAAGGTTTATGGCGGCGAAGCGACATATGGGAGTGTTTGGCTTCCGCAATATGCTCTTTTCGACGCATCCGTGGCTTATGATCTGAAAAACATGTCACACTCCCTGCGTGGCTGGAAAGTGTCTGCCAGTGTGAGAAACCTGTTTGATAAAAACTATATTGCGAACTGCTTCGCCTACGGCGCTGATGGGCAATACTGCTACTATGGTGAACGCCGGAATGCTCAGGCCAGTATAGGATACAGCTGGTAAGGTTTATATCACGTTCATACTTTCTCCTGTGCCTGGGAAAATGGCACTTCATCAAATTCAGAGCTGGTCTCTCACGGGGCATGAACTTCAGCTATGGTCGGAATGAATATAGAATTCGACGGGAACGGTCAGGGTGATGGGATCACCCTCGACTGTATCAGGCGGTGGCGGCAAGGGCTGCGCGCGCTTGGGAAGGGCTACAGCTTCCTGATCCAGAAGCGGATGACCCGAGCTGCTGGCGAGCGTTACTGAGAGAACATGCCCTTTGCGGTCCATCGAGAAAGTGACCGTCGGGGCGCCTTCTTCGTGATCAGCCATGGCGTCGGCGGGATAGCGTTTGAATTTCTCGAGTTGCGCCAGCAACGCCCCCTGCCATGTGACAGGATCATGTGAGGCACGGGACGAGGACGCTCCCGGTGCAGGTGTGGTCTGTGACGGGGCGGGGGGGGCCTCAGAGGAAGGCGGCGCGGTTGTCTGATCCGCTGGCGGTATCTTGTCCGGGCTCGGCTTCCGGTGCAGGGGAACCGGGAGATGTTTCTTCACGATCCTATGGGGTTTTTCCGGCTTGGGCACAGGAACAGG
>NZ_JAERLX010000016.1:0-25308 GCF_018256135.1 Gluconobacter sp. Dm-74 | reverse complement strand
GGGCGGAACGCAGGCGCTTCCGGCCATTCTGGGCATGGCGGCGGCGTTCGATGCGGCGCGTGTGCAGGACTGGGGGCCGGTTCAGCGTCTTCGGGATCGGGTCGAAGCTGTGGCGAAAACTGTTGGCGCGCGGGTTGCGGGGGAGGCGGTGGCGCGGCTGCCGAATACGAGCTGTCTGATTCTGGACGGTGTGGCAGCACAGGTGCAGCTTATGACGCTGGATCTGACGGGGTTCTGTGTGTCCGCGGGGTCGGCCTGCTCGTCGGGGAAGGTGTCGTCTTCGCATGTGTTGCGGGCCATGGGGGAGACGGAGGGTGCGTCGCAGGCCATCCGTGTTTCGCTTCCCTGGAACGTGCAGGAAGCTCAGGTTGAGGCGTTTTGCGAGGCGTATGAGGCGATGGCGCGCCGTTTAAGGAAATGATCGGGAAACGGGCATGATCTATCTCGATTATCTTTCGACAACGCCATGCGATCCGGCGGTTGTGAAGGCCATGCTGCCCTGGTTCGGGGAGGATTTCGGCAACCCGCACAGTGTGCATGGTCCGGGACGGAAAGCGGCGGAGGCCGTGGAGCGCGCGCGGGAGAGCGTGGCTGGGCTTTTGGGCGTGGAAGCGCGGGAGATCGTGTTCACGTCCGGTGCGACGGAAGCGAATAATCTCGCCATCAAGGGGGCAGTGCGGCATCTGGTGCGGCTGGGCGATCCGCGACGGCGGATCATCACGGTTGCAACGGAGCATAAATGCGTTCTGGAATCGGTGCGGGCGCTCGCGGCTGAGGGTTTTGAGGCGGTCGTGCTCGGTGTGGATAGCGACGGGCGGGTTGATCCTGAGGCTCTGCGGGAGGCGCTTAGGGTGCCGACACTGCTCGTGAGCATCATGGCGGCGAACAACGAGACCGGCGTATTGCAGGATATTCCGCGGCTTGCGGCACTTGTGAAGGCTGCGGGTGCGCTGATGCATGTCGATCTGGCGCAGATGGCCGGGAAAATGCCGGTGTCGTTGAAGGATGTGGATCTGGCGTCTGTTTCCGCGCACAAAATGTATGGGCCGAAAGGGATCGGCGCGCTGTATGTCCGCCGACGACCGCGTGTCCGGCTGGAGGCGTTGTTTTCGGGGGGCGGGCAGGAGCGCGGATTTCGGTCTGGCACGCTGCCAACACCGCTTGTCGTCGGATTTGGAGGGGCTGCGGAACTGGCTGTTGCGAACATGGCGGATGAGGCCGTGCGGTTGGGCCTGTTGCGGGACGATTTTTGGGCGCAGCTTCAAAACGGCCTGCCGGGGATTGCCCTGAACGGTGCCGGGACGCCGCGTCTGGCGGGGGCGCTGAATATCTGTCTGTCTGAGGGACTCCGGGCGCTCGACGTATTGGAAGCCTGTCCGGACGTGGCCGCTTCGACCGGATCGGCGTGTACGGCGGCGGAGATTGCGCCATCCTATGTGCTGACGGCGATGGGACTTTCTGCGCAGAAGGCGTCGCAATGCTTGCGCCTGTCGGTCGGACGCTCTACCTCCAAGGCCGATATTGACCGTGCGGCCGAACTTCTGATCGCCGCCGCGCGGACGTGCCAACCCAACTGAAACCGGAAAAACGGACGACCTATGCCTAAGATGACCTTTATCGAGCGTGATGGAACCCGTCGTGACGTGGACGCGCCTGTCGGACTGTCGGTGCTGGAAATCGCGCACAAGCATGACATTGATCTTGAAGGCGCCTGCGAAGGATCGCTGGCCTGCGCGACGTGCCATGTAGTCGTCGACCCGGACTGGGCTGCCAAGCTGAGCCAGCCCACCGATGACGAGGAAGACATGCTCGATCTGGCGTTCGGTCTGGAAAAGACGTCCCGTCTGGGCTGTCAGATCGTTATGACGGATGCGCTGGATGGCCTGACCGTTCGCCTTCCGAAGGCGGGCTGAGCACCATGCGGATCCTCGTTGCCATGTCGGGAGGCGTGGACAGTTCCGTAGTGGCCGCGCTGCTCAAACGGCAGGGCCACGAGGTGATTGGCGCTACGCTTCAGCTTTACGATCACGGACAGGCTGCCAAGCCGGGTGCGTGCTGTGCGGGGCGTGACATCATGGATGCGCGCGCCGTGGCAGACCGTCTGGGCTTTCCGCATTATGTCATTGATGCGGAAACGCGCTTTCGTGACAGTGTGGTCGAGAGCTTTGCGGATGCCTATGCGCGTGGCGAAACGCCTGTTCCCTGCGTGGCGTGCAATCAGGGCGTGAAGTTCACGGATCTTCTGGGCATGGCACGCGATCTGGGCTGCGAGGCCATGGCGACCGGGCACTACGTCCGTCGTGTCGACGGGCCGGACGGGGCGGAAATGCACCGTCCCGTCGATGCTGAGCGGGACCAGACTTGGTTCCTGTTCGCCACGACCAAAGATCAGCTCGACTATCTGCGCTTTCCGCTGGGCGAGATGCCGGACAAGGCGCATGTCCGTGCGCTGGCCGAAGAACTGGGCCTGTCGATCGCGGCCAAGCCGGACAGTCAGGATATCTGTTTCGTCCCAACCGGCTCCTATGCCGAACTGGTCGAGAAGCTGCGCCCGGAAGTGCGGGGCGAGGGCGAGATCGTGGACGAGGACGGCAGGGTTCTGGGCCGTCACGAAGGCGTGGCGCGTTATACGGTCGGGCAGAGCAAGCGTCTGGGCGACATCCATACCGCAACGGGCGAGCGCCAGATGGTGACGCGCATTGATGTGCCGAAGCGGCGCATCGTGGTCGGGCCGCGCGTGCAGCTTTCGGAAGCTGACAGCCGTCGGACCGTGCGTCTGCGGGATATGAACTGGCTGATCGATGCCCCTGCTGAGGGTGTGCGCTGCGGGGTGCAGATCCGCGCGCGCGAAAAGCTGCGCGAGGCTATTGTGAAGCCATTGGAGAATGGTGGCGCACTGGTGGAACTGAACGAGGCTGCGATGCCCGCGCCCGGTCAGGCCTGTGTGTTGTATGATGGAAGCCGCGTGCTGGGCGGCGGCTTCATTACTGCGGGAGAGGCCTGATGGCGGGAATGCTGCTTCTGGGATCGCGTCGGTATTCGTCTTGGTCTCTGCGGGGCTGGCTGGCGGTGCGGCTGGCCGGGCTGGACGTGACGGAAGAGGTTATCGCGCTCAAGGGCGGTGGCCGGACGACCGAGATTCATGTCCGCTCCCCCAACCGGATGGTGCCGTATCTTCAGCATGACGGTGCGGATGTCTGGGAAAGTCTGGCGATCTGCGAATACTGTGCGGAAATCGCACCATCCCTGTGGCCCGAAGACCGGATTGTGCGAGCCCATGCCCGCAGCATCAGCGCGCAGATGCATGCCGGTTTCCGTCCGATCCGCCAGAACTGCTCCATGGATGTCGAGCGTGTTGCCGCACCTCTGCCGGAAATCAGCGAGGAACTGGCGGCCGATGTTGCGCTGCTGAGCCGCACACTCAAAGATGCGCTCCTGCGCTCGGGGCAGCCGACGACGTTCCTGTTCGGGGACCGGATGACGGTGGCGGACTGCATGTATGCGCCGATTGCCATTCGGATTCACACGTTTGAACTGGCCGTTGATCCGGTCGTGAAGCTCTGGGTGCGGACGATGCTCGATCAGCCGCTGATGCGGGAATGGTATGCGCTGGCGGAGGCCGAACCGGCGGAGTGGCGGCTGCTTTACTGAGGCTTAGTGGTGGACGAAGCCCATGCCGGTCTGAAGAGCCGTTCTGAAAACCTCTCCCCAGACGCTGCCGTTACCGCCCATGCCACCACCACCGTGCCCGCGATCACTTTTGACTGTGTAACCGGGGTCATCGCCGTCATTGGCGGCTGATGCCATATCGGCCGGTGCGTGTGAGACGCAAGCTGCGAGGAGGAAAAAAACGGTTACGGTGCAGACCTTTTTCACGAAATCCGTTTCCTCCGGTTGCTGTTCCGCCGAAGAATGCGTGCTGCTGTAACTCCTGTCATGTCAGGAACGGTAAGGAAGCGTAAGCGTGCCGTCTTTCAAAAGAAACTTCCGGGTGCTCCGCGTAGTTAAGCAGGATGGATCTGTCCGCTGCTGGTCTGTCATGACGTAAGTGGTTGCGGGATCAGAGATCGGGAAGGGGCAATGCGGTCATGAATTCTCTGGGGCTGTTTGCTCTGCTGCTGGCCGTGGCAACGCTGCTGGGAATCATCAATTACCGGACCCTGAAACTTCCACTAGCCATCGGAATCCTGCTGTTTTCGATGCTGATTTCTTTGGTCGTCATGCTCCTGAACCCGCTATTTCCGGGTTATGACCTCCAGCAGGTTCCTCAGAGTCTTCTGGGCACGATCAACCTGCCCCGGACATTGTTGGATGGGGCTCTGTCTTTCCTGCTGTTTGCCGGCGCGATGCAGGTCGATCTGGGAATGATCGTATCTCGAGGTAAGGCGGTCGCGGCGCTGGCGATCGTAGGAACGTCGCTGGCCGTAGCGCTAATGGCCGTTCCAGTGTGGTTCATTTTTCCCGTATTCGGGCTTGCCGTCCCCTTCAGCTGGTGCGTTCTGCTGGGAGCGATGCTGGCGCCGACCGACCCGGTCTCGGTTGTGGGCATGTTGCGGCGTCTGGGGCTGCCGCCTTCGCTTCAGGCGACATTCGCGGGCGAAAGCCTGTTCAATGACGGCGTAGGGGTTGTCATTTACGGAACGATGATCGGGATGGCCACGGGAGATATCGCGTCCGTCTCGGCCAGTGATTTCATCGTGCGTTTTCTGGTTGAAGCCGTGGGAGGCGGATTGTTCGGCGCATTCACCGGCTGGCTGGCGCTGTTGCTGCTTCGCGGCGTGGAGGATGCACAGATTGATCTTCTGGGCTCTCTGGCGCTGGCAGCAGGTACTTACAGTCTTGCGAACGGGCTGCATATGTCCGGGCCGATCGCGGTTGTGGTGGCCGGCATGAGTCTGGCCAGTAAGGCGGGGCATCGCGCTATTACGCCGCAATCCCGCGCGGAAATGGTAGGGTTCTGGAACCTGATCGACGAGATCCTGAATGCTCTGCTGTTTCTGCTGATCGGCTTTGAATTGCTGGAAATCAGGCCCCATCTGGCGCCGTTCCTGATGATGGTGGTGGCCATCCCGCTCTCTGTTCTGGTGCGCGGGGCGAGTGTTTTCTTGTGCACCATCCCCGTGCAGTTGCAGCCCGGAGAGCGCGGGCGGGCGCTGGGCCTCCTGACATGGGGCGGGCTGCGGGGCGGTATTTCCGTTGCGCTTGCGCTGGGGCTCCCGGCGGGGGAACTGCGCGATACGCTTCTGCCCGTGTGCTACGGGGTCGTGGTGTTCACGATCATCGTTCAGGGCTTGAGCATGGGGCGGGTGGCGCGCTGGCTTTATCCCGAGAAGCCTTCCGCAGTTGAAGTGCCTCCGGCCTGACGGGGGCGGGTATTTCCGTAAAAGGTGTTCGGCAGGGTCTGTGGGTTCCGGAAGAGGGCTGTGATAGGTTCGGAAAACAGAGAATTCTGCTGGAGCATTTTACAGATGATACGTTTGAAGCATGTCACGATGGCCGCAGCTTTTGGGGCGGCGCTCGTTGCGCCGCATCTGGCGTCCGCGACGCCGCTGCCGGGTCAGACGGCCTGCTGGCAGTCTAATGTGGGCGAAGACCCACGCCCGGAAATCAGCTGTCAGACCCTGTCACCGGAGTTCCTGCGCAAGCTGGAACATGCAACGCCGGCTCAGGTCGTCAAGTTGTTCGCTGTGCCTGGAAAAGACGGCAAACCGACCTATTTCGAAGGTGTGGGCAAGATCCCGGGTTTCTATAACGGTTATGTGGAACTGGTTTACACCAAAGGTCATGTGACGAATGTGAGCGCGGTGACGACCGCTTACCAGAAGAACGGCATGGCGGGTGATGAAATGGATTTCCGCTGGGATTCCGTGAAGGGCGAATGCTCGGATTTCCCCGGCTCGACCCATCGGTGCAACGCTGCTGAATAAGCTCTGATTTCCAGTACCGATCCCTTCCCGATCAGGGTGTAGTGGGAAGGGTGAGCAGGCTGACGGGCGGCAAGACATGAAGCGTCGTCTTGCCGAAATACCGCATCGCGGACTGAACTTCCCACCCGGTGCCACCCGCATGATAGGTGCCTGGCTCCCAGTGCCAGTAATAGAATGCGGGTGAGGCCGTGCCTTGCGCATAGGTCATATCGGTTTCGGCTGACAGTCCGGATGCCCAGACGCGATTGTGAGCGGTTTCTTCCAGCGGAAGACCTGCAAGGGCGAGCGACAGGTCGGGTAGGCGCCAGCGCATTGTCCATCCTGTAAATAGCAGAAGTCCCGTCAGGGCACAGACCTGAAGGAGTGTTTCTCTCTTTTGGTCGCTGGAAGATGTCTTGAATTTTTCCGATAAAACCGTGCTCAGACCTGCGGAAAGCAGCAAAACAAGAAGGACTGAAAGGTCCAGCCGGAACGCTTCATGGCGCTGGCAGCATAGAAAACCAAACGCGTAGAAAGCGGCGGCGATTGTCAGATACATCGTGCCTGCAAGTGCAATGGCGGGCGCTATGAGGGTCCGTAAAGCAGGGCGGATGCCGCAGGTCATGAAGAGTGTCGTAAAGGCGCCGGTCAGGATGATTTTTAATGCGAGTCCGCTGGCCATGGCCTGTTTTGTAAACCCGCCCCCTGAACTCATTTCGTTCGGCTGAAGGGCGATCAGAGTCTTCAGGAACGGACCAAAGGCTGCGGCAAGACTGGCTTTGATATGTCCGTGTGTGGGCGTGAATGGAAATCCACCCCCGCCCATTCTGTGGTTGAGAAGCATCTCGGCAGAAACGCAAAGTCCAACCGCTGTGGGCAAAAGCAGCCATCTGGCGCGGCCAAATGCGGCGGTACGGCGATTATATAGAAGCCCAAACCCACGCATTCCCAACCAGAGCATTCCGAAAAACACTCCCGCTTCGCTTGATGTCAGTGCAAGAGACAGCAACAGGGCTTCCGCGCGAGCAGAAAGGATCTGACTGATCTTCAGTAGGATCAGTCCGCAGGCAGCGGCAAGGACGGGAAGATGAGCGATGGTGCCCATCGGCCAGTATAAAAAATCCGCGGACGGATGACCGAGCATGAAAATGGCGGCAACGGATACTGCAATCAGCAGTCGCGCCGAGACAGGAGCGTCGCTTCGGCGAAGGAAGGGTACAAATGCGACCGCAGCGCAAAACAGCCATGTCAGGGCCAGAAAGATCCAGGCCAGCGGCTTCTGTGCGGCATTAACGACTGTTCCGTAGGCAAAGATGATAATTTCTGAAAATGGGCGCGGGCTCCAGTGGAGCAGTCTGTCTGATAGGAATGCCAGACCATGCTCCCGGATATTGGCAAAATAATCGTATTCGTCTCCCTGCCAGACAGAAGCGGGGAGAATGGCGGCCTGCAAGGCAATGACAAGGAGCATCACGCACAGGACAACGCCATAGGCTGTTCCCATGATGGTGGGTTCAGCGGAGCGCAAGGCTGATGATCGGTGAGGCGTCATGAGGGAGTCAGCGACAGACGTGGCAGTGTTCTGGCGTGATGCTGCGAAGATAAGTCGCAAAGTCACGGAAAACGGGGGCTCGCGGGTCCGATGCGCGCCATGTCAGACCGATCGTGCGGCGCGCTTCGGGTTCGGGAAGGGGGCGAACGGTGATGAGATCCTCGAAATCCACGCGGTTGCGAAGTGCAAGCTGGGGAATGAGGGAGAACCCTTCGCCCGCTCCGATCATGTACCACAGCATTTCAAGACTGGTGGCCAGACGCTGCTCGCCCTCGCGCGGAATGGTCGGGCAGATGGAGAGGGCCTGATCGCGCAGACAGTGTCCGTCCTCCAGAAGCAGCAGGTCCGGGCGGCCAAGCTGGCTGAGGGAAAGTTTGGGTTTCTGCGCCAGTTCATGCGTGCTTGGAAACACGGCAAGAAAAGATTCCTCGAAGATTGGCGCACTTTCCAGAGCCTCGGAGGGCGCGGGCAGCGCCATCAGGGCGACGTCCAGTTCGCTGTTGCGCAGGGCATGGACCAGCGTGTCTGTCATGCTTTCGCGCAGGCGCAGGCTGAGCGCCGGATAATGCTCCCGCAGGCGGGGCAGAAGGCCCGGAATATAATACGGGCCGAGCGTGGGAATGACGCCGAGCCGGAGTGCGCCTTCCATCGGGCCAGTCTGGGCGCGGGCGACTTCGAGCAGGTTACGCGCCGCCGCGAGGACCTCCCGCCCTAAAGCGAGCAGACGCTCGCCATCAGGAGTCGGGGCGACGTGACGCCGCGATCGCTCGAAAAGCGTGACGTCCAGAAGCTGTTCGAGTTTACGGACCTGTTCGGACAGCCCGGCCTGACTGACGCCGCAGCGTTCGGCAGCGCGGGAGAAGTTGCGCAGGTCATCGACCGCCACCACATATTCGATATCGCGCAGGGACAGGCCGGAAAGGGGAACATAGCTCATGTTCCATAAATAGGACCGAATAACGTTATGGAGAAGTGCGGTTCTGCCTGTTAAAGAAAAATAACGTCGGAAGAGGCTGTTTCCTGCGGGCAGGATTCATATCATGATCGGGATTCTTGATGTCTTCATCTCATAAGTTCGGTTTTAGCGATCAGTCATATTGACAGGAACTGTTTCCTGTCCCTCTCTTTCTGTGTGACACAGAGTCCGCAACACAACACCAACCCAAGGTCAGGAGACAGTCTGATGGTACGCATCAACTCCCCGCTGAAGCCCTTCTCTACCGATGCTTTCCGCAACGGTGAGTTCCTCACGGTCACGGACTCCGACGTTCGCGGCAAGTGGTCCGTTTTCTTCTTCTATCCGGCCGACTTCACGTTCGTCTGCCCGACGGAACTCGAAGACCTCGCCGACAACCAGGCCGCTTTCGACAAGCTGGGCGTGGAAATCTTCTCCGTCTCCACGGACAAGCATTTCACGCACAAGGCCTGGCATGACACGTCCCCGGCCATCGGCAAGATCAAGTACACGATGCTGGGCGATCCGACGGGCGCGATTGCACGCAACTTTGATGTGCTGATCGAAGAAGTTGGCATGGCCGATCGCGGCACGTTCCTGATCGATCCGGAAGGCAAGATCCAGTACATCGAAATCACCGCCGGTGGTGTCGGCCGCAGTGCGACCGAACTGCTGGAGAAGATTCAGGCTGCGCAGTATGTCGCCAGCCATCCAGGCGAAGTCTGCCCGGCCAAGTGGAAGGAAGGCGGCGAAACGCTGAAGCCGTCTCTCGACCTCGTCGGCAAGATCTGATCCTTCCCGGATCTGATCAGGGTGGGGCTTTCGGGCTCCACCCGCTTCCGTCTCCTGAGGGAGGCGGCTGCGCCGGACAGTCTTTCGGTTCCAAATATTCAGTCCCGTAATCCGGAGAAAAAAGATGCTTCAGGACGACCTGAAAACCCAGATGCGCGCCTATATGGAGTACCTGCGTGATGCGGTCGTGCTTGAGGCGACCCTCGGCGCGGATGCCCGTTCGGCAGAAGTGCGTGGCCTGCTGGAAGATATTGCCAGCCTGTCCCCCAAGGTGACGTTTTCGGACAAGGGGCAGGGTTCCCGTACGCCGTCATTCGTCATCCGCCGTCCGGATACGGATATTCAGGTCTGCTTTGCGGGTCTGCCGATGGGGCATGAGTTTACGTCTCTGGTTCTGGCGCTGCTTCAGGTCAGCGGCCATCCGCCGAAGATCGAGGCGGATGTGGTCGAACAGATCCGCGCGCTGGACGGGGAGTTCCATTTCGAGACGTATTTCTCCCAGTCCTGCCAGAACTGCCCGGACGTGGTGCAGGCGCTCAATGCCATGAGCGTGCTGAATCCGAAGATCCATCATACTGCTATTGATGGCGCGGATTTTCAGGAAGAAGTGGAGCGCCTCGGCATCCGCTCGGTCCCGCAGGTTTATCTGAACGGCGAGCCTTTTGCGTCTGGCCGGATGGAAGTAGCGGATATTCTGGCCAAGCTGGATACGGCTTCGGTCGCCCGTTCGGCGGAAAAGCTGAACGACATGGCGCCGTTCGATGTGCTGGTGCTTGGCGCCGGGCCTGCTGGTGATGCGGCGGCGATCTATTCCGCTCGTAAAGGCCTGCGGACCGGCCTTGTGGCGGAACGCTTTGGCGGTCAGGTCATGGATACGGCCGGGATCGAGAACTTCATTTCCGTGCAGGAAACGGAAGGGCCGAAGCTTTCAGCAGCACTTGAGGCTCATGTGCGGCAGTATGACGTCCAGATTATCGCCTCGCAATTGGCAGCCAAGCTGATCCCGGCTGAGGACGTTGGTGGTCTGCACCAGATCGTTCTGGAAAGCGGCGCGATGCTCCGTTCGAAGACGGTCATCATCGCGACTGGTGCGCGCTGGCGGCATCTGGGGGTTCCGGGCGAGGACGAGTATCGCACGAAGGGCGTGGCCTACTGCCCGCATTGCGATGGTCCGTTCTACAAGGGACGCCCGGTTGTGGTGGCTGGCGGTGGAAATAGCGGTGTGGAAGCGGCAATTGACCTTGCGGGCATTGTCTCGCATGTCACGCTCTTGCAGCGCGGCGCGCATCTGAAAGCCGATAAGGTGTTGCAGGACAAGCTGCTGAGCCTGTCGAATGTCACGGTTCTGACCAATGCTCTGACCACCAAGATCGAAGGTGACGGCAAGGAAGTCACCAGCCTGACCTATAGCGATGGCGATGGCGGTCTGCATCACGTCAAGACGGATGGCGTGTTCATTCAGATCGGTCTGCTGCCCAACTCCGAGTGGCTGAAGGACGCGCTGAAACTCAGCCCGTATGGCGAGATCGTCATCAACGACCACTGCGCGACATCCGTCCCTGGCGTGTTTGCGGCAGGAGATGTGACGACGATGCCGTACAAACAGATCGTCATTGCCATGGGTGAGGGAGCCAAGGCGTCCTTGTCCGCATTTGATTACCTGATCCGTCTGCCTGCGGCTGCAAAAGCCGGATAAGGAAAAGGGGATTGGGGATTTTCAGAGCGGGGTGTAGATTTTGATCATGCACCCTTATCTGATCCCCCTTCTCACTTTCGCGGCTGCGGCTGCCGTTTTCACGATTACGCCCGGCCTCGATACCGCCATGACGCTGCGAACCGCTACAACGTCCGGCTGGAAAGCCGGTCTGGCCGCGGTTGTAGGGATCTGTCTTGGACTGGGGATCTGGGGGCTGGCGGCGGCATTCGGCCTGACGGCCCTGCTTGCGGCGTCAGAAACGGCGTTTACGGTCGTCAAATGGGCTGGTGCGCTGTATCTGGCTTGGCTTGGGATCGGGCTGATCCTGCACCCCCGGACGTCCCTCGGAACAGCGGAGGCAGTACCGGTACAGGCTGATGCCCGGGCGGCCTTCCGGCGCGGTCTGCTGACGAATCTGCTCAATCCCAAAGTCGGCATTTTCTACATGACGTTCATGCCGCAGTTCATTCCGCCGCATGTGAACGTAAAGGAGTTTTCGCTCCTTCTGACGGCCATTCAGGCGCTGCTGTCGTTTGCGTGGTTGGCGCTGCTCGTTGTGCTGACGGTGCCTCTCGGACGGTTTTTGTCGAGTGCGACGGTCGTGCGCCGCATGGACCGGCTGACGGGCAGTATTTTTCTGGCGTTCAGCCTCAAGCTGGCACTGAGCCGCAGAGCCTGAATTTCAAACAAAAATGGCGGGGCCGAAGCCCCGCCATTTTTTTAGGCTGAAGCCATTCCGCGCAGGACGTAGGGCAGGATGCCTCCGTTGCGGTAATAGTCCGCCTCATCGACCGTATCGACACGGCACAGCAGCGGAACGTCCTGTGTGCTGCCATCCTGACGGGTGATCGTCATGGTCAGGGTCTGGCGCGGCGTCAGGGTTTCAATGCCGTGAATGGCGATCGTCTCCGTTCCATCCAGACCCAGCGTCTTGCGCGTTGTGCCCGGCTCGAAGGTCAGGGGCAGGACGCCCATGCCGACGAGATTGGAGCGGTGGATGCGCTCGAAGCTCTCGGCAATGACGGCTTTGATGCCCAGCAGGCGCGTGCCTTTCGCGGCCCAGTCACGCGACGAGCCCATCCCGTATTCCTTGCCCCCGAACACCACGAGCGGCACGTCGTCCTGCGCGTAGCGGTTGGCGGCATCATAGATGGACATTTGTGCGCCATCCGGCTGATGCAGCGTGACGCCACCTTCGGTGCCCGGTGCCATCTCGTTGCGGATGCGGATATTGGCGAAAGTCCCCCGGACCATGACGCGGTCATTGCCGCGACGTGAGCCGTAGGAATTGAAATCCTTCACCGCAACCTGATGCTCCTGAAGATACACACCAGCAGGCGAAGAGGCCGCAATCGCACCGGCCGGGGAGATGTGGTCAGTCGTAATGTTGTCGCCCAGCAGCGCCAGAATCCGCGCGCCGGAAATGTCTTTCGTGGGTGCGGGTTTAGCCGTCAGCCCGTCGAAATATGGTGGGTTCTGCACATAGGTCGAGCCCGGCTGCCAGTCATAGGTGGCCGAAGTGCCGGCAGAGGCCAGAGCCTGCCATTCCTTCGTGCCTTCCGTGATGTGGCTGTACCGCTCGACGAACGCTTCGCGCGTCACGGCAGAGCCGACAAGCTCTGCGATTTCGTGGTTGGTCGGCCAGATATCGCGCAGGTGGACCGGCGTGCCGTCGGGCGCGTGTCCCAGAACAGCTGTTGTGATGTCCTCGCGCATCGTTCCCAGCAGCGCATAGGCGACGACGAGCGGCGGGCTTGCGAGATAATTGGCGCGCACGTTCGGCGAAATCCGGCCTTCGAAGTTGCGGTTGCCAGACAGGACGGACGTTGCGACCAGACCATTGCCCTCGATCGCGTCCACAAGTTCTTTCGCCAGCGGGCCGGAATTGCCGATGCAGGTCGTGCAGCCATAACCGACCGTCTCAAAACCCAGCGCGTCCAGATCGGCGCTCAGATTGGCGCGATCCAGATAGTCTGTCACGACCTGCGAGCCCGGTGCGAGAGACGTTTTGACCCACGGCTTCGGCATCAGGCCAAGTGCACGGGCCTTGCGGGCCACCAGTCCGGCTGCGACCAGAACGGCGGGATTGGACGTGTTGGTGCAGGATGTGATGGCGGCGATGACGATGGACCCGTGCCCGATCGCATAATCCGTGCCAGCGACGGGGGCAGTCTTGTGAATCGCGTCCGGTTTGACGCCGAGCGCTTCCGTTAGGGCTTTTTCGAAAGCCGGGGTGGCAGCGGAAAGTTCGATCCGGTCCTGCGGGCGCTTGGGGCCGGAAATGCAGGGCGTGACTGTGCCCAGATCCAGCGTCAGAACGTCCGAAAAGACTGGCTCCGGCGTGGAGGCATCGCGGAACATGCCCTGCGCGCGCAGCCATGCTTCTGTCAGGGCAATGCGATGCTCGTCACGGCCGGTCTGGCGCAGATAGTCGAGCGCCAGCGCATCGACCGGGAAGAAGCCGCAGGTTGCGCCATATTCCGGCGCCATGTTGGCGATGGTCGCACGGTCCGCGACCGGAAGATGATCCAGCGCCGGGCCGAAAAACTCCACGAACTTGCCAACCACGCCCTTGGCGCGCAGCATCTGCGTGACCGTGAGGACCAGATCGGTCGCGGTCGTGCCTTCCGGCAGACGTCCGTCCATCCGAAAGCCCACGACATCGGGAATGAGCATGGAAATCGGCTGGCCGAGCATGGCGGCTTCGGCTTCGATCCCGCCAACGCCCCAGCCCAGAACGCCAAGCCCGTTGACCATGGTCGTGTGGGAATCCGTGCCATACAGCGTGTCGGGGTAGGCGTAGGTGACGTCGCCAACCGTTCCCGTCCAGACCACCTGCGACAGATATTCCAGATTGACCTGATGGCAGATGCCCGCCCCCGGCGGGACGACGCGGAACTGGTCGAACGCTTCCTGACCCCAGCGCAGGAACGCATAACGTTCGCCATTGCGCTCGAATTCCAGCGAAACGTTCTGCTGAAGCGCATCCTTGCGTCCGGCCACGTCCACCATGACGGAATGGTCGATGACCAGATCGACGGGCACAAGCGGATTGACCTTCTGCGGATCACCGCCGAGCGAGACGATGCCGTCGCGCATGGCGGCCAGATCGACGACGGCTGGAACGCCGGTGAAATCCTGCATCAGAATGCGCGCGGGCTTGAATGGGACTTCCGCGGTGGAGTGTGCGGCTTTCGTCCAGTCGACAATCGCCTGTGCGTCTTCAACGCGATAGGTCGTGCCATCCGTAAAACGCAGCACGTTTTCGAGCAGAACCTTCAGGCTGACGGGCAGGCGCGAAATGTCGCCGAGTTTTTCAGCCGCGACGGGCAGGGAGAAATAGCGATAGGAGCGCCCTTCAACCGAAAGGTCGCGCTGGCAGTCCAGAAGGTCGTGTCCAACCTGTTTCATGATAGGAATGTTCCTTGGAGGGCTGTCAGGGAATTAGTTGATGGCGCGCAGAAGGGCCTGCGTGACGTCCTGCGTGGTGGCGTTGCCGCCCAGATCGCGGGTGCGGAGGCCTTCGACCTGAAGGATCTGCTTCATGCCGGCATCGAGCCGTTCGGACAGGTCCAACCGTCCGACATGAGCGAGCATCATGCTCCCCGCCATCATCAGCGCCAGCGGATTGGCGATGCCCTGTCCGGCGATATCGGGCGCGGAGCCATGGACGGCTTCGAAGATCCCCATTTTTTCGCCGATATTAGCGCCCGGCGCCATGCCCAAACCGCCCACAAGACCGGCCGTCAGATCGGACAGGATGTCGCCGAACAGATTGGTCGTGACGATGACGTCGTAATTCTCCGGGCGGATGACGAGTTCCATCGCGCAGGCATCAACGATACGCTCTTCCAGCGCCACGCGGCCTTCATATTCCGCGGCAACCTTGCGGCCTTCATGCAGGAACAGGCCGCTCAGGATTTTCAGGATGTTCGCCTTGTGAACGAGCGTCACCTTCTTGCGGTTGTTCTTGATGGCGTATTCGAAGGCGAAACGGACAATCCGATTGCATTCGGCGCGGGTATTGAAGCCTGCGCCATACGCCACGGCTTCGGGGTCTCCGTCCACGGCCATGTAATGCTCCATCGCGGCATACAGGCCTTCAATGTTCTCGCGGATCACGACCAGATCGACGTTTTCATACCGTCCGCCGGGAACGATCGTCTGGGTCGGGCGGACGTTGGCGTACAGATCGAACGCCTGACGCAGCGTGACGTTGATGGAGCGGAAGCCCTTGCCGACGGGGGTGGTCAGCGGACCTTTCAACACGAGGCCAGTACGGCGGATACTGTCGAGCGTGGCCTCGGGGAGGGCGGTTCCGTGCTGCTCGAAGGCGCCGACGCCTGCGCTCTGGTGGTCCCAGAGGAAGGGGGCGTCGAGGGCGTCCATGACGGTCGTGACCGACTGCATGATTTCCGGGCCAATTCCGTCACCGGCAATGAGTGTGGCGGGAATGGTCTTGGTCATGGCGCGTTCCTGTTCGGGGCAAGAGGATATGTGTCTGTGACGCGGCGGACCTTAAAGAAGTTCCGTGTCTGAACCAATGTTTGCAGAGGGGTTTCATCATACTTTAAAGGTATGGAATGATTGAGCTCAGACACCTCCATGCCGTCATCGCCATTGCCGAGGAGCGCAACCTCACCCGGGCTGCCGAGCGGCTGGGAATTCAGCAGCCCCCGCTGACGCGGCTGCTTAAGGGAGTGGAGCAGGAACTGGGGGTTCAACTCTTCGAGCGTCATGCAAAGGGCATGCGGCTAACCTCCGCAGGACGGAGCATGCTCAAAGGAGCGTATGATGTCATCGCGCGTATGGATGAGACCGTCGAAGATGTCCGCCGGATCGTGCGGGGGGAGACTGGAGAACTGTCGATCGGGTTCACCAACTCTGCCCTGTGTCATCCCAGCCTGCCGGACATGCTGGGGCAGTTTCGCGAAACCTGGCCGGACGTTGGCCTGACGCTGACAGAGGGCAATTCCAGCCAGCTTCTGGGAGGCTTGCGGGAGGACACGGTAGATGTCGCTTTTGTGCGGACGTCCATTCCCGATGTGTCGGATGTTGTGGTCGAACTGATCGTGGAAGAGCCTATGGTGGTGGCGGTTCCCCGGACGCACAGATTGGCGAAAGAAGTCCCGGCTTCAGGACTAAAACTTGCTGAACTCGAAAACGAAGATTTCATCCTCTATCAGAGCCAATATAATAACGGCCTGTACAAAACGATCGTGGATGCCTGTCTGGGAGCGGGTTTCACACCACGGGTCCATCAGAAAGGTCCGCAGCTTCTGGCAGCTTTGAATCTGGTGGCTGGAGGACTTGGGATTTCCCTCGTCCCGCAGTCCATGCAGCAACATCATGCCGAGCAGGTGGTCTATATTCCACTGTCATCCCGCACGGCCCTGACGGCACCGCTTTATCTGGTTTTTCGTTCTGTTCGCATGACGGGCGCCAAGCTTTATTTCATTCATCAGGCCCGGCGCATCAGGCAGACTTATGTGGATGGAAGATCTGATCAACCTCGTCTGCCAGTCGGGCAATGCCTGAATGGTCACGCCGCGGGTAATGGGGCGAGATAAAGATCGAGACGTTGCCCGGAATAACTATTGGACAGGTCTATGTCTTGGTTTGGAGCGGCGGGAAGAGGCTTGCCATCCAGACGGCTTTCTACGATCCGCGCGGCGTAGGTTGGGCCGGGTGTCAGAATTCCCTGTTGGCCTCCATGAGCATGGATGCAGCAACTCATGAGCCCTTCGCTGATTTTGAGTTCTGTAAGGCGGCCTGTTCCTGTCCAGGAGAGGATTTCTTCCTGCCCACGGGATAGCGTCAAGCGGCCGTTCGTAACAGCCAGGATGACCTTTCCGATTGGGGTGTGGATCGGGCCAAGTGTGACGTCTGCGCCTGTATTATTTAGTTCCCAGCCCGCCCAGGGGTTGATGTCCATAACGTCTGCAACACCCAGCATGGGCAGCATTGCGCCCCAGGAATAGAACAGGTCCGTATCCGGTTGGTCGTTGGCCTCGCCGGTTGTGGCCGAGTAGTTTTCTGCGGCGATTCTGCGGTCCGTCCATGACTGGTTGAACAGCGCCATGCTGCGCTCGGCGAGCAGGGATGCTTCTGCGACGAACCCGTAGCGCCGCAGACCATGCCACACAAAATAATTCACATTTGGCCAGATACGGCCGCGCCAGTAGACGTTATCTGCAAAGGCAGGGTCATCCCGGCTGACATTCGGGATCATATAGGGGCCATCGAAGCGGGTCGGATCAGAGAAATGTCTGATCAGGGACTGTGCCTGTTCCGGCGTGGCAGCACCGCAGATCAGCGGGAAGAAGCTTGTGGGTCCGACACTGTTGACGAACCCGCCATGACGTTGGCGATTGGCGAAAATGCTGCGTTCATGATCCCATAGATGTTCCCGGATTTTGCTACGCGTGTCGTTCGCCAGTGCATTGAAAGTCTGTGCGTCTTCAGTGCGCCCCAGTTCCCGCGCAATATGCGCCAGACACTCCGCATCAAGCGCCAGAGAGCAGTTGAGTCCGACATCGAGCAATGACAGCGTGCGTGTTTCGGGGCTGTAGAGTGCTTCATCATGGGTTGGGGAATTGTCCATCCCCGTCTCGTTGCGAGCTCCGAAATGGGTGCCTTTGTATAAGGCCTCTCCGACATCGGATGTTCCGCATGAGATAAGCCCCATTCCATCCGGGTCGCGCTCGCGGCGCCACCACATGTGGTTACGGGACAAAGCGTCATAATGGCATTCGAGAAATGATTTTTCGCGATGGCGCAAATAAATCATCCACGTCATGAATGCGCCATTCGGAGCCTGAGTACGATCCACCCATGTGTCGTTCGATGTGGCGAGACAGGCGAAATTACCCTGCGGTGTTGCGTTTGCCGTGGCCACCGCCATGTTTTCGCGCGCAGTCTGCCCGTCAAGGAGGGCGGCCATCAGCGCGGAATAAGTCTGATCGTTGTACCAGACCGCGAATGTCCCCAGATTCCAGATCCGGCTGAAAGTGGTATAGGGGCGACGATTGATGCCGTCATACAGGGTGTTCCAGCCCATGACATCCCGAACGGCATCCAGGGCTCCGGCGTGCCGACCGGTCTGGGTGGGAAGCGCAGGCTCTTTCTCGGGAGCGCGTTCAAGCGTGGCCCGAGCTTTCGCGATTGCCAGTTCTTCGCTATCCGCCACGGCTGCGGCGAAGCGCCCTTTGCGCATCATTTCCAGATTGAAGCGCAATGTGATGACGGGGGCGGATGTTCCCCTGCTGGATGTCTGGAAATAGCCGTGATCGTTGAAATCTTGTGCTGCGGCCTCCAGCGTTTCATGAGCCGTGACCTGAATGGGGGCCGTGTCGCTCATCAGGGCAACGTACCGATAACCTAACTGGATAACAGCAACCTCGCCGTTATAGGTCACGGTGGCGCCGCATTCGGCAGACAGGCAGAGGTTTACCCAGTAACGCAGGCCCCATTCCGCCAGAACTTTCCCCTCCCATGTCCCCAGCAGGCAATAGGGATCATCTTTCTCGTAGCTGAATGCGATTTCCGTCCCGCCATGCCGGGTTTCGAACTCCACCAGCCTTCCGGCCATATCATGACGACCAAACAGAAGATCCTTTCCCGGTGGGAGCAGGGTCGCGCTGCGCTGGCTGGTGGAATAGAGCAGGGGCGTGACATGAGCGCCGAGCGGCAGGAACGTCATGGCCGCCGGGCGGTCGGACCAGGTGTTCCATGCGCGGGCCGGGGGCACTGTGCTCTCAACAATCATGACGGATCCAGTTTGCTGCAATTGTCGGGGCGATGTCCGGGTTTTCTTGCGCCACTGCGTCTGTTGGCGTCGTCAAGGATGTGTGTCAGTCGTGTTTCGTCCAGTTCAAGGCCGAATGACCAGCATAATGTGTCGTAAATGCCGAGAAAGGAGCGACTACAGGGGGCAAGCCGGGTCTCGGTTTCGATGATGCTTTGGCCGGTCACATCAGCAAGCCATGCGACCAGTTCTTCCTGCACGCCGGGGATCTCCAGCGCTTGGCCGGGTGGGGTGTGCAGGTCCAGCCATCGTGCTGGTGTTGCGTCGCCTACGATATGCAGTGAGTCTGACAGACGGATATCGCGGGAGGATGATCCGATGTCGATGCTGACCGTTCCGGCGGGGACGGTCCAGTCTTCGCGTACGGTATCGAAATAGGCGAGATCGCGGCGATCCAGCATCATGGTCACGACGCGGCTTTCTCTTGGTTCCAGAGAAACGGTCGTAAATCCTTTCAGGGCTCGGAGAGGATGATGGGGCAAGGCCCGGTTGGCTGCGGTTGGGTTCCGTCCGAGATAAAGCTGGCAGATTTCCCGGCCTGTCCGGGTGCCGGTGTTGGACAGCGTAAACTGAATTGCGACACCTTCCGCGCTGCTTGTCAGTTTCAGGGTGTCGTAAGCGAAGGGCGTGTAGGACAATCCGTGGCCAAACGGGAAAAGAGGCTCTATTCGGCGGATATCGAAAAACCGGTACCCGACAAAAATGCCTTCCCGATACAGGTGTTTCCCCTGTTCGCCGGGGTAGCCCAGAAAGGCAGGACAGTCTTCTGATCGTACCGGCCATGTGACGGATGTCTTGCCGGAAGGGTTGGTATGTCCGAACAGGATATCGGCTACGGCCTGTCCAAATCCTGCCCCCGCATAGCCTGCTGAGAGGATGGCCTGCACGTTGTCGGCCCATGGCAGAACGACGGCGTCCGGATGCGTGAGAACCACCACAATCCTGTTATGGAGCTTCGCCAGTTCAGCGGTCAGGGTGTTATGCGCCTGACAGAGATCCAGATTGGGCCGGTCGGCATTTTCGCCACTGACGCAGGGCGGCGTGGAGGCGAAGACGATGACGGTTTCGGCCGTGCGCGCTGCGGCAAGGGCTGCATCCTGACGGTGTGGGTCATGCGTGCCATTCACGCTCCAGCCGGGTTCCCAATGAATGGATACGCCTTCAGGGGCAGTCGCTTGCAAGCATTCCAACGGAATGTCGCATCGGATGGGCCGGACGGCGGCGCTGCCCGCGCCCTGAATTTCGGGGGAGACCGCGCCTGTGCCGATGATCAGCAGGCGGTTGCCCGGTTTAGGCGTGAGAGGGAGGAGATCGTTCTGGTTTCTGAGCAGGACGGAGGCGCGCGAGGCAGCTTTGCGCGCCAGATCGTGGTGGGCGGTGAAATCCGGACTCGAAACTGGCAGTCTGCGCTGGGCGTCTGCGCTCCGGAGCGTCAGGGCCGCAATATGGATGCAGGCTTCGTCCAGCACCGCGACCGGTACGTCCCCGCTTGAGACAGCGTTTTCAAGACGCCGTCTGCGGGCGGCATTGAACGGCATGTCCAGATCGTTTCCGGATTTTACTGCGGCGGGGAGATCCTGAATCCCGTGCCAGTCGGACATGATCACGCCGTCATAGTGCCACCGACCACGCAGGATATCGCGCAGGAGCCACGGGTTCTGTGATGTCTGAATCCCGTTGAGCCGGTTGTAGGACGTCATGACTGTCCACGGGTTACTCCGGGCGATCGCCCGCTCGAACCCCAGCAGATACAGTTCATGCAGCGCGCGGGGCTCGACGACGGAATCCATGCTGATGCGCTCGGTTTCGGAATTGTTGCACGCAAAATGCTTGAGTGAGGCTCCCACGCCATTGTCTTGCAATCCCTGAATGACTCCAGCAGCCATTTCTCCCGTCAGGATCGGGTCTTCGCTGAAATATTCAAATCCCCGGCCGGCCATCGGGGAGCGGCGCAGGTTGATCCCCGGCCCGAGCAGGATCTGTGCGCCCGCAGCCCGGCATTCGATTGCTAGGGCGGTTCCGATCTCATGGCCTAATGTGGTGTCCCAGCTATTGGCCAGAACTGAGAGGGCGGGAAAGCATGTCGCCGGGATGCTCCTGCCGAGAAGGACGTTGTCATCCCGGTTTTCTGGATCATCCGTAATCTCTACGGTATCAAGGAGAGCTCCAAGATCGGTATTTTGTGTGTCTGTGGAGATCTGGTCCGGCACGACGCGAAGACCGTTGGAGCCATCGACCATCAGCAGGGAAGGGAGACCCAGCCGGGGTACGCCGGTCGTGCGCCACAGGCCGTCTCCGCAGACGAGATCAAGCTTCTCCGTAAGCGTCATCTGCGCGACGATTGCGGTTGCTTCGGTTCGGAACGTGTTCGCCATGTCAGAGGCTCTGTGGCTCAACCGGGGCTTCCGGCTGGAGAGTGCGTGTCATCTCGGCTTCCGATGGGTAGAGCAGAATGATCAGGACCGAGAGCAGGGCGACGCAGGCGGGGACGCCCAGAAAGCCGAATGTAATGAAGGCAAGGGCGGTCTGTGTCTGGGTGGCAGCATGGGGAACATAGCCACCCCAGGCCAGGATTGCGGCGGATAGTGAGCCGCCGATGGCCCATGCGACCTTTCCCGCAAAGCTGTTGATCGAATAGGCCATGCCGGATGCCCGAATGCCTGTCACAGCCGTACCGTAGTCAATGGAATCCGCGATCATGGCGTAGAATACCGGCAGGGTCATGCCTTGAAAAAAGCAGATTACGCCAAAGGCGGCGACCAGATAGACGGCATTGTTCGGGCCATAGGCAAACAGCGCCAGACCCACGGCGGACAGGATATAGGGCAGAACAATCGTCAGCTTCTGTCCCACGCAGCGTGCAAGCCAGGGCGAGCCCATTACTCCCAGAACCTTGCTGGCCCCCATCATCGAGATGAGCACCCCCCCGAAATACTGCGGGCGATGCAGGACTTCCGTCGCGTAATAGAGCGACAGGCCATAGAACGCCGTCAGATTGATGTAGAACAGGCTCAGCACGATTGTAACGATCACCCAGGCCCGGTTGCGGAACAGGGACCCGAGCAGAACCCGGACGGGGCTGTCATTCGATTTGAGATCATAACGTTCCCGACAGGCAAAGAAAGGAATGAGCGCCAGTCCGCCGCCCACAGCGCCTGCGACGGCCATCGCCAGCGGATATCCAAGTTTCTCGTTACCGCCACCGAAGAGATGCACCATAGGCAGAATGGACGACCCGACCAGAAAGGTTGCAAGCGTTGCGCCCATCATGCGGAAGGTGGACAGGGACAGGCGGTCTTCCCGGTTGCGCGTCATGACGTTGGGTAGAAGGCCGTAAGGCACGATGACGAGCGAAAAGAGGACACCCATTGCGAGATAGGTGGCGTAAGCCCAGGCCAGACGCCCGCCCGGTCCCAGCGGGAGTGGCAGGAAGCAGCAGAACGTCAGGAAGCCGAGCGGTAGGGAAAACCATTTCAGGTAGGGCCGGACGCGCCCTCCGAACAGGATGCGACGGTCGATCAGATAACCGATGACCGGGTCCACCACACTGTCGATCACACGCGCCAGAAGCATCAGCAGAGCGACAGCAGACGCGGAAATACCGTAAACATTGGTGTAGTAATAGATGAGATAGGTTCCGGTAATACCGAACAGGGCATTACCAGCCAGATCGCCGAAGCCGAAGCTCATCCGCTCCCACAGGGCAGGGCGCTGGTTGTTGATTGTGCCGTTCATGCCGCTATCCGGTTGGTGTCGTGGCTGTCTTTCTTTTATCCCGGAAAGGCAGTTTTGGGGGAATGTCCGATCCGGACAAGGTTTTGTCAGAAGTCTGCTTTCACGCCACCGAAAAACTGGCGCGGTGCGCCCACAACCAGCGACTGGTAGTCACCCGAAAGCGGGTTTCCGCCGTCATCACCGGTCATGATCAGGTAGCGCGACCCTGTCAGATTGGTGACGTTAAACGATGCTGTCAGATTTTCCAGACGTCCGATGCGGCCGAAATTGTAGCGTGCCCCGAAATTGACCAGCCAGTAGGAGGGGAGAGACGTGTCGTTCGTGTAGCTGAACGGACGGCTGCTGGTGTAGAGGGCATCGATGTTGAAGCTGGCCTTCCTGTAGGTGTACTCTGCCGTCGCTTTGTACATCAGGTCCGGATAGTTCACGACATGTTTGCCTTTGGTGGCATAGGTCGTGTCCTGCTGGGTGATGTTGTTGTCGTATGTCGAGTGGTTGTAGCTGATCGAGTTAAAAATCGAGAAACCACGCAGTGGGCGCAGGGTCAGACCGGCATCCACGCCGTTCATGGTCACGCCGCCGAGGTTTAGAACCGTGGTCTGAGGGTTGGTCTGACTGCCTTGGACAAGTGCGCCCAGACGGTTTGAGAAATTCACGCGATAGGCGCTGACCGAGAAGTCTACACGCCGCTGTGTGAAGCGGTAGCCGACCGAATAGGCCCAGCTGGTCTCGGGTTTGACGGAGCTGCGTGACAGGTCGAAGGCCTCTTGCGAGACGGCAAACGGCGATGCCGAAAGGTGATAGCCGCTTTGCGGATAGGCGCGCATGTTCCTGGCGATATCGAAATACAGCTCATGATGCGTCAGGAAATGCCAGTCCCCACTGAAATGCGGCAGAAACGCCCCGAATGTCGTCAGACCCACGCCGCTGGCAAGAGCATTGGTGCCGGTATAGGGTTCGTAATTCCCGGTCTGTCCGACATGGGTCGTGCTCAGCATGGATTTGAACCCGGCATGGAGCGAGAGGTTTTGAACCGGGCGCCAGGTGTCCTCGATATAGGTCTGCATCGTGTTGGTATTGTAGGTCTGGCCCCAGAGCTTGGCGAAAGGGTCGGACCATTTGCGGAAGGGATTGGGTGTCAGGGTCTGTCCTTCAGCAAGAAGCGGGTCGTTATAGGCGAACATGTTCGAGATATATTTGTTGTTCTCGTACCAGATGCCGCCATGAATTTCGTGTTTGCCGATATCATACGTCATGCTTGATGTGAGGCCGAAACGCTGGATATCAGGCTGTTTGACGATTTCGGAGAGGGGGGCTCCGTTTGCGGAGGCCATCCACGGATCGGACCACTGGGTATCGGCCTTCTGGTTGTGGCCGTACACGACAGAATCCCAACGCAGGCGATCAGCCAGCTTCAGATGGAAATTCAGCCCTCCCAGCAGATCGCGTGAAGTCGTTGTTCCCGCATAATAGGAGACATCCTTCGGGTCGCTGGTTTTGTCTTCACCGTGCGAATAAATTCCCTGTGCGGCTTCATAGGCCAAACGATAGTTCGGGTAATAGTTGGAGACGCCATAGCCCAGCTTTTGGACTGTCTCCAGCGTTTCGGACTGGTAGTTGAACTGCTTGACATCCGCCCAGTCGAACAGGAGCGAGACGCTGCTTTCATTATGGATCGGCTGCACCAGCTTCAGATTGGCCTGCTGGAAGAACTGGGTACCGTAGCCTTTCCACAGTTTGGTGTCGTTCCGCATGTAAGACACATAGAATTTGGTCCCGGTGGGGTTCAGCTTGCCGCTGTCGATGCGGATGAAAGCGTGGGTGGTGGCGTTGCTTCCGCCGGTCGCGGCCAGCGTGCCGCCGAACTTGTCCTTGGGATCAGACGACGAAATCATGATCGCACCGCCGAGCACATTGGTGCTGGGCATGTCCACGGCGCCCGCGCCCTGTGACATCTCCATATGACCAACATTCTCGGATGACAGCGCCGCCACGGCGTTCAGGCCATTATAGTTGCGATAGACGGACTCACCGAGTGGAATACCGTCCAGTGAAAAGCCGATCTGGTTTTGCGAGAACCCGTGGATATAGAGTTTGACGCCGCCTGTATCGACGCCTTGCGCATCGTCAGATTGGAACAGCACGCCCGGTACATTCTGCAACGCCTTCATAACGGATGTTCCGGCCACGGCGTTTGTAAAAACGTGCTGTGAAATAACGGTCTGTGCACCGTGAGAGACATGTCGCCCTTGGACCTGCATAAGCTCCGCTTCCGCAGGGCGGCTCAGGGTGTGGCGTACGGCAGGTGTCTGGGATGCAGAAACCGTGTGAAGTGGGGGCGTTTTTCCTTTGCGGACATGTTGTGGTTTTTCTGCCGTCCATCCGCATGAAGGAATAACGGCCAGCACTGTCGAAAGCAGGGCCATGTGGCGCAATGCGAGTTTGTTCTGGTGGACGATACACATTGAGATCAATCCTTGCCCTCACACGGGTCTGAAGGGGCGGGAATTGGGACGGCCGGAGAAAAGCTACGTTGCGATTGTATAACGTGTAATGGAAAATTAGATTATGTAAAAAACGTGTAAAATACTGTTTTATAGCCCCTTTTTCTTCGTGCTGTGTGAATCGCTGATCATGGCGGGCATCGTACGGAATTTTTTACGGCTGGGATGGTTGGCCAAAGCATTCAGGATATCATGTGGCGTTGGACTGCGTGATAGGGACGGTCGAGAAAGTTGACGCGACCGATTACCCGAAAATGCCGCTGACGGTGTTTGTGGGTACGCCGCTAGGTCACGTTGACAAAAGATCTGATCCAGAGCCTTGCGGCGGCGATATTGAGGAAACTCATAAAGGACAGGGCGG
>NZ_JAERLX010000015.1:0-34751 GCF_018256135.1 Gluconobacter sp. Dm-74 | reverse complement strand
TGTCAGTGCTCTGTGGGATACCGTCGGCGCTATGCTTCCCGCTTTCACTCCCAGTCAATGCGCCAGCTTCTTTACAGCCGCTGGATATGAACCAGATTAAAGCGGAACCGCTCTAGAGCCGAATATGATTTTTTCAGTAATCCGGCTCATGATAGCGTCCGCAATAAAACCAGTTTCATGACACGCATTGATAGCGTTGATCCGATTATCTCGGCGGATCTTGCGGATCAGATTGCCGTAGACGGATCCGAAGTTCTTGAAGGAATCTCCTTTCACCCCACACCTGGGCATACGCCCCATCACGCGTCTCTCGTGCTGAAATCAGGTATGGAGCGTGCGCTCTTCACGGGTGATGTCATGCATCACCCCATTCAGGTATGTATTCCGGAGTGGAGTGCCGTTTTTGATGCAGATCCTCAGACAGCCATCATATCGCGCAAATGGGCTTTGAATACTGCTGCCGAACACACCGCAGCAGTATTCACATCGCATTTTCCGATGACATCCGCTGGAAAAGTGATGACATACGACCAGGGAAGGGGTTGGTCTTTCCTCTAGGGCTGCCATTATGTCCGCTGTTCACCTCGTTCAATTCCATTGCGGACATTCCGCTTTCCCCCCCCTTTTGAGACAGCTCCCCTCCTCCTATCATTGATAGCCACTTCTCAGTCGCAATGCGATCCGACCATCCTCCTGTCATCAAACAGGAGGATCAAAAATGACCGATACAGAGATCAGTGGGCAGCGCGTGTTGGAGATCACGATATATGGGGTCGTGCTACACGTTCTTCTCGATAACGTGGATGCCGTGATGGAGGCGGAGCCTGAGGAAGACATGCCAGAGAGTCTGTTAACTCTGCTGTCTCTTCGGAACCAGCCATTCATGATTCATGCGGTGCTGAACAATTATATCCTGAGCAAACTCGGAAAAGAGTTTGGAGCGCCGGTAAGCGCGGACGAGATCCTCTCGATCGCAGAAGAAAACGATCCGTATTTCGGCACGCTGCTTGCCGCCGCTGCGGGTTCAGACATCATCACGCATCCTGATCCGTCCGCTACGCCATACTCGAACGCCCGGGTCTCAGTCGTAAAGTTTGAGGCACCGTCACAACCGCATGAATGATGTCCTGATTTGACTTTCGACGTGCGTAAATCCTGTGGACTTATGGACAGCCGTTTCACGGTCGCTCGCGTCCTGATAGACAGCCCTGCAGGTTGACCACAGGCGCGGTTCTGCCCACAATTCCACAGGTTCAACATCAACAGGAATCTCTCTATTTTTGAAATAAGATCGGTCGAACCGATTACCCTCTTATCGAAAGTCCCGAGCCTTCAGCAACTCCGATCCCTGAAGCAACGGCGTTCGGTCTTCCAGACTGAGCACAACAACATGGATCACATCGCCCTCTTTCTGAAGCCTGCCCTTGCAGGCCAAAAGACGGGACGCGAGAAGAGGACGGCGGTATTTCTCCTGCACATCCTTCCAGACAATCAGATTGGCTGTGCCGGTTTCGTCTTCGATCGTGACGAACATCGTGCCGTTCGCTGTCCCTGGCCGCTGCCGCATCAGGACAAGACCTGTAAGCTGGATCCGGCGCCCATCCCGTAGATAAGGAAGATCCCCGCAACGAATAATCCCTTCTTTTCGCAGTCCCTCCCTCAGAAACGCGACGGGATGACCTGTCAGACTGAGGCCAGTGGCCCGGTAATCCTCATGCACCGAGGCCCGCTCTGACATCTGCGGCAGGACAATCTCCGGCTCGATCACCTCCGGTAGTGGAAAGTTCCGACCCCGATCCGCCGCTTCAAACAACGGCAGGGCGGTATCGGCGAGACCCTTAATCGACCAGAGCGCGGCGCGGCGCATCTGTCCAAACACCCGGAACGCGTCCGCTTCCGCCAGACATTCCAGGGCCGAGACCGGCACATCGGCACGGCGCCACACATCGTCAATACTCTCATAATCCGGCATCCTCGCGGCGATCAGGGCCGCGCCGTGCCCGTTTGCAAGCCCGCGCACCATGCGAAAGCCCATCCTTACGGCTTTACGTAAAGACGTACCGCTACGTTCCAGGGTGCAATCCCATCGTGAGGCATTGATACAGATCGGACGGACCTCGACGCCATGGCGTTGCGCGTCCTGAACAATCTGCGAGGGCGCATAAAACCCCATGGGCTGACTGTTTAGCAGGGCGGCGCAAAATACATCCGGGTAGTGATGTTTCATCCAGGCGGACGCATAGGCGATCAGGGCAAACGAAGCAGCGTGACTTTCGGGAAAGCCATAGCTGCCGAAGCCTTCGAGCTGTGCGAAGGTCTGCTCGGCAAAGTCCTGCTCATACCCGTTGGCCAGCATCCCGTTCACCAGCTTGTCCCGGAACGGCGACACGCCCCCGGTCATTTTGAACGTGGCCATGGCGCGACGGAGCTGATCCGCCTCGCCTGGCGTGAAGCCCGCGCAGTGGATCGCGACCTGCATGGCCTGTTCCTGAAAGAGCGGGACACCCAGGGTTTTGCCAAGGATCCCGCGTAGGGTCTCGGACGGATAGGTGACAGGCTCCAGTTTCTCTCTCCTGCGGAGATAGGGATGAACCATATCTCCTTGGATTGGCCCGGGCCGGACAATCGCGACCTGTATCACCAGATCATAGAAAGTCCTGGGCTTCATGCGCGGCAGCATCGACATCTGCGCCCGGCTTTCAATCTGGAATGTCCCGAGCGTGTCGGCTTTCTGGATCATGCGATAGGTCTGCGGATCCTCGGCCGGGATCGAAGCCAAGTCCATGCGGGTCTGATACACGGTGTGCAGCAGCTCGAACCCGCGACGCAGACAGCCGAGCATTCCAAGACCCAGAACGTCCACCTTCATGAAGCGCAGCACGTCAATATCGTCTTTGTCCCAGACAATAATCTGACGTCCGTCCATGGCGGTCGGCAGCAGGGGAACAAGTTCGTCCAGGCGATCCTCGGTCAGCACAAATCCGCCCGGATGCGTCCCAAGCTGGCGCGGAAAGCCCAAAATCTGGCGGGCGAGGTGAAAGGTGAGGCTGAGGCGACGATCCTTCAGGTTCAGACCAAGATCAGCCGCGCGTGCCTTACACAGATCCTGATCCGCGAGAGAGGAGGCGATGTGTTTGGAAAGCTGGCCGGTCAGATCCTCTGGCAGGCCCAGCACCTTGCCGACCTCACGCAACGCGCCTTTGGGCTGATAACGCTGCACGGTGGCACACAGGGCCGCGCGGTGACGGCCATAGTGACGATAGATCCACTGGATCACTTCTTCGCGGCGGTCGCTCTCGAAATCGACGTCGATGTCGGGCGGTTCCTGCCGTTCGGCCGAGATGAACCGCTCGAACAGTAGGCCCGAGCGAACCGGATCAATACTCGTGATGCCCAAAACATAGCAGACGGCCGAGTTTGCGGCAGATCCCCGCCCCTGACAGACAATCCCGAGCGAGCGGGCATGACGCACGATGGTATTCACGGTCAGGAAATACGGCGCGTAGGACAGAGAGCCGATCAGCCTCAGCTCATAGGCGATCTGCGTCTCGACCTCAGGGGGCGCCCCGGCCGGGTAGCGACGCGGCAGGGCGGCCTCGACCAGGCGTGTCAGGGTGTCCTGCGCGCTTTCGCCCGATCTCTCGGTTTCGGTCGGATACTGATAGGTCAGGTCATCCAGACTGAACGTGCAGGCCTCGGCAATTCGCCGTGTGTTGGCCAGGGCGTTCGGAAAGGCAGCAAACAGGCGTGCCTGTTCTTCTGGGGCTTTCAGATGACGATCGGCGTGGACGTGACGGCGGTTGCCGAGAGCATCGACCGTGCAGCCTTCCCGGATGGCCGTGACCACGTCCTGAAGAACATGCCGGCGTGCATCGTGGTAGAGAACATCTCCTGTCACAACGCAGGCCAGTCCCTGGACTTCGCAGAGAGCCGCAAGCGCATGAAGCCGCGCCACATCCCCGGGCTGCCGGAGCATCGTCAACGCAAGAAACCGGGTTCCTTCTTCGTTTGCCCTGTGTCCGGGCAGATCCAGCAGGCTCTGAACGTGACCTGGAAGCGCTGCCAGATCCTCGGGAGGTAACAGGATCAGGACGAGGTCCGGGGCCGCGGCGACGAGATCCTCCCATCCCAGAAGGAAGACCTCCCGCTCGCCCCGGTGATGGCCAAGGGTCAGAAGCTGGCACAGACCCGCCCAGCCCGCACGGTTTCGGGGATAGGCCAGGAGCGCACTGCCGTCACGTAGAGCCAAACGGCATCCGGGTAGAAGACGAAGACCGGCCTCGCGCGCCGCCAGATGGGCGCGGATCACTCCGGCCACAGTGTTCCAGTCGGTCAGACCGATTGTGTCATAGCCCAGGGCTTTCGCCTGGAAGAGCAGTTCATCCGGCTGGCTGCCCGAGCGCAGGAACGAAAACGAGGACGTAACCTGCAGTTCGACATAAGGCGCGTTCATGGTCTAGCGGCGGTGGGGATGGGGATGTCGGCTGCTGTCAGGCCCGTTGCTGGTGGAGGCACGCATGACCACGAAGCCCGAGCGTTCGAGATAGGCGACCAGCCGTTCGGCCACCAGACGCGCCATTAGTTCGGCGGCGTCGTGTGTGCGCCTGCGTCCGTCGTAACAGAGCGCGTGCATCAGGACTTCGGCGACGTCCGAGGTGCTGGCCGGGATCAGATCATCGCGGGGGGCCATCAGAACACTCCCTGAAGAAACCACTCGCCCGAACCGGACCAGTCGTGGCGGCCGTCCCCTTTGCGAAACAGCCACAGGCGCAGGCCGGTCGTGGTCTCGACCTGCCAGTAATCGCGGATCGCGCCATAGTTTTCGACTGTGTGCCACCATTCCCCCAGCAGACGTTCGGGGCCATCGGCCGCTGCAATGCGATGCGTCTGCCGCTTGAGGACGAACTGGCGGGGCGCACCGTCCGGGAGCAGGGCAGTCACCTGCACCCGGACGGGCAGATCGAACACAATGTTCGGCCGCGCCCAGAGCATCTGGCTCGCGAAAGGCGGTTTTGCCATGTCGGCCGGAGAAACGCGAGACTGTCCGTCCTCTGGCCAGGCGGAAAACCGGGGCGCGAGCTGGTGAACCGAAACCACGCCCGGACGATTCAGTAACCGGTCGATCAGAGAGGCCGGGAGGCCCGTTTCAGAGGATCCTGCTTCGTCTGGCAGGACAGAGCGCTCCGGTCCGGCTTCCAGCGGCTCGCTTGCGCTGACGGTCAGGATGACGGTTTCAATTCCGAACTCTGGCGCGATCTGCGGGATCTGGTCCTTCAGCAGGCGCGTCAGACGCGTGCCGTCAGCCGTCGGATCGGACGCCCCCACGCGGACGGCCTGGATGGATCCGTCCACGCGAACACAGAGAAAGTCGAGCTGCCGCGCCCCCTCCCCGCGTGCCCCCAGCTTTTCGCAGACAACCGGCACAAGGGCTGCAATCACCATGGCAATGGCGTCCGGCGTGCTGATCGGCTCGACCAGAGACCGGGTCAGGCAGATCCGGTCAGCAGGTTGAAAGATGCTGAGCGGGCGGACCTGCCGTCCCAGAGCCTCATCGAGACAGGTCAGAAGCTCTGCCCCAAAACGCTTGGCTAGAGGTGCGCGCGGGAGGGCCGCCAACGCGCCGATCGTGTTCAGTCCGAGACGGCTAAGGCTGGATAGCGTCTGTTCCGGCAAAGGAAGCACTGAACAGGGCAACGGCTGCAGCGCCTGTTTCTGCTGACCGGGAGGCACGAGACAGATCCGGTCGATCGCCGAGCGGGCCAAGGCGCGTGAGGCAGCGGCCGTATCGCTCAGCGCCACAGAGCAGGAATGCCCCCTCGCCTTCAGGCGTTCCCTGACGAGATCCAGCATGGCCGTCTCACCCCCGTAAAGATGGGCGCATCCGGTGGTATCGCTGTAGAGGCTGTCCGGAGCATCGAACGCGGGCAGCGGCGACAGCCAGATCAACCATGAGCACAGATTGGTCAGCGCGACTCTCTGTGCGTCGGCGTCCTCTTCTGCGGTCAGAAGATCCGGCACCAGGGAGCGGGCCTGCGCTAGCGGCATTCCGGGTGTCAGTCCGGCTGCGAGCGCAGCCGGACTGACACCAGTGACGGTGTGGCGGTTATGTGCCAGCGCGTGCACAACGAGCGGCCTGTCGGGCGGGAAGTCTTCCGGGCGGGAGAGCTGAAGGCGCTCGGTGCGCCAGAAGGGCATCCAGAGAGCAAGAAAGCGGCGCATGATCGGTGCAGTCGAGGATCCAGTGAGCAGGGCGGCCTCCCCTCACCCGCAGCAGCGCGGCAGAAAGGCGTCGGGAACCGGGAAGCGGCATGGCCAGTCCCGGAAAAAATCGTGGTGATGAGGGATGAGAGAGGATCCGCCAGCGCGTGGCGCACGCGCAGGGATCTTTCCCGGGAGCGCGCGTGAGGGGAGCCAAACGCAGGAAGAAGCCTGTGTTGCCACTCGCCTCTACGGCCAGATTGAGGCGACGGATTTCCTTGAGGCTTGGAACGTGGCTTCCTGTGATAACGGCCAGTGCGCGCTCTGGTCCGCGCAACACGTCTTCGGCGACAGCTAGCAGACTGGCGGGATCCGTTTCAATGCAGACCAGAGTCTCTGGAGACAGACCGGACTGATGCAGTCCCCAGGCATTCAGTGCGGCAGGCGTATCGCTGATCCAGAAGACCGGCCCCCTGCCCTTTTGCAGGATGGGCAGCAGCATGGCGAGACTAGCCCCGATCTCCAGAGGATCAGAAATCAGAAAGTCATGCAGGCTGCCGGTCTTGAGACCGCCGCCGAGATGGATATCGACGGCAGAATGCCCCGTGGCGAGTATGTCAGTCTGGGAACGAGACAGGTCTCGACGCTCCAGGCGTCGGACCTGCTCGCGCAGTCGCGCCAGGGCGTCCGTTGTCATTTATGTTCTCCTTAGCGAGAACATAAAGAGAACAGAGATTTTATGATTGCAAGTGTTTTCCGAATCACCCGGTAAAACAATTTATCGGGTTTTAATAAAAACCGGATAAATTATCAAACCGGATTATTCTTTTTATACAGCTTCCAAGGGGCTTCTATGACAACGCCTTGGGTAACGCCTCGCCTAGTCGCTTCCTTAGCGATTTCGTCGGAGACGTCGGGAAATACCTTAGCGTAGTTGTTCTGTTCGAGGACTGGGTAGGCGGCCTCTACGTTTCGCTGGTTCTCTAGCTACGAAACCATGATCCGCAGCTACGCGATCAACTCGTTCGACATCGGCGGCGGAGGCGACTTTTCCGCGCGATCTGAGCTTTCTCAATTACCCGATAAACAGTATTACCGGGTTTTATAAAAAACCGGATAAACCGTTAAACCGGATTATTCTCTTTATACAGCTTCCATGCGTCTTCTATGACAACACCTTGGGTAACGCCTCGCCTAGTTGCTTCCTTAGCGATTTCGTCAGAGACGTTGGGAAATACCTTAGCGTGTAGTTGTCCTGTTCGAGGACTGGGTAGGCGGCCTCTACGTTTCGCTGGTTCTCTAGCTACGAAACCATGATCCGCAGCTACGCGATCAACTCGTTCGACATCGGCGGCGGAGGCGACTTTTTCGCGCGATCTGAGCTTTCCCACATCAATCGCAAAAGGCTTTTTTTCGGTCATTCTGCCGCTCCTGTAAGGCGTCGGTACACAGCTTGTGCAAAGCCATCGGCGTTTTCGATCGCTGCCACAATGTTACCTTGTGGCGGGATCGAGTGAAGATCTCCACCGAACTCGAAAAGAGCGGAAAATGCAGCACGCTCCATTAAAGGCGGCGTAATCACGTCCACGCCCGAGTCCCTTAGTGAGGCTTCAATGCCTGAATGCTGTTTGGAACGAATTGCCCGTGTCATTGTAAAAACAACTGAGTGAGGAATCTTGCGCCCTAAAGATTCTTCTTCCTCCGCTACTAGGGCAAGGGCTCTTGCTCCTATCGTAGCGTCTAAGGTTGTCGCTCGCATGGGTGTTAAGACTAAATCTGCTTGAGAGATTGCGCGCGAAACCAATCTCGAGGCGACGCCTTCCAAATCGACAATGACAATTTTTCCATCAGCATCATGCCTTTTGATCGTCTTTATAATGTCGCTTTCAGAGACCCTGGTTATCAGGCTGATTCTGGGTGGCTTGGGCGCGCGGTCAGCCCATAAAGTCAGCGCTTCGTTCGGGTCGCAGTCTAACAGAGTTACCTCTGCACCGTAGTGCGCAAGCTGGGTTCCCAAGATAACAGCAGTAGTCGATTTCCCAGCGCCGCCTTTGGGGGACGCGATAGCAATCACAGGCATTATGTTCTCCGCTCAAAGACGCTGTGCTGATTTACGTTCGTAGTCTTGCCCCAGATTTTAGTAAACCGGATAAATGTTAAAATCAGATAAGAAAAAATATCCGGTAACTTAAATAACCCGATAAAATATTACAGGAACGCACTCTACTCCTCTCAATTCACTCAACAAATGGCGGATTGAGAGGTGAGATCAAGCCTGTAAACCGTATAAATAAAAATATCAGGTAATATAAAAAACCGGATAATTAAAAAAACCAGATAACGAAAAAGGGAAATGGCTGGCTGGGATCTGCCCATCCCGCAACAGGTGGGTCAACGCGTATCCTCGCCATGCTCGCCGGCTATGCCGTCTGCGCGTGGCTGCAGGCCGCGTTGATCCTGCCGCTGCGCGGCACTGTTGCAGTCTGAACAACCCCCAGCCGGACGCGACGATGTTCAAAAACCAGAAATGGATCGAGCATCATGCGCCGTCATTACCTTCCTTACGTCCCAACACCACGCGGTCGGCCGCCCATGCGGTGGACCGATACGCAGGAGCCTGTGTCCTGCCGCAAGTGCAATGAGCACTGGGCTGGCGGTGATCCGGCCCTGACCATTTCCTGCACCGGCTGCAACGCTCCAGCACATGAGCCCTGCCGTCGCAGCGCGGGGGGCAATGAACGGGTGTGTGCGTGCCGGGATGAGGCAGCGACCCAGCTTGGACTCCTCTCACGCTGCGGGGGCCTGAGCTGGGACAACCGGCACGTCAAGCCGCTTCTCCTGCGGGACGCTCCGATCGCCAGTGCTCTGATGTGCCGCTCTGTCCGGACAGGTGCCCCGGTCAGCAGGTTCGT
Organism: Gluconobacter sp. Dm-74; assembly: GCF_018256135.1. Lineage (NCBI taxonomy): Bacteria > Pseudomonadati > Pseudomonadota > Alphaproteobacteria > Acetobacterales > Acetobacteraceae > Gluconobacter > Gluconobacter sp. Dm-74. The sequence goes on along the minus strand of NZ_JAERLX010000015.1, from coordinate 25,641 downwards.
GTCATGACACCGGATCTGACGTCGTATGACAGCATCATCGTGGCCGTATCGGGCGGCAAAGACGGCATTGCCTGTCTCCTTGCCCTCCTTGAAGCAGGTGCCTCGAAGGACCGCCTGGAACTGTGGCACCACGAGGTGGACGGGCAGGGGCCATCCTTCATGGACTGGCCCTCCACCTCGCCCTATGTGAGCGCGCTAGCGCGGGACTTCGGCCTGCCGCTCTATCGCTCCTGGCGCAAGGGCGGCTTCGAGCGGGAGATGCTTCGCAAGGACGCACCGACAGCCCCAGTTCTTTTCGAAAGCCCTGAGGGTCTGATCCGCTCAGGCGGGCAGGGGCCGAACGGGACGCGCCTGCGATTTCCCCAGGTCTCCGCCAGCCTGACGACGCGCTGGTGCTCCAGTGTCACCAAGATCGACGTCGCCGACCGCGCGCTACGCGGCCAGGACCGCTTCCTGCACCGCCGCACGCTGTTCGTAACGGGCGAGCGTGCCGGGGAAAGCCCAAACCGTGCCCGCTATGCCGTCTTTGAGCCGCACCGCACGGATACGCGGCACGGCACGCGACGTCGCCGTCATGTCGATCACTGGCGGCCGGTCCACCAGTGGAGCGAGGCGCAGGTCTGGAACAGCCTGAAGCGCTGGAACGTGATGCCGGCGCTGCCATACCGCATCGGCTTCTCCAGACTGTCCTGTGCCACCTGTATTTTTGGCGATGTGCGGCAGTTTGCAACGATCCGCTGGCTCGATCCGGCCCGCTTTGACCGTCTCGTGCAGTACGAGCAGCAGTTCGGCTGCACGATCAAGCGCACCGTGTCGCTGGAGCAGCTCGCCGAGCAGGGCAGGCCGTATGCCGCCGCCCTGGCAGAACCCGATCTGGCCCGCGCGTGCCTGTCGGCGCGGCCGATCCCGACCGTCTTCACACCAGCCTGGGAACTCCCGGCCGGAGCGTTCGGGCAGGGCGGGGGGGGCAACCTGAAAAAAAAGAAGAAAAAACAGAAGGTTGGAAAAAGGAAAAGAGGGGAGGGGGGGCAGCACAGGCCAGCCCGCCCTGCAAGAGGTGGGTCCGTCCGTGTCCTCGCTCCGCTGCGGGCCGGGCGGTCCCGACGCTGCGCGTCGCTCTGGCAGGCCGCACTGTCCTGCGCTCGCCGGAGAGGGTCAGGAAAGGAAATAAAGACAATGTCAGACACCCTCGAACGTCCCGCACAGGCGCACGCCTTCGACCTCAAACAGGCCCACGAAGAGGGCTGGACGATCCTCGAAGGCTGCGGACCCGACAATGACGAGACGCGTCTGGTGGGTCTGCATTGCAGCGATCCGCAGGCCTGGTGGCGCGTGGCGAGGAAGGCAGGCGAGGGTTCGACCTACCACCGTGAGGCGCTGTCCCGCCTGTCCGAGAACGAGCGCGAGCAGATCCGCCTGCGCTTTGGTCCCCTCTGACCCCGCGCTGATCCGGGAGGTCTGACGCCTCTCTCCCCGCACTGATTCTGTTTTCCGGCCCCCCGGTCTGCCTCCGCGCAGCACCGGGCGCTGCCGCTTGTCCGGAGTTTTCCCATGTCCATGTCCCAACTGAGCTTTTTCGATACCTCAGCACTCGGCGGCAGCCAGTCCAATCTCTACTGGGGTGATCTTCCCGGAGACCGCGCCCTTGAGGAAGCCGCCGCTGCGGTCCGACAGGCGACACAGGCCCCGGCTCCGATCCCCGCTGTCCTGCCGAAGGTGGATTTCGTCCTGAGCGGAACGCGTGGCCTCGCCCCGGGCTGGAAAGAGCGCGCCCGCGACAATCTGGCAGCGATCCGCCTTCTGGCTACACTGGAAGCGGAAGACCGCAACGCCAGCGCGGAAGAGCAGGCCGTGCTCGCCCGTTTCACAGGGTTCGGGGCCGGAGAGCTGGCCAACAGCCTGTTCCCGCGTGCCGGAGAGACCTTCCGGTCCGGGTGGGAAGAGATCGGCAGCCAGCTTGAGGCACTGACCAGCCAGCAGGAGCGGGCCGGTCTGGCACGGGCCACGCAGTACGCCCACTACACGCCCGAGCTGATCGTTCATGCGATGTGGGATCTGGCGGCGCAGATGGGGTTCCGGGGCGGCCGTGCGCTCGAACCGGGCTGTGGCACCGGACTTTTTATGGCAAGCGTGCCCCCGAAGCTGGCGCCGAAAACCGCCTGGACCGCGATCGAGAACGATCCTCTGACGGCCCGCATCACGCGCAAGCTGTTTCCGAACCAGTGGGTCCGCGCCGAAGATTTCACGACAGCCAGGCTGGCCGAACGCTACGATCTGGTGATCGGCAACCCGCCGTTCAGCAACCGTACGGTCCGGGGCACGGATGAGCTGGGACGCCTTGGCCTGTCCCTGCATGATTATTTCATCGCCCGGTCCATCTCCCGTCTGCGTCCCGGAGCCGTGGCGATGTTCGTGACGTCGCGGTGGACGATGGACAAGTCCGATGCCGGCGCGCGGCGCACGATCTTCGAGACCGCTGATTTCGTGGGTGGCGCACGCCTGCCAGCCGGGGCCATGCGCGACGATGCCGGAACGGATGTCGTGGTGGACGTGCTCGTGTTCCGCCGTCGCGCACCGGGAGAGGATGCGGGCGATGCGACATGGCTGGACGTGGCGGCGCTGGAGGACACCGATCAGGGCGAAGGTCCGTTGCGGATCAACCGCTATTTCGCGGAAAACGGCCAGCAGGTTCTCGGTCGGCATGACTGGACGAGCGGTCAGTTCGGCCCGGAATATACCTGCAAGGCCAACCCGCTCCAGATGCTGGACGAGGCCCTGCCGCTCGCCCTCGGCCGTCTTTCTTCGCTCGCCCGCTTCCCGGCCCCGCAGACGCTCGATGTTGCGACGGTGCAGGACAATCATGCCGCCGAGGTCGGAACAGCCGCAGACGGTGCCCTGCTGAAAGAGGGCAGTTATCTGCTGCACAAAGGCGTGCTGCACCAGATCATCGACGGCGAAACCGTGCTGGTGAAGGTGAAGAAAGGCGAGCAGAAGGAAGGAATCTTCCAGAAGCACGCGGCCATCATCAAGGGTCTGATTCCTGTGAGGGACGCGGCCCGTCTGGTGCTGCGCGCCCAGGTCGAAAACCTGCCCTACAGTGCCCATCAGGCGGATCTCAAGCGCGCGTATCAGGCGTTCAGCCGTCAGTTCGGGCCGATCAACCTGACGAACACCACGACACGGGTGGATGAGGAGACGGGAGAGGAGAAATCCACACAGCGCCGCCCGAACCTTCAGCCGTTCTACGACGATCCGGATGTGTGGCTGGTCAGCTCGATCGAGGAGTATGACGAGAAGAACCAGACCGGCCGTCCGGGACCGATCTTCAGCGAGCGCGTGATTCAGGCCCCGTCCGAGCCTGAGGTTCACGGCGCCCATGATGCGCTGGCGGTCTCCCTGCATGAGACGGGTGGCGTGGATGTCGAGCGCATGGCGGAGCTTCTGGGCCGCTCCGGTGATGAGGTGCTCGCCGAACTCGGTTCCTCGGTCTATCTCGACCCGATCCGCAGCACAGGCGGCCGTGAGGTCTGGGTGACGGCCGACGAGGCCCTGTCAGGCGCGGTCCGCACCAAGCTGGCGCAGGCCCGGGAGGCTGCCGAGCGCGACCGACGCTATCTGCGCAACGTCGCCGCCCTTGAAGAGGTGCAGCCCGAAGACCTGCGCCCGTCCGACATTACCGCCCGCCTGGGAGCCCCATGGATCCCGGTGCCGGATGTTGAGGCCTTTGTTGCAGAGGTCATGGGGGTTCGCACGACCATTCACCATACGCTGGAGGTGGCGACCTGGAGCGTGGACAAGAGCGGGTTTTCTGGCAAGGCCGAGGCCACCTCGGTCTGGGGAACACAGCGTCGTCATGCCGGGGATCTGCTGGACGATGCACTCAATCAGGCCAGCCCGAAAATCTGGGACACCTGGCGCGATGTGAACGGCGAACACCGTGAACTCAACACGAAGGAGACCGAGGCGGCCAAGGAGAAGCTGGCCGCAATCAAGACCGCGTTTGAGACGTGGGTCTGGCAGGACACCGACCGCGCCGAGCGTCTGGTGCGACTGTATAACGATGCGTTCAACAACCTTGTCCCGCGCACGTTCGACGGCTCTCACCTGAAACTGCCGGGAGCCAGCACGGCGATCAGCCTGCGCGACCATCAGAAGCGGGTGATCTGGAGGATCATCGCCAAGGGCAGCACCTACATGGCTCACGCGGTGGGTTCGGGAAAAACCTTCTCGATGTGCGCGGCCGTGATGGAGCAAAAGCGCCTCGGCCTGATTTCCAAGGGCATGATCGTGGTGCCGGGCCACTGCCTCGCGCAGATGGCGCGTGAGTTCATGATGCTCTACCCGAACGCCCAGATCCTCGTGGCGGATGAGACCAACTTCGTGAAGGACAAGCGCCAGCGGTTCCTGGCCCGGGCCGCCACGGGGAACTGGGATGCCATTGTCATCACGCATGACGCTTTCAAGTTCGTGCCGGTCGAGAGCGCGTTCGAGCAGGAGATGGTCGAGGACCAGATTGCCTCCTACGAAAGTCTTCTGGAGAATGTGAGCCGCGATGACCGACTGTCGCGCAAGCGCATCGAGCGCCTGAAGGAGGGAATGGAAGCCAAGCTGAAAGCGCTATCCAGCCGCAAGGACGATCTCGTGCATCTCGGTGAGATCGGGGTGGACCAGATCCTCGTGGATGAGGCGCAGCAGTTCCGCAAACTGTCCTTCGGCACGAACCAGTCCGATCTGAAGGGGATCGACCCGAACGGCAGTCAGCGCGCTTGGGATCTGTTCGTCAAAACGCGCTACCTCGCCAAGCGCAACCCCGAGCGCGTGCTGGTCATGGCGTCAGGCTCGCCGATCACCAACACCCTGGGTGAGATGTTCTCGATCCAGCGCTTCATGGATCTGCCAGCCCTTGTCGAGCGTGGCCTGCACGAGTTCGACGCCTGGGCCGCAAGTTTTGGCGAGACCCGCACGGAACTGGAGCTTCAGCCGAGCGGTCTTTACAAGCCGGTCACGCGCTTCTCCGAGTTCGTAAACGTCGCGGATCTGATGGCGATGTATCGCGACTTTGCCGACGTCGTGCAGCAGGACGACCTGCGACGCTACGTCAAACTGCCCGAGATTGCGGGCGGCAGGCGTGAGATCGTCGTGGCCGATAGCGGGGACGCCTTCCGCGAGTATCAGAAGACGCTCGCCGAGCGGATCAAGAAAATTGAAGAGCGCACGGGCAAGCCCCAGAAGGGCGACGACATCCTGCTGTCCGTCATCACCGATGCCCGGCACGCGGCGATCGACCTGCGTTTCGTGCGGAACTGGGCCGCGAATGACAACAGCAACAAACTGAACGTCATGATCCGCAGGGTCTTTGAGATCTGGCAGAACACGTCCGCCAATCGCTACACCGACCTTGAGACGGGGCGGGAATACGAGCTTCCCGGTGCCACGCAGATGATCTTCTCGGATCTGGGCACGGAATCCGCGCTGGAGACACGCGGGTTCTCGGCTTATCGCTGGATCCGCGACGAGCTGATCCGCATGGGAGTCCCGCGCGACGAGATCGCCTTCATGCAGCATTACAAGAAGAGCACGGCCAAGCAGGCGCTCTTCCGCGACATGAACTCCGGGCGCAAGCGCATCCTGATCGGATCGTCCGCGACCATGGGAACGGGGGTGAACGCGCAGCAGCGCCTGATCGCCCTGCATCATCTCGATGTGCCCTGGCTGGTCTCGGACATCATTCAGCGCGAAGGCCGGATCGAGCGGCAGGGCAACCAGAACCCGGTGATCCAGCTTTACGCCTACGCCCTGAAAGGATCTGTGGATGCGACGAACTGGCAGATGCTGGAGCGCAAGCAGAAGTTCATCTGCCTTGCCATGTCCGGAGACCGGACGATCCGCCGTCTGGAGGATGTGGGAGCAGAAGCCAACCAGTTCGCCATGGCCAAGGCCCTTGCGTCGGGAGACGAACGCCTGATGCAGAAGGCCGGACTGGAGGCCGAACTGGCCCGCCTGGAGCGCTTGCAGGCCGCGCATCACGACGATCAGTATAACGTCCGTCGTGCGATCGACCGTGCCGAGCGTGACCGCGAGACGGCGCAGGCCGTGATCCCGCGTCTTCAGAACGACATCGCACGCCGTGAGCCGACACGCGGTGAAGCCTTCCGTCTGGTGCGCAAGGACCGGGAGATGACCGAGCGTGAGAAGGCCGGTCAGTGGCTTCTCTCGCAGGCCCGTCTCGCGGCGAAGTCCGGGGAGAAAGGCAAGTGGACCCTTGGCACGGTCGGCGGCTTCGAGATCCTGTGCGAGACCTGGCGCACCCGCTTTGACGGCGAGGAGACGTGGGACGCGACACTCGGCCTTGTGCTGGACGGGCGGATCCTCGGCATGGATTTCGACCGCGAGACAAGCCCGGTCGGGCTGGTCAGCCGCATCGAGAACGCGCTGTTGCGGTTCGAGGCGGAGCTGGCGGACGCGCGCCGTCAGGTGGAGGAAGCCGAGCGCAAGCTCCCCGGTTACCGCGCCCGCGTGGGTCTGGCGTTTCCGGAGGCGGCGCTGTTGCAGGAGAAGCGCGAGGCCATGGCGGCCCTTGAAGCAGATCTCGCAGCCGATACGGAGCGCCGCGAGGAGGCGGAAAAGGCCGAGCTGGAAGCTGCCTGAAATAAAAAAATATAGTCAGTTATGGGGGGGAAGTAGACTGTCTGCTTTGAGAAGATAATCTGAGAACGTAGCCATTCCCAATAACAGTTGGACGGCTTAATGCGATGCCATCTGCTCTTCGTAGCCCCCTTTGCCCAACCGGATGTGCATTACCAACCATCACAACGTCGCATAGAATAGATAGCCTCGAAAGATTGAGTCGGTAGCAGTCACCGTTGTGAAGTAAGGCCATTCAGCTTTGCTCTACGTCTCGGAATGCTATATGGATCCAGAAAAGGACGGATCCATATGTATAGCAAAAAAGATCTACAGGGTTTCGCGAAAGCAGCACATTCGCTCAAACTCTACCGTCGAGCCGATCTTCGAGACGACGTGACGGATAAGTCACTTATAAGGAAGCTATACGTCGATCCTTTACAAAATGACGCTGTTCTTGAGACGATGCTGCGCGACAGTACAACTTTCCTCATTGGTCGTAAGGGAACTGGCAAATCGACGGTTTTCCTGCGCGCTCAACATGAACTTAGAGCAACACCAAATTCTGCGTCGGCCTATGTTGATATTAAGACTGTCTACGAAGCCGCAGACGTGGATCCCACTATACCGTCGCAACTCGCCGAAGCAGGTCTTGCATTAAGTGAGAAGGATCTCAAACGAGTACTACTGTATCGCGGATTTATTCGGGCGGTTCTTGCTGATGTTACTAAGGAATTACAACAAGCCGTAAATTCATCAATTTTTGATAAAATCATTGATCGGTCGGGTCTAAAACGAAGCGACATATCTGGAGCGATTCAAGATCTTCTCGACGGTTCATTTGAATCTCAGTTCACCGATGTAACCGCGATCCGAACTGCGGCAGCGAAAGTTGATCGAGAAACCGTAAGAGATCGGAAGGCGACTACGGAGTTGGGGCTAGAAATAGAAGCTTCAGCTACAGGGACCAGTGGCAACGGCAAGGCCAAACACACTAAGGAGAACAACTCATCAGTAAAAAATACATCTTCAGAGGAATATTCAGATCTCGTACTTAGTACGTTTAATATTGTCGGTGTAATCGAAGGTCTTCAAAAAATACTTTTAAGCATCGGCGTTAAAAGAATTTTTATATTCATCGACGACTTCTCTGAATTGCCAGAAGAGGCAATGAGAGTGTTTGTAGATACCATTCTCTCTCCGTTAAACAATTGGTCTAATGAGTTTATAAAATTCAAGGTCGCCGCGTACCCGGGAAGAGTTTATTTCGGAAAGATAGACCCCACTAAGGTCGATGAAATCTATTTGGATCTTTATAAACTCTATGGTGAGAAAGACGTAAGTACCATGGAAGAAAAGGCGACCGACTTCACGCGGCGCCTCATTGAAAGCCGATTTCACCACTTCTTAAATAAAAGTTGGAGGGATCGAAAAACTGTTTGTTGATATGCCTTGGCGAGTAATTTCTGGTTTTTGGCGATTTGATTGACGGTTCTTGAGGTCGTTTTCGGTCTGCGTTTTGAGCAGATCAGGGGCTGTCTCCCGCTGGCTGGCTACGCGCTCGCGTTCAACCTCTCGAGGAAGAGGAAGCGGCGCATGTTGTAGACAATATTGGCCAGGCCGATCCTCATGGTGGCCCGGGTGATACCGACAGTCCGAATGAAGAGCCCCGTCTGCGATTTCTGATCGGCAAAGACATGCTCGACACGCGACCGGATCACCGACTTCCCTGCGTTGGACCGCTGGATGTGGCGGGGCATGGGCTTGAGATGCGGCTTTTTCCTGTGGACCTTTGAGACAAAGCCCTGCTTTTCCATGAAGTCTTCGTTGGCTTTCGAGCGATACGCCGTGTCTGCCCAGACGCTTGAGGCCGTATTGGTTTTATCCAGCAAGCCCTCGCGTAGTCTGGCACCGTCACTGGCGGCGGCATCTGTCGCTTTCCATTTCCGGATGAACCTGAACTTCCGGTCGATGGAAATATGCGATTTATAGCCAAAGAACGGGATGGCGAGATCCGTTGACGGGATCGTCCCGTCATCCTGCCGCTTCGCCTTCGTGAACTTCAGCGTCCAGCGCGCATGACGATCCTTGTGCGACAGCTTTGCCCGCTTGTCCTGCCAGTCTTCGGGAATACGGCCTGCCCGGAGATCGGCTTTCTCGGCGTTCGTGTTGCGCTGCTTTGGAGCAGCCACCAGTGTGGCATCCAGGATCTGGCCGGACATCGGCAGATAACCAGCACTGCGCAGGGTTGTATCAAAGCGATTGAACAGACCCTCGATCGCTCCCGCCTGGGTCAGGCGTTCACGGAACAGCCAGAGTGTTTTGGCATCAGGAACACGATCTGAAAGCCCCAGGCCAAGGAAGCGCATGAACGACAGGCGATCGTTGATCAGATACTCCGTCCGTTCATCGGACAGATTGTTCAGCGTCTGGATCACCAGAACCTTGAACATCAACACCGGATCAAACGGCGGTCGCCCGCCCTTGCTTCCATCTGAATAGGCCAGAGCCTTCTCCAGATCAGGACGGAACATTTCAAAATCTACAGTCCGGGAAAATGCTTCGAGCTGATCACCAAGCCCGCTCAATCGAGCAAGTCGCTCTTCAACGTCAAAAAATCCCGCCTGCTTCATCTTCCATATCCCAATCAACTCACAGGAAATGGAATCACAGAGCAGCTCTCAAAACCAGGGGTTTTTCGAACCCTCCAGGTGAGATGGAGCGGGGAGCTCGTCAGGTAATAACGGCTTGAAAATTCCACCAGCAGCGGATCGGTCAGGTCTGGCACATCGGCCCTGTGATGTTCACTCATGTGCTGAACATAGCGTGGCGACTGTCGGCCTTCAATCTACAGAACCTCTCCGCCTCGTTCGAATCCCGCTATCCACTCCTTGTCATCAGAGAGGAGAATAAGTCACTTCCGCTATACGGAAAGCGACCCGAGGAATTATATGACTGAGATGGAGGTGACTGCCGTCTGTCTGGGTCCATATTACTGAGCAGACAGACGGTTCAGGGGGAAGAGTGCCCGCTGCCCGACAGTAAGTTTTAAAAACCCGTCATTCGTGATTGCTACCATTCAGGGAATTTGAGCGTTCTGTTAGCCCAAGAATTTGCTAAGTCATCAGACTTCATGATCCAAGACTTCTGAAATGATGGAATATTTTCAATACTACCAAAGAAACCATTGTCTTCTGCAACGATAAGAGCGGGCAGAGCTAAATACGTATATATTCTTAAGTCTATACCGTCATTGGCCTTTTTCGGGGCGTTGACGTTGTAGGGTTCGTTCTTTTTCTTACTTCTTACATATTGCCGCCAGATATAACGAGTCCGCAAATCAAGACGTCTGGATAGAGGAGGATCCATAACTCTATCTCGATCATGGCCCTTTATGTACATATCAAGACGATAGTCAGAAATCTCATCAAACTCTTCACTATCTTGAGAATGAATTTGATCCAGATTAAAAATTAAATTTCTCCATTCAGATCTTTCTCTTTCTAGTTCTTCAATTAATATTTCCGTATAATTTACTTTCTGATCAACAAGCATCCGAAATGCTTTTTTCGAAATGGCTTTTATGTCGTTATCATGAAAATTATAATGAGGTTCAGATCCTATAAGGCGAAGTACATCTACTTCACCTGGCATGACAGGTAATGTCATACTAAGAAATATTTTTAATCGCCCAATAAGATTTCGGAATTCTTTCTCGGACATTGCTCCTATATTTTTTTGCTTAAGCAACTCTCCAAAAGTACATTCAGATAAAGTAAATAAATATCCATTTTTCTTCATTTTTGAAAATATCTTTACCCACTCCGGAATTTTATTGGAATATGCTAAATTCCTAACGGGGCTCGTGTCTAGAACAATTACACGTCTATTGCTCAATATACTCATTTGGAGGTCTCCAGGTGTTGGACCTAATTTATTCAAATATACTGCTAAACGCTACGTCCGGTTTTGGAGAGATAGGACGCCCAACCGAACGTCCGTCATGAGGCGTAAGCGGTCTTCTCAAGGATAGCGAGAAATACGCCGTGCCGTAGGCAGAAGCTCCCGGAATTGTGTCAGTACGGGACGCATGAACGCGTCACTGAACTGACCAAGCGATGACGTGTGCTGCAAGTAATATGAGGTAACGGTCGGATCCAGGTTGTATTCGTCCAACAGGATCCATTGGCGCAATTCCTGATCAAGGCCAGCACGCTTCTTTTCGGTGGTCGGCACTTCAACCGCGATGCGGGTTGCAGGCGGCTGTTTTGTCGTCAGGGGCAACAGCAGGACATACTGACGATCATCACGACCTATAAAGACTGCGGCCACCGCCGTTGGACGATCCTTGCGTCCTTCTGTTTCGCCATTCCCGTTCTGCCAGTGCCATAGATAAGGATACCGCAGCACCATGCCGGGCCGGAAAGTCTGGCTCATGGTTCTGTGCGGGTTTCCAGCAGGTACCCGTCAATCGCATTTGCTATGTCGTGAGCCAAATCCTGAGGCATTTCCGTAGTGGCACCCGCAGTACGCTCTGGCGCGCTTCCCACCAATGCCTCGTATTGTTCGACACTCAGCATGACCAATCGTGGTTTGCCGCGCTGATTAATTGAAATTGGTCCTTGCAGGGCACTGGCGATGATGTCTCCGGATTTGCGGGACAGATCGCTTGTCGAGAATGTGCGCATTGCGTTCTCCTTTATTTGCATAAAATACAGCAATTACAGATTTGATGCAATTTCCGAAGAAAGAGTGCTTTGAAAGGGTGAAGGAAGAAGAGGGAAGGCGGGGCTGTCACGAACCAGCCAGCCGCGCAAGGCTCAGGCCGGGCGCGCTGCGCGCGGCCTTGCGCGGCTGGCTGGCCCGTGACGCGGGAGGGACATCTGAAAAATTATAGAAAGAGCGTCCCATGGCCGAGCTTCGCCGCGTCGATCCGAAAACCCTTGTGCCCAATCCGAACAATCCGCGCTCTTCCATCGGAAGCCTTGAGGAACTGCGCAAACTCGCACTCAACATCAAGGCGATCGGCATCCTCCATCCCCCTGCCGTCCGGGAACTGGAAGACGGACGCCTGATGATCGTAGCCGGACACCGTCGGACGAAAGGCGCCATCTATGCGGGTGTTCCTGAGATCGACGTGTATGTTGGCGATCAGAGCGAAGACCTCGATGCCCTGGCTGCCGTCAGCGAGAACTTCGTTCGTCTGGACATGACGGAGCCGGAACAGTGGAACAGCGTCACCCGCCTGCGTGAGCAGCTTGGCTATACAGATCCGCAGGTCTGTGCCGCCCTGATGGTCACGCCAAGCTATCTCAAGCGTCTCAGCCTTCTGGCAAAGCTGCACCCGCCTATTCTGGATGCCATCGCCCTCGGCCGAGGCCCTGACGAGCGGCAGCGCAAAATCATCGCGCAGGCCTCACTGGACGAGCAGCGTGACGCGTGGGCGGAAATGTTTTCCGAAAGCGTCGGAGACGACGAGGATCCGGCCGAGTACCGCGTGAAGGCCGAAGATCCGAAGGACACCGTGGCCTGGGGCGCGCTGGCCCGGAACCTCGAACAGAAGGAATGGTACGCCCGCGATGCCCGGTTCGGCGACGAGCTGGCCCGCAAGCACAACATTGTCTGGATGGAGGATCTGTTTGCCGAAGCCAACACAGACAGCCGCTATACGCTCGATGCCACGGCTTACGCCGCAGCACAGCAGGACTGGCTGGACAATGAGCGGCCCGAAACCTCCATTGTCCTGACGTCGGACGAATACGGATACGTCCGCGCGCCCGAGGGCTTCATCACCATGGGCACCTGGATGGCGACACAGGAGGGGGAGGTCATGGGGTACGGCCTCAATCCCCGTACCCTGAAGATCGTGGAAGAACGCTGCCGTCCTTACAGCGCAGCAAAGCTGGACCACACGGGGGGGTCTTCCACTCCCGAGGCCCCCAAGGAACGACCGGACGTCTCCGGGGCCGGCCACAAGATGATCGGCGAGATCCGCACCGTCGCTTTGCGCGAAGCCCTCGGCCAGGTGTCCGAGACAGCCGACCCATGGGATCTGATCGCAGCCCTTTTGCTGGCGCTGGAAGCCGAGAATGTCCGTGTGCATGGCGATGCCAGCGGAAACAACTGGTCAGAACCAACCGCGCGCACGCTCGCGATGGCTGACCTCTTTCCCGAAGGCAGTCTTGTCCGTGACGAAAAGCTGATCCGCCGCCATGCCGTCACCGTTCTGCAAAGCATCCTGAACTGCGACGTGTCGATGCACAGCGGCAGCGGTCTGCCCGCGCAGCTCGTGGGCGTTCTGTTCGGGGCCGACCAGAAGATGCCGAGCATGGCCTTTGAGGCGTTCCTCAAATGCTACAGCAAGCCCGGCATTACCAAAGCCGTACAGGCCGAAGGCCTTGCCCCGCAGAATACGGGCAAGGAGATGCGTGCGGCCCTGATGAACCATGTCGGGGAAGGCCACTGGTTGCCCGAGGTCGCATCGTTTGCGCAGGCGCAGGACGTCTGGACGCAAAAGCAGAAGAAAAAACAGGAGAAGATCCGGGAGCTGGAAAGCGTGATGGACGATGAGGATCTGGACGAGATGCCTGAAGATGATTTCGAGGAAGCCGCCGATGATGAGGTTGACCGTTCGAGCGGCCCTGTCGTGTCGGCGACGGAGCCTGATTCGGAAGAGACCTTCTCTCTGCAAGCGCCCGAGAGCGAGCCCGAGCAGACGGAGCACAATGAGGCCATGCAGTTCATGCGTGATCACCTCGAAATCGTGGTCGTGGCCTGAAGCAGGGAGCGGGAAAAGAAAAGGAAAGGGGGGGAGGGGCGCTGCCATCGCGCTCCGTCCGGGTCAAAAGGTGGCTCCTCACCGGCTTCGCCGCCTCCGGTGCCGGCGCACGCGCCGCTTTTGACCCGGCCGTCCCGCGCTGACGCTGGAGAAGACATCACGAAAATCCAAAGGAAAAGGATCAGATGATGTTCGTCCCCTCTCTCGTTCCCGTTCAGGTCGGCACCCGCGTTTACACCCATCTCTACAGCCGGGGAGCCGGGATCGTCATGGCCGTTTACGGCGAGGCCAGCCCGACCACCGTGCGGTCCCTGTCGCGTGGCGGGGCCATCGTGTCGGGCGGGAGCGCGTCCTATGACATTGTCTTTGCCTGTGGCTCGATCTCCCGTCGTCTGCCCGAGGCCATTCTGCGCGGTGTCCAATGGCGGATCGACGCCGACAAGGGACTGGCCAGTCCCGAGGAGATTGCCTTTCTCCGCACTCATGCCGAAGAGGTTGAGGCTGAGAAGGTCGCGGCTGAGGCGCGCGCCAAAGCGGAACATGCCGCCGAGGTCGCAGCGCTCCGCGTCAATCCGGACTATGCTCATCTGGAGCAGGGCGATGACAGCAGCGGCACGCTGGCCGCCAAAAACATCCGCCGAATGCTGAAAAAGGCGTTCCCGAAGGTCAAGTTTTCCGTCCGCAAACGCGACTACGGCAGTGTGACCGTGCAGACCGAGGAGGATCTGGACGAGACGGCGACCGAAACCCTCCAGGCCATCACCTCGCGGTTCAAGTCCGGATATTACGACTGGCAGTCCGACTGCCACCTGACGAGTAACAGCCCCTGGCAGGACGTGTTCGGCAGCTCCGAATTTGTGAGCGACTGAGCCTCTCTTGTTTTCGTCCGCCCTTCAAGGCCGCCCGCTCCGGGGCGGCCTTTTCCATTTCTGGAGCCCGACATGCCTGTTTTTATTGTGACGCTCAGCGAGCGCCAGCTTCTCTCCGACCGCGTCAACTTTGAGGTCGAGGCCGAGACGGCCGAGGCAGCCGGTCAGCTCGTGCTGGACGCGACGGCCGACGAGGCGAACGAGAGCGGGCTGCGCCCTGTTCACCTGCCGGACGGTCAGAAGACCGTTCTCGAACCTGAAAACGTGGACGGCAACGAAGTCTCCGTATCCGTCCGCCCGGTCGATCAGCCGGACGCCGTGGCCACGCAGCTCGGTGCGTGCTGGCATCTGGATCTCTCCGCCCCTGAAGCGCGCCGCCTTCTTCCTGTCCTGACCGGGGCCATCGTGGACGAAGACGATCCTGTGACGCGCGCGCTCTGTGCCCGTCTGGCGCGGCAGGTCGCCAATCTCGCGCAGTAGGACATCAGGAAAGGGAAAAGGGGGAAGGGGAAAAAGGAGAAGGCAGGCACCACACCGGAGCCTGTCTGGCAAAGGGTGGGTCGGCCGTGTCCTCGCTGCGCTGCGGGTCGTCCGATCCCGCTGCGTTGCAGCGCCTTTGCCAGCCAGTCCCCGCTGCGGTCGCCGGAAAGGGTCATGGAAGAAAAAAGGAGAATGACATGGCCGACATTTCCGATCTGCGTCCCCGCAACCGCACAGAATGGCTCGAAGTCGCGGGCTTCGTAGGAGGTGCAGCGCTGTTTGCAGCCTTCATCGTTCTGGTGGTGGTGCTTCCCGCCTTTCTCTGACCGATCCGAGATCAGCCGCCCTCACGGGCGGCCGTGTCCTGTGTGGAGATCACCATGCCGACATACACCCTGGCCGCCATCCCTGCGGCCTCTCACGGGAGCCTCATCTCCTGTTCATCCCCCTACCGCTACAGACAGAAACGGATCGAGGCGGCTGACCTTGCAGGAATCCGGGCGGCAGTAGCCCAATACGGTGCACGCCTGCACGACGACTACCCGGACGCCTCCTTTCTCGTGTCTGTGACACCCGAGCGTGGGAGCGATCATCCCGAGGGCTTCTGCGACGCCCGCTGGAAAGGGTCTCTGGGCACCGAACACTGGATCAGGGTGATTCCTGAAGAGACGCCGTTCAAAGCCTACCTCACTCAGGTCGAGGCGATGCTCGCCCATGAGGTGCGCTCATGAACGGGCCGGAGCCAGCGTCCATCGCGTGTCCCGCGCTACGACGGCCACCGATCCAGCCTCAGGGCCTCACTGCGACGCAGTTCAGTGACGCGGCCGAGAAGGCGAAAATCGGGAACGCGCTGCTGTCCTTCATCGCACGCGGATTTCCGCAGAGTGCGTGGAACCGCACGCTTTACAACCGCCTGAGCCAGATGTTCGGGCATATCGCCCATTACGACATCCACGGCTTCTGGGGGGCGCAGTTCTCTACGACACAGGCGCGTCTGGGCTTCCTGCGCGGCATCGTCCTGTACGGCTGTTATGGCGATCCGGCCTGGACCTGGTCGGACGTCGAACGCGACATCCGCAACCGCATGATCGGCAGCGGCCTGATCGAGGCCTACACGCGCGCCCTTGCTGCTGAGCAGGAAGCACGCGACCGGGCCGATCTGGAGCGTCTTGCAGACCGCTTCCGGATTGCCCTGCCAACCACACATCAGTCTCCCCCTGCCGCGCCCGTGCAGGCCGAGCTTTTCTGACACGGGCCAGCGAAAAGGACAGAACAATGGTTCAGACCCTCAGCCTTGCCATCGTCATTGGCAACCTTGGTGCGGATCCGGAGATCCGCACCGGGCAGGACGGACACCGCGTGGCTCTCTTCCGTCTTGCGACGGACAGCCACCGTACCGACACGCACACCGGTCGCCGTGTCCCTCAGACCGTGTGGCACAGGATTGTCTGCCACAACGACTTTCTGACAGATCTTCTGGAGCGACGCGCCCGCAAGGGCCAGCTCGTGTTCGTGCGCGGCGCTTACGAGCCCCGTCCCCGCACAGATCAGGCGCCCCCTGAGACCGAGATCGTCGTGAGCGCCCAGGACGGGGATGTGATGATCCTTACCGATCCGGGACGCTGACGTCCTCTTTCTTCGGAACATGCACGCAAACCGGCCATGCAGCCGGTCTTTTTATACCCGCTTCCTGAAGGAGGCGGGTTTCAGGAGGCTTTATGTTCTATTCGACGCCCGCTCCCCTCACGGTTCCCCGCAGTCAGGCGCGCGCCCTGAGCGCCCGCCTGATGGCAGAGGCCGTGTTCCTGGAAGACACGGATCAGTCCGTCATGCTGCCATCGCGCCTGACGGCCGGTTTCCGCCGCAAGGCCGCGACGCTGCGCCGCCGCTCGCAGGAGAAGCTCCTGGACAGCCTCGATCGCCCGGAAGGTGTGGCATGAGGACGGCGACGGTGGACCGCCGCGCGTATTCACGCCGTTTCTGGGAAGGAAAAACGCGGTTCTCACAGGCCGTGAGACGCACACTGGCGGAGTTGGAGCGACAGAAAGGGCAGACGAAAGAGGAAGACGGCCAAGGGGATGATGCCCCATCCCTGAAAGAAAACTGAGGCCGGAGGCTTCAGTCGCAGATGGCACGGGCAGACTGGGGATACTTCTTGAAGGATCCGTTCATGCCGTATCATCAGACGTTGCCGCTTCAACCACCCCTTGCGGGGTGGCACGGAGCTGTGTTCCGACCTCGCCGTCATGCGACCAGTGTGACAGTCACGGTCCGAGGGTCTCAAGACAACCCTTCGGGCTCCAGACCGCGTCTTTCGTCAAAAGAGGGCCGCGTTCATCGCAGGACCTTGTCCCGCGCTGCCCGCAACCCGCTTTTGCCGATCCGCAGTCTTCCGGTCCTGACACCCTCGGTCCGCAACTGTCGTGTTCCTGGCAGGACGGGACGAGAAAAACGTCTCCACACATCTCCTTTCAGCGGCAACACCGGGGGCTGCGCTGCCCCCGAAACCCCCGCAGGACGAACAAGAAAAACTGGTTTTTGTTGCTCGGGACGCAAGAACTATTTTACTCAATCAAGTAAATATATTCCGCGATATTCCGTTGTATTCATTGGATATTGTAACGGATATTTACTATACTTTCCACAGATCGAAAGTAACGGACGTTCGGGAGGATATTCCGCCATGGCTTACCAGAACACGCCCCAGCAGATGAACGAGGAACTCCAGAAGTTTCGTGACGAGATCAGTTGCATCGTTGTTCTGGAGCAGGCTGGTTACAGGTTCGTCCGCTCCGAAAGCTCGGCCCGTCACATGCGTTTCCGTCGCGTGAAAGGCGAGAGCATCATCGTCACCCATGGCGGCAAGGGCTGGTGGGATCCGCACAATTCCTCTTCGATCGTCAAAGGCTCGGTCATCGACCTGGTCCGGTTCCTCAATCCCGGGATGTCTCTCGGTAACGCACGCGTCGAACTCCGTGGAATGCTTGGCCTGGCACCCAGTGGGGCCGAGTACGTCGCAGAGCCGAAAGAGCGCAAACCCGCACGCGATCCAAACTATATGTGGAAGAACCGTCAGGCTCCCCAGCCGGGGTCGGCTGCCTGGACCTATCTGACCCGCGACCGGGCTTTGTCGGAACGCATTCTTCATCTCGCGAACCAGCAGGGTCTCCTGCGGGAAGGCATGAAGGGCACGGCCTGGTTCGCCCATCACAACAATGCAGGCCGCCTGACGGGCATGGAGATGCGCGGGCCGGAATATCGCGGCTTCTCCTCGGGCGGCGGCGGCAAAATGCTCTTTCGGATGAGGACTGGCGAAAAAGGAGTGAAGCCCGTCCGTCTGGTCATCGGTGAGTCCGCCATCGACGTCCTGTCCTATGCGGCCATGGATCCGTTCTTTGCAGACCCCAGTCTGTATGTCTCGACCGGAGGCGGCATGAGCCCCGAAGCATTGGAGGAGTTCCGCGCTCTTCTTGGCACGATTGAGGCTGGCGGCCGCGTCATGATCGTCGTGGACGGCGATGCCCAGGGCGACCGTTACGAGGAGATCTATGCGCCCATGATCCGCGAAGCCGGGCTCAAGCCCCTGCGGTATTCACCCAAAGGCGAAGACAAGGACTGGAACGCCGTTCTGCAGCGCCGCGCCCGTCAGGACGTGGCGGCATGAAGCAGAGCAAATCCCGTCTGAGCTGGCAGGCCGTCACACTGATCCTGTGGCGGCAGGACGCAGAGGCCATCAAGGTTTGGAAGAGAACTGGTCTGAGAACCTCGGCCCCCGAAGTCTTCTGTGAGGCGCAGACGCCCGAAGGACTGGTGCAGGGGGTCGTCATCGGCGGTGATCGCCTGAACGACGCCTGGGACCGCGACGGTGAGCTGATCGTCTTCACCCGAAAATCAACGATCGTCCGTTTGAACGGACCTGAACTCCCAACGCTCACCCTGTCAGCCTGCCCCAAGGCTTTTGAGGACGTCATGATGTATAAGGACACCCGATCCACGGCCCGCCAGCATATCGACCATATCGTTATCAAGACCGGCCTGACCTTCAACATGCTGGGCCATGAAAAGGCCTCGGCGATCTGGATGGATCATGCGCGCCGTCTTGGCTGTACGGATCCTGAAGCGCCTGAAATGCCGGTCCCGCACCAGCTTGTGTGGCTGGGTAGCGGCCTGAACCGCGCGTTGGCTCTCGTGATTGCCGGACGATGGGATGGTCCTCATGAGGGCTTTAACCTCTATCATCCTCTGACCCTCTTTACCGACAGCAGCAATATCGTTCCCGTCGAGGATCCCGTGGCGTCTGAGGTCTATCCCGTCGAGCAGGTGCCCGCATGACCTCTTATCCGCAGACCCTCGCTCCGGTTCTGGAGCCACTGACCCCTGTGCAGCGTGAGGCCGCCATGGCGCTTGGCCGGGTTCTCGTGCTGGCTGGAGCCGGAACGGGAAAGACCAAGACCCTGACGGCCGGTGTGGCGTGCCGGATCCAGATGTATGGGATGCGGCCGTCCCAGATCCTGTGCGTGACCTTTACCAACAAGGCCGCGCAGGAAATGCGTGAGCGCATCACGAGCGTCCTGGGCGAGGGACAGGCTCCGTTCTGGCTTGGTACGTTTCATGGCCTTGGCGCGCGACAGCTTCGGGCCGAGCCCGAGGTGGCACAGTTACACCCCGGCTTCGATATCCGCGACGCGGACGATGCGACAGCGCTGATCCGCCGTCTCATGAAGGCCATGGATCCCGACACTGTGCCCGAACCGGACACAGGCAAGAAGTGTGACGTCCGGCAGGTCAAGACAATGGGCGAGCGGATCGGGCACATGAAAGAGAACCTTGTCACACCTGAGGCCGCACCGGCCTGGGTGCGCGG
The DNA here is from genome assembly GCF_018256135.1 of Gluconobacter sp. Dm-74. NCBI lineage: Bacteria > Pseudomonadati > Pseudomonadota > Alphaproteobacteria > Acetobacterales > Acetobacteraceae > Gluconobacter > Gluconobacter sp. Dm-74. Next base: position 6,026 of record NZ_JAERLX010000015.1, on the reverse strand, counting down.
GCTGATCGAGCGCCGCCGTGCCGCCCGACAGATGGTCGATGTCGAAGGCTGGGAGTTCGCCGTTCGTCTGTACCAGATCTATCAGGCGACCCTGCGCGAGCAGAATGCCGCCAATTTTTCCGATCTGCTGATGTGGCCAACGCTTGCCCTGATGAACGACCGATCCTATCGTGATAGGTGGTCGCAGCGCTTCACATCCGTGATGGCCGATGAGTTTCAGGACGTGAACCGTGCACAGATGCTGTGGCTCACCTATATGTCTGAATACTCACGGGAACTCTTCGCCGTGGGCGATGATTCGCAATCAATATATTCTTGGCGTGGGGCCAAAATCGGCTTCATCCGGAACTTCGTTCGTGAGTTTGACGGAGCCAGACTTTTCAAGCTCGAAGAGAACTTCCGCTCGACGCATCATATTCTCCAGGCCGCCAATGCCATCATCGCGCGAGACCCGGGCCGGATCCCCAAGACGCTGTTTACCCAGAAGGGCGATGGTCAGAAGATCGAGGTGCTCACCTACGATTATGCGTCAGACGAGGCCGACGCGATCGCGGCCGAGATGGGACGTCGTGCGGCAGAAGGCGTTGCCTGGCACGATATGGCGATGATCTACCGGATCAACCGCCTATCCCGCTCCCTGGAAGAAGCACTGCTCAAAGCGCGTATTCCCTACGAGATCATAGGCGATGTCGGGTTCTATCACCGCGCCGTGGTGAAGGATGCGCTCGCGTTCCTGATGCTGGCGGCCTGTCCGGACAGCCGCCAGTCCGATGAGGCGTTCCGTCGCGTGGCCAACGTGCCCAGGCGCGGCCTTGGCGCCAAGGCGCTTGGCCAGATCGAGCAGGACGCGCACGATCGCGGCCTCAGCCTGTGTGCGGCCGTCACCACGGCAACGCTGCCCGCGAAAGTGCGTGACAGCCTGCTGGCCTTTCGTGAGACGGTCTCCCGGATCGGGCAGATCCCGGACATGCGGCTCTGTGATCGCCTCGATACGCTCCTGAAGGAGACCGGCTACTATACGATGTGGCGGGAGGCCGCGTCTGAAGAAGGGGAGACGGCCTTGCAGAACCTGTCCGAGCTGGTCGGGCTGGCCGAGGGCTTGACCCGGCTTCAGGATCTTCTGGAGCACGCAGCCCTCGCCACGGCCTCACCGAATGAGCGCGGACGCGATCGGGTGCAGCTCATGACCATGCACCGGGCCAAGGGGCTGGAGTTCCCGCATGTGTTCCTGCCCGCCTGGGAAGAGACGGTTTTTCCGGGGATGGGCGAGCGGAACTATGAAGAAGAACGCCGACTGGCCTATGTGTCGCTGACCCGTGCCATGCAGCAGGCCACGATCAGCAGTGTCGGCTATCGTCAGGGTGTTTCAGCGAGGCCGTCAGGCTTTATTGAGGAAATCCCCGCCGAGCATCGCGTGACGGGCTGGCTGCGCCAGCAGGGGCAATCAAAGAGAAGAGAGGCAGGGGGCCGGTTCCGCTACACGGCGGCCGCTCTTGATGCCATGGGGTTTTAAGGGATGTCCGATCATCACAGTCCTGACGACAGGCCTTACACCTCTCAGCGGCCCAGGACGAAGTCTGGCTGGCTTTATGACTGCGAGGTTTGCGGGAAGGGCGCAGCTTTCGGGTACACCGGAACAAAGGGCGATACACACTCTTGTTCCGAACATCGTCATCTGGGACGAGGTGTTGCGCCCGCTCCCATGCCGCGAACCACGCGGCCTCAGTGACTTGTCAGGCTATCTTTTGTATAGAGTGCCATCTTGCACAGTCGAAATTTGAAAAGGGAATTTGCAATGACCTCAAATAGTGAGACAGATTTTCGGCGTCTGACAGCCAATATTGTGGAAAGCTATGTGAGTGCCCATGAACTTCCCGTAGAGCAGATTTCTGATTTGATCCGCAGTGTTCATACAGCCCTTGCGTCGGCCGGCCAGCCGCCGGAGCCAGAGCCAGTTGAGCTGGTCCCGGCCGTCCATCCGAAGCGGTCCGTGTTCGAGGACTACATCATTTGTCTCGAAGACGGAAAGAAGCTGAAGATGCTCAAGCGCCATCTCAAGAGCGTCTATAATCTCACCCCGGATGAGTACCGCTCAAAATGGGGACTGCCGTCCAACTATCCCATGACGGCGCCAGGATATTCACGGCATCGGACCGAACTGGCGCATCAGATCGGTCTTGGGACCGCGAAGGGTGGTCGGAGCCAGCCTGCACCTGAGCCCGAAGAGGCCGAGCCTGAGGTGCTCGTGCGGAAAATCCCACAGAAGCGTCGCGGACGCCCTGCAAAGGGGTGAGTCTCTTCGGGAAGTCGCAGAAGCGATCTTTTCAGATCCAGTGAACCGCAAGGACAGACCGTGACCCGCCTTCTTTCTTCTCTTGCCCTGGCAGCAGGCCTTACGGCCGCTGCCCTTTCGCCCGCCATGGCCCTCGATCCGGCTCTTGGGAGTATGGGGTTTGCATCCCCGACACCGACGGCCAAAGGCCATGCGGCCTCCGTGCCTACGCCCTTCGCAGCCATTCCCGAAAACCTTCAGGCGCTGCTCGATGCCGGCTATTCCATTCGCACGTCGGCTGGTGAAGAAGGCAACATCCTGACCCTTGAAAAATTCGTGGACCGGACCTGCCCGTCAAAATGGGTACGGTGCGAGTTGATCGGTGATCACAATGGCAACACACGCCTGACCTTCAGTCAGCATGTGACCTCCACCTGCTGGAAGCTGAACTGATGAGTGATGTCATGCCGGTCTCAAAGACCGGACCTTTTCGTCCGCAGACCCAGCAAGTTGTGGATGCGCTGAACACGGCGTTTCCTGGCCTGTATGCGGGTGTCTGCAAGGCCTCTGATCTGCCGTCAGATGCCGATGAGGCTGAGGATGACGACGATCTTGAGGATGACGGCCTGCTCAGCGATTTCGTCTTCTTGTCGGATGGATGGGCTGTGCGGGTCGATTACGATCCCGAAGATCCGGATCTCTGCCTGGGCCTGTCGGCTGGCAGCACGGAGGCACCGGCCGACGGTCTGGAAGTCGATCTTGATGACGGTGAGGAAATTCCGGATGGCGTCCTGAAAGACGTCACGGACTTTATTGACGAACAACGCCAGGCCTCGGCAAAACACTGACCTGTCCCGATAAGGGAGGCACCCTTGGCGCTTTCCTTATCCATCTCAGCAAGGAAGGACTGGCCGCGTGACTGGTGAACCGATCTATCCCGCCCCCTGCACATATGAGAGCCTGACCGAGCAGCAGAAAGAGGCTGTTGGTCAGTTCATGTCAGAGCGTCTGAAGCAGAAAACCCGAGGGATTCTCCCGGGAACGCTGCATACCATGGTCGAAAAGGGACGGACGCATGCGTTCGTCTCCTGGGACGAGCATCACGTTTATGAAGTCAGCCCGATCACCAGCCTGCGTCTGGTGCTTGATCCGGATGGGCGCCCCCTGGGCTGTCCGAAGGACGGGCTGCTGTATCTTTCTGATGTTGGCGGTGAGGCGGTTGTCCGGATCCTGACGACAACCCGATATACGGCCGCCGCGATTGGGATTGGCACGGACTAAGGCACTGCGCGCCTATTTTCTTGTATGACGGGCGACGTGCACAATCCTCTGCCACACGCCCATCATCACTCCTGAAGCCTCTCCGCCACTTTGTCTCAGTTCGTTTGCCAGAGCGTCCGGCGATCTGACACTGGACTCTAGGGCCGGGCTGACGCTGGCGCGTCCGGTGAGGACTACGCGGCTCAGGATCTCCACATCCAGACAGGCCTGCGAGGTGATGGCGCGGACGGCCGCGCAATGGCCTGCGTTCTGGCGGACGGGGCTGTAGATCAGCCGGCCTTCTTCCTCCTTCCCAAGACGTTGGCGCCAGTATTCGTCATTCGGATGCCCGCTCAAACGGCCTGCGAAGTGCTTGGTCTCAATGACCATGAGACCACGGGGCAAGAGGACGAGATGATCAATCTGGGTCGTGCCATCACCAGAGGCCTTGGGAAGGTGAACGTCATGGAGGCTGGGCCGTCCCAGTTCGTTCAGGAGGGTGCGGATCCTGTCCTCGCCTTTGGCACCCTTGAGTTCCGCCTGAAGGCTCTTCCATGCTGCGTGCGCGCTGTCGCTACGCTCGATGCGAGAGGGGCCGCCACGCGGCCGAAGTCTCAGGCGGACCATACGAAGGCGCGCCTCCAGGCGAAAGTATGGGGGTTGGTAAAGCGCATGGCATGTCTCTGGTCTAGCAAACGATATCCGGACTCTAGCAACGTACTTTGCGACTTTGCGGTCTGTCTATTTAGCACCCCATCGCGAGAACACCTGTCACACTCTGCCGATGCCAACGCCTAATTAGGGGGGAAAGCGGAAAGTCCGCTATCCCAGCATGATCGCTGGGAAGCGGACATCCCCGCAAATCTAGCGTTCTTCAGGTCCTTTTATAGCGCGGTGCAGGCACCCCTGTTTGAGTTGCACCGAACAAAGTCGAGCGAGCGTTTTCGTAGGCCAACCACAAACCCGCATCATGGACCGACGGCAGTGTTACATCTTCACCTTGATCGAACCCGACCAATGCGGCATCGACCAGATTCTCGGTCGTCATGATTGCGGCCCGATCGAAGGCCGAAAGCGGGATTCCCGCGTGGTCGTAAAACTCGGTTGCGGTGCCGGCCGGAAGTACGGCCTGCACGCGCACGCCGGTTTCGGCAAGCTCGGCCTTCAGGCCTTGGGTGAACGTCAGAAGGTAACTTTTGGTCGCACTATAAAGCGTCGTGATCGGGAGCGCGCAGAAGGCCATCACCGAACCAATATTGATGATCGCGCCAGTGTTACGTTTGACGAAGCCGGGAAGAACCGCGCGAGCCAGCCGGGTCGGGGCGACGATATTAAGTGCGAGCGTCGCATTCGCATCAACATCGCACATATCAACCGTGTTGCTGAGCTTGCCATTTCCCGCATTATTCACAAGCAAGGCAATCCGTTCGTCAGACCGCAGAAGATCCTCGAGCGAAACAAGATCATTTTCAACTGTGAGGTCAGCTTTGAGGGTCCGGATCTCGACCCCATGCTGTCTTGTGAGTTTTTCTGAAATTGCATGCAGTCGGTCGACGCGGCGCGCAACCAGCAGAAGGTCGTAGCCGCGTTCGGCGAGACGATTGGCATAGACGGCTCCGATACCGGAGGAGGCGCCGGTGATAAGAGCTACCGGTTTGCTGGATGACATCAATCGATCTTCCATTCTGTAATGATCGTTTAAGAATGACTTCGTTGATTCCTGCTGTCAAACGATGTTTAATGATCGTTATGGAAATAGCGTCAAAACGTCCCAGCGGGCGCCCCCGAAGTTTTGACCGCGATGCGGCACTTGAAACCGCCATGCGCTTGTTCTGGAAATACGGTTATGAAGGTGTGTCGTTCCAGCAGTTGACGGCGGCACTTGGCATCGGCGCACCGAGCCTGTATGCGGCGTTCGGCAACAAGGGAGCGCTTTATCGCGAGGCCTTGGACCGGTATGCAAATATGCGTGGTGCGTCGGATTTGTCCTTCATGGAAGCTGCATGCTCTCTACGCGAGGCGGTCCGCCTCCTCCTTGAAGGGACGGCACGCGGACTGGTGGATCCAGCGGGTGAAGTCGGCTGTATGCTCAATACCGGCATGATTGCGAGTCATCCCGACCATGAAGATCTGGCGCGCGATCTGGCGCAACGTCGCGCGCAGTTTCGCGCGCTTTTGACCGATACATTGCAGCGATGGGTCAGCCGAGAACACGCGACACGGCTGTCGTCTTACGTCACGGCTGTTATGCAGGGCATGGCTATTCAGGCGCGTGACGGTTTTCGTCAGGAACAGCTTCAGGTCGTTGTCGACGAGGCGCTCAAGGCGGTTCCCGATGTTTCCGCTCCCTCGAACTGATGTCCGGTAAGGATGACGCTAGCTATGCAACTTAACGGCTGACATGTAGGCGAGAGCAGCACATCCACTCTCGGATAGGGAGCGCGGACCGGCATGATCGGGGGGGGGGGGCCCCGGGCAGGCGCGTTTGGGTGGG
>NZ_JAERLX010000014.1:60000-63230 GCF_018256135.1 Gluconobacter sp. Dm-74 | reverse complement strand
TGGTTGCGGGGGCAGGATTTGAACCTGCGGCCTTCAGGTTATGAGCCTGACGAGCTACCGGGCTGCTCCACCCCGCGTGGGTGTTTGTGATGTTGGGGTATTTTTTGTGGTGTGAGTGGGCTGGGGGACCTGGCGGCGACCGACTTTTCCGCACCTTAAGGTGCAGTATCATAGGCGCTGAGGGATTTCACGGCCGAGTTCGGGATGGGATCGGGTGTAGGGCCCTCGCAATGGCCACCAGGTCTTCCAGCCCACCCTGTCTTTTGAGAGAGGGTGGAGGTTGGTGCATTTGTGAAGGGAGTGTGGCTGATTTCTGTGCATGTGTTTGATGTGAGAAGTATGAGCGATTAGGACCGGTTAGCTGCATGCATTACTGCACTTTCACACCCGGCCTATCAACGTGATGGTCTGTCACGGCTCTATGAGACCTCGTTTTGAGGTGGGTTTCCCGCTTAGATGCTTTCAGCGGTTATCCCGTCCATACTTAGCTACCCGGCTGTGCCACTGGCGTGACAACCGGTGCACCAGAGGTATGTTCATCCCGGTCCTCTCGTACTAGGGACAAATCCTCTCAAGTCTCTTACACCCACGGCAGATAGGGACCGAACTGTCTCACGACGTTCTAAACCCAGCTCACGTACCACTTTAATCGGCGAACAGCCGAACCCTTGGGACCTGCTCCAGCCCCAGGATGTGATGAGCCGACATCGAGGTGCCAAACCTCCCCGTCGATGTGGACTCTTGGGGGAGATCAGCCTGTTATCCCTAGAGTACCTTTTATCCGTTGAGCGATGGCCCGTCCACGTGGGACCACCGGATCACTATGGCCGACTTTCGTCTCTGATCGAGCTGTCACTCTCACAGTCAGGCGGGCTTATGCCATTGCACTCGACAGCCGGTTTCCGACCGGCCTGAGCCCACCATCGCGCGCCTCCGTTACACTTTGGGAGGCGACCGCCCCAGTCAAACTGCCCACCATGCAGGGTCCCGGACCAGGCTTACTGGTCTCGGTTAGACATCAGAAAAATTCAGGGTCGTATTTCAAGGATGGCTCCACCGGTGCTGGCGCCCCGGCTTCAAAGCCTCCGACCTATCCTACACAGAATGTCTCTGATGCCACTGCAAAGCTGCAGTAAAGGTTCATAGGGTCTTTCCGTCTGACCGCGGGTACCCCGCATCTTCACGGGGAATTCAATTTCGCTGAGTCGATGCTGGAGACAGTGGGGAAGTCGTTACGCCATTCGTGCAGGTCGGAACTTACCCGACAAGGAATTTCGCTACCTTAGGACCGTTATAGTTACGGCCGCCGTTTACCGGGGCTTCAATTCAGTGCTTGCACACCTCCTCTTAACCTTCCGGCACCGGGCAGGCGTCAGGCCCTATACGTCATCTCACGATTTCGCAGAGCCCTGTGTTTTTACTAAACAGTCGCTACCCCCTGGTCTGTGCCACCCGTCCATGGTTGCCCACGAGCGGGTCTCGTTTATCCCGAAGTTACACGAGCAATTTGCCTAGTTCCTTCAGCATCGTTCTCTCAAGCGCCTTGGTATTCTCTACCAGTCCACCTGTGTCGGTTTCGGGTACGGTCTATACGCCAGAGCTATTTCCTGGAATGATTGAAAAGCCTGTTCAATCCGTTAAGGACAGACAACATCTCTCATTCGTCACTTCTGGCAGGCCCAGTAATATTAAACTGGTTCCCATCGACTACGGCTCTCGCCCTCGCCTTAGGGGCCGGCTCACCCTGCGTGGATTAACCTTGCGCAGGAACCCTTGGACTTTCGGCGACAGTGTTTCTCGCACTGTTTGTCGCTACTCATGTCAGCATTCGCACTTCCGATATCTCCAGAGAGGGTCACCCCGTCTCCTTCGCAGACTTACGGAACGCTCCGCTACCGCGCATACTAAAGTATGCACCCACAGCTTCGGCACGTGGCTTGAGCCCCGTTACATTTTCGGCGCAGGGTTTCTAATAGACCAGTGAGCTATTACGCTTTCTTTAAAGGATGGCTGCTTCTAAGCCAACCTCCTGGTTGTTTTGGAATCCCCACATCCTTTCCCACTTAGCCACGATTTAGGGGCCTTAGCTGGTGGTCTGGGCTGTTTCCCTCTCGACAATGGACCTTAGCACCCACTGTCTGTCTGCCGGGCTATACTCCTGGGTATTCGGAGTTTGGTTAGGTTTGGTAAGGCTTTGGGCCCCCCTAGCCCATCCAGTGCTCTACCCCCCAGGGTAAACACCCGACGATCTACCTCAATAGATTTCGCGGAGAACCAGCTATCTCCGAGTTTGATTGGCCTTTCACCCCTAGCCACAGCTCATCCCCGACTTTTTCAACAGGCGTGGGTTCGGCCCTCCAGTGCGTGTTACCGCACCTTCAGCCTGGCCATGGCTAGATCACTCGGTTTCGGGTCTTCTGCCAGCAACTCATTCGCCCTATTCAGACTCGCTTTCGCTACGCCTACACCTAACGGCTTAAGCTCGCTGCAAACAGAAACTCGCTGACCCATTATACAAAAGGTACGCCGTCACCCCATAAGAGGCTCCGACTGCTTGTAGGCGTCCGGTTTCAGGTCTCTTTCACTCCCCTCATCGGGGTGCTTTTCACCTTTCCCTCACGGTACTTGTTCGCTATCGGTCACTAAGGAGTATTTAGGCTTGGAGGGTGGTCCCCCCATGTTCAGACAGGGTTTCACGTGCCCCGCCCTACTCGAATCCTTGTCAAAACACTACGCATACGGGGCTATCACCCATTCTTGCCGGACTTTCCAGACCGTTTTGCTTCTTCTTGACAAGGCATTGGCCTGCTCCGCGTTCGCTCGCCACTACTAGCGGAATCTCTGTTGATGTCTTTTCCTCCAGGTACTGAGATGTTTCAGTTCCCCGGGTTTGCCTCATACACCTATGTATTCAGTGCATGATCCTCTTGCGAGGGGGTTGCCCCATTCGGACATCCACGGATCAAAGCCTGTTCGCGGCTCCCCATGGCTTTTCGCAGCGTACCACGTCCTTCATCGCCTCTTAGTGCCAAGGCATCCACCGAACGCCCTTCTCATTCTCACACCATTCTTCATTCCCATCCGAAGACGGTTCTGAAGACACATGCACAGAAACCAGCCACACCATAAAGATGAAGCCAACTTCCGCACTCATGCGGTGTCAGTCACACTTTTCTTCACGCTGTCTGAATGCGTTCTCCATTTCCTTAACGCTCCTTCAAAGCCTAAGC
>NZ_JAERLX010000014.1:0-57500 GCF_018256135.1 Gluconobacter sp. Dm-74 | reverse complement strand
AGCAGGCTGGCCAGCGGGTTTTGCAGACTGCGCTGGATGACACGCTTGAGCGGGCGGGCACCATAGACAGGATCGTATCCTTCTGCGGCCAGCCATTCGGTTCCCTTCTCGTCCAGTTCCAGGTCGATCTTGCGATCTTCCAGCAGCTTCTGGAGACGGCTGATCTGGATCTTGACGATCCGGTCCATGTCCTTGCGCTGCAAACGGGAGAACAGGATGATCTCGTCCAGACGGTTCAGGAATTCCGGCCGGAAGTGATTCCGTACGACCTGCATCACCTGCGGACGAACTTCATCCACCGATTCACCATCCGGCAGATTGGCCAGAACTTCGGAGCCAAGGTTGCTGGTCAGGACAATGATCGTGTTGCGGAAGTCCACCACACGTCCCTGCCCGTCCGTCAGACGTCCATCATCGAGAACCTGAAGCAGAATGTTGAAGATGTCCTCATGGGCCTTCTCCACCTCATCGAACAGGATCACCTGATAGGGACGACGGCGCACAGCCTCGGTCAGCACACCGCCCTCGTCATAACCGACATAGCCCGGAGGGGCGCCGATCAGACGGGAGACCGCGTGCTTCTCCATGAACTCACTCATGTCGATCCGCAGCAGGGCCTTCTCGTCATCGAACAGGAATTGCGCCAGAGCCTTCGTCAGTTCGGTTTTGCCAACACCCGTCGGACCAAGGAACAGGAACGAACCGATCGGACGGTTAGGATCCTGAAGACCGGCACGAGCCCGGCGGACGGCGTTCGACACGGCAACAAGCGCCTGCTCCTGCCCGACGACACGATCACGCAGTGTGTCTTCCATGCGGATCAGCTTGGCGCGCTCACCTTCGAGCATCCTATCCACCGGCACGCCCGTCCAGCGGGACACGACCGAGGCCACGCCCTGATCTGTCACGGTATCAGCGAACAGTCCGCTTTTCGACGAGGCGTCCTCTTCTTCCTGAGCCTTGGCAATCTGAGACTCAAGGTTCGGAATCAGGCCGTACATCAGCTCGGAAGCCTTGCCGAGATTACCCTGACGCTGCGCGACTTCCACATCGGAACGCGCGGTATCGAGCTGCTCCTTCAGCTTCTGGATCGCATTCACCCGATCTTTCTCGGCATGCCATTCGGCACCCATCGCATCGGACTGCTCTTCCAGATCGGCCAGTTCGGCCTCCAGCGCGACCAGACGATCCTTCGAGGCGTTATCGTCTTCCTTACGGATGGCTTCCCGCTCGATCTTGAGCTGGATGATGCGACGGTCGAGTTCGTCCAGAGCTTCCGGCTTACTGTCGATCTGCATCCGCAGACGGCTGGCAGCCTCGTCGATCAGATCGATCGCTTTGTCCGGCAGAAAGCGATCCGTGATGTAGCGATTGGAGAGGGTTGCGGCCGCAACAATGGCATTGTCCGTAATACGAACGCCGTGATGCAGTTCGTACTTCTCCTTGATGCCACGCAGGATCGAGATCGTATCGGCCACAGATGGCTCACCCACGAAAACCGGCTGAAAACGACGGGCCAGAGCCGCGTCTTTCTCAATATACTTGCGGTATTCGTCGAGCGTCGTCGCACCCACGCAATGCAGCGTGCCGCGAGCCAGTTCCGGCTTGATGAGGTTGGACGCGTCCATCGCCCCATCGGACCGACCGGCCCCGACCAGCGTGTGCATTTCGTCGATGAAGAGAATGATTTCGCCTTCAGCCGTCTCGATTTCCTTGAGAACAGCCTTCAGACGCTCCTCGAACTCACCGCGATATTTCGCACCAGCAATCAGCGCGCCCATATCAAGCGACATCAGCTTCTTGTTGCGCAGGGCCTCTGGCACGTCACCGTTGACGATCCGCTGTGCGAGCCCTTCAACAATGGCCGTCTTACCCACGCCCGGCTCACCGATCAGAACGGGATTGTTCTTGCTGCGACGCGCCAGAACCTGAATGGTCCGGCGGATTTCCTCATCACGGCCGATGACCGGATCAAGCTTGCCAGCCTGAGCCACAGCCGTGACGTCACGGGCGTATTTCTTCAAGGCGTCGAACGTGTTTTCCGCTGAGGCGCTCGTAACGGTGCGTCCCTTGCGGATTTCCGCAACAGCACGCTCCAGAGCCCCGGCACTGGCCTTGCCATCGACAAGCGCCTTGCCCGCAGCCGTATTGCTGGCGGCAATCGCCACAAGCAGACGGTCCTGCGCCACATGACTGTCGCCAGCGACTTTTGCAGCGGATTCCGCACCATCCAACAGACGGGCAAGATCAGGCGTCATCTGGGGCTGGCCCGCACCGGCACCCTGTACTTTCGGCAACTTTGCAAGCGCGGCGTCATTGGCGGTCTGGACCACCTTCGGATCACCACCCGCTGCGCGGATCAGACCGGAGGCCGCGCCCTGTTCATCGTCCAGCAGGGCCTTGAGCAGATGCTCCGGCGTCAGCTGCTGGTTGTAGTCCCGAAGCGCAATCGTCTGTGCGGCCTGAAGAAAGCCTTGGCTGCGTTCGGTAAAATTCTGAATGTCCATAGTCTTTAAAGTCCTCGTATGCCCCGTTGCGGCAGCATTGATGTTCTTGGCCGCCCCCGGAGGCAGCGGCCTGTGACTAATATTTAGGCAGTCATTTTTTCGTTTCAAGAGCCTCGCGGAGACGTTTTGCCGGCCCCTGCAACACGAGATCCGCCTTCGAAAGACGATCGAACGCGTTGCGGTTCTGGTGCCAGTACGGATAGATCAGGTCCGGCGCACTCACATCGTCCAACCTGCGGACCTGCTCCTGCGTGAGACGAAGCGACGCGGCAGCGAGATTGTCCAGAAGCTGGCTCTCTTTGCGCGCACCCAGAACCAGCGACGTAATCCCCGGCTTGTGCAGCGTCCAGGCCAGCGCCACACGGGCCGCGGAAACGCTGTGCTCTTCCGCGATCTGCACCAGAACCTCGACCGTATCGTAGAGCTTCTTCAAATCCCGGACTTCGGGCTCCGGCCAACCGGAAATCCGGCGGGAATCTTCCGGTGCCGTCTTGCCGCGACGATACTTCCCCGTCAGCAGGCCACAGGCCAACGGGCTCCAGACCTGAACGCCCAAGCCCTGATCCACAGCGAGCGGCAGAAGCTCATATTCTGCATCCCGCGCTTCAAGGGAATAATAGAGCTGCTGGCTGACGGGGACGATCAGACGATCCCGCTCCGCGGCACCCAGCAGCTTCATCGCCTGCCAGCCTGCAAAATTGGAAATACCCGCATACCGGATCTTGCCCTGATCGCGCAGGGTCTGGAGCGCTTCAAGCGTTTCCTCGACCGGCGTCAGGCCATCCCATTCATGCAGATAATAAAGGTCGATATGATCGCGCCCCAAACGACGCAGACTGTCTTCGCAGGCATTAAGAATGTGATGGCGCGACAGACCCTGTTCGTTCGGCCCCTTCCCCGTCGGAAAACGCACCTTGGAGGTCACGAGCAGTTCGCGGCTGCGTCCCTGAAGAACACGACCCAGAATTTCCTCGGCCTCGCCGCCGGAATAGGCGTCCGCCGTATCGAACATGTTCACGCCGTGCTCGACGCAGATGTCCACCATCCGCGTGGCTTCGGCGACATCCACCTTCCCGGTGGCGGCAAAATTGCCCTGCCCGCCGAATGTGACCGATCCGAAATTGAGTGCTGAAATCTTGAGGCCCGAGCGACCAAGCTGACGATACTGCATATCCATCAGGCTCCTTCTTGCTGAGACGTAGTGCAATGCAGAACACCCGAACCCGGGATCGGTCCCGGTAAAATCGCTCCCGCTCTCGAAAACGTGAGAGGGTTGCGCAGATCCCCTCCGCAAACCCTGTTCACAAACGACGCCCCGGTCCATGATCGACGTCAAAATCCTGTCCGCCGTCATTCTTTTGGAGATGCAATGCCGTCAAATCCCCTTCGTCGCGCCCTTATGGCCTGCGCCCTCATCTCTCCAGTACTGTCCGCCGGAATTGCCAATGCCGCCGATCCCGCGGCCTGCATGCTCGATCTCGCCAAAACCCGGAACGGAACGCTTGGCCTGCCGAACCATGCGGAAGTCACGCCGGACGGTCACTCCGTCCTGTTCCTGCGTTCGGGACCATTCGACACGCATCTGCATCTTTATCGCTACGATCTGCCGGACCACGCGATTCATGAACTGGCCGCACCGGCATCAGGGCCAGAACATCTGTCGGTAGAAGAAAAAGCTCGGCGCGAACGGGCGCGGCAGAGCATGTCCGGCATCACCGATTACCAGATGAGCGAGGACGGCGGCACGGTTCTCGCCTCACAGGGCGGCCAGCTCGAACGCATTGCCACGGATGACGGTCGCGTCACGCCTGTCGAGGGTCAGTGGATCGCGCCACGCCTCTCGCCGGACGGTCTGAGCCTCGCCGCCGTGCGGGATAATGATCTTTATAGTGTCGATCTGGTCAGCGGACGTGAAACGCGCCTGACAACCGGCGGCAGCGACACGCTGAGCCACGGCCTTGCCGAATTTGCCGCTGCCGAGGAACTGGAACGTGCGGACGGTGCCTGGTGGTCTCCCGACAGCAAGACCATCCTGTTCGAGGAAGCCGATAACAGCGACGTCGAAAAGCACTACATCACCAACCCCGAAGCCCCGCAAACCGAGCCCGTCACCTTCCGCTACCCGCGCGCAGGCACGAACAACGCCAAGACGCGCTTCGGTCTCGTGGACGCCAAAGGCGGCCCAATCCGCTGGATTTCATGGGACCACGACGCATGGCCCTATCTCGGTCGCGTCGTCTGGCGGAAGAATGCCCCCCCCGCCATCGTCCTGCTCAACCGCGAACAGACGAAAGAACAGCTTCTCACGATCGACCCCGCAACCGGCGCCACCCATCTCCTTCTAGAACAGTCCGACCCGGCATGGATCGAACTGGACCCGCGCGCCGCGTCCGGCGGCCACAACCTGCCCGTCTTCCTTGACAACAACGCAGGCTTTCTCTGGGCCGCAGACCGGGGCAAAGACTGGCAGCTCGAACTCCATACCCCGGACGGAAAACTCCAGCGCGTCCTGACGCCGCCCGGCCTGTCCTATATCGCCCTCAACGATTACGATGCCGAACACAACACCCTCACGGTCACAGTCCGCGCCAACCGGCTGGACAACAAGGTCGTTCATATCGATCTGAAAACCGGGGCCGTCACACCATTCGTGACGGAACGCGGCATTCACAACATCCATGTCACCAACGGCACGCACACGGCCATGGTGGATACATTCGCCAGCGCCGCGGGCACGCGCCAGACTTTGGTGCGGGATACGGCAGGTCATGTCGTGGCAACACTTCCGGGTGTAGCGCAGACACCGAAACTCCCGGTCCATGTCGAGTTCACGACCGCAGGGGCGCGGGATCTGGACGCCGCCATCATCCGGCCGGAGAATTTCAGCCCTTCAAAACATTATCCGGTCGTGCTGTCCGTCTATGCCGGACCGGGCTCCAAAATGGTTCACGACACGCCAACGTCCTATCTTGATGATCAGTGCCTTGCCAATCAGGGCTACATTGTCGTCACGCTCGACGGACGTGGAACGCCGGGGCGCGATCATGATTTCGAACGGGCCATCAAGGGCAACCTGATCGATCTGCCGCTTCAGGACCAGATTGATGGGCTTCAGGCGCTCGGCAAGCGTCATCATGAAATGGATCTCTCCCGCGTTGGCGTGCATGGCTGGTCCTTTGGCGGCTATTTCACCGCCATGGCGACCATTCGCCGCCCGGATGTGTTCAAGGTCGGCGTGGCGGGCGCACCACCGGTCGATTTCGCGGATTACGACACGGCCTATACCGAGCGTTATCTCGGCACCCCGCAGGACGACCCGGAGGGCTATCGCAAGAGCGACGTCCTGACCTATGCCGACACGCTGAAACAGCCTCTGCTGCTCATGCACGGCATCACGGACGACAACGTCTATTTCGAGAACACCATGAAGCTGACGCAGGCCCTGCTCCATGCAGGCAAGCCCTATGACCTGCTCCTGCTGCCGGGCACGCATATGCTGCCCGATCCTGTCATTCGCGCCCGCGTAGCCCAGCGACGGGAGCAATTCCTGCACACGGTTCTTCAGCCCGGAAAATAATCACGACATGAAAAAGGGCCGGATCACGCGATCCGGCCCTTTTTCATGGAAATATCGCTGCGCTCAGACGGCAATATCGTCGAACAGTTCCACACCGGACCGTACTGCCATGGCCTGTCGGTAGGCCTCGATCTCAGGGGGATAAACCACCCCACGGATCAGCGAGAGGCTGTGCAGATGCGCGAACAGATGGATATCGTCCGTGGAGAGTTCGCCATTTACGGCCTCGGCCGAACGGATCAGCGGCGCCAGATCTTTCAGCAGTGCATTGAGCTGCGTCAGTTCTTCGGTTTTCTCTTCCAGCAGTGCGCTGAAGGCGCCGACGGAAGGCTCCTTGCGGCGGATAAATCCGGCGCGTGCGGAGGTGGTGCCGAACTCCGGCAGCGGGGCGGCGGCGGCGCGCGGAAGGAACAGGCGATAAAGGGGCGCGGCGGCCTTCTGGAGCCAGGCCGTAATCTCCGGACGCGTGTCTCCCGTCAGAACGGACGTTCCGATCCCATCGATATGCGTAACAATATCCATGCTTTCAGGCATGAAATGTCCATTTTCTTCAAGGATGGGAACGACTTTGCGACCCACCATGCGGACCGGACCGTCCACATCGTCATTCAGCAGGATACGCTTTTCATAGGGGATCTTTTTGAACCCGAAGATCATCCGCGCCTTCGTGCAAAACGGGCAGTGCTCATAAATATAGAGGATATAGGGTGCGCTCATGCTGCCTTCCTGTGTCTGACGGGTGCCTTCTCAGGCTTCTCCGACTGATGAAGAAAAAAGAAGCGGGTCGATCTCGATGGCGTTCAGAGCCTGTCGCCACTTCTTTGTATGGTCGGCGCCAAAAACGATCTCACTGCTTGCCGGTGCCACAAACCACGAACTGTCCCGCAGGATTTCCTGTTCAAGCTGACCCGGCGCCCAGGCCGCATGTCCGAGCGCCAGCATCGCCTGTTTCGGTCCGCGTCCGGCAGCGATTTCGCGCAGGATATCCAGACTGGCGGTCAGGGTCGTATGCCCATCCACCGCCAGACTGCCCTCCCCTGCCCAGTCCGCCGAGTGCAGGACAAAACCACGTGAATGCTCGACCGGACCGCCCATACACACGCCGATCCGGCGTTCGGGGGGATTGGGGTCGATTCCAAGCTGCGCGAACAGATCGTCCAGCCCCGGCTGCGCGAGACGCTTGTTGACGATCAGCCCCATCGCCCCGTCCTGCTCCGAATGAGCGCAGAGATAGATCACGGTCCGCTCAAAAAACGTCTCCGCCAGCGCAGGCGCGGCCACGAGCAGTTGTCCCGTAAGGCCTGCCTCTTTGCCCATCGCTGTCACAGCAGGGTCCGTCAGGTTGTCATTGCGTCCATCGAGTGTTTTTTTCATGCCTGCCAACATGGGTGCATCCCTTCCTGTATTGCAAGCGTTTGCCTTCAGGAGTGTTAATGACATCCAATGTCACTGACCTGAGCCCCGTACTGCCCACGAACCGCCCCTGCCGGGTGCGGACTGTCCGTCTGGAGATTGTCATGCCTCTCACCGTCCTCGTCACCGGCGCCACCGCAGGTTTCGGCCATGCCATTGCAACACGGCTTGTCCGCGAAGGCCATCGCGTCATCGCCACCGGACGCCGCAAGGAGCGGCTCGAAGCTCTCAAGGACGAACTGGGCGAGAGCGTTCTGCCCTTCACGCTCGATATGACCAACCGCGACGCCCTGCGCGCCCTGCCCGCCGCCCTGCCCGAGGACTGGCAGGATATCGACGTTCTGGTGAACAATGCCGGTCTCGCCCTCGGCATGGAACCGGCACAGGACGCCGAACCCGACAACTGGGAATCCATGATCGCCACCAATGTTTCGGGCGTTGTCGAACTGACCCGTGCGCTTCTGCCGGGCATGGTCCAGCGCAATACGGGCTACATCATCGCTCTGGGCAGCACGGCCGGGACCTATCCCTATACCGGCGGCAACGTCTACGGCGCGACCAAAGCCTTCGTTCACCAGTTTACCCAGAATCTCCGCACGGATCTGCTCGGCACCCGCATCCGCGTGACCAATATCGAACCCGGCCTGTGTGGGGGTAGCGAATTCAGCAATGTGCGCCTGGGTGACGACGCCAAGGCGGCCGCCGTTTACAAGGACACAACGCCCCTGACACCGGAAGACATTGCCGGAACGGTCTCCTGGCTCATTGGTCTGCCGTGGCATGTAAATGTCAATTATCTGGAAATGATGCCGGTCTGTCAGGCCTCGGGCGGTCTTGCGGTGAACCGTCATGTCGGTTGAAATCGGCCTCCCCCCACAGCTTCGCATTACGGACGGGAAAAAATTCCGCCTGTCCTCCATACCGACGAATGACAAACTCGGTCGTCAGAAGAACGAGTCCCGTACCCGTATCCGCGACTGCGTGGACCGGATGTCCGTCCTGCAACAGCGTCTCGCGGCCTATGCGACGCATGGCATCCTCGTCGTTCTTCAGGGCATGGACACTGCAGGTAAGGACGGCGCGATCCGGCACGCATTCTCGGGCCTGAACCCGCAGGGCGTGCATGTTACGTCCTTCAAGGCCCCTGCCGGAATTTCGACACGCCATGACGATCTGTGGCGCATCCATCTCGCCGTCCCGTCACGGGGCGAGATCGGCATTTTCAACCGCAGCCATTATGAAGACGTTCTGGTGGAGCGCGTTCATCCGGACATGGTTCGGGCCCGCGGGCTCAATCCAGATCTTCCGGATTTCTGGGACCACCGTTTGCAGGATCTGCGGAACTTCGAGAGCTATCTGCACCGGCAGAACATCATCGTCCTCAAGCTGTTCCTCCATATTTCGCCGGAAGAGCAGCGTCTGCGGCTGCTCAAGCGGCTGGACCATCCGGAAAAACGCTGGAAATTCAGCCCGTCCGACATCAAGGAGCGTGAGTTCTGGCCGCATTATACCGCGGCTTACGAAGAGGCCATCCGCGCGACCTCAACGCCTGAAGCTCCCTGGATCGTCATTCCATCGGACCATAAATGGCTTGCCCGCGTGCTCGTGGCCGAAGCGCTGCTGGACACACTCGAAAGCCTGCATCTGAAGGAACCGGAACAGAAACTCTCCGATTCTCTCCGCGATGCCCAACAGGCCCTGCTCAAAGGTGCGGCCAAAACCGTCTGAGCCAGACCATGCCGATTTTCTCCCGTTTCAGGCGCTTCCTGTCTCCACCAGCCGGACCCTCCGGTCTGGCGGAGATTGCCCGAAGCGTGACCATGCTCGAAACCTGCCCGGTGAAGTGCGTCTCTTCGTCGGGCCTGTCCGACCTTCCCCATCCGGAGCGAAATCCGTTTCGGGACTGGGAGAGCATGCCGGTCACGGTCCAGCACTATGCTCTGCGCAATATCGTGCTGGACCAACCCCTGATGACCCTGCTGCATGCAGGCCACCCCATCTCCGACACAGCCTACGTCCAGCCCCCGGATGCTGTCCGCGCCCTGACGCTGCGCCCGACCGACATGATAAGCTGCACGTCTTTCAAGGGCCTTACGGCAAGCTGCGTCGATCACTGGGCTTCGAATTACTATCACTGGGTCGCCCATACGATCCCGACCCTGCATGTCCTGTCCCTACAGGATAAGGCCGTTCGCCTTGTGCTGCCCGAACACATGCATCCCTGGCAGTTCGAGACGCTGGAGCTTTTCGGCCTGACATCCGACGCCCATATCCGCCTGCAACAGGGGCGCCAGTACGCGTTCAAGGCGCTGGATTACATCACCTTCATCAATGGAAGCGCGGATTTTGCCATCTCGGACCTTTCACGTGCCGCCTATGCCCGTCTTCGACAGGCCGTGGGCGTCTCAGGCAAATCCACGGGTCGGCGGCTGTATATCGAACGCGGAGCTTCGGCCAACCGGCATGTTCCCAACGAAGCCGAAATGGCGGAGGGGCTGGAGAAACTCGGTTTTGAGCGCGTCCGTCCTGAAACTCTCTCCCTGACCGAACAGATCCGTCTGTTCAGCAAAGCCGAAATGGTTATGGGCATGCTCGGCGCCGGGATGGCCAATATTGCCTGGTGCCAGCCGGGAACCCTCGTTTACGAACTCGTTCCGTCCCACCACGTCAACCCGTGTTTCGCCGCGATGGCGACACAGGGTGGCCTGCGCTACTGGGCCGATGTCTTTCAGACGGCTGCCGCACAGGAAAACCATACAGACAATGCTTTAATCCCGCTCCCCGTCACAGATATCCTTGACCGCGTCCGGGATCTAACCGCCCGCCTGCCTCAGACCTAAAAACAAAACCCCGCCGAAGACCTGCTCCGGCGGGGTTTTACGTCATTCAGATCCTGAAAGAAGGATCAGGAACGGCGCTTGCGGCTCGAACCATCGCCACGCGGGCCATCGCCGCCTGCAGGCTTCTGACGGCTGAAGCCGGAACCGCCGCGTCCCTTGTAGCCGCTTCCGCCGCCAGCACCACCACGCGGGCCGCCCTTGAAGCCGCCGCCCGAACGGCCACCGCCGCCAAAACGCTTGCCTTCACCGGGGTTACGACCACGGGGGCCCATGCCGCCAGCAGGCGCTTCAGACGGTTCGATCGTCACTTCATCAGCGTCCGCACCGGCGAGGCAGGACTTGAAGCGCGCAACGCTCTCATCGGCGATCTGGAAATAGGTCTGTTCCTGATCGATGCGGATGCTGCCGATTTCGCGCTTCTGCACACCACCCAGACGGCAGATCAGCGGGATCAGCCATTTCGGATCGGCGCGCTCGGTCCGGCCGACGCTCATCTTGAACCACTCGCCCGCCATGACGTGCTCTTCACGCGGCGCACGCTCTGTGTGACGCGGGGCTTCGACGGACATCGGGCGGACCTGCTCGACCTTCGGAAGACGCGCGCGGTACAGACCCACCAGCGCAGCCGCGAGCTTCGTGGCGTCGTATTTCTCGGCGAGCTGGTTGACCAGGTCGTCGGACATATCGTCCACGGCATTCGTCAGGATCGGATCGTCCATCAGACGGGTCTTGTCCTGCTCGGCAATCGCCGCGGCGGTCGGCACAGCTTCCCATTCCGCCTGAATCTTGGCCATCTGAAGCAGACGCTCGGCCTTGCGACGCTGGCTCACCGGAACCATCAGAACGCTGGTGCCTTTGCGGCCCGCACGGCCGGTCCGGCCCGAACGGTGCAGCAGGGTCTCGGCAGCCGTCGGGATGCTGGCATGGATCACGAGGTTCAGGGCCGGGACGTCAATACCACGGGCCGCAACGTCGGTCGCAACGCAGACACGCGCCTGACCGGAACGCAGGCTCTCGATCGCACGGCTGCGCTCGTTCTGCCCCATCTCGCCGGAAATGGCGACGGATGCAAAACCACGCTCAAGCAGGGTTGCCTGAACCTGATTGACCATCATGCGGGTGTTGCAAAACACCATCGCCGTCGGGCTCTCGTAGAAACGAAGCACATTGACGAGCGAGCGCTCGATTTCCTGCGGCGGCGTGACAACGCAGCGATAGGTGATGTCGGAATGCTGCTTCGCACCCGACACCGTGTCGATCCGCTCGGCATTCTTCTGGTAACGACGTGCGAGCGACGCGATTTCGCGGGCGATCGTTGCGGAGAACAGCAGAGTGCGACGCTCGGCCGGAGCGGCATCAAGCAACTGCTCGAGTTCTTCACGGAAGCCCATGTCCAGCATCTCGTCGGCTTCGTCGAGAATGACGCAGCGCAGAGCGGACAGGTCGAGGGAGCCGCGCGACAGATGATCGCACAGACGGCCCGGCGTGCCGACAACGATATGAACGCCACGGCTCAGTTCGCGGGCTTCGCTGCGGGCATCGGTGCCGCCAATGCAGCTCGCGATGCGGGCACCGGTTTCGGCATAAAGCCATTTGAGTTCGGACTGGACCTGAAGCGCCAGCTCACGCGTCGGCGCGATCACGAGCGCCATGGGCTGAGGGGACGGCGGAAGGCGATCGGCGTCTCCGAGCAGGGTCGGAGCGATGGCCAGGCCGAAGGCGACGGTCTTGCCCGACCCCGTCTGCGCGGAAACCAGCAGGTCGCGCTCGTCCAGCCCCGGCTGCAGAACGGCTTCCTGAACAGGAGTCAGCTGTTCGTAGCCACGTGCCTCAAGGGCGCGCTTGAGGGCAGGATGGGTATCGGGAAAAGGCATATTTTATGAACACTCGGCAAACGTCACGCCGACGACAGGATGCGGCGGCTGGAATGCCGCTGCATAAAGACTTCCGCTTCAAAATACCAGAAAGAACGTATGCCGAGGTTTTTCTTGTGTTTGCGGCTCAGGTTCTGGGCTTGCGGCCAATCACGGCATGAACCGTATCGCGCCAGGCCGTCAGGTCTTCAGGGGGAACGACCTCGCCCGTATCCAGCTCCGCCAGGCCGGTACGGGACATAAGAACACTGACCAGCCGCACGCGGTCCGCAGGCTCCAGCGCCTGCCAGATCGCAACGGCCTTCGCCGCATGGAACTGGTCGGAAAATGTCAGGATCAGCGGCGCGCCGGGCTTGAGAACCCGCACGATTTCCATCAGGACCGCCAGAGGCTGCGTCAGATAGGCCAGACCGTCGCACAACGTCACGGCATCGAAGCTGTCATCTTCGAAAGGCAGGGTCGGCTCGTCATTAAGATCCTGCACGACCCGTTCGCTCAGAACCAGATTGGCATCCAGAGCCGCTTTCGCAACGCCCAGCCCAACCACGCGTTGGAACTGCGCTTCCTTCGGATAATGACTCAGCGCTCCGGCCATCAGGTCCAGCACGGCGCCACCGACCGGCAGAGCCGTCTGATACAGGGCCGTCACGGCTGTCTGCGCGCCCATGTCCATCAGCGAATCCGGGATGCGCTGTGCATGGAAGATCGTGTCAGGCTCGTCGTTGGCACGCGTGAATGCCGCGACGTGCATTCCTTCAAGCTGTTCCGGGCCGCTCATATCCACTCCTTCTGATCCAGCAGCGGACATGAGGGCATGTTCCCCGTGCGTCAACCCGTAGGATGCTTTATGAGAAGGGCCACCATGAGCCTCTCCTTCACGAAAATGCACGGTCTGGGCAACGATTTCGTCGTCATCGATGCCCGCCAGAACGATCCCGCGCTCGACACCGCCACCATTCGCCATCTATGCGACCGGCGCTTCGGAATCGGCTGCGACCAACTCGTTCTCTTAACTGTCCCAACGCTGGACGGTGCGGACGTGCATGTCCGATTCTTTAATCCCGATGGTTCTGAAGCCGGAGCCTGCGGCAATGCGTCCCGCTGCGTGGCAAAATTCGTCGGTGGCACGCCCACACTCCAGACTGCTGCCGGTCTTCTCCCCACCGCACGTGACGGCGATCTTTTCACGATCGATATGGGTGTGCCCCGTCTGGACTGGCAGGACGTACCGCTTTCGCAGGCCTGCGACACGCTGCATCTCCCCCTGCATGACGCTGCGGCCTGCTCGATGGGCAATCCACACGCCACGATCTTCGGCGATGCCTCCCGCGCGGAAGCACTGGGAGCCGACCTCGAACAGGACGCGCTGTTCCCCGAACGCGCCAATATCGGCTTTGCACAAATCCTCTCCCCGACCCATATGCGCCTGCGCGTCTGGGAACGCGGGGCCGGCCTGACACTCGCCTGCGGGTCCGGCGCCTGCGCGGCCGTCGTGAATGCCGTGCGTCGCGATCTGACGGAACGCACCTGCACCGTCACCATGGATGGCGGCGACCTTCAAATTACCTGGCGCTCGGATGGCCATGTCCTCATGACAGGCCCCGCCGTCACGGTTTTCCACGGAACAACGGCGTGACCGCCTCCGTCCTGACCTTCGGCTGCCGCCTGAACGCGCATGAAAGCGACGGCATGGCCCATCATGCGCGCGGCCAGACCGACACCATCATCGTCAACACCTGCGCCGTGACAACCACCGCCGAGCGGCAGGCGCGACAGGCCATTCGTCGGGCGCATCGCGAAAATCCGGATGCCAAAATCGTCGTGACCGGTTGCGCTTCCGACATCGCACCGGATCGCTGGGCCGAACTGCCGGGCGTGGTTCGCGTCGTCCCCAACGAAGACAAGCTCAAACCCGCCATCTGGGGCGATCACGGTACGGGTCTGCCCCCGTCACGCCACGCCCGCGCTCTTCTTCAGGTGCAGCAGGGCTGCGATCATCGCTGCACATTCTGCATCATCCCCTATGGCCGGGGCGATTCCCGCTCCACGCCCATTGAGGACGCCATCGCCCGCGCTGAAGCCCTTGTCGAAGCAGGGCATCAGGAAATTGTCCTAACCGGTGTGGACATTGCCTCCTGGCAAGACACCGCAGGCAAGGGGCTGGGCGCATTATGCCGCGAACTACTGCGCCGTGTTGAAGGCGTCCGGCGTCTGCGCCTGTCATCCATCGACCCTGTTCTTCTGGATGTGAAGACGGGCGATGCGGATCTGTGGTGGCTGCTGGAAAACGAACCCCGTCTGATGCCGCATCTACACCTGTCCTTACAGGCCGGATCGGACCTCATTCTCAAGCGCATGAAGCGCCGTCATGATACCGCGGGCGTTGCGGCCACACTGCGCCGTGTCCGCTCCATGCGTCCGGAAACAGGTGTGGGCGCTGATCTGATCGCGGGGTTCCCTACGGAAACCGAGGCTCTGTTTGAAGAGACCCGCGCCTTCATCGAAGAGCAGAAGATCCCTTTTCTACATGTCTTTCCCTACAGCGAACGCCCCGGCACCCCTGCGGCACGGATGCCCGCCGTTCCCAACGCCGAACGCCAGCAACGCGCGGCCCGACTCCGCGACGTGGGCGATAGAAACCGCGACCGTTTTCTCGAACGCTTCATCGGCACGGAATTCGATATTCTCGCCGAAACGCCCGATCGCGGCCATTCCCCCGAATTCGCCGCCATCCGCCTCGTCGGCGACGCACCCGCGCCCGTGCGGGGCAGTTTCGTCCCCGTCCGGGCTACCGGGCTCGAAAACGGAACACTTCTGGCAGAAATCCGCACCTGAAATACATTCAGGTCTTCCTGTGCTCTTGACGTCCGGCCCGACCTGTCCGAACTCCCATGCATGGCTGGATTTTTCTCACGACTCAAACAGGGTCTTTCACGCTCGAGTTCGCGTCTCGGCGCCGTCTTCACCCATCGCAAGCTGGACGAAACGGCTCTTGAGGAACTCGAAGACGAACTGATCGCGGCAGATCTCGGCCCCGCCGTCGCCGAACGCGTGATCGAAAGCTTCCGGAGCACGCGCTTCGGCAAGGACGTGACCAGCGACGAAATCCGAGAAACCCTCGCGACCGAAATCGCCCGTGTTCTGGAGCCGGTTGCAGTTCCTTTCGAGCCCGATCCGGCGAAAAAGCCCCATGTCGTTCTGGTGGTCGGGGTCAATGGCGTCGGCAAGACCACGACCATCGGCAAGATGGCCCGCCTCTATACTGAAGAAGGCAAATCCGTGATGCTGGTTGCGGGAGATACCTTCCGCGCCGCCGCTGTCGAACAACTCGAAGTCTGGGGCAAACGCGCCAATGTGCCGGTCATTGCCGGAAAGCACGGTGCCGATGCAGCGGGACTAGCCTATGACGGCCTCAAGCGCGCAACGGAAGCCGGAACCGACCTGCTTCTGATCGACACTGCCGGACGCCTGCACAACAAGGGCGCGCTGATGGAAGAACTGGCCAAGGTCATCCGCGTCATGCAGAAATTCGACGAGACAGCGCCGCACTCCGTCCTGCTGGTACTGGATGCCACGACAGGTCAGAACGCCGTCGAACAGGTCCGCGTGTTCCGGGAGCTGGTCAACGTGACTGGCCTGATCGTAACCAAGCTGGATGGCTCTGCGCGCGGTGGTATCGTCGTGGCCCTTGCGGAACAGTTCAAACTCCCCGTCCACATGGTTGGCGTCGGAGAACAGGCCGAAGACCTTCGTCCCTTTTCGGCGCAGGACTATGCCAAAGGTCTGGTCGGCGGCTCGAACGATCTGGCCTCAAGACTGATGGAAACCCCGGTCGAAGATACGCCCGCCGTCGAATAAGGCTTCAAGCTCTGCGATCTGCGAGAAATCTCAGTTCGCAGGAGCACCTTCGTCCGAAGACATCCATTCGTCCTGGAGATACGCGATCCGTTTTTCGATGGATTTGCGCTCGCGTCGCGCCACTTCCGCATTCCAGAGCCGCCCACCAATGGCTGAAGCCTCCGCCACAAGCCACGCCGCACCAGCCGCCAGCCAGTCCAGCGCCAACGTTACGGGTTGGGTAATCTGCGCGATGCAGGTCTCCCAATCGCCGTTGGCCGCCCAGGCTTCGTGCAGGGGATGCACCATGACCGCGCCAACATAAAACAGAACGATCATGAGACGCTGGCCATCAGCATTCGGATCAAACAGTTTCAGAGCCACCAGAGGCAACAGCAGCACACCGGCCACAAGCAGACTTCCGGGCACATAGGACAGCATCAGACCAATGATGATTCCGTGCCACCACCGAAATCCCGGAGCACGGAGCGTTCCCGCTTCTGCCGACCTAACAGACGCCATAAATCTTCCTCACTGGCAGAATTCCAGCCAGATACTTGCCATTGCGACTGCGATGCCTGTCAGAAGAGAAAAGAACTCACCGGAGTTTCGCGCCTCGCGATCATTGGCGGCTTTGCGTTCAGGCGCTTCATCGAGAACACGCATCAGATTGCTAATTTCGGCTTCGGCTTCCTGAGCCTGCCTCTGGTCCAGCCGCAGACCCGTTGGATCGTTGACCGTTGCCAGAAAGACGCCCAGATTTCCGTTTTCGGCTGCTTTTCCCAGACGCACGCGCCGACGGGCACGCGCACTCTTGCTCCGCCACTGGCGCAGCTCCGCCTCAAGCAGAGGCAAAGCCCGCTGCGCCAGAAAACTGAGTGGCGCGGTGTCGAATTTCCTCTGAACTGCTGCGAGCAGGGTCAGATCCGCCAGCCAGCCTGGCAACCCGGCTTTCTGTGATTGCGACAAAGGAACAACTCCCTGATGCGCGCAATGCGCCTCAAGGAAAGAGCGCATCTGATCATCCAGAAAACCGCTTCGCCCCAGCATGTCATCCGGCAGGTCTTCAATGCCCACATGGCGGTTCAGCCACTGCAACAGCCCTTCCGGCACGGAGATCCGCGCATCCAGACATTTTTTTGAAAGACACGGAAGATAACTGTTCATCTCATAGGGGAAACGCCTGACCAGTTCCGCTCCTTTAAGAGCTATCCGCCGCGCTGCCGTCGACAACGCCGTGATCTGCCGCCCCTGTCTCTGCGGAAGATGGGCCGACAGGAAGGCATCCGGGTTCCCCGCCATAAAGCTCAGGATATTGCGGACCGTTCGTTCATCGTCCGGGTTATCAGGCCTAACGGTTGCCTGAACCATCATCTGTGGCAACGCCTCGGGCCAGAACCATATTCCTCCCCAAAACATGGGCGCAGCGGGATCAAGCACGGAAATCGCGTGTGTGATGACCATCGTCGCAGGATCGACCGCCTTGCTTCCGCCCGCCGGAAGAAACGAAGCGCTGGCCTGTTCGATCAGGCTCGCCATCACCGAGAGCTCAAGCTCCCCATGGAGCCAGTTACTGACGACTTTCCTTTGCAGCAGCGCGGAAAACTCGGTGGGGTGGCGTCCGGCGTACCATGCCAGGGCCTGAGGCGTATGCACGGCGTTTCCGCCGATCATGAGCGGAATGCGGGCGGGAATGACCGGGCGGACCGTAAAAACCTTGCTCGGCGCTATCGTCACCAGATCGCGTGGAGAAGGGCGATTATGCGGATCATCCGCCAGCATGGCGGTCAGGAGGGACCGCAGCCCGACAGGAACTTTCTGGTCCTGCATATAAGCCGCAGGCGTACCGATCTCGAAGCGTCGCTTGAGGATATCCGCGTCGGACAGTCCTTCAAGAGGCAGTTTCCCAATCGCAAGCGCGAGAATAATCACACCCAGCGAGAAGATGTCGCAATCCGTCGTCCCCTCGCCCCGCGCAGACGGACGGCAGACCGCCGAAGACAGGGGTTCGAACAGAACAGGCTGTTTTTCAGCAGGCGCGGTAACACCCAATGGCCCGAGCACGACTTTGTGCAGTCCCTGCCCGACGAACATGTTGTCCGGGCGGATGCTGCGGCAGGTCAGATTGGCTGCTTCCAGCTTCTGGAGAAGCCCGGCAAACGGGCGGATGACGCCATCAATCAGCTGACTCTCGGTCCACAGACCGAGACTTTCAGCAAGAGACGGGCCGGGAGGATGGGGACAGAGAACCCATAAAGCACCCTGGCAGTATTCATGGGTCTGAATCGGAATCACGCTCTCATGACGAAAGAACATGAATTCGGAAAGACGGGCGGAAGGCACGAAGGGAGCCAGTGCAAGATAGGACGCCCCGGAGGCCGTCATGTCCTGCGCGCCATATGTCGCACAACCACCGAAATCAGGCTGTTTGTGATCCAGGCTGATCAGATACCGCTCAGCAATGAGCAGTTCCTGGCTGTTATCTGCCTGCGTGTCGGCCATCGAAATCCCGCTGTTTCCCTGTCCGGTCCTTTTGTGCCGGACAGGGATTGAGACTTCGTTAATGCAACGACCGATTCCGGTCGTGAGAGATCAGTCTTCGAACGGATCGCGCATCAGGATGGTGTCGTCGCGTTCCGGGCTGGTGGACAGCAGCGTCACCGGAGCTTCGATCAGTTCCTCGATGCGGCGGACATATTTGATGGCCTGGGCGGGCAGCTCGGCCCAGGATCGTGCGCCAGCGGTCGTTTCTTTCCAGCCCGGCATCGTTTCATAAACCGGCTTGACGCGAGACTGCGCGCCCGGAGCGGACGGGAAGGTTTCGATTTTCTGGCCGTCCAGCTCATAGCCCACGCAGATCGAAATCTCGTCCAGACCATCCAGAACGTCCAGCTTCGTCAGGGCGATGCCGCTGACGCCACCGACGCGAACGGCGCGACGGATCAGAACCGCATCGAACCAGCCGCAACGGCGGGGACGGCCTGTGACAGTGCCGAATTCATGACCACGCTCCCCGAGGGTCCGGCCGGTCTGGTCATGCAGTTCGGTCGGGAACGGTCCCTCGCCCACGCGGGTCGTATAAGCCTTGGCAATCCCGAGCACGAAACCCACGGAAGACGGGCTGACACCGCTGCCCGATGCTGCAACAGCCGCAACCGTGTTGGAACTCGTGACAAACGGATAGGTGCCGTGGTCGACGTCCAGCATGACAGCCTGCGCACCTTCGAACAGGATGCGGCGACCGGCGCGACGAGCTTCGTCCAGACGATCCCAGACCTGGCAGGAGAACGGCAGAAGACGCGGCGTGATCTCGGTCAGGAAGTCCTTGAGCTGCTCCTTCGTGAAGGTCTCGGCACCCAGACCGGCGAGCAGCGTGTTGTGGTGCAGGAGCAGTTCGTCCAGCTTCCAGTCCAGCGTCTCGGGCTCGGCCAGATCGCAGATCCGGATGGCGCGACGGGCGACCTTGTCTTCATAGGCCGGGCCGATGCCACGACCGGTCGTGCCGATCTTATGCTCACCGCGGGCAGCTTCACGCGCACGATCGAGCGCACCATGAACCGGCAGGATCAGCGGAGCGTTCTCGGCAATCCACAGCGTCTCGGGCGTTACGACGAGGCCCTGCGCGGTCACGCGGTCGATTTCGGTCATCAGGGCTTTCGGGTCCACGACGACGCCATTGCCAATCACGCCGATCTTGCCGCGCACCAGACCGGACGGCAGCAGGGACAGCTTGTAGACCTGATCGCCCACGACCAGCGTGTGACCGGCATTGTGGCCCCCCTGAAAGCGGACAACGATATCGGCACGGCTGGCGAGCCAGTCGACGATTTTGCCTTTACCCTCGTCTCCCCACTGGGTTCCGATCACGGTGACGTTGGACATGAGCTGACTTCCTAGAACTGACAATACGAGACGGGAGAAACGAAAGGGACCGGCAAGGTCAGAGCGGCTGGGCCGCCTCGTCCTTCCAGACATGGGTGCAACGCAGATGCTGCGCCTGAGCGAGCGCGTCCTCGTCATGAGACAGGGCGGACACCGTGGCATAACCGGCCTTGTGCAAGCCTGAAAGACGGGATGCGTCCAGATCGACAGGCACATAACAGCGCGGGCGCGACGCAGGCACCGGCGCTGCACGCAAAAGGGCCTGCGGGCGGAGCGTCAGGCCGCAGGCAGGCTCCTGCCCAGCCAGATAGCGTCCACCGCGCCCCAACTCCTCACGCGAACTGGTCGAAAATACCGTTACGCAAAGACCGGTATGATAGCGCCAGCCCCGGAAATCCACGGGATCAATCGTCAGGCGCAGATCGGGGCTGCGCTCGCGGATCGCTGCCACGGAGGCTGCAAGACGTTCGAAATGTCCGGCAATATCCTTGGGATAATCTAGTTCAGCCAGCAGATCCAGCGCGCGGTCAGCAGGCCCAGCAGCGCGCAGCATGACGGCCAGCATTCCGGCGACCGGGCCGCCCAGTTCCGCCACGGCACTGGCATCCTTGCGGTCCAGCGCATGCAGCAGGGGTTCGCGGTCGGCTTCGGGGATAACGCCTTCGATCAGGCCCAGCGCCAGAGCGGGCATGGACAGATCGAACGACACCCCCTCGATCCCCAGTTCCGCAAGCGCCTTTGCGCCGAGCGCAATGACTTCCGCATCGGCCTGCGCACTGTCCGGGCCGATCAATTCGATGCCGGCCTGCGAGACCTGACGGTCGGCTTCGCGGCCCGGCGTGCCGACCACGATGCAGCTTCCCGAATAGGACAGGCGCAAGGGGCGGGGCGCGTCCTGAAGACGGATGCTCGCGATCCGGGCAATCTGCGTCGTCATATCCGGACGCAGCGCCATCATACGATGCGAGTTCGGATCCATCAGACGGAAGGTCTGGGGCGCGAGGGATTCTCCCGAACCACCCAGAAGAGAGTTTTCAAATTCCAGCAGAGGGGGCCGGACGCGCTGATAGCCGTGACGGGAAAACGCTTCCATCACGCTGGCAATGCCACGGGCTTCGGCTTCGGCCTCACCGGGCAGCAGGTCTGCAAAACCGGACGGCAGCAGGGCGGCGCTTGGGCTTTCGGAATATAGACTCATGCCGAAAACTCCAGACGGGTCTGTTCATGCGCCCAGTCGAGCCAGGGCAGCAGCGCTTCAATATCAGCTGTCTCGACCGTCGCCCCACCCCAGATCCGCAGACCAGCCGGGGCATCGCGATAGGCTGCCAGATCGTAACCGGCATCTTCCTTCGCAACGAGGCCCGTCAGATACTTGACCGCCTTGCCCTTCGCCTCGTCAGACAGGCTTTCAAACCACGGCGCCGTGATTTTCAGACAGATGGACGTGCTGGACCGGGTCTCTTCCCGGACAGAGAGGAACGACACCCAGTCCGCCGTTTCGATCCATTGGGCGACAGCCGCCAGATTCTGCTGCGAACGCGCCTTCAGGGCGGGTAGACCGCCGATCTGTTCGGCCCAGCGCAGACCATCCAGCGCATCCTCGACGCAGAGCATGGACGGCGTGTTGATCGTATCGCCTTCAAAAATGGCTTCGATCAGGCCCTTTTTATTGGCCAGACGGAAAATCTTGGGCAGCGGACGCGGGGATGGCTGCGACAGACGGGCAGCGGCACGCGGACTGAGCGCCACCATGCCATGTGCAGCCTCGCCCCCCAGTGCCTTCTGCCAGGACCATGTCACGATATCGAGCCGATCCCACGGCAGATCCATCGCAAAAGCGGCGGAGGTCGCGTCACAGATGACCAACCCATCATGTTCAGCGGGAATTGCGCTCGCATCGGGAATGCAGACACCCGATGTCGTGCCGTTCCATGTCAGGACGACATCGCGGCTCCAGTCCACGGTCTTCAGATCCGGCAGTGCGCCATAAGGTGCGTCCAGAACGCGCAGATCTTCAATTTTCAGAACGTCGCTCAGATCCTGCGCCCAGGTTCCAGAAAAGCTTTCAAAGGACAGGACGTCGATTCCGCGTTCACCAGCAAGAGCCCACAGAATCATTTCCACGGCCCCCGTATCGGAGGCCGGAACGATTCCAACGCGCCAGTCCGACGGAATACCGAGCAGGTCTTTGGAACGGGTGATAACCTCTTTAAGGCGCGCACGGCCCTCGGGCGCACGGTGCGATCGGCCCAGCAGAGCCTGATCCAGACCAGTCAGAGTCCATCCGGGACGCTTGGCGCAGGGACCTGAGGAGAAGAACGGGCGGGAGGGTTTGACAGTCGGCTTGGACATGCACGTTCCGGGCTGATCGGTCCTGAGGTCATTCCGGCAGAAAATGACCGTTCATGGTGCGAGAGAGGGGACTCGAACCCCTATGCCTTTCGGCGGTCGATTTTGAGCCGACTGCGTCTACCGTTCCGCCACTCTCGCGCGGGCAGCCCGGACCCTAATGCATTCCCCGCAAAAGGGCCAGAGTGCAAAATCCGGGCCGTGTGAAATAACGTGCCTTACAGACCCAGCATCAACAGCAGGTTCTGGATGGCCGCGCCCGAAGCCCCCTTGCCCAGATTGTCCAGCCGCGAGGTCAGAACAACCTGTTCACCGTTATGATGCACCCGCAGTTCCATATCGTCGGTATGAGCCAGAGTGTCCGCCACAAGCTGCGTCTCGGCAGGCACAACACGCACATGGGCGCATCCGGCATAGGCGTCCTGAAGCACGGCTTCGATCTCGGCCGCCGAAGGCTGACCGGGCAGGTCGTTCAGATGCAGCGGGATGGACACGATCATACCCTGAGGGAAATGCCCGACCGATGGCACGAAAATCGGCTGGCGCGTCAGGCCGGAATAGTGCCGGATTTCCGGCAGATGCTTGTGCTTGAGATTGAGCCCGTACAGGAAAAACGCCGGACCGCCGTCCTTTTCGTGCTCCTCAATCGCCACGCGGCCTGCGCCGCTATAGCCCGAGACAGCGTTGATCGAGACGGGATGATCGGCCGGAAGCAGTCCTGCCCGGACCAGAGGCCGCATCAGGGCAATGGCGCCCGTCGGGTAGCAACCGGGATTAGCGACAAACCGCGCGCCCTTGATGGCAGCCGCCTGTTCCGCATCCATTTCAGGAAAGCCATAAATCCAGCCATCCGCGATCCGATGTGCGGTGCTGGCATCCAGAATCCGGACATCCAGCCCCTCGGCCAGCGCTACGGTTTCGCAGGCGGCTTCATCCGGCAGACACAGGATGGCGACATCGGCCTGTTCGAGCATGGAACGACGGGCGGCCTTGTCCTTACGCAGATCCGGCGCGATCGACAGGATTTCCAGACCATAGGACGCCGGAAGCGCTTCGATCCTCTGGCGGATTCCCAAACCCGTCGTGCCTGCTTCTCCGTCAATGAAAATGCGCGCCATGCTCCAGCAACCCCGTCTGCAAATCCGTTCCGGAAGACGTTTTACGTCGGGAATGTCAGGCTGTCACGCGCAGGGCGCATCCGGCGCTTTCATCCATAAGGCGGCACGGCTATGAACCTCTGAGCACGATAACAACAGGATCTTCCCATGCCCCAGTCCAACCGGCCGTCCTCCCCGCCGTCCCCACGGCAGATCGACCGCCTGCTGGACATCATGAAGCGCCTGCGGGACCCGCAAGGCGGCTGCCCCTGGGACGTGGAACAGACCCCCGCCACGATCGCCCCCTTCGCAATCGAGGAAGCCTATGAAGTCATGGACTCCATCGCCCGTGACGACCGCGAGGCCATTCCCGACGAACTGGGGGACCTGCTGCTTCAGGTCGTTTTTCAGGCCCAGATGGCGCAGGAAGCGGGTCACTTCGATTTCGAGACTGTGGCAGGACTGATCGCCGACAAGCTCGTGCGCCGTCACCCGCATGTTTTCGGCGATGCGGCTCTGGATGACGATTCCTGGGAGCGGGAAAAAGACGCCGAACGCCAACGCAAGGCCGAATACGGCGCGCTGGCCGGCGTGGCCCTCCCCCTCCCCGCCCTGATGCGCGCCGCGAAACTGAGCCGCCGCGCCGCCCGCGTGGGTTTCGACTGGGACGACCCCACCGGCATTCTCGACAAGGTTCATGAAGAAATCGACGAACTGAAAGCCGAACTCGGCGGGGACCAGGACCGCATCGAAGACGAACTGGGCGACGTTCTGTTCACCGTCGCAAGTCTGGCCCGCAAACTGGATATCGACCCCGAAGCGGCCCTGCGCCGAAGCAATGCCAAGTTCACCCGCCGCTTTGAAGCGATGGAAGCCATGCTTGCGCGGAAAGGGCAAACCATGGCCGAGCAGGATCTGCCGACCATGGAAGCACTCTGGCAGGAAGCAAAGACACTTCCCGGCATGAAATGACATCTTGATTACAGATCATGCTTTCATCGCGAATGAAACTGCTGCGAATACCATAGCCGAATACACTCCGTATCACTCGGTTACAGGACTCCTTATCCTTTCTTAACCTTCTGATCCGAAACTGGTCTTCGTTTCTTCCCAACGGAGTCTTTTCATCATGACAGGCATTTCTTCCATCGGCTCTTCCGCCATGAGCAGCCTTTACAGCGCGAACAGTGCGTCATCTTCCAGCGCATCCTCATCGTCCAGCAGCAGTTCCTCCACGCAGGAAACCACGACAACCAAACTGAACGCCGACGGCTCCACGACGACCATCGTCGAGGACGCGCAGGGAAATATCATTTCCGAGACGACCTCCGGCGGATCTTCGAACTCCGGATCCAGCAGCGATACGAGCCATCTGCTCAGCGTTTCGGCCTGAAACGCACACCTGCTACACAAAAAGATACGTCAGGCCCGCGGGTCTGACGTTTTCATGCGGGCCGAACCTGCTAGAGAACGTTCCCATGACGGACGATCTCGCCCCCTTCGATTTCGAACTTCCCCGCGATCACATCGCGACGGAACCTGCACGCCCGCGTGACAGTGCAACGCTGCTGCATGTCCGGCCCGGTCTGGCGCCGGATCCGCACATGATCCGCGACCTGCCGGATTTCCTGCGAGAAGGCGATCTGCTGATTGCCAACAATACAGCCGTCATCCGCGCCCAGCTTGCCGCCACGCGCGGAGAGGCCAAGATCGGCCTGACGCTCGACCGGATTCTGGCGAATGGAAGCTGGCATGCTCTGGCGCGCAATTCGCGCAAGCTGAAGCCGCAGGATATCCTGCATTTCGGAGACGATCCCGTCACGGCAACCGTTGTGGAAAATGAAGGCGATGGCGCGGTCAGCATCCGCTTTTCGGTCGAGGGAGACGATTTCGACGCGTTTCTTGAGCGGGTCGGGGCGCTGGCCCTACCCCCTTATATTGAGCGCCCCTTCGGCCCGACGAAGCAGGACGATGCGGACTATCGCACCATTTTCTCGCAGTATCGCGGTGCGGTCGCAGCCCCCACAGCGGGCCTGCATTTCACACCTGAAGTGCTGGCAGCACTGGACGCAAAAGGCATCCAGCGCCGGACCCTGACGCTTCATGTTGGTGCGGGCACGTTCCTGCCCGTCCGCTCCACCATTGCCGAGCATAAGATGCATGCGGAATGGGGTGAGATCGACGCCGAAACCGCCGCCGCCATCAACGAGACCCGTGCGCGTGGTGGCCGGATCATCGCCGTCGGCACAACCTCGCTTCGCCTGCTGGAAAGCGCGGCCCGCGAGGACGGGACCGTGGCCCCGTGGCGAGGCGAGACCTCCATTTTCATCAAGCCCGGATACCGCTTCAAAGCGGTGGACGTCCTGATGACGAACTTCCATCTGCCGCGTTCGACGCTGTTCATGCTCGTCTGCGCGTTCAGCGGCACCGAGACCATGCGAGAGGCCTATGCCTACGCCATCGCCAACGGATTGCGGTTCTATTCGTATGGCGATGCCTGCCTACTGGAGCGCGCGCCATGAGCGATCATCAAACCGATCACGCCACCAAAATGACCTGGGTGCCTGAAGCAACCTGCGGCATGGCGCGCGCGGGCCATCTGCACACCCGTCACGGTACGGTCCCGACCCCGACCTTCATGCCGGTCGGCACCGTCGGCACGGTCAAGGGCATGACGATGGACGCCGTGCGCTCCACGGGTGCGGGCATCGTTCTGGGCAACACCTATCACCTGATGCTGCGCCCCACGGCGGACCGTGTGCAGAAGCTGGGCGGGCTGCACAGAATGATGGACTGGCCCGGCCCGATCCTGACCGATTCCGGTGGATTTCAGGTTATGTCCCTTGGCGCGCTGCGTAAGCTCGACGAAGACGGCGTGACGTTCCGCTCACATATCGACGGCAGCAAGCATCGCCTGACACCGGAAATCTCGACCGATATCCAGTTCAAGCTCGACGCCACCATCACCATGGCGTTCGACGAATGTCCGGCCCTGCCCGCCACACCGGAAGCCCTGCGG
Source organism: Gluconobacter sp. Dm-74 (assembly GCF_018256135.1). NCBI lineage: Bacteria > Pseudomonadati > Pseudomonadota > Alphaproteobacteria > Acetobacterales > Acetobacteraceae > Gluconobacter > Gluconobacter sp. Dm-74. The sequence goes on along the minus strand of NZ_JAERLX010000014.1, from coordinate 31,105 downwards.
AAATCCATGGAAATGTCCATGCGCTGGGCTGCCCGCTCCCGCGAGGCGTTTGTCGCGCGTGAGGGATACGGTCAGTTCGGCATCGTGCAGGGCGGCACCGAGCGTGATCTGCGCGAATATTCCATCAAGGCCCTGACCGAGATCGGCTTCGAAGGCTATGCGATCGGCGGTCTGGCCGTGGGCGAAGGTCAGGACCTGATGTTCTCGACGCTGGACTTCACCACGCCGATGCTACCGCAGGACAAGGCCCGGTATCTGATGGGTGTCGGCACACCGGACGACCTGCTGGGCGCGGTCATGCGCGGCGTGGATATGTTCGACTGCGTGATGCCCTCGCGCGCCGGTCGCACGGCCCGCGCCTATACCGAGCGCGGCGCCATCAACCTGCGGAACGCCCGTTTCGCCGAAGACACGCGTCCGCTGACGCCCCATGACGATACACCCATCGCCGGACGTTACAGCCGCGCCTATCTGCACCATCTGTTCCGCGCCAACGAGATGCTCGGCCCGATGCTGCTGACATGGCATAATCTGGCCTATTACCAACGCCTGATGCGCCAGATCCGCGCCGCCATCGTGGAGGGCACGCTCGATGCTCTTGCCTTGAAACTGCGCGAAGACTGGGCCAAGGGCGATTGGACCGAAGACGAATGGCCGATGCCGGATCTGGCCCTTTAATCCGGGGCTTTGCCCCAGACCCCACAAAGGGACTCAGTCCCTTTGATCCTGATTCATGAATCGGGGTGAAGGGGTCAAGACCCCTTCCGGGTGCAGGGCAGAGCCCTGCATCACCCCAGAAAGACCCTCCCATGCGCCAAGTCGTCTCCGCTTTCATTCTAGGCACCGCTCTCGCAACCGGAACGGCCCTTGCCGCACCGGAAGAAATCCGCGTTCTGGTCGTGGCGAACTTCGAAGTCGGACACGATACCGGGGACGCGCCCGGCGAATATCAGGACTGGGTGGAACGGCTGCATCTGGACGAAACCGTCCCCATCCGCGGCGTCCCGGACCAGCTCCGCCGCAATAAGGATGGCGTGTACGGCATCGTCCTGCGCCATGGCGATATGGATCTGCACGCATTGGCGCTGGATCCACGCTTTGACCTGCACCACACCTACTGGCTGTTCACCGGCATTTCCGGCGTCAATCCGAATATGGCATCGGTCGGCAGCGTGGCCTGGGCGCAATGGGTCGTGGACGCGGACGCCCTGCGCGAAATTGACGACCGGACCATCCCCAAAGGCTGGCCTTACGGACTTTACGCTATTGGTGCGAGCCGTCCGGACACCCTGCCCGACAATCCGAACCATTATGGTTCGGTGACGGATGTGGCGCAGTTGACCAAGGCCTATCCGCTCAATCGTGGTCTGGCGCGCTGGGCGTTTGCCCTGAGCCAGAATGTAAAACTCGCGGATGACCCGGTGATTGCCGAACGCCGCAAGGCATGGCGCGGCTATCCGCAGGCGCAGAAGCCGCCGATGGTGCTGATGGGCGAGACGCTGGGTACCGAGCGCTACTGGCATGGTGCGGAACGCAACCGCTGGGCCGAAAACTGGGTCACGATGTGGACGAAAGGTCAGGGACATTTCGTCATGACCAATGAGGAAAGCCAGCACTACCAGTACGACATGCGGATGCTGGCACGGCTGGGCTATGTTGATCCGGAGCGGATCATGGTGCTGCGTTCAGGCAGCAATTTCGATATGCCCCCGCCCGGCGTTTCGGTCACGGCGTCCATGGGAGACGAAGGACCGGGACAAGCCGTCGCCTATGACAACAACGAGCGCGCCGGAGAGCCGGTCGTACGCGAACTGGTCACGCATTGGGACCGCTACCGCGACCATATTCCGACACGCTGACCGGAGGCCGCAGACCGGGTTTTTGCGGTCGGATAAAACCGGTTTCGATCCAGCAGCGTGACGGTCATGAAGGCGACGTAAAGCAGCAGGTACCACGATCCCATCTTGCTGAAACCGACCATCTGGTGCCCGTGCTGCCCCGCATAACGCCAGATGCCGCTCGTCGTGCAAACATTTTCGGCAATCCAGAGCGCAATACTCGACAGAAATGCCGCCAAAGGCAGTGGCATCCACCAGTCGCGCTGCGTGATCCGGAAATGGATCATGGTGCGACCATAGACCGCGAGCGTGCCCATAAAGAGCCCATATCGAAGGTCGGGAATGAAATGATGCGAGAAGAAGTTGACGTAAATCAGCAGCGCCAGACCAAATGTCTGCCAGAACGGCGGATAGGGGATAAAGCGCATGTCGAAAATACGGATGGCGCGCGCCATGTAGCTGCCGACGCTGGCATACATGAAACCTGAAAACAGCGGCACATCCATCACGCGGAAAAAACAGGGTTCGGGATAGCCCCACGCCCCTACGCGGACCTTAAACCACTCCATGGCCGTTCCCGTCAGATGGAACAGCACGATGACGCGCGCTTCCGTCCAGGTTTCCAGCTTCAGAGCAAGGAAAAGAAGCTGGACCACGATGGCAAATACAAACAGCGCATCATAGCGGTGCACCGGCCATCCAGGCTGCCAGAAAACGCGCGTGAGCAGGGCCGCACCCAGCAAGAGGCCGCCAAACAGCGCGGCCCAGCCCTGTTTGAGCACGAACAGGATGGCATCCCGCAGGACAGGCGGCAGCCGATTTCGCGCCCAGTTCCCCATCCGGCGTTCGAGAACACCGGTCTGGAGAGGCGGCTGATCAGACATGCTTCATTGCGCCGACGGCAAGGCCTTGCCGTACCGATCCCAGTGCGTCGCCAGTTCCTTCACAACCACACTTCCCACAGTATAGGCTGCATCGACCGAAGCCTGAAATCCTGAAAAGCCCGTCTCATGCGCTTCGTCCGACAGAAGCTGCGCCGCACTCTGGCCCGGCGGGGGCATGTCGAAATTGCTGGCCGTCCGCAGGATCAGCGCACGCTTCGGATCAACGCGCCCGGCCTTGCCCTGAAGCGCCAGTGCCTGACAGAACGCGACGTCTTCTTCCGCCGTCGTGGCCATCACGCCCTGTCCATCCGTCCAGTATTTCACCCAGCGCTCGGCCCACTGGTTCATTTTAGCGCCGACCCAGAACGTCTCGCCCGAAATCGTATCCCCAAGCTGCACGGAAGGCGGCTTCTGGGCTGCGGCAAAGCCGGTGTAACGCAGGCGCGAGGCCTTCAGGCCGTCATTGTCGGGAAGCGCGATATCCTTCGTCAGCCCATAGGCCCACTGCACGAGGGCCGGGTCGAGCGTATATTCCATGTCACCCATGCCGGAATGCAGCGCAGGACGCGGCTTTTCATCCGGAGTGCTGCCCTGCACGGGCGTAAACCCATCCGGCCAGGAGGCGGGGATTTCGCGTGGGTCCACCAGATGGGACAGACCGCCATTGATAACGCGTGGTGCCCAGACGGCCGAGCCGATGGTCCCGAAATTGGGATCAATCCCGCCAATCCCTGCCAGCACGAAATAGGCATGTCGCAGATCGAACCGCGGATCGAGCACGAGGGCCGTGATGGCCGAGGCCATGTGCTCCGGTCCCTCGCCGCTTGCGATGCCCAGAACATGCAGATCCGGATTGTAGTGCATCACGTCATGATCGGTGCCGGGGGCCGGGATCGTCTGCTGCAGGGGCAGTTTCTCGATCCAGTTCTGGTATTCGCCCGCTGTATCGCCCGTATCCTTGCCGATCTCGAACGTCGTGACGACGACGACGCGAACGGGGATCGGGGCATGGGCCAACGCCAGACCAGACACACAGAAGGACAGGAGCGCGGCCCCGAAAACGGTTGAGACAGATTTCACTGATAGAGACCCTCATGTGTGACAGCGGCTTCGAACGTACCGAACCGCTCTTCAAGCGCCCATTGCAGACGGGCTTTTTCGCTGGATTTCAAAAACGCCGAGCAGGACGCGGATGTGACGGGCAAAGTCCGGCAGGCCGGAACGAACTGCCCCGGCTGATGATCGGACCATAAGCTTGGGCCTGGCACGAACGCATACTCCAGCCCGGCGCGGGACAGCGTTTTCAGATCGGCATAGGACAGATCATAGGTCTGAGCCGCACGGACATATTCCTGTGTCAGATCCCCACGTGAGACGCCCTCATCATCCGTGGACAACGCCATCGGCACCCCGGCGCGGCGATACAGCGAAAACGGATGGGCCGCGCCTTTGATGCCAAGGATTTCGTCATTGCTGGTCAGGTTGATTTCCACCATCACATGACGCTGCGCCATCTCAGCCAGAAGCGTTTCAGGGGCGTCCTCAAGCGCCACATCCACGCCATGCCCGATCCGACTGGCACCTGCCACTTCGACGGCAGCGCGAATATGATGACGCAGGCCCTCCGTGGGGACGAGGCCCGTCGTGAGTTCCCCGGCATGCAGGCTCAGCTTCACGCCCGGATACACGCCGTTCAGGAAATGGAACATCCGCATATGCAGGTCGTAATCGCGCATGGCGGTCGCGTCGTCTTCAGGGGCGACGATATTCAGCCCGACGAAGCGCGGATCGGCTTTCACAGTCGCATATCCGGCATCGAGCTGCGCATAAACGGCCTGAGGCGGCAGCGTCCGCAAGGTCTGGAACAGATAGCGCACCGTGACCGCGCATCCCGGATGGGCCTGCGGTGTTCCACATTTCAGCACGTCCCGGGCCTGAGCCTCCATCCGGTCCGTCTCGGCGCGCGCCTTCTGCACCAGTGCCGGAATTTCCGGAACGAGCGCCTGATGCGCGAAAGCGAGGTCGTCGCCCCGCAACGGATGATGGAAACCGGCCCCAATCATCGGACCAATCCCGGGCGAGATCATCAGTTCCAGATACGTCACATGGTCGCGTGCCGCACGGTCGCGGGCTTCGGCCAGCATCTCGCCCCCATGCGCATCAGCGATGGCGTTAAATCGGGCGAAGGTTGCGAAGAAATGGTCGTGGCCGGAAGCATCCCCTGGCGACGGCACGAAATCGCGCATGGACAGCGCATCGATCAGCGCATTTTCCGATCCCGCATGGTGCGATAGGTCGGCAGCAGGAAATTCGCCGTCTCCCGGATGAGTGCAAGCATGATCAAGAATGCGCTTTTCCGTCAAGGACACGCAAAGCCCATCGCGCGCAGCCCAGTCCAGCATGCTCTCAGCATAAATCGCGCCAGCCAGATGATTGTGCAGATCCGCCCCTTTGGGAAATTCCCGCAGAAACATGTTCAGCCGCACCGGATCGTTCCGGACATGATCGTAAACCTGCGCGGCGGACGAGGCAGCCTGTGCGACCGGATTCAGTGCCAGAACGGATGTCATGCCCAGAACAGCAGCGGGCAGAATGGAGCGGAAAGGATGTCGCATGGCCCAACGATGCCGTTCCGCCCCCGACGTGGCAAGCCATTTTCAGATCGTGACAAACCCTGTCTGAAACGGGCCTCCCGAACGGCGGAAAAGCTGGTCCATTTGCATACCCGATGACATAATGGATGCCCGTTCACCGGTGAGACCACTCCCTTTTCATGCCTGATTTTCCGACACTCGCCACAAGGCTTGAAACCCGGATTGCGGACCATGCGCGCCATCTGGGGTTTGATGCGGTCGGGTTCTGCAAGGCCGAACTCGGGCCGGAAGTTGCTCAGGGTTTGCGGGAATTCGTCGCTCAGGGCCATCACGGAACAATGGAATGGATGGAGACGCGCATCGAAGAACGCGCCCATCCTCAAGCGCTCTGGCCCGAAGTGCGGAGCGTGATTTCGCTAGGCCTGTCCTACGCCCCGGCGGAAGGCCCGACGACCGATCCCGAATGCGGCAATATTTCCGTCTATGCCCGTAACCGCGACTATCACGACGTCATCAAGGGCATGCTCAAGCATCTGGCGCAGTATGTCGTCAAACTGGGCGGACCAGAGACGCAGGTGAAGGTGTTCGTCGATACCGCGCCGGTTTCTGAGCGCGCACTGGCGGAGAAGGCGCAACTCGGCTGGACGGGAAAGCACACCTGCCTCGTCTCGCGGGAGCATGGGTCCTGGCTGCTTCTGGGCGAAATCTATACCACGCTGGAACTCGCGCCTTCTGCGCCCAAAGGTGGAAGCTGCGGTTCCTGCACGCGCTGCCTGACCGCCTGCCCGACCGATGCCTTTACCGCGCCCTACCGGATGGATGCGCGCCGCTGCATTTCGTATCTAACGATCGAGCACAAAGGCCCGATCCCCCATGACCTGCGTCCGAAAATCGGCAACCACATCTATGGCTGCGACGACTGCCTGTCCGTCTGTCCGTGGAACCGCTTTGCCGAGAGCGCGCGGCATATCAAACTTCAGGCCCGCCCCGAACTGGTGGCGCCGAAACTTGAGGAACTGGTCCGGCTGGATGATGCGACCTTCCGGACATTCTTTTCCGGCTCGCCCATCAAACGGATCGGGCGCAACAGATTTGTACGCAATGTGCTGATTGCCATCGGCAACTCCGCCGATCCGTCGCTCCTCCCCGCTGCGCAGGACCTGCTGACAGACCCGGACCCGGATATTGCCGAGACGGCACAATGGGCCATCAAACAGCTTGAGGATCACCCCGCATGAGCGATCTCGTCAAACGCAGTCTGTCCCTGTCCGGACATCGGACGTCCGTGGCGCTCGAGCCCGAATTCTGGACGGTGCTGGACATGATCGCCACGACGCGCCAGCAGAGCTTTGCCTCACTCGTCGCCTCGCTGGACGCGACACGGCCGCCCGAACGTCCGCTGGCGTCTGCGCTTCGGGTTGCCGCACTTCTGCACCTGCAAAAGCGGATTGAAACCTCAGGCTAGGTGTTTAGTCCCAGCCAATCGGGGTGTTTGCGTTCGACCCAACGCAGGACGCGGCCCTGCAAACGGCGGAACAGTGCAATGTCCTGTGACAGCAGCATCACGCCGACCGGCAGCATCCACAATCCGAGAACCGGCAGGATCGACAGGACTCCCCCCAGCATGAACAGCACGCCCGCCGGAATCCGTACCCATTTATGCGACGGCTCCCGCAGCCAGTTCAGCACCGTCTGCAATTTCTCGGGCAGCCGGCGGATCAGAAGCTCCATCAGTTCGTCGTCAGTACGAGGGGGCAGCGAAGAAGTCATGAAAATATCCGTCAAACAGTCTGAAACCCTAGCACCACAAAGCCTGAAGAGGGGCCGGGTTCGTCATTCCGCTTTTATAGCACGCCTCACGCAAAAGCTTTCAGACCGCGTGGCGTGCGGCTGTACGATCTGTCATTTGCCGCCGAGGATGGGCGTGCTAGGCTGAACTCATGGCTATCTGGGGCAAGATGTTCGGTGGTGTCGCGGGTTTCGCGGTTGGTGGTCCTTTCGGAGCGCTGATGGGCGCGGCCTTGGGACATGCTGCCGATAGCGGCTCCCTACTCAAACCCTCGACAGGGGGATGGAGCGAGCGTTTTCCTGCAAATGGCCGTCCTGACCCCAACAGCGCAGCCTTTTTTGGAGCGGCCAAGATCGCGGCGGCGCTGGGCAAGCGGGATCAGCTTTACGCGATCGGGCTTGTTGCCCTGTGTGCGAAGCTTGCCAAGATCGACGGCCCGGTCAACCGTCACGAAATCAACGCTTTCAAGACCTGCTTCCAGTTCCCTTCCGACAACGTCAAGGAAGTCGGCATGCTGTTCGATCGCGCCCGCGACCGGACGGACGACTTCGAGATGTATGCCCGCGAGATGGGCGCGGCCTATGCCGACAACACGGCGCCGCTTGAAAACCTCATGACGGCCCTGTTCCGCATCGCTCGCGCCGATGCCGGACCAGACCGCAAGCTACACCCCAAGGAAGTCGACTTTCTCCAGCGTGTCCACCGGGCTTTCGGCCTCCCAGCAGGGGCGTGGGATCGGGCAGAAAGTGGCAACAGCCGCCCTGCCAGTTCGAACGAACCGGATGCCTATCGCATTCTTGGCATCACGCGCACCGCCACCGATACCGAAGTACGTGTCCGCTGGCGGACCCTGATCCGCGAGCACCATCCGGACGTTCTGGCACAGAAACCCATGTCCGAAGCCGAGCGCCGCCGCGCGCAGGACAAGGTCGCCCGCATCAATGCCGCCTGGGACCGCATCAAGCGCGACCGGCAGCTTTGATCTTTCGCAATATTGCGGAAACTTTTATTCACTAACGCGCGTAAAGCAGTCTCAACCGGCAAGAGAGATGTGCCATGGGACTGATCCTTCTTGTAATCCTGATCCTCCTGCTGATCGGTGCGCTGCCGTCATGGCCGTACAGCTCAAAATGGGGCTACTACCCGTCCAGCGGCCTTGGCCTGATCGTGGTCATTGTCGTGATTCTTGTCCTTATGGGACAGATCTGAGCTAAAAAAAACCGCGCTCCTCACAGAGCGCGGTTTTTTAGACCCGAAAGGAGTCTTCAGGCCGGAATGGCGGCCTTCACACCCTTTTCGCGAATGATCTTCCGCAGCGCGATGACCTTCTGATCCAGTTCGGACGTGTCCAGATCGCGCCATCCGTCAAATGCCGGAAGCTTCAAAGAACTCTCGAAATCGTCAGCCTTGGCAAGCTTCCATTCGGCTTCGCCATAAGTCGGCTCGGACGATTCGTACGTCCCGCCCTTCTCGTCCCGTCCACGCAGCATTTCGAGATAGGACGCAATTCCGAACGCAATGCGCGACAGATCCCGCTTGCCTTCGATCGCCCGGCGCACGGTTTCCGTCCAGAACACCTGAACCTTGGAACAGCCATCGCTGGCAATCCGGAGCGTCTGGTCCGACATCGCCTTGTTGGAGAAACGGCTGATGACGCTGTCCCGGTAACCTTCGAGCGTCATGCCTGAAGGCGCCTTCAGGGTCGGGATGACATCCTTGTTGAGGTAGTTCTTCAGATTGCCAAGGAGTTCGCCATCTTCGATGGCGTCATCCACATTCTCATAGCCAACCAGAATGCCCGGGAAACAGAGCGTGACGTGCCCGGCATTGAGCATCCGGATCTTGACGTGCTCCCAGTCCGTCACATCCCGGACCATCTGCACACCGGCTTTTTCAAGCGGCGGGCGACCATCGGCGAACTGGTCTTCCAGAACCCACTGATGGAAATCTTCAGCCACCAGCGGCAGGTCGTCATCCAGTCCGCTGGCCGTATTCAGCTTCTTCGCAATGGCCGTTGAAACGGTCGGGGTGATGCGATCAACCATTCCGTTCGGGAAGGTCGCGTTCTCCTCGATCCATTTTGCCAGTTCGGGATCGCGCGCCTTCGCATAACCGAGGAAGGCCTTGCGAGCGACATTGCCGTTGTGGCGCAGGTTGTCGCAGGACATGACCGTAAACGCCTTGTGTCCGGCATCCCGGCGGCGACGCAGGGCCTCGACAACATAACCGAAGACCGTGGACGGCTTTTCCGGGTTCTGCAGATCGGCTTTCACCGCCGCATTTTCCAGATCAAACGCACCGGTCGTCTCGTTGATGTTGTAGCCGCCTTCCGTGATCGTCATGGACACGATGCGGATCGCCGGATCGGCAAGATGCTTCAGCACGGCTTCAGGATCTGCCGGGGCAAGAAGATAATCGCGCAGCGCCCCCATGACGCGCACCGTGCTTTTGCCCGAAGGGGCCGTCTCGGTCAGGGAATACAGGCAGTCCTGTTTTTTAAATTCCTCGGCCTTTTTCTTTGAGCGGTCACTGCCCGTCAGACCAACGCCGATGATCGCCCAGTCAGGCGCGTGTTCGAGGATCTGCTCCACATAAAACGCCTCATGCGCCCGGAAAAAGTTACCCACACCGAAATGCACGATCCCCGGTTTCACGCCGTCAATGTCGTAAGGGGGCGCCTGGACATTGGCAGGAAGAGATTTGAGGGTTTCGCGCGTAATCATGGACTTCTCCGTGGTTTCGGGCCGGTCGCTGACGGGGACCGACAAGGCCGGGCATGTGCCATAATAGCCCCCGAACAACGCAAAAGCCGAATAACGGTTTCAACAGCCCCCGGCGCCGTCCACCGCAAAGACCCTAGAAAAGAGGCGTCAGAGCCCTTTCATGCCACTCACATCTTCGCGCATGACCACGCCGACAGCTCTTTCGAGATCTTCCCGGAAAAGGGACATCACAAAGCGCATCTCCGGCCGGGTCTGTTCTTCCAGACGTGGCAGGAGATGAAGAATTTCTTCATCCTGCGCCTGTCGCGGATGTCGGCTGTTCTTCGTGGTCAGTTGTTCTTCACAACTATGTGCCAGCGCCCGGAGTGCATGGCTCAGCCCCTTGTACAACGGCATCAGGCCGGTATTTCCTGCCGCGCGCCCCGTCGCAATCGCCCGCGCGACCAGCATCGTGTCATTCAGCAGGCGCCGCATGAGGCGGGGCAGAGCGGCCAGAACCGGATCACGTTGTTCCAGTTCCTTCAGCCGCTCGCGCCGCGCTTCGGTGACGGCATCCTCAAGCTCCATCAGCAGGGCCACACAGTCATCGTTCTGCTGCTCGATGGCCGTCCATCCCGTATTCTGGTCGAGCGCACTTTTAAGAAGCTGGTCCATGCGCCGTAACAAACGCCCTGCCGTATGAAACGCCTGCTTGCGCGCACTGCTGTGCAGAATGAGGAACGATACGACGATCGACACCGCAACGCCCATGACAATGGCCAGAAGCCGCGTGACCAGCGGCAGAAACGGGCTGCCCTGACTGGGAAACAGATATACGATCATCAGCGTGATGCAGGCGAAACGCAGCGTCGGCTGAATGGCCGTCAGGAACACCAGCGGCGTCAGCATGATCCAGAACGGAATCCAGCGCAGACCCGTCGTGATTTCCAGCACGACCGCGCACCCGCCCGCCAGCGCTCCGATCACCGTTCCACTGATCTGGTCGCGGGCCGTGGCCATGGTCTGGCTGATGCTGGACTGCGTCACGATCAGGGCCGTGACCAGCGCCCAGATCGTTTCCTGCAGATGCATGAGCGATCCGACGATCCACGCCACGACCACCGACACCAGAACCCGGATGGTCTGGCGTATTGCGGGACGCATGACTTCGCGCCAGCTGCTGTTCCGGGGCAGCGCAGGCAGCCAGGCCTGGCCCAGACGTATCAGGACATTCATGCTCACATTTCAGTACAGGTGAAAATCAGTTCCCCAGAAAGGGCACCGGAACCCAGCGCAGCCCATCGTCGTCCTGCACCAGCAGCAGGGCTTCCGTCTTCTTGCGCTCGTGCAGACCTTGCACGGCCTTGGCGAAGTCGTCCGGGGTGTTGATCTGGTCCTGTCCGACCTGCGTAATCACGTTGCCTTCCACAATCCCGCGCGAGGCGGCGGGGCTACCCGCCTCGACCCGCGAGACGAGAACGCCGCGCTGATCGTCAGACAGCGCATATTGCGTGCGTGCGTCCGCGTCGATCGCACTGACCGTCACCCCCAGCTCACCCAGAGCCGCATGGCGGTGTTCCGGCTGGTGCGTGTCTGATGGCGGCATATCCGGCGGTGTGGGGGACTGCGCGAGCGTGATCGGCAGCGTTTTGAGGGCACCCTTGTGCCAAACGGCCAACTGCGCCTGCGTCCCCGGCAGAATGGAGGCAATGATGCGCGGCATGGTCTGGCCGGTCACGTCCTGATCATTGACGCGGGTGATGATGTCGCCAACCTCAAGACCCGCTTTTGCAGCCGGGCCTTTCGGATCGACTTCAGAAATCAACGTTCCCTTGCCGTTGGAGCCGTCCGGCTTGCGGAAGTCGAGCGTCTCGGCGATGTCGTTCGTCACATCCTGGAATTTCAGCCCCATCCAGCCGCGCGAGACATGCCCGGTGCGGCGAAGCTGGTCGATGATCCCCCGCGCATCATCCGCCGGAATGGCAAAACCGATGCCGATGGAATCGCCGCCCGAGCCGCCATAGATCAGCGTGTTGATGCCAATGACCTCACCGGACAGATTGAACAGCGGACCGCCGGAATTGCCGCGATTGATGGCGGCATCCGTCTGGATGTAGTCGTCATACAGACCGTGTTCGACGTTTCGTCCGCGCGAAGAAATGATGCCTGCCGTCACAGTTCCGTTCAGCCCGAACGGGTTGCCGATCGCCAGAACCCAGTCCCCGATCCGCGCTTTGTCGCTCCGGCCCAGCGGGACGGTCGGAAGCGGACGCTTGGGCTTGACCTCCAGCACGGCCAGATCGACCTGACTGTCCCGTCCCACGATCCGCGCCGGCATCTCGGTCCCGTCCTGAAGCGTGACGCTGACCTGATCTGCCCCTTCGATGACGTGATTGTTCGTCACGATGATGCCGGACGCATCAATGATGAAGCCCGAACCCAGCGCCTGCTGACGACGCGGCGGATGGTTCGGGGCCGGTTTATGTTTCAGGTAATCATGAAAGAATTTTTCCAGCGGTGAGCCCTGCTGGAACGGGGGCACCTGCGGGCCGTCCGGATCGCTGGAATCGGGGCCTTTATCATCCGTCTTCGCAGGCTTGAGCACAGCCGAGGTCGAGACGTTCACGACCGACGGCAGGAGTCTGTTTGCCAGATCCGCAAAGCTCGACGGCACCGAACGTGGCGCAGGAGTCGGTACGGAAGACGGCTGGCCTGCAACCGGCGCAGCATCCTGAGCCAGCGCTGGAGCCGCGCTCAGCGCCCAGCCTGCGGAAAGGGACAGGGATAGCGCCAGAACGGAAACAGAAAGACGGACAGACGGTTTTTTCATACCCGCACGCTAACGCAGAACATGGCCTTTCGTCACCATCCTGCCGTTCAAGGTGCGTTTGCAGCCTATTCATGATAGCGTCAAAATCTTTCCAGACGTGATATTTTCCCTGATGAGAGCCCGGCATGACTGACACCACGCCCCCCAACGACATGCCGCCCGCCTCCCCCGGGACAGACGCCCCCAGCGCCGAAACCCGCATCGCTAATATCCTGAAATCCGAGCAGGACAGTCAGGGCTCGAACGTCCTGTCCTTCGCAGCGCTTGAGAGCGTCTCGGTGCAGAATGGCCATGCGCATGTTTCCCTCGCGACGTCACGGGACAACGCCTCGCGCGTGGAACCGCTCCGGCCGCGCGTCGAAGCCGCGATTGCGAGCCTGCCGGGCATTACGGGCGCCACCCTATCCTTCACATCTCATCGCCCCGCAACGCCGACCGCCGCCAATGCGCCCGCACAGGGCGTAGGACACCGTCCCTTCAATCTGGGCGACAAACGCCGCAACGCCGCGAGCCGACATGCTCCCGAGACGCTGCTGCCGGGCGTGAAGGCCGTTATTGCGGTCGCATCGGGCAAGGGCGGTGTCGGCAAATCCACCACAGCCGTCAATCTTGCGGTCGGACTTGCACGGGAGGGCCTGAAGACCGGGCTTCTGGATGCGGATATCTACGGCCCCTCCCTCCCCCGGATGCTGGGACGCAACACACGACCGGACGTCGTGGACGGCACGATCCTGCCGATCGAAGCCTGGGGTCTGAAGAGCATGTCCATCGGCTATCTGGTGGACGAAAATCAGGCCATGATCTGGCGTGGCCCGATGGTCATGGGCGCGCTGACGCAGTTTCTGGGCGAAGTCGAATGGGGGGAACTCGACGTTCTCGTGATCGACATGCCCCCCGGCACCGGCGACGCGCAGCTGACGCTGGCCCAGAAGCTCGGCCCCAAACTTGCGACGGGCGGCGCAGTTATCGTCTCCACCCCGCAGGATATCGCGCTGCTGGATGCGAGGCGCGGTGTGGCCATGTTCGAGCGGATGGAAACCCCGATCCTCGGCGTCGTCGAAAACATGTCCTATTTCTGCTGCCCGAACTGCAACCACCGGACGGAGTTGTTCGGACACGGGGGCGCAAAGGCCGAAGCTGAAAAAATGGGCGTTCCGTTCCTCGCTGAGATCCCGCTGCTCGCCGATATTCGCGCCAGTGGCGATGATGGGACTCCGATCATCCTGTCTGCACCCGATAGCGAAGCGGCTCAGGCCTATACACGGCTTGCGCAGGCTGTGGCCCGTTCCCTGTCTTCCGAACACAGCACGAAAGAGCCGTCATGATCCGTATTCTTTTCCTCGGCGCCTGCCTGACAGGAGCAGGCCTGACGCTGGCTGGCTGCTCCCATACGGTCACGCATCAGGGGCTTTCTTCCGACGGCTATGGCTTTACGAAAGACTCGCAGCATCTGCCGCCGCCCGCCGATCTGACCACGCCTATCCCGCACTGAAATCCAAACGAAAATCCGGCACGCGAACAGAGAATCGTTTTCGGGAGCTTGACCTGACAGCCCCGAACATGGAAAAAGCCGCACTGCCGATGCCGGGTTAGCACAGTGGTAGTGCAGCGGTTTTGTAAACCGAAGGTCGGGGGTTCAAATCCCTCACCCGGCACCAGCTTTTCCAAAAAGCATGGCGACAGCAGCTAACGGACGATCAACGCCGTTCAGGGCGTAGTTTACCTGCGCATTTTTGCTACAAAATCAGAATTCTCACCCGCACCAGTAATGCACAAGTATCGCACCCGCAGAGGGTGGAATGTGGGTATTCCAATAATCTTCTTGACAGACTTGGCGCCAAATCCTGATCGGGCTTGTGACCCGATTCTAAAATTATTGTATTAAATCAGCGCATTAGAAAATTTTACGCACTCAAACGCACGAATCGGAGCGCTTCAGTCAGACGGCAACACCCTGTGGATAAGTCTGTTTGTAAAAAGCTCTGAGATAAGTGTGATAAAATTCACACGAATCCGCAGCGAATCTCTCACGACAGCTCACAAAGTGAAAAAAACAGACAATCTCTGATTTTACTTATCGTTTACTGAATTGAATATTTTATGAAGCTGGCCAGAAAAAGTGAATAGCAACAGATATCAGGACAAGAGAGATAGCAATTCCAGCCCAGACAAAAAGACTGGGTGGCTTTACAGGAGCGTCTTCCACAGGACTTTCAGCCTGCGCCTCCCGGGCCTCGCTCATCAGCCGTTCAAGATCGCTTTCGGCGGAATCCTTCCCGGCAGATGCAAAGCCGGGGCTGGGCTCAGGATTGAGCATCCAGAACCGCCGCCATTTCAGACCATTCCCGCTTGGTCAGGCCGGAATTTTCCTGCGTGACGGTTTCACCCGCCAAACGCCGCCGCACGACCTTCAGCATCCCGGCCGAAAGCGTAAAGGCGCCAAGGCGGTATTCCTCGAATGCTGCAGACGTCGCGGGCACCCAGGCTTTAAGAATTTCGATCATCTTTTCCGCATAGACGCGGATCTCGTACTGCGCATGCGGATCGGCGCGCAAGGCGAGGAAATGCATCAGATTGTGCAGGTCAATCTTCCAGTACCACTGCGTATAGGTGTTCAGGGTCAGATTGATCCGTGCAAGCTCACGCGCCAGTCCCGTCCCCTCAGGGTTCAGCAGACTTTCGTAATCGTCATAGCACTGGCTGGCATCCCGACGCAGGATTTCGAGAACCTCATGAGCCGTCTCGGCATCCAGTGCGTCACTGCGTCCCTGCCGGTTCGAACTGCTCTGCGTCGCCACCTGATCGGGTGCTGGAAGATAGAACTCCCGGTCCAGAATGGAATAGCGCGCCGAATATTCGTTCACGCTCGCCATACGGTGACGAATCCACTGCCGCGCGACGAACACGGGCAGCTTTACGTGAAACTTGATCTCGCACATCTCGAACGGCGTCGAATGACGGTGACGCATCAGATAGCGGATCAGACCCGCATCTTCGGAGACCTTCTTCGTCCCGCGGCCATAGGACACGCGCGCAGCCTGCACGACCGCGCCATCGTCGCCCATATAATCGACCACGCGCAGGAAACCATGATCCAGCACCTCGAAAGGCGTGAAAAGCAGATTTTCCATCGCCGCCACAGTCGGACGGGACGTAAGCTGGGGTTCGCTGCGCTGCGCTTCGATTTCAGCGCGCTGTTCGGATGTCAGTGCCATGGCGGCGGCTTTAGCATGGGCTTTTGCCCGGCGTCATCCGAATGAATCGGATTGACACGATTCCGGACGTCTAATTTTTTTCGTGGCCTCTTTTCCCTTGCGGGCGAACAGCCGCACTTCTATGTTCATCAGTGCAAGGGGTTCGTCCCCGGCTATGGCGATAAACGGTAAGTGGAATAAGTGTTGTGGACCCGGGGGCAGTGCCCGGCGTCTCCACCATGAAAAACCCCTCGCAAAAAGGGTCTGTGGGGACGAAACAGGCTCGACGCGCACGGTAAAGACTTATCTTTTGCCCGGCATTGTACCACCGTCATCGGGCTAAACTTACAAGTGCCAACGATAACTCAGAGGTGCTCGCTGTCGCTGCATAAGCGATAAGCGCGGTTCGGGAGGGCACCGGGCAACAGAAGCCCTCCCACCTCATCATGTCTCCGACATTCCTTTCAAAGACGGCTTGCCATCTGTGCCCGTCTGTCGCATCCCTTGATGAAAGTTGACCGAAACATCAGGCTTGCGACCATGAGCGACGACGATCACAACGGCCAGGACGGCTTTGAGCACGAGCTTCCCGAGAGCCTTCTCCCCTATGATGACTGGGTGGAAGACGCCTATCGTGAAGTCATGCTGCGTGCGATCGAGCATGTTGCAGCCGAGGGGCTGCCAGGGGCCCATCACTTCTATCTGACGTTCCGCACGAACCGGCCGGATGTGATTATCCCTGCCCGCCTGCGGGCGCAGTATCCCGAAGAAATGACCATCGTTCTCCAGCACCAGTTCTGGGATCTGGCGCTGGACCGCGACAAGAACGTGATTTCGGTCGGCCTCTCCTTCGGCGGCGTCGGGAGCATCCTGTGCATTCCCGTCAATGCCATCACGGCCTTTGCCGACCCCCACATCCGGATGGCCCTGCGCTTCAACCACTCCCCGCTTGAAGACGATGAGGACATCGAAATTCCCGAGGGCGCGGTAGAGCCCGACGATATTGATCCGGCCCATCATCCGGACGTCCAGCCCGAGCCCTCCTCTTCGGAAGACGGCAAAAAAGACGCGGAAGTGGTCAGCCTCGCGGCCTTCCGCAAGCGTCCGCCCAGCTAGGTGTTAGCCAGAGTGTATGGTTCCAGCCTATACTGACTGGAACCAGTGGCCTGAATGTCGCTTTCATGAGGGATCCCCATGCGCTTTACCGTTGATCGCCTTGACCATATCGTGCTGACCGTCCGCAACCGGGATCTGTCCGCGTCTTGGTATCAGCGGGTTCTGGGCATGGATATCGACGAGTATGGCCGCAACAACCGTGTGGCCCTGAGTTTTGGTGGTCAGAAGATCAATCTGCGCCCCGAAGGTGCGGAGGGCTGGGATACTGCCGGAGCGGCTGCGCCCGGAACATCTGATCTGTGTTTCACAACAGCCATCGCCAGCGAGCATATCGTCAAGCATCTGGAAAAATGCGGCGTGGAAATCGTTGAGGGCCCGGTTGCGCGTCTTGGCGCCCTTGGTCCGATCACATCCGTTTATTGCCGTGACCCGGATGGCAATCTGATCGAACTGGCTTCCTATAACGGCTGAAGGCGGGGGATCTCGCTCCACCGCCTTCAGATCGCGTTACCAGTTCTTGGAAATCAGCCAGAATTCCTCAGAGGTGAGGGTAATGGCGTTGCAGTCTCTGGTTTCGGCTGCGGCCTTGGCAAGCGCGTGAATCCGCTCGATCATGATCGTCTTGCGCTGATGGGCCTCGGACGTTTCCTTCACGGTCGACAGGGTCTGGAGCGCGGATTCGGAGGCTTTGGCGACGCGTGCGGCGTCAATAGCGGCATAAGACATGAAATGTCTCCCTGAATGTAAAAACTCCTCGGAGCCTACTCCACGCCTGCCGGGATACCAACTCCATACCCCACAGAGCAGGCGGGAGCGTCTTTAAACCGGGGTGACCGCCAACGCCGCTTCATACGCGTCCAGCACCTCTTCAGTCGGACCATCCATACGGATTTCCCCGCTTTCCATCCAGATGATGCGCGTACACCACTGTCGGAGAATCGACAGTGCATGGGACGTCACCACCAGAATTTCCGCGGCGTCGACCATGCCTTCAAGCCGTGCGCGGGCCTTGTCCTGAAATTTCTGGTCGCCGGCCATGAACCATTCATCCATCAGCAGGATCCGGGGGCGCGGGACCGTCGCCAGCGCAAAGCCCAGACGGACGGACATGCCGGAGGAATAGAGCCGGACCGGAAGATCGAAAAACGCTCCCAGATCCGAAAACGCCTCCACATCCTTCTCCAGTTCCTGTGTCGCGACCCGTCCCATCCCCATACGGCAGGCGAAGAGCTGGATATTTTCGCGCCCCGTCAACTCGCCATTCATCCCCGCATTGGGGTCAATAAGGGCGTGGGTATCGCCTTCGATATCCAGTGTCCCCTCGCCCGTTTCATAAATCCCGCCGAGGACACGCAGGAGCGTCGATTTTCCCGCCCCGTTATGTCCGACGAGCCCGATCCTCTCCCCTTCGGAAATCGTGAGGCTGATATTGAAAAGCGCCTGAACTTCCACGACTTCGGCGGAATTGCCGCTGATGCGCATCCTGCCGCCCACGGCGCCCGTTTTGGCAGCCACAGTGCTTTTCGCACGGGCCAGCAGCGTCTTCTTCAGAGAACGCGAGCCACCATGCAGAACGGGAAACGACAGGGAGAGATCTTCAAGACGGATATGGGCCATGATGTCAGATCCAGAAGACCAGACGCGCCCGCGCCCGGATAAACGCGCGTACTGCAATCAGCCAGAACACCACACTGGTGATCAGTGCAATCCCCCAGATCTGCAGAGACGGCACACGCCCCAGCAGAGGCTCGCGCACAATTTCCAGCAACGGATAGAACGGATTGTAGAACAGATAGGACGCCTTTGCGCCGAGCTGCTGCGGCATCCAGATGACCGGCGTCACATAGAACACGATCTGCAACAGCGCTCCGACAATGGGTGCGATATCCCTGAAGCGTGCGCAAAGAGAGCCGAACACCATACAGGCAGCGAACCCGTCCAAAGCCCAGAGCAGAAGGGCGGGAAGCGCGAGAACGGCATTCACCCCCGGCCAGACATGATAAATGGCGAATACCGCGAGTGGCACCACGATATTATGGGCAAACACGATCGCATTCCGGACCACCACCCGCAGCGCATAAAGCAGAAGCGGCAACTGGACGGAGCGCACCATGGCTTCCGCTTCCAGAAAGCAGGTGCAGGATTCCTGGATCAGGCTTGAAAGTCCCACGCTCCACAAGGTGAGCGACAGCGAAAGGAACGGCAGATAGGTCGCAAGCTGCATATGAAACAGCCGACTGTACAGAACACCCATCGAGGCGACCATCAGCGCGGAGGTGATCGTCAACCAGAAAGGCCCCAGCGCCGACCCCCGATAGCGAAGCCGGATATCGAGCCAGCCCAGCCTGACGCCCAGTCTCCAGAGACGTCGGGTTTCCTTCCAGTCCGCCCAGGCCCGCGCAGCAGGGCTGCCACGGGGCGCGTCACGACGGGTCTGCCTGCGCGGCGCTTCGTCCCGGGCAACATCGGAAGCTGGAGAAGGTACACTCATACTGTCCGCCTACCCGATCCCCTATGTCCCGGCAAGAAGACGCTACAGTGATCATCGTATTCCGGGAAGTTCATATTCGGGAAATGAATCTCCGCTACACTCAGACCAGCGGACAGTCCTGCCTCAGAAAATCTGCCCGCCAGAGCCCTTTTTCCTAGTTTCGCCGCAATCCCCGTGTATGCTTGGCGTAATGAGACCAGTTTTCCTCAGGTGCCCAGACCCGATGCCCAGACCCGTCTTTCCTTTCCGGACTTCTGTTCGCACTCTTTCTTTCATCCGTGCGGGCGCAGCGTTCGGTCTGGTCGGGCTTCTGGCGGCCTGTGCCGGCAACAATGCCGATATGGGATCGTCTTCGGAAATGCCGGTCTCGCAGGAAGCGGCCAATTACCGCGCCCATGCAAAATCCTATTACGCTCCGCCCGGCCCCCCCGAAGACCCGTGGGGACCTTATATCCGCGAAGCATCCGAGCGCTTTGACGTGCCCGATGCCTGGATCCGGGCCGTGATGCAGCAGGAATCCGGCGGCCATCTTTTTGACCATAACGGCAATTTCATCACATCGGTTCCCGGCGCGATGGGCCTTCTGCAGCTCATGCCCCCAACCTATGACGACATGCGCCAGCAATACGGGCTTGGCGAAGATCCTTTCGATCCGCATGACAACATTCTCGCAGGCACGGCCTATCTGCGCCAGATGTATGATATTTATGGTTCCCCCGGCTTCCTTGCTGCCTATAATGACGGTCCGGGCAGCCTTGACCGTTATCTGCGTCGCGGCCGCGCACTGCCGCGCGAGACACGGAGGTATGTCGCCGCGATCGGGCCGCATATCGCCGGGATCACGCCCCGTAACCGCTCCGCCGCCGATCTTCTGGTCGCACAGCACGACCCCAATTCACAGGTCATGCTGGCACAGAACACCCAGCCTGCCGACATAGCGCCGACGACTTCGTCCTCTGAGCGACAGGCAGTCAGTGCGGCGTGGAGCCACCGAGAGGCAGCCGACACGGCCTCTGACGATACAGATTCCGACACACCGAATGCGACGCCGCAGAGCCCGGCATCGCCTGCCGAAGCTCCTGTTCAGGTCGCCTCCGCCGCGGGGTCTGAAGCGCCGACGAGTATCAGCGCCGCCTGGGCCGCCCGTGGTTATGCGCCAGCGCCCGCTCATCCTCTCGTGCGTCAGGCCTCCGTGCCCGCAGACGATGTGGCTGACAACCGCGTAACGGCACAGGAAATCCCAATCGGACATCACCTCCAGCCCCAGCCGATCATGGCCGTCATGCCCGCCACCCGGCCCCAGTACCGCATGGCGCTTCCTGCAGCGTCCGCTCCGGCCAAAAGCTCGGCAACACCGGGAAATACGGCTGGAAACTGGGCGATTCAGGTCGGCGCTTTCGCCAATGCCAAGCAGGCAAGTCTTGCGACAGCCACGGCTCACAGCAAAGGCGGTGTTGTGGTCGCGTCCGCCAAATCACAGGTGGAAAGCGTCAAAAATGGCCGGTCCCATCTCTACCGCGCGCGTTTGACGGGGCTGTCACATGAAAATGCGGTTGCAGCCTGCCGCCGTCTGTCGCACGGTTCTCCCTGCGTTGTGGTTCCGCCCGGCGCCTATTGATCCGTTTGCCGGGTCGCATGTCGGCCCGCTTTTCTGACAGGAATACAAAACCCCGATGCGCCGCTTTCTTGCAACGACCGCTTTCTGTGCTGTCGCCCTCTCCGGCGCCCTGACGATCACTCCGGCGCATGCCGCACTCGAAACCGGCAGCCATGCTCCGGATTTCTCGGCCCCTGCGAGCCTCGGAGGGCACGAGTTCACCTATCATCTGGCCGATGCCCTCAAGACCGGCCCGGTGGTCCTGTATTTCTATCCGGCAGCCTTCACCAAGGGCTGCACGATCGAAGCCCATGAATTCGCGGACGCCATTCCCGACTTCAAGGCGCAGGGCGCAACCGTGATCGGCGTTTCCATGGACCCAATCGACAAGCTGGATCGGTTTTCGGTCAGTGAATGCCGTAGCACCTTTGCTGTCGCCGCCGATCCGACAGGTAAGATCACGCGCAGCTATGCCGCCAAAATGCCCCTGCTGCACATGGCAAGCCGGACGTCCTATGTCATTGCGCCGGACGGTCATATCGTCATGAGCTATGCCTCGATGTCTCCTGACGAGCATGTCTCGCGCGCGCTTGCCGCGGTAAAGGCCCTGAAGCAGACCCCGTGAGCGCACCTTCCATTTCAACGCCTTCCGACCTGTTCGACCACCATCATGTGGGTGATTCAGGCTCTCTGAAACTGTCTGCGGATGTCAGCAGCAGCGCGATCTATGGTGGCCCGAAAGACTGCTACCGCTACACATTGCGCCGTGTCTGGGACGACACACGCCCCATGGTCATGTGGCTGATGATGAACCCGTCAGTGGCGACTGAATTCGGCGATGACCGTACGGTCGCCAAGTGCCAGCGTTACGCGCGGGCATGGGGTTATGGCGGCATGTTCGTCGGCAACAGCTTCGCCTATCGCTGCACGGACCAGAAGCGTCTGCTTGAGGTGGACGATCCGGTCGGGCCGGACAACGATGCCCATTTGCTGGACATGGCCCGGCAGGCCGATCTCGTCGTGCTGGCTTACGGGTCGCCGCAGGCCAAGGGGCTGCGCGGGCGTGGAACCGAAGTTGCGCGGCTGATGGGACAGAACGGCATCAGGGTCACGGCCCTGCGCCTGAGCAAGAGCGGACGTCCTGAACATCCGCTCTATCTGCCGTCCATCCTCACACCAGAGCCGCTCGACCCGGATAGGCTGGGCTGAGCGGCGTTTTCCGGATCAGGCTGCGTCAGTTCGCAGCCTTGTCCTGTTCGTTGATGACCCAGACCAGAACGACATGCTGGTCGTGGTTCGGATAGGTCGCCTGCGGCTGAAAAGATACGCCGACATTCTTGGCCTTGTAGAGACCCTGAATAGCCTGCTGGTCTGCGGAGAGCAGTTCGTTCGAGACAGGTCCGCCCGCACGAAGCTTGGTCGCGGCTTCCAGATCAGCTGTCGAAACTTTCTTGTTTCCCTGAAACGCGACCCTGTCCAGAACCAGAGCCGTAGGCTGGGCAGGCGCGCTTGCAGCCTGTTCCTCAAGAATAATCTTAACAGCCACGCCATCGCCGGAAATCCGCAGACGTTCCTCAAGGCTGGTCCCGACATTGCGCGAAGAATAGAGTTCGCCGATGCGCTTCTGAGAAGCATCCAGATCGTTGCGGGTCACCTTGTCTCCCGCGTGATAGCCGAATGCCTGAAGGATATCCGCCGTCGGAACGCGGCTGTTACCCTGAACGGCAACGCTCATCAGCTTGAGCGGCACATTTGGAGCGGGAGCCGCAGCAAAAGCGTATTCCGTAGCAGCCGTTCCGGCGAAGGACGCAACAGCCAGCGAGACGCTCAGAACACTCCGGGCGAGCAGGGGGCGAAGGGACATCTGGCAATTTCCTGTCATGAAAAAACTCTGACTTTTACGCTACAGGAGTTCCCGGCTTTGGCAAATCGCCGCCGCTCCGAACCGGACGTCATATTTTAGTTGCGAATAAATCTCATTATCGCAATAACGCGCGCAACCGCTTCTTGCTTCGAGGTTTCCGTGCGCGCATCACTTTCCATCCCGCTTTCAAACCCACTCCGGGTTGCGCGCCTGTCCTGTCTGCTGCTGGCAGGAACAGCTTTTCCAGCCTTCGCCGCCCCTGTCTCCACCGTCGCCGACACGACATCCACTACTTCGGCAAAGTCTCCAACCGAGGCCCAGCAGATCAGTCAGGACGAGGAAATCGTTGTCCGCGCCAGACGCCGGGACCAGATGCAGGTCAGCAGTGGCGGACAGCTCGGGGCTCTGGGTAACAAAAAAGGACTGGATGTTCCGTTCAACATCCGCAGCTACAATTCCAGCCTGATCCTCAACCAGCAGTCCCAGACGCTGGGCGAGGTGCTGGAAAACGATCCGACCGTCCGCACGACCTATGGTTACGGCAATTTCTCGGAAATGTTCGTCATCCGCGGCTTTGCCGTAAATGGTGACGACGTTTCGATCAATGGGCTTTACGGCATCACGCCCCGGCAGCTTGTCTCTCCCGAACTTTACGATCAGGTGCAGGTTCTCAACGGCGCCAGCGCGTTCCTCAACGGGGCCGCGCCCAGCGGGTCGGCCATCGGCGGCAACATCAATCTGCTGTTCAAACACGCAACAAATGCCCCCCTCACCCGCCTCACCGGCGATTACACCAGCAGCGCCATGGGCGGTGGCAGCATCGACGTTGGCCGTCGGTTCGGACAGGACAAGGATTTCGGCGTGCGGCTGAACGTCGCAGGCAAGAGCGGCGAAGACGCCGTGACGGACGAATACCGCCATTCCACCACGTTGGGCGCGGATTTCGACTGGCATGACCGCGACAACCGCACCCGCGTTACAATGGATATCGACTATGAAAACCAAGGCGTAGATGGTGGCCGCCCGGCGATTTTCCTTGGCAGCGCCGTCACATCCGTCCCCCGCCCTGTCGCGCCATCACATAACTTCGGGCAGCGCTGGGCGTATAATGACCTGAACTATGTTTTCGGCATGCTGAACGCCGAGCATGATCTGACGAAAAACATCACGCTCTATGGCGCGTTCGGTGCGCTCACCAGCAACGAAAAGGGTAATTATTCCAACCCGACCGTCACCAACTCCGTCACCGGCGCCGGAACGGCGGGCGCGATGTATGTGCCCTACGACCAGACCAACGAAAGCACGCGCGCAGGCGTTCGCGCCCATTTCCGCACCGGCTTCATCCGCCATGAAATCAATGCTGGTGGTTCCGGCCTGTGGGAAGACAGCGCCGCCGCCTACGCCATGGCAGGGACACCGGGAACGACCAACATCTACAACACGCCGCAGTTCGCTGCTCCAGCAGAAACCACCGTCGGCGGTGTTCTTAATGACCCGCAGTCCACCAACCGCACGCGCCTGTACAGCCTGTTCTTCTCGGACACGATGTCCTTCTTCCACGACCGTGTCGCCCTGACAGGCGGTTTCCGATACCAGAACATGCTCATCAAAGGCTACGCCTACAGCAAGACCGGTCAGGGCGCGATGAACAACCATTACGATCAGGACGCCATCACCCCGGTCGTGGGGCTGGTCATTCATCCGACACGCAGGACATCTCTGTATTTCAACCGGATCGAAGGCCTGTCGCAGGGACCGACGGCTTCGGGAAATGTCGTGAACCTGGGCGAGATTTTCCCGCCTTACAAATCCACGCAGTATGAAGTGGGCGCGAAATACGACACGGGACGCTTCAGTGCCGCGCTCGCCGTCTATGAGATTTCACAGCCCAACGCCTATTCCGTCGCACTCGGCAATACGGGCCAGTTTGCCTTCCGTGAAGACGGATTGCAGCGGAACCGGGGCATCGAACTGACGCTGAATGGCGAGATCCTGCCCGGCCTGCGCTTCAATGGTGGCGGCACCGTCATTCAGGCCGATCTGCGTCATACGGCAAACGGCCTTCAGGACGGCAACACCGCCATTGGCGTGCCGAACTACACCATTAACGGCAATCTCGAATACGACCTGCCGTTCCTCAAGGGCGCCACGGTCGTGGGCCGTGTGGTCAATACCGGCAAGCAGTGGGTCAACACCGCCAACACCCTGCATATCCCGGTCTGGACGCGCTTTGATCTGGCAGGGCGCTATACGTTCGTGACACATCACACGCCGGTCACACTGCGGTTCGGCGTCGATAACCTGGCCAACACGCGTTACTGGTCCTCGGCTTTCAACGGCTATCTGATGCAGGGTATGCCCCGCACGTTCAAGTTCTCCTTCACGACGGATCTGTAATCCGCTTCAAAATACTGAAAACAAAAAACGCGCCCTCCTTTACAGGAGCGGCGCGTTTTTCATGTCACCTGTTCCGATCAGGAGCGATCAGAACGTGATGCCCGTTTCGAAATCCAGAAGCAGCGGATTCTTGTAGCGGTTCGTGCCACCGGTGCTCCAGATATACTGCGCACCCGGCCGGATCACGAGCCAGGGCGTCGGACGCCAGCCATAGTTCAACTCGATCGCATGCTCGCCGGAGGGCTTGTTGATACCCTGTGCGCCCGAGGCCTGCATCTGGCGCGCCCAGATCGTGAGCTTCGGATTGACCCAGAGCATCTTCATGCCAAGGCTGATCGTATCGTTCGGGCGGCTGCGGAACGTGCCCTTACGGGTGACACCCCAGGTGATGAAATACGGTGCGACGGCTGTGCGCGGATCGCCCCATGTGAAGGACGTGAACAGCGTCGTGCCACGGTTTGGATCGGCCGCATCACGCTCCAGCATCCGGTCGAATTGGAACCAGCCACCGAACCGTCCACGCACTTTCTGCGTCGGGGCCGACAGCAGATACTCGGCCGGAACGGAAAACATGCTGAGCTTGGAATAGACGTCGCTGACTTCGGACGTATCCCAGTATCCGCCAATCTTGACGTTGGTCTGGAGCGGGCCGCTGTAATCGTCCTTGCCGCCCTGATGCCAGCCGAGCTGGAACGGAATATAGGTTCCGATCGCATCATGCAGGTTCAGCTTCCAGCCGTTATGCGTGTTCGAGATCGTCGGGTCGATCGAGTACGCGCCGAACTGCACGAGATAATGGTCGTTCCCGGCGGGGTAGAACTTCACCCATGCCCCCGGATGGGCCGTCGGATACCAGCCATAGCCCGAGTTCATCGCGATGGACTGCGGCATACCGCAGATCGCGTTGGATTCGAACTGGCAGTACTGGCTCATGCCCCAGTAGATGGACGACTGCTCGAAATCGTTCTCGGTGTTAATTTCACCAACTTCGGTCGACACATACCGGTTCCAGGGCATTTCCCAGGACAGACGCGTCAGACGCACCGTCTCGCCCGAACCGAAGATCTGCTGCGGGCTGTCCAGCGCCGGAAGCGTCGCGCCAATGCCCAGTCCCTGACGCGCCGTGATCAGCGTATGGAACATGCCCAGATTCAGGCCCGTCAGCTTCTTGAGGTTGAAATCGACATTGATTCCGAACTCATCCGCATAACGTACGGCCTTGGTCTTGCCGCCCATCGGATTGCCGGCACTGTCCTCAAGATAGTGCCCTCCGATATTGATCCCCTTGTCGGTCAGCCATGTCCGCCAGCCGCCCCAGTCACCCGTCATGGTGCTCTGGGTCAGCCAGTCGTGAAAAGACGCCGGGAAGAAACGGTTCTCGGTCGTGTCGGACGTGGTGGCTGCGGGCTCAACGCCTTTGGGAGTCGGCTTCACGAGTTGCGGCACGGGAGAAATGGATTTCGTGCGGATCTGCGGCGTGCCCATGGTCGCCGTGCTGGTTCTGGCAGCGGCTTTCTGATGACCGTCCACAACACCAGCGGGTGTTGTCTGTGCGTGCGCGACGTCCGTAAGACCTGAAAGCAGCGCTGTCATGGCGCAAGCCGTCCACAGCGTTTTCGTCCAATCCTGTCCGAGCTTCCCCATCTTTCAAACCGTCTCCCTGTGACACCATGACAGCCGCCAGAACCCGATCACGCGGCCGGGAGATGTCATACAGTCCGAAAACGGTCCAGAATAGAGCACAGAAGACGTCAGTTTTCGTAATATGTCCTTCAGGACACGATCCCGACACCTGCCGTCATTTTTAAATCTGGAGATTTCTCCATAATTACAAAAAGTTTAACGCTACAGTTTCGACGCCTTATCCCCCGATCACAGTTGCGTGTTCCCGGTCCCAGCGGCGCGTCAGAGGTTCAAGGCAAAGCAACAACACGACCAGAGCGGCAGCGATTTCACACAATGTCCGGAAAAGCCCGGCATAAAGGGATGCTCCTCCGCCCCCTGCGATGGCTTCCGGAGACAGCGCAGCCTGATTGGCAATGAGGCTGCCCACATACATGGCAATGCCCCACAGCAGATAGAGCGCGCCCATCATAAAGCCACTCAACCGGGCGGGCGAATAACAGGCCACAACGGCCAATCCCAGACCAATTGTCAGCAGTTCCCCCAAAGACAGAAAGCCATATCCCACTACCATTACCCAAGGCGACACCAGCCCGTCCGCATGGGCAGCAGCAGCCCACCACACGCCAAATCCCAAGGCGACCATGGCATAGCCAAGGATCATTTTGCGGGCATGAGAGGTCTGTTTCTGCTGTTGCCCCATCCGATTGTAGAGAAAGGCCAGCGCCGGACTGAGAGCCATGATCCAGAGAGAATTGAGAACCTGAAACTGCCCTGCCGACATATGAAACAGCGTCACGCCGCCAATACGGTAGTCTCCCGAAACGCCACGAAGGGCAAAGAGCGTCAGGGACGTCATCATCTGCTGGTAGAAAACAAGATAGATCGTCCCCTGCAGGCACAGCATATAGGTCAGCCGCAATCCCGGACGTTCGGCTTTCGGTGCCCGCACATACAACGCCACCCAGATCGCCGCGAGAATTGCCCCTGCTGCCGTCACGCAAAGCCGGGCCAAAGTATCGCTCCCCAGAATCCATGCGTTGAAAACGGTCATAAGAACGAGACCAGCCCCGACCAGTCCAAACCTGCGCAGTGGCACAGGCTGTTTTTCGGAAGCAGGCGTGGTGGCATCAAGCCAGTTGGACCGCAGCACATAATACAGCAGTCCAACCCCAAGCCCGACCGCGCATGCGGCGAACGCAGAAGGCGCGCCATAATGGATCTGCAACCATGGCGTCAGCAGCATGGAGACCGTCGAACCGACATTGACGGACATATAATAGAGCGTGAAAGCGGCATCGAGCGCCGCGTCGTCGCCCTTGTAAATCCGGCGCACCAGATTTCCGGCATTGGGTTTGAACAGCCCGTTTCCCGTGGAAATGAGAGCCATCGCTACCAGAAGCAAAATATGGGACTGCAATGCTGCGGCCAGAACAGCATAGCCGCCTGTCAGCAGGAGCGCGCCCATGACGACAGTCCGCCGCGCGCCCAGCACGCGGTCTCCAATGACACCGCCAACTAAAGGCGTAATATAAGTCAGCGCCCCGAAGGCACCCATCATAAGATTGGCCGCTGCATCTCCCATCCTGAGATGCACGACCATGAACAGCGTGAGAACGGCCTGCATGCCGTAATATCCGAACCGCTCCCACAGTTCGATGGCCAGAACAACAGTAAACGCCCTGCGGCGCATCCCGGGGGCGGAAGAAAGAGAAGTATCGGACATGCAGAACCCGTCAGAAACCAGAAGACGGGGCACTTTAGGGCAAATGCCACTCCCCGGCGAGGATCAGTGCATGCGTGCTGATAAGCCCCAGAACCACCACGAAGACCAGCGCCACGATCCCGCCGATGATGTCACTCCACGGCCATTCCGGCAGTCTCGACCGGACACGACGCACCATCCCCATCTCTTCAGCTCTCCTGCTGGCTGAAGAAGGCCTCCAGCTCGGGGGAGACAGTACCGATATGAACCTGCAACGTCACCAGCAGATCACCGGCCGGATGCTTTTTATCGCCACCGATTCCACGCCCTGCCAGACGCAGGACCTTGCCACTGTCGGAGTGCTTCGGGATCTTGACCGAAACATCACCCTTCGGGGTCGGAACGGCGATCTTGCCGCCCAGAATAGCCGTTTTCAGATCCAGATTCAGCGTCATGCGCAGGTTGCGTCCCTCACGGACATAGCGGCTGTCGGGCGTGACGGAGATCGTCAGCAGCGCATCCCCGGCCACGCCCGGCTGGCCATCCATGCCCGGACGTCCCGGCGCGCCTTTGCCGCGCACGCGCAGGGTCTGCCCGTCTTCCACACCCGGCGGGATGCGGACCTCGGTGTGCCCGCCCTCACCGAGGGTCAGATCGAGCGACGTTCCCAGAACAGCCTGCTGAAACGAGATCGTCACCGCAAAACGACGGTCAGATCCTTTGGAAGCACGGCGACCGCCGGAACCACCCGGCTGGAAATCACCGCTGAAGCCCCCGCTAAACATGTCCGAAAAGAAGGAGCCGAGATCTTCCTGATTGAATCCGCCCTGAAAGCCCTGGCCGCCCGAACGCGGCCCACCCGGACCATACCCGCCACCGCCAAAGCCGCCGCCAAAAGGCCCACGCTCCTGCCCGTCAGCGTCGATCTCGCCGCGATCGAACTTCGCGCGTTTTTCCTTGTCGCCAACGATATTGTACGCCTGCCCGACCGACTTGAAGCGCTCTTCGGCCTTCTTATCGTCCGGGTTGTGATCCGGATGGTACTGCTTGGCCAGTTTCCGATACGCGCTGCGAATTTCCTTGTCCGTCGCCGTTTTCGAAACGCCCAGTACCGAATATGGGTCGCTCATCTCATTTCCCCGTCTTCTTCAGGTCCCTCATCCAGCAGGGAAATCAGGACCGCAATGACTTCATCCTGCGGGAAGCCAGCCCGCACACCGTCTGAGATCAGGTCCTGCAGCTTTGGTCGCAGATAATCTTCTGCCGGATATCCATCGTCTGCCATCTCTGATCCTCCGTTATTCCCAGATGTGTGACCACTGCGGCTTCGGGTCAATGTTTCTGAATAAACTCTGCAATATCAGGCACGACGGCGCCATCAATCGGAAGCGACCCATCAGTGGCAGGAACCGCACCCAAATCCGCCAACGAATGAATCGCCGACGGCAACAAAACAACCGTCGCCTCAGGATCAGCAGCCTTGAGAAGCGGTAAATCATCAGTAGCGCTGATTTGCCGATCGGTACCGCCCTGAACGATAAAGACCGGCCCGTGATATGCCTTGAGCAACGAGGCTGGATCATGATGGAAAAGATCGATCATGAAATCCTGTACCCGCGGATGAAAGACACCCCGCAACCCCGGATGCAGCGTCTGGACATCCACATGCTGCCCGGCTTCGAGCGCATCGATTGCAGTGTCGATCTGCGGCAGAACCGTTTTGGCCGACGGAATGGCATGAAGCTGCGCTCGCAGGACTTCGCCAAGCGGTCGTCCCGGAGTGGACAGAAGGATCAGTCCGCAGATATCCGCCTGTCCCTGAGCGCTGGCAAGGGCAACGAGGCCGCCTTCGCTATGCCCCAACACCCAGATACATCTCGCACCAGTTTTGGCTCGGATCACCCCAATCCAGCTTCGCACGTCGCTCGCGTACTCCGCGATCGTGACGTTATTACCGTCGGCCACGGCCTGTTTGCTGCCGAACATGCCGCGTTTGTCGATCCGGACGGACGAAATCCCGTGGGTGGCAAGACCATCCGCAATCTGCCTGAGCGTCGCAGGCTTCTGACCCAGAGCCGAATTTCCGTCGCGGTCCGTCGGCCCCGAGCCGGGGATCATCAGCACAACAGGGGTGCCAGCGCCCGCATTCACGAATGTTCCGGCCAACACTCCCAGAGGGCCGGGCGCCGTAATGGCGCTGCTCTCAGCCGCAAATGCATGCGACGCCAGACCGCAGACGCCTGAGAGGAGAAAAAGGAAACGAAATATTTTCGACTTCATTCTGCGTCTCCTTTTCAGGTGCCTTTACCTTGTAAAAGCTCTGACGAAGGCGTTTTGTTGTTTGACTTCGACGGGGAGCCTTGTGTCGGTGAGGGCTTTTCCCTGCCATCCGGCGCCGAGGGCAATGTAGAGGGCGACGGCGTTGCGGACGCGGGCGAGGCGTCCGACGACGGCCTGATCTTCGGCGGACAGGGCGGTCTG
>NZ_JAERLX010000013.1:0-67164 GCF_018256135.1 Gluconobacter sp. Dm-74 | reverse complement strand
ATCACCAGCACCAAAACGCCGCCAACATATCCCTTCCAATTCCATATTCAATTTTCAAAGACCGTCATCCCCGCCGCTCCAGAACCCCTCGAAGTGGGCCCCGCTGCGTCGGTGAACGGGCTTATACGGGGGACACCGGAGGGGGTCAACAGGAAAATTGCATTTTTGTGAAAAAATCAGATTCCATGGAACTTTCTGAACCAGACAGCGAATTCTCTCATGCCGTCTTCAAAGGAAACTTCAGGCTCCCAACCGCACAATTCTCTCACTTTTTCCAGAGAAGCCCATGTCGATTCCATATCCGCCACAGGACGCGGATGGCGTTCAACCAGAGCCTTCTTCCCCAGATCCTTCTCGAGCAATGCGATCATCCGGGTCACTTTTTCTGGTTTATCCCCGCCAAGATTGAGCAGACGTGACACTCCAGCTTCCGGTGGCTTTGCCAAGATCCTCACAACACCTCTGACGATATCATCGATATAGGTGAAATCGCGTGAAAGGCCTTTCCCTTCATAGAGTGTGACCGGACGGCCTTCTGAGATCGCTTTTGCAAAACCGTAATAAGCCATGTCAGGCCGTCCCCACGGACCATAAACCGTGAAGAATCTCAGTCCTGTCTGCGGAATGCCATACAGATAAGAATAGGATTCCGATGTCAGTTCGGCCGCACGCTTGGTGACCGCATACAGGGAACTCGGCTGTTCGACCCGATCCGTTTCCCGAAAAGGCGTTTCCTGATTGCGTCCGTAAACCGAAGACGAAGACGCATATACAAAATGCCCCAGCTTTTTCAGGCTCCGGCACGCTTCCAGAAGCGCAACCTGCCCCATCACATTCGCCGTCACATAAGAATAGGGATCGATCAGCGAATATCGAACACCAGCCTGAGCGGCGAGATGGATGACGCCTTCCAGATCGGGATGTTGTCCAACAACATCCCGCATGGCCTGCGGGTTGGCCACATCCACTTTCACGAAGCTGAATTTCGGATGAGGCTCAAGTTGGCTTAACCGCGCCATTTTCAGGGAAGGGTCATAATAGTCGTTGAGAACATCAATCCCAACGACATCCATTCCCTGCTTCAGAAGGGCTTCAGCAACATGAAACCCTATAAATCCGGCAACACCGGTAACCAGTATCTTCACAGGACCATCAGTGTTTCAGAGCGGAACTGGAAACAACATCCCCGACACGAATTCCCAGCTTCGCCGTCACACCACCTGCCAGTTCGAGTGTGTTTGCAACCACACCATCACTCCGCAGAATAGCTTCGCTCAGAGGCACGGCATTTTCCTCGATAGCGTGGATGTGGTTCGTGGAATCAATGAAAACGATGTCCAGAGGCACAAGCGTGTTGCGCATCCACATGTCCGACACCTGCGGCGCTGGCCACATGAACAGCATACCCTCGTTCTCAGGCAGGTTCTTGCGGAACATTTCTCCGACTTCCTGCTGACGATAGGTCTTGGCCAGCTCCACCGTGAAAACGTGCTTCTGCCCGTCACGGGTCATGATCGTCAGACTATCCGTTGGCAAACGCGCCTGCGCCTGCGTAATCGGGTCTTCTGCTCTGGCAACACCGGCACTCAGTCCAAGAGCCGCCAGCAGCACAAAACTTAAAGTTCGCATGAAGGTATGACTTTCAGGTTCAGGAAATCAGAAACGGATTGGCCCGCCGTTCTTCGCCGATGGTCGTCGGCATTCCGTGTCCACACAAAACCACGGTATCATCAGGCAGACTTAGCAGATGGGTCCGGATGCCATCGATAAGGGCGCGTGAATCCCCATAAGCGAAATCCGTACGGCCGACCGTTCCGCGGAACAGCGTGTCCCCTGCCAGAACGCGCCTATTGTCGTGGTCCACGAAAACGACATGTCCCGGAGTATGACCCGGAATATGCGCCACATGCAGGTCCTGCCCCAGAAAGTGCAGCACCTCTCCGCCCTCGACGAAGCGATCAGGCATTACATTTTCCATGCCGGTAAGCCCGAAAGCAGCAGCCTGTTGCGTAATGCTCTGCAACAGGAACTCATCCCGCCGATCCGGCCCTACAACCGGAACGCTTTGGTTCTGCCGCTTTTCAAGAGCTCTCTTCAGAGAAGCCGCCCCACCAGCGTGATCCAGATGACCATGCGTGAGGAGAATGGCCTCGACAGACATGTCACCCAGTTCCTGAAGGATGTCATCAACATCCCCACCCGGGTCCACCACAACAGCACGGCCTGCGTCATTTGAGAGAATAGTGCAGTTCTGCCGCAAGGGCGTAACCGGCACCCGCTTCGCATACAAAGGAGTCATCACTCCTCCTTCCAGACGATCCGTTCTGATGTGGCGATACAGGCTCCGTCTCCGTACGACAAGTCAACCGGAAGGATTGTATCGCGCAGATCATTGACCCTCTTTCGCAGGAAGGTCACTCTCACCCTTTCCTCTCCAGACCAAGGTGTCATCATGAGCCGCATCATCCGCACAGAACCCAACGCCATCCTGTCCAAGGCTGTCGAATATCACGGCTTCATTTTCACGCAGGGTGTGGTTGCAGCCGACCTGTCACAGGGTATCGAAGAACAGACCCGCAGCGTTCTCGACCAGCTCGACCAGATCCTTGAAGAACACGGCACCGACAACACCCGTATCCTGCAGGCCCAGATCTGGCTGAAAGATATCGCGGACCGCGCCGCGCTCAACACGCTCTGGTCCGCTTGGCTTCCGGAAAACGCAGCGCCCGCCCGCGCCTGCGTTCAGGCCGTGATGGCCGACCCGAAAATTCTTGTCGAGATCATGCTCACAACAACGAAATGATCTGACCCGAACGATTGTGGCGAGAATGCAGCAGGATGTGGTGTCAAAAAGATTTTCCACGGAAATGAAAATTTAACACACAGGTCTGCATTCTGCTCTTGTCAGGGTTGCAGGAAGGTTGTTACCTCCCTGTAACCCGAACAACACACAACCAATCAGGATCCTAAAGATCGTGAAGCATAAAAGTTGCCGGAAATCCTTTCTCTCCGCTCTGGCGCTCTCCGCTGTCGCGTTCTTTTCAGGACAGGCTCAGGCCCGTCACAGTTCGGCTCATCACGGACGGTCCGTTTTCCACAGCCACCATTCCATCAGCCACCATCATGCCTATGCTCACGTCATCCAGTGCGTCGCCTACGCCAAAACGGCCTCTGAGGTCGAACTGCACGGCAACGCACGGGACTGGTGGTATAATGCTGCTGGCGTTTATGCCCGTGGCTCTGCACCACAGGCCGGATCGGTTCTGAATTTCCGGGCGATCCGCCGCATGCCACTCGGCCACGTGGCTGTGGTGCGTTCAGTTGAAGACAGCCGCACGATCTATATCGACCAGTCACACTGGGCCTCGAACGGCATCGCGCACAATGTCCGCGTCGTTGACGTCTCTCCCAACAATGACTGGAGCGCCGTCCGCGTCAGCCTCAATGATCGCAGCGGCCGACTGGGCAGCATCTACCCGACATACGGCTTCATCTACCCACATTCCGATGAGGGTGACCGCAATCCGGCCCCGCATGTTGTGCTGGCCCGCGCCTCGAGCCCCTCGGGTTTCCGTCACAGTGCTGTCGTGAACAGCTCCGACGCCCTGAGCCATCCGATGCTCAGCACCGAAGTTGCCGAAGCGCCGGACGATGCCTTCACCTCGGACGCGCCAGACCGTTCGATTCGCTGATATAATCAGGAAAATATAACTCGGCCACTCAATCCGGTCGGGATTCCCGATGGTAGGGATGGCCGGTATTGATGGCCTGAGCCCGGAAAACCTGTTCGGCAATCAGAACCCTGACCAGCATGTGCGGCCAGGTCAGTTTCCCAAGGGAAATCACGGACTCGGCCCGCTGGATCACACTCGAATCCAGCCCTTCAGCACCACCAATCAGAAAATGAATGGGACGGCCCGACTCCTGCCAGCGAGACAGCATTTCCGCCAGACGCAGGCTGTCAGGCGTCTTTCCACCCTCATCCAGCGCCACGATCAGGGCATTATCGGGACAGGCGCCCAGCAAAGCCGCAGCATCCTTGCGCTTCTGCTCCTGGACGCTGCCTTTTGACGGCGCGAGTTCCGTCACCGTCAGGGCGGGCCGGATCCGGCCCGCATAACGTTCGAACAGTTCGCGCTCCGGCCCGGCTTTGAGCCGACCGATTGCGACCAGCTTCATTCAGTCCTGCTCTTCGCCCTGTCCGACCGCGACTTCGTTTTCGCTGCCATCCAGATCCGTGCCCCACATCCGCTCCAGACCATAAAGCTCGCGGCTTTCCGGCTTGAAGAGATGAACAACAACGTCACCAGCATCGATCAGGACCCAGTCGCTGCCATTCGCGCCTTCGATCAGGATACGCTTGATGCCGATCTCATTGAGCTTCTTCTCGATGTGATGCGCCATCGCGGAGATCTGGCGGTCGGCGAGACCGGTCGCAATAACCATGCGGTCTGCGAAGTTCGCGCGGCCAACAAGATCCAGCACAACGATGTCTTCACCCTTGTCTTCATCCAGACTCGCGGTGATGACGCTCAGCATGCTGGTCAGAACATCCGGCTGCACGGCTTCGCGCTTGACGGCCGTTTTCTTCGGTCCGGCAACAGCAGCCTTCTTGCGAGCCGTTCCCGGCACCTTGGCAGCCTCGGCCAGTGCCGCATCGGGGGAGCTGGTTTTCCGGCGCACAGGCTTTTTGGCCTGCGATTCGGGAGAGGTCGTCTTGGTGATGGTTTTTACTCCTGATCGGACTCCGGACGAAACTGGCCGGACTCACGCAACGCTGTAGCCGATATATCGTTCTGCGGCGCAGAAAGGAACGTCCATGCGTTGCCTTTTCGCTCCGCAAGCACCGGAGATTCCCGCGAAGGCCGTCTCTGATGCCGCAAAACAGACGCCGCAGCCCCTCTAAGCGCGGGCGAAACGCTTCCCGGACGCGGAGCAACAGCGATGGGAACCAACGCGGCCAACCGACGCCAGCGCTTCCATCGTGAGAGTTGCGCCAGCCCGTCCGCTCCCATCAGCCAGACGAACCGCACATGCGGAAAGCGCTGCTTCAGCAAGGCCACGGTTTTGACGGTGAAACGCTGCCCCAGACGGGATTCGATATCGGTCGCAACGATTCGTCGCCCGTCCGCAATCCGCTCCGCAGAAGCAAGACGTACCCTGAACGGCGCCATCCCCTTTCCCGATTTGAGCGGATTCCCCGGCGAGACCATGAGCCACACCTGATCCAGCCGCAAAGCCCGCAATGCCCGCCGCGCTACCATGAGATGACCGGTATGGGCGGGGTTGAACGAGCCCCCCAGCAGGCCGATCCGCATATTCCGGCCATCGCCAGACGTCGGAATACTGCTCAGCCTCGCACCTGTCCGGTGCCGATCACCTCGTAGCGATAGCATGTGAGCTGTTCGAGCCCCACCGGACCGCGCGCATGCATCCGCCCCGTCGCAATCCCGATTTCCGCACCGAATCCGAACTCCCCACCATCACAGAACTGCGTGGAGGCATTCCACATCACAACCGCACTGTCCGTCCCGTTGAGAAACTCAGCCGCAGCCTCTGCATTTTCGGCAATAATGGCCTCGGTATGCGAGCTTCCATGCCGGGCAATATGATCCAGAGCGTCCTCAACCCCGTCCACAACGGCAATCGACAGCACCGAATCCAGCCATTCCGTCCTGAAATCATCAGCCCGGGCGGCTTCAAGTGTCGGCACAATCGCACGAGCCCGGTCATCCGCCCGAAAGGAACATCCTTTCGCGCCCAGATCCTGAACCAGAAGCGGCAGGAGCGTCGGCGCAATCGCAGCGTCAATCAGCAGCGTTTCCGTTGCCCCACAGACGCCCGTCCGACGCATTTTCGCGTCCAGCAGCACCTTCCGCGCCATGGCCGGATCAGCGCTTGCATGAACATAGGTGTGATTCAGACCATCCGCATGGGCAAGAACCGGAACGCGGGCTTCACGCTGCACCCGCTCCACCAAAGACTTGCCACCGCGCGGAATAATCAGGTCGATCTGCCCCGAAGCCTGCAACATGGCCCCCACCAGAGCACGATCGGCAGATGGCAGAATCTGCACACAGGCTTCATCCAACCCGGCAGCCCGCAATCCATCTTCCATCGCAGCCTGAATTGCCCGCGCCGAATGCAGGCTCTCCCCGCCTCCGCGCAGAATGACAGCATTCCCCGACTTGATGCACAGCGCCGCCGCATCCGCGCCGACATTCGGACGGCTCTCGTAAATCATGCCGATCACGCCAAGCGGTGTCGCAACCCGCCGAAAATGCAGACTATTAGGCCGATCCCATTCCGCCAGAACACGCCCCACAGGATCCGGCAGGCGCGCAACATCCTCCAGACCGCGCGCCATCGCATCCACGCGCTCAGGCGTCAGCGTCAGACGGTCCCGGAAAGCAGCATTCCGGTCTTCAGAAAGCGCAGCCAAATCCTTCTGATTGGCCGCAACAATCTCACCAGACCGCTCCCGCAAAGCTTTTGCGGCCTCGAACAGCGCAAGATTACGAGTATCTTCGCTGGCGCGCGCCAGATTCCGACTGGCCCGACGGGCCTTCTCCGCCAGACCGCCCAGAATCCGGACGGCGTCTTCCCCTACCTCAGACATTGAAGCGGAACAGCAGGACATCACCGTCCTGCACCACGTATTCCTTGCCTTCGATCCGCAACTTGCCGACTTCCTTGGCCCCGGCCTCGCCATTGCAGGCCACATAGTCGTCGAAAGCCACGGTTTCGCAAGCGATGAACCCGCGTTCGAAGTCGTTGTGAATCACGGCAGCGGCCTGAGGTGCCTTCGTCCCGGCCGTAATCGTCCAAGCGCGCGATTCCTTCGGCCCAACCGTGAAATACGTCCGCAAACCCAGCAGCTTGTAACCAGCCGCAATCACACGATCCAGCCCGCTATCCGTCAGACCCAGACCGTCCAGAAACTCCGTCCGGTCTTCATGCGGCAACTGGCTGACTTCCGCTTCAATAGCGGCCGACACCACGACAACGCCTGCACCCTCGGCTTCGGCCCGCTTGCGCACAGCTTCCGAAAACGCATTGCCGGTGGACGCCGAGGCTTCCTCAACATTGCAGACATAAAGAACGGGCTTCGTCGTCAGAAGCTGAAGACGGGATGCCTCCACCTCCTGCCCCTTCGGAACAGTAGTCCGCGCCGGCTTACCGTCCCGCAGCGCCGCGAGCAGAGGCTCCATCAGTTCAAGCTGGGCCTGAGCCTCACGATCGTTGCCGCGGGCACGCTTCTGAAGACCGATCTGGCGCTTCTCAAGGCTCTCCAGATCCGCCAGCATCAGCTCCGTCTCAATGATGTCCGCATCGCGAACCGGATCAACACCACCTTCGACATGGGTGATGTCATCGTCTTCAAAGCAGCGGAGCACATGCACGATGGCATCAACTTCGCGGATATTGGCGAGGAACTGGTTCCCAAGACCTTCGCCCTTGGACGCGCCCCGGACCAGACCGGCAATATCCACGAACTCAAGGCTTGTCGGAACCTTGCGGATGGACTTGCCAATCCGCGCCAGTTCATCCAGCCGCGCATCCGGCACGGCCACACGCCCCGTATTCGGCTCGATGGTGCAGAACGGGTAATTCGCAGCCTGTGCAGCGGCCGTTTCCGTCAGGGCATTGAACAGCGTGGACTTGCCAACATTGGGCAGACCAACGATGCCGCAATTGAAACCCATTCGTGCTCTCCATCATCATTAAAAGACCGCTCGGACGCGAACGACCCGTTCCAGAAAAATCCGTTGCCTTGTGTTCGCAGAAACCGGAGAGGCTCACAACCTCCCACCCTTACGAAACAGGCATTCAGCCCACGATTCCCGCCAAATCCTGCAAGGCCCGCACATGCGCCTTCAAAGCCGCACGCCCCTGCGCCGTCAGAACCAGCCAGGTTCGCTGCCGCCCTCCCAGAGGCGCCTTGCGCAACCGCACATAACCCGCTTCCTGCATCTGCGCGAGGTGCTTGGACAGGACCGAGTCACTTACACCCAGCAGATCCCGCGCCCGACCGAATTCCATGTCACTCACTTCCGACAGAGCCGCAGCAAGCTGCAACCGAACCGGAGGATGAATAACAGGATCGAATTGGGGAACAGCCGTCACAACCGCGCCGTCATACCAGCCTGCCAGACCCTCCGCCAGAGCAGCGCCACTCCATAGCCGATCGCAAAACTGCCCAGAGTCGCAATCCACGGCAGCCACGTCAGATGAAACACCCTTTACCCCGCTCCGGACAACGCCATCATCGCATAAACCGCCAGGATCATGCCGATTGCGATCTTCCGGGTCCGTCCCCGACGGTACCCATTGACGAAATATCCCATCCGCCGCCGCGCAATCGCAAAGAAAATGCCCATCAAGGCGACACACAGCCCTTCCAGCAGAAAAACGAAAGGCGGGTCCAGACTCATCGCAAAGGTGAGGAGCGCCAGAAGCCCACCCATGACGGGCGCATTCCACCACGGACAAGCCAGCTCTTTCGGAAGCCTGCTCCTGAAAGCATCAAGCGCTTCCAGTTGCCTACGCGCATCGTCTCGCCTGCTCACATGCGTCGTTTCGAATCCATCCTGCTGCACGGTATTGACTTTCCAATATGGAAAATGATGATCTGACTTTCCAATATGGAAAGAGAACCCATTCATGACAATCCTGCACAGCATCTCCGCAGCAAGAATTCTGGCAATCCTCTGGCTCGCATTCCTGCTGGCCGCCTGCGCGCACCACAGCCGCAGGGGAATGCAGGACTGGAAAATCTTCCGCACAGCCACCCACACTCATGAACGACGCCGTTTCTATCTGAAATGGCTGCTCCAGAGCGTCATGCTTTTCGATCTTGGGGGTCTCGTAACGCTCTGGTTCCTGCCCGAATCCCTGAAGCCCACATCCCTTGCCCAGTTGCGCCTGTCCGCACCGGCGACCCCCTCCAGCACGATGCCTCCTGAAATGTCACCCGCGTTTTTCGCAGGATTCACTTGCGGGCTTCTGATCCTCGCGGGCGTGTTCATTCTGCTCCGCAAACTGAAGCGACCCGCGCTTCTCAACCCTCTTGGCGATTTTTCTGCCCTGATTCCACGCACTCTGCCTGAAGCGGGACTGGCTTTTCTGCTCTGCCTGAATGCGGGTCTGGGGGAAGAGCTTTTCTTCCGTTTGGCACTCCCCCTGCTCGCAGGGCAGCTCACCGGGAGCCTGATTGCCGGAGCCGTGCTCTCAACGCTGCTGTTCGGAGGCATGCACTGGTATCAGGGAGGTAAAGGCGTATTGATCACAACGATCATCGGCCTGATCTTCATGCTCCGCGCCCTCCACGGAACACCCCTGATCTGGCTGATGGGATTTCACGCCCTGATGGACATCATCGCTTTGTTCGTTAGACCGGCCCTGACCGGCCATTTCAGCCGAAGCGCTGTTATGCCGCCAGCAGGGCAACCTTTGTCATGAAGGCTTCGTGCTCTTTTTTCGCCAGCAACGGCGCCGCATCGGCCATGGCTTCAAGCCAGCGCTCGAGTTCCGGCTCTTCCGCCTTCGCGAAATTACCCAGCACATGCCCCGTCACACGGTCCTTGTGTCCCGGATGACCGATTCCCATCCGCACACGCCAGTAATCCGGCCCTGACAGACATTTGTCCATGGACCGCAGACCATTATGCCCGGCGGCACCGCCGCCACGCTTGATGCGCAGCTTGCCGAAAGCAAGATCAAGTTCGTCATGAAATGCAGTGATATCGTCCGGCGCAACCTTAAAGAACTGCGCGGCCTGCTGAACACTGTCGCCTGACAGGTTCATATACGTCATCGGCTTGAGGAGCAGAATCTTTTCCCCTCCGATGACGCCTTCGGAGGTCTCCCCCCGGAAGCGCTTGCGCCACGGCGAAAAACCGTGGCGCCTGGCGATCTCATCGACCGCCATAAAGCCGATATTGTGTCTATGACGGCTCATCCCCGGCTCGGGATTGCCGAGACCGGTCCAGAGCCTCATGACATTACTTCTTCTTTGCGCCCGGCTTGGCAGCGGCTTCAGCAGCAGCAGCAGCCTTCGCAGCAGCTTCGGCTTCCATTTCGGCATCAACCGTCGGCGCAGCGATAGACGCGATGACGACATCGGTGTTCTGGCCACCCGTCAGCACAACACCCTCGGTGCCCTTAAGATCCGTCCAACGCACGTTGTCGTGGATCTCAAGACCGCTCAGATCTGCCGTAAAGTGCTCCGGAATGTTCGCCGGATCAGCCTGCACGTCCATGTAATGACGCACAACGTTCAGAACGCCGCCACGCTTGATGCCCGGGGACTTCTCTTCGCCAACGAAAGCGATGGAGACTTCGACGTGGATCTTGGTGCCAGCCGTAACGCGCTGGAAGTCCACATGGATCGGGGCATCGGAAACCGGGTGCAGCTGCACGTCGCGGATCAGGGCCGCAACCGGCTCTGCGCCTTCGACAGCAAGATTATACACGCGCGAGGACCAGCCACCGCGATGCAGTTCCTTCATGATCACGCGCGGATCAAGTGCGATGATGGAGGGCTCTTCCTTGCCACCGTAGATCACGGCCGGCACCAAGCCCTCACGTCTCGTAGCGCGCGCTGCCCCCTTACCAGCCTTCGCACGCGTCGAGACAGCAAGTGTCGTCAAATTGGCCACTGTTACGCTCCTGCGTATTGAATTTCATTCATCACAGACCTCCAGGGGTGCCTGTGCGAGGCGCGGAGTAGCGGAAAACCGCCACCGATACAACCATTTTCGGACTCAACGGCCCGGCTGCGCCCCTCTGGACCATCCCATCCCGCGACCGCTACGATTGCGTTCCGTTTCCACAGTTTCCGGCAGATATCCCCACCGATGAGCATCGCCGCCCGCATCGAATGCCTGCCCTTTACCCGCTTTCACTGGAAACTGCTGTTCCTCGGCGGCCTCGGCTATACGTTCGACGGCCTCGATTCTGCGATTGTCGCTTTTGCGCTGCCCATGCTGAAAAACCAGTGGCATCTGAGCGGCCCGGCACTGGGACTACTGGGGAGCGCGACCTATCTCGGCTACGGGCTGGGCGCCCTGCTGTCCGGCTGGTGGGGAGACCGGTCGGGCCGCCGCCGCGTCATGATGAGCGCACTGGCCATCTATGCCATCGGCTCCCTGCTCTCCGCCGGATCGTCCTCCTTCACCGCCTTCTTCCTGTGCCGCCTGCTGTCCGGGATCGGCGCAGGTGCGGAAGCTACCATCATCGCGCCCTATCTCAGTGAGTTCGTTAGCGCTCGCTATCGGGGCGCCTTCACCGCAGCCCTAACCGGATTCTATTCCTTCGGCTATGTCACGGCAGCACTTTTGGGATTCATGCTCGTCCCCGCAATGGAGGATGGCTGGCGCTGGGCTCTGGCCCTGACGGGATTTCCGGTCCTCATGCTGCTGTGGTGGCGCCGCGCTCTACCTGAATCCCCCCGCTGGCTCGACGAGCGCGGCCAAACGGCAGAAGCCTGCCGCATCGTCGGCGACATTGAGGAAAGTGCAGGCCTTGCGGTCGGCCTGACCACCACGACCGA
Source organism: Gluconobacter sp. Dm-74 (assembly GCF_018256135.1). Taxonomy (NCBI): domain Bacteria; kingdom Pseudomonadati; phylum Pseudomonadota; class Alphaproteobacteria; order Acetobacterales; family Acetobacteraceae; genus Gluconobacter; species Gluconobacter sp. Dm-74. The sequence continues at coordinate 55,610 of NZ_JAERLX010000013.1, read as the reverse complement.
CCGTGGCACCCCTTCCCTGCGCCCGGTCCGGGATCTGTTCGCCCCGAACCTGCGGCGCTCTACCTTCATGAGTTGGGCCATGTGGCTCGCCATCACTTTCAGCTTCTACGCTTTCTTCACTTGGATCCCGACCCTGATGATCGAACGCGGCATGACCATCACCCGCAGCTTCGGTTACGCCATCTCGATCTATTTCGCCCAGCTTCCCGGCTATGCCTGCGCCGCCCTGCTCACCGACCGCCTAGGACGACGCGGAACCGTGGCGCTGTTCATGGTCGCCGGAGCACTTAGCGCCATCGGTATGGCGGCCAGCCAGACCCCCACCGAGGTCCTGATCTTCGGCATCCTACTGTCCTTTTTCATGAACGGCACCTTCGGCGGCATTTACGCCTACACACCCGAACTCTTCCCGACCGCTCTGCGGGCCCGGGGCATGGGCCTCGCTTCTGCCATCGCACGCCTCGGCGCCATCGCCTCACCCGTCCTGATCGGCTGGCTCTACCCGATCGCCGGCTTTCCCGGCGTCTTCGGCCTGACCACCCTGATCCTCCTGTCCGGTGCCACCGTCACGCTCCTCTTCGGCCCCAAAACAGAAAAACGCCCGCTCGACGACGAGCAGGCGTTTGCAAAGAGCTGAACTCAGGCGTCAATCTCAGATCATCGGCACACCACCGTTTACTGCCAAAAGCGCGCCCGTGGTGTAGCTGTTCAGCGGATCGGCGAAGTAGACATATGCGCCCGCCAGTTCAGCGGGCTGCCCGGGACGACCCAAAGGCACATCGGAACCGAGGTGTTCCTGTTCGTCTTCCGGCATGCCCGTTACAATAAACGGCGTCCAGATCGGACCCGGCATCACCGCATTGACCCGGATGCCTCGTCCAGCAAGCTGCTGCGCCATGCTGGACGTGAAATTCGCGATTGCCGCCTTCGTCATGGAATACGGTACCAGCAGCTCTGGCGCCGTCTTGAGATTGACCGAAGACGTATTGATGATGGATGCGCCCGCCTGAAGATGCGGCAATGCAGCTTTTGTCAGATGGAACAGAGCATCCGTATTTGTGGAGAAATGGCGTTTCCACTCTTCATCTGAAATCTCTTCCAGCTTAGCACGGGCTTTCTGGAAAGCCGCATTATTCACGAGAATGTCGAGCTTTCCGAAAGCCTCGACGGTTTTGTGGATCATCTCCCGGCAATGTGCTGCCTCACGGATATCACCCGGCAGCAGAAGACAGGTCCGGCCTTCAGCTTCAATCTGGGCCTTAATATCCCGAGCGTCGTCGGTTTCCGTCTCCAGATACGAAATTGCGACATCCGCCCCTTCCCGGGCAAAAGCCAGCGCCGCAGCCCGGCCGATACCGGAGTCGCCCCCCGTAATCAGAGCCGCAAGTCCCGTCAGCTTGCCGGACCCCTTATAGGTTTTTTCCCCATAATCAGGCTTCGGAACCATCTTCTCCGAAAGACCGGGGAAAGCCTGCGTCTGACCTTTGAAAGGTGGGCGCGGATAGCAGGTGCGGGGATCGGCTGGCATGGAAACACTCCTGTGTCGTCATGGAACAGAGTTGCCTCCTTAACGGCGCGTCTTCCGGACGGGTTCAGAAATTTTCCCTCTCTGAGACAAAATAGAGAGGCAGAGGGTATCTTCAGCCTCTTTTTGCACATCTGTCGCAATCCGAACGGAATCATGCCTGATTTCCATTACAGAAACGTTCTGCTTTCGCAGAATGGGATCTCAAAGTGCAGACAGTCACGACAGGTGCGCAGCGCAATCCGGGGATAGACCTCCTCAGAGGCCTCTCCATCATCCTCGTCGTCATCCATCATCTCGCTTTGCGCATTCCCCTGATGCACACCGGCCTTGCCGCAGTTTTCCCAGCCTTTCTACTGAAAGCCCTGACGTGGGATGGCGCCAAAGGCGTGAAAATCTTCTTCGTCATTTCAGGCTTCCTGATCACCGATCACACAATGCGGCGCTGGGGCAGTCTGGACGGCATCAACATCCTCGCCTTTTCCGGACGCCGCGCCTGCCGAATCCTGCCATGCCTGCTGGTCCTTTTAGGAGTTCTCGCCGCGCTTAACCTCTCGGGAACACCTGATTTCCTCTTTCACCATGAGGGCCAGACCCTGCCCGGCGCCATTTTCGCCGCCCTTTTCATGCATCTGAACCTCTACGAAGCCCGAACGAACTACCTCCCGGCCAACTGGGACGTATTGTGGTCGCTGTCGGTCGAGGAACTGTTCTACCTCGCCTTCCCGATCCTCTGTCTTCTCAGCGGGCGCGTCCCGAAACTGGTCGCCCCCAGACTGCTCGGCTGCCTTTTCGCGCTGCTCTCCCTGTCCCTGCCTTTTGCGGAATGGCAGATCCGAGACGCTTCGGACATCTGGCAGGACGAAGCCTATGGGCCGGGAATTTCCGCAATCGCCATGGGCGTCTACACAGCCCTGCTCGCACACCGGATGTCTCCCTCCACATTCGCGCGTCTCACGCCCTGGCTGGGCTGGGTCGGAACATTCGGCGTCGGACTCTATCTGCTGAACAGCCATGTTCTCTGGCAGACCTTAGCTTACGGCGCCCCGCTATTCTTCACAATATCCTGCGCGGCCTTGCTGCTGGCCTTCTACAACGGGTGGGGCAAGGCGACCGCAAGCCGGTTTCTGGCATGGCCGCGTCAGTGGGGCAGACTGAGCTACGAAATCTATCTCAGCCACATGTTCGTGGTCATGCCGATGGTTCACCTGTTCAAGGCCACTGGCGAAAACTGGACGCTCGGCTGGGTCTGGTTCCTCCCGACCCTCTGCCTGTCCTTCTACCTCGGCACCCTCGTGGACCGTTTCCTCTCACGCCCCGCCGATCGCTGGCTGCTGGAGAAATCCGGCCTACGCCGCCCTCAGCCCAGTGGGGAGGCCAGCGGGCGGATCGCCGAAATCTGATGTCCGATATGTCCACCGCCCGCGAGGGTCCGGCGGCGATGGCTGAAGAAACGCTGGTCTGTCAGCGTATCGACGCCCAAAATCTGTACGGTCCGGACCCCGGCCTGTTCCAGACGAAACCCGCAATAGCCCGGCAGATCAAACAGGAAATGCCCGGCGCGAGGCGCTGAACGGAAAAAGATTTCCCCCTCCGCCCCATAAGCCAGAACAGCATCGCGCATATCCGGCCCGACTTCATAACTCGCCGGTGCAATGCACGGCCCGACAACAGCCCGAATCCCCACTGCCCCCAGCGCCACCATTTGCGCCACCACGGATTCGAGAATCCCGCCCGCAGCGCCACGCCAACCCGCATGGGCCGCCCCCACGATCCGTCCATCCTCAGAAGACAGCATTACCGGCCCGCAATCCGCCGTAATCACACCGATGCCGATCTCGGGACGATCCGTCACTAGCGCATCCCCGGCCTGCCCGGTTCCCGCTACCCAGAGGGGCGTTTCGGTCGTCACAGGCACAGTAATGTCACTATGCGTCTGCTTCAGCCCCAGCAGATGATCCGGCTCCACCCCGATCGCCCGCGCCACCCGGGCCCGGTTCTCCGCCACATTCGCCGGATCGTCCTGCGAAGACAGCGAACAATTCAGACTGTCATAAGGCGCCGGAGAGATACCTCCGAGCCGCGTGAAGAACCCGTGCGGCACCTTGAAAACAGACCCCGTCAGCACGGATTCAGACATGTGCCGAAACCTGCGCCGGGCGCCGCATCGCGTAAACCATGAGCCCCATCCCCGCGAGCGCCATCGGAATGCACAGCAACTGCCCCATCGTCGTGCCCCCGGACAGGAACCCGATATTCGCATCCGGCTGACGGAAGAACTCGCAGAAGCTTCGCGCACAGGCATAGCCGAACAGGAACAGCCCCGACAGGAACCCGAACCGCTCACGCGCCGCCGGACGGCTGGCCGCGAACAGCATGATGCATAGCAGCAGCACACCCTCGGTCAGCGCTTCATACAATTCGGAAGGATGACGCGGAATTGGCCCACCCGTCGGGAAAATCATCGCCCAAGGCAGATCCGGAGATGCCGGACGCCCCCACAGCTCCCCGTTCACGAAATTCGCACAGCGCCCAAGCCCGAGCCCGATCGGCACCACCGGCACGATTCGGTCTGCAAAAGCCAGAAAGCTCAGACGGTTCTTCCAGCTGAAATACGCCAGCGCCAGAATAACGCCCAGCGCCCCACCATGAAACGACATCCCGCCATCCCACGTCTTGAAGATTTCCAGCGGGTGCGAAAAATAATCCATCGGCCGATAGAACAGGACATAACCCAGCCGCCCGCCCAGAAGCACACCTAGAATGGCGTAGAACAGGAAGTCATCGACCTGCTCTTTCGTCGCCACTTCCGGCGACAGACGGTTCAGCCGCTTCGCAATCGGCAGCGCAATGATGAACGACACCATGTAGGCGAGCGCATACCAGCGCACCGCAAGAGGGCCGACATGAAAAGCAACCGGATCAAAATCAGGAAAGATCAGGGGATGGCTCACGGAATCGGCTCTCAGAGATTGGGGTGGGAACGGGAAAGATAGTCGCGCACATACTGCCCGATTCCATCTTCAAGAGACGTAAACGGCGCATCATAACCCGCAGCGCGCAGTCGGCTCATATCCGCACAGGTAAAAGACTGGTACTGCCCGCGCAGTTTCTCGGGCATGTCTACGAACTCGACATCCCGCGCCCGCTTGGCAGCACCACAGACCGCATGTGCCAGATCGAGATAACTCCGCGCCACGCCGGTTCCACAGTTGAACAGCCCGCTGACCTGAGGCTGATCGAACAGCCACAGCATGACGTTCACAACGTCCCCGACCCAGATGAAGTCCCGCTGCTGCTGCCCGTCAGCCAGTCCCGGCACATCAGAGCGGAACAGCTTTGCCGCACAATCCTGCACCACCTCGTCGTATTTGACCTTCACGACAGAGATCATTGACCCTTTGTGGTATTCGTTCGGCCCGTAGACGTTGAAGAACTTAAGTCCTGCCCATTGCGGCGGCACAGGCGCTCCGGCTTCAACTTCCCGCTTCACCCACAGATCGAACGCCTGCTTGGACCAGCCATACAGGTTCAACGGCCTCAGATCATCAATGCCCTCCAGCCCGTCACGAAACATCTCCGGTCGGTCCGCCGCCCCATACGTCGCGGCAGAAGACGCATAGATCATCCGCACGCCCCGCGCCGCGCACCAGCGCCACAATGTCTGCGACAGGGCCACATTGCTCGACCAGACGAGACCTCCGTCTCGCGCCGTCGTGGCGCTGATCGCCCCCATGTGAAACACGGCTTCGACATCCGGTTCGGACGCAAGGAAATCTTCCAGCTCATCAGGCGTGATGATGCGATCCGGCGCATGGGACGCCAGATTACGCCACTTCACCCCGTCCCTGAGCCAGTCAACCACAACCGTCCGCAAGCCCCGGCGACGCAGGGCGGCATGAAGACACGAACCAATGAATCCGGCCCCGCCGGTGACGATAATCATCCTTCCTGTATAGTCTGCCCCCGATAACGATCCAAGCGACGCGCCCGACACGACACGCCGCAGAACAGCAGGAACTTCATCATGGCTGACAGACCCCGCTTTTTCGACGACCTCGCTGGCCTTGCCGGTAACGCATTTTCCGCCGTGACCGGCGCCCGTGAGGAGCTTCATGCCATCGTCCGCACACGGGTGGACGAAATCCTCAACAGCCTGGACCTCGTCCGCCGTGACGAATTTGACGCGGTACAGGAAATGGCAACCCGTGCGCGCATGGCACAGGACGCAGCCGAGCAGCGTCTAGCCGCAATCGAATCGCGTCTCGCCGCTGTCGAAGAGCTCGCAACCGAAGAAAAAGGCGGCCCGCAGGGCTAATCTGCAACAGTCACCCCAGACCGTGTAGTTATTGTAACACGTAATGCTTGCACCCAAGGCAAAGGCTCCATAACGTATTGATGTCGGGAGCGGATTTTTCGCTTCCGGCCGCAGACATCTGGAGCGCCGCACCGGCGCCAGGCCGGTGCCAGGCTCCACGGCCTTGGGAGACCCGCCATGCCTGCCCTGAGCACCTCACTCACCACGGAAACAGAATCCCATCCGCTCGACCTGATGGAACAGGTCATGGGCCTCTATGAATGGGAGTTCGAACGCCTCGGCCCGTCCGAAATGGCCGCCCAGGCCCCCGGACAGTGGTGCGACTATTCCCTGTATTTCACATGGTCTGATGAACTGTCGGCCCTGCATCTGAACTGCATCATGGACCTGCGCTCCCCCGCAAAGCGCCGTCCGGCCGTCCACGAACTCGTTTCCCTTGCCAATAACCGCCTCTGGATCGGCCATTTCGCCGTCGATCCCGACACGGGCACCCCGTCCTACCGACATACGCTGCTGCTGCGCGGCGTGCAGACGCTGCCAGGCGAAAGCATGGAAGACCTCGTGGAAATCGCGATGTCCGAATGTGAGCGATTCTATCCCGCCTTCCAGTTCGCGCTCTGGGGCGGAAAATCACCGCAGGAGGCCATAGACGCCGCCATGCTTGACTGTGTGGGAGACGCCTGACCGTGCCATCCTCCGTCCCTTCAATCCTCCTTGCAGGGTGCGGCAAGATGGGAGGCGCGCTGCTCGACGGGTGGCTCGCCTCCCCCACACCGCCACGCCTCGTCGTCCTCGACCGACACCGAAGCGGCTCGGACGATACGGTCACCATCGTCCGGACAGCCGCCGAAATCCCTGCCGATTTTCAACCCGACATCATCGTCCTCGCCGTCAAACCAAGCGTTGCCGAAATCGTGATCGATGCCCTTGGAAAGGCTCTGGGGCCCCGCCTGAGCGGTGCCGCCATTCTCTCAGTCATGGCCGGACGCACCTGCGAGACACTTTCGGACTCTGCGCGACTTGCAGGCGCGGACATTCCGGTCCTGCGGGCTATGCCCAATACACCTTCCTCGGTTGGTGCCGGGATCAGCGGTCTCTATGCTTCGGCCGCCGCCACCCCCGAGCAGAAATCCATCTGTCACGACCTGCTTTTTGCGGTCGGAGATGTCGTCCCGGTCGAGAATGAAGACGATCTGTCGGTCGTCACAGCCATTTCCGGCTCCGGCCCCGCCTATGTGTTCCTGCTGGCCGAGCTTCTGGAAAAAGCAGGGCAACAGCATGGTCTGGCACCAAATGTCGCCCGACGTCTGGCTCGTGGAACAATCTATGGCGCAGGACGCATGCTCGACGATCTGCCCGAAAGCGCCGAAGACCTCCGCAAGGCCGTCACCAGCCCCAACGGCACCACCGCCGCGGCTCTGGCCGTCCTCATGAAACCCGATGCCTGGCCCGAAACAGTTCCAAAAGCTATTGACGCTGCTACAAAACGGGCCGACGAACTCGCTGGCTGACGGTTTCTTTATGGGAGAGAGCTTGTCGGCAGACCGCAACGCTCCCACCAATAAACCAGAAGCTTTCGACAGGAGACCCGAATGGACGGACGGCAGGACCCCTTTGAATCCGATGACATGGCGCTGAGTGGTCCGCCGGATCTGGCGCAGGAAGCCTTCGACACCGCCCTTCTCCAGTCCGCCCTGTCCTTGGCTGCAAGCGAAGGCTGGCACCGCTTTTCACTCGTGGATGCCGCCCGGGACGCCGACCTTCCGGTCGAGACGGTCCGTAAACGCTACCCCGTCAAGGCCCTTCTGCTGCTCCAGCTCGGACGTCTGGCCGATGCCAGCGCCCTGCGTGACGACGGCAACGGTGGCACGCTGCGCGAATATCTCTTCGACCTGATCATGCGCCGCTTCGATATCTTTCAGGAATATCGCGAAGGCGTCCGTGCTGTTTTTCAGGCCGTGCCCTACGACCCTGCTCTGGCTGCCTTTCTGGCCGGCACCACTCTTGATTCCATGAAATGGCTGGCAGAGGCTGCCGGGATCGACTGTACGGGCTTTGGTGGTGTCCTGCGTATCAATGCTCTGGCCGCTGTCTGGGCCCATGCCATGCGGGCCTGGGAAAAAGACGAGAGCCCGGATCTGGCCGCCACCATGGCCGCCCTTGATAGCGCGCTGGATCGTGCAGAGCGTTACGGCATTCTCAAACCCTCAGCACGACGCAAAATGGACGAGGCCCTGAACACAACCGGCCTGCCCGATCACGATCTTGAACTGGAATCCTGACTTCGGACTTTACGAAGGCAACCGGTTCGGACTAGAAGGCCAAAAGCATGCGCTTCCAAAGAAGCGCATCGATTGGGGTGTAGCCAAGCGGTAAGGCAGCGGATTTTGATTCCGCCATGCGGAGGTTCGAATCCTCCCACCCCAGCCACTCTCTTTCAGACAGACTGCTTCAGCCCCGGACTGGCCTTGAACCGCACGGTCCGCCCCGCAGAAACCGCCACAGCCTCTCCCGTTCTCGGGTTAACGGCCTGCCGTGCTCTGGTTTCGCAAACCGTGAATGTTCCGAAAGACGGCAGCGTAAATCCCCCTTCTTCCCGTAATTCCTCGATAATCGCCTCAATCATGTCATTGACGGCCCTCTGGGCAACCACACCGGTGCAATTCATGGAATCCTGAAGAACTGCGGCAAGAAAAGCTTTGCTCATGAATGAAACTCCGGATTTACTCAGTACAGATCGGGTCTTTCCGGTACAGAAATTCTGCTCAAGCGAACTAACGGGCGAATGGCCCACCTTTCCGAGGTGTCATAATATTTCATATAGATCCAGCTCATAAACAACCATAATATCATAAATTTAACGTTTCTTTCTTTCTCCAGCGGGTCAATACCAATGCGTGTCTGCCTGTTTGCCTATTACAATCCTGACAGCAGGCTAGCGCCACACACACGGCATCTCCTCAACCAGATCGCCTCCTGCGGTTTCACAATTCATATCGCAGCCTCAGGCCTCTCGGACGCCACCGCCCAGCTTCTGCGGGACGATCTTGCAAACCCCGCCGCTCCAATCCCCGCGGCTGTCCATCCCCGCCCCAATACCGGACTGGACTTCGGAGCGTGGCAGTTCCTGCTCTCGAAGGGATATGCGGACAACGCAACAGAAATTCTTTTCACCAACGACAGCGTCTTCGGCCCTCTCCTCCCTCTGCGTCCCATCATGAACCGGATGGGAGAAAAGAAGTTTCAGGTCTGGGGTATGGTCCGCTCAGAGGCAGTCGTGTCCCATCTCCAGTCATGGTTCCTGTGCATGACGCACGACGCCCTGCATCATCCGGCGATCCAGCGCATTTTTAACCAGCCGTTCAACGACATGACCAAGGACGAAATCGTCCTGCACGGAGAACTCGGCCTCGGACTAGCCATCAAGGCCGCCGGTCTCTCCACAGGAGCCTCCTGGAGCAGCACGCGGGGTCTGGCCCGCCTTTTAGCAATTAATCCCATGCATGCGGACTGGCGAACCGTCCTGCAATCGGGCAATGCCCCGTTCATCAAAACAGAGCTTCTGCGCGACAATCCGAGCGGCATCGCCTCCATCCACCTGTGGCGCGCGGAAATCCCCGATCCAACGTTTTTTAATCCGGACTGGATCGCGGCCTATCTGGCCGCAACACCGCCCCGCAACCACTCTGCTCGGGCGAGCCTGCGAGCCCGCGCGGTTCAGGCACTCGCCAGCGAAGACCGACGCCACGCCCTCACCGCTCTGCTCCTCGGACGTTAGATCGTTCGACCGGACGCCTGTTTCAAAAAGCCATAAAGCTCGTCTGCCTGCATATCATAGGTCGCAAGCCGCTCCCGAAAAGGATTGGCGTAATCTGCAAAGCGTTCAGGCGCATCCAACAACGCCGAGACAGCTTCGGCCAGCGTCTTGGCTTTGCCATCCAGCGGCAGGCAGGTTCCGTTCACCCCATCCGCCACATCTTCGGACTGCCCACCCGGAGAGGTCGTCACGACCCAGACATCCCGTGCCAACGCCTCACGCACCGTCAGGCCGTAACTTTCCTTCCATTGAGACGGAAACAACAGCACGTCGATCTGATCGTAAAAATCATCCAACCCTGATTGCGTATAAGCCGGGACAACACGCAGCCGACCCCGCACAGACCAGTCTTCAGGAAAAATCGACTGGAACCCCAGATTGAGCTTGTTATCAACCAACACAAGCTCCCAGTCGCTCCGGGACAGGGACTGCATTGCCTCTTTCAGCAGACCATAGCCCTTGACGGCCTCCGTCCCCCCGACAAACCCAAACCGCAGCGGCGCCCCGGCAGTCCGCTTCCTGCGTGGACGCTCAGGCCAGCAAAACCCGTTCCGATTAACCACAATCCGTTCGGGCGCAATCCCGTTCGCCAGATACAGCTCACGATGCGCCTGCGATGGACTGATCAGCAGAGCCGCCCCATTCAGGGCCTGTCGCATCACCACTGCCCGATCCGCAAGATGCCGCGCACCCGGCACACAGGCCTGACAGACAGCGGGGTCAATGGTCGTCTGGAAACAGTAATGCCCGTCAGCGCGCACCATGAACTGGCGCTCACACAACCACCAGGCATCATGCAGCGTCAGAATATAAGGAACCCCTTTTTCCTGACACACCCGCAAAAGCCCGGTCCCAAGTCCCTGAGCGGCATGAACATGAACCACATCAGGTTGACAGGCTTCCAGAATTTCCGAGAACCTCGCCGCCATGGCCGGATTATCCAGTTGCCCCAGTCCACCCTGATCATCCGGCAGAACCGAGGCAAAAACCGTCATGCCATCCACATCGTAGCGAATATCGCCATCAGGAAGATCCGCAACGCTGGGGCGAGACGTCAGAACACTGACCTTCACCCCTTTACGCACCAGCCGACGCCCCATCTCCTCCGCCACAATCGTGGCCCCCCCGAAAGACCGGGGAGCGAAATAGACATTCGCCATAAGAACCCTGAGGTCCTGCGCTTCCCGAATGACCGGAACACCGAACAGAAGCCGGGCCTGTGTCTGCACCATCGCCTCGGGCGCATAACGGGCCATCACGTCTTCATACGCGGCCTCCGCCAGACACCGTCGGTAATCGTCGTCCCGCGCCAGTCTGAGAAAGGCATCCCGCCATGCTGCGGCATCCGCCGCCAAACATCCATTCTGTCCATCCCGCACCACAGTCAGGAAGGCTGCCCGTGGAGAACAGATCGCGGCCACCTGGACAATCGCGGCTTCAAGAAACTTGATGTTGCTCTTGCAGTCATTGAACAGCGTCGGTTCCAACGGCGCAATCGCAATATCCGTCTGCGACAGAGCTTTGAGATAATCAACGTAGGAGAGTTCGGTCAGACGTTCGACCCGGTCCCCAAACCGCTCAAATGCCGGGGAAAGCTGCAACTGACCGATCACCCTCAGGCAAAGCCGAGGCTCCTCAGTCATCGCAGCCAACAGACCTGACTCTGCCTGCCTGAAATCCGCATCGTGGGTGTTGGTTCCAGATCCATAGGAGACCCACAAACGCTCTGAACCCGAATGCCGCGGCAGTGCCGACGCAACTTTCAGCGTTTCCACATCCAGAGCATTCTCCAGAACCACTACGTCCGACAGACCCGCCTTACGCATGGCCCCAGCCAGCGCTTCGGTCGAGGCAATACCCCGGCCACAGGCCAGCATACACCGGCGAAACAACACCACCCCGGACATCAGAAGATCGCGTTCTGCTGCGGGCAGCGTTTCGATATTCCCGTTCTGGCGATATTCCTCTTCATCGAAAATCAGATCATCGACTTCCCATCGCGGCGACAGTTCCAGCCGGTGGGCCTCCTGAACAAGTTTCAGAACATCTTCAAATCCGGGAACCCGATAAAAAATAACCTGCGTGCAAAGCTGCAGCGCAGACATGGCCTCAGCAATATCGCGCCAGTCAACAACCTGAACCGACCAGCCCAGCGCCGTCAGAAAATCCCGCTTCTGCCAAACGCGGTATTTGGCACACTGTCGCAGACTAAGCTCTGCGATAATCAAGACTTTAGGCTGCAATCTATCTGACTGGTGCCCGGAAGCAGCTTTATAGGGATGCAGATATTCCGCCTCATCCCCCACTTCAGGAAGACCATTCTGCGCTTTGGCATGGACCCGCTGCAAACGCCGCAAGCGATGAGTGACAGCTTTCTGAATGCCGGCCAACCCATCCCGCCCCCACAGACGCACAAACCGTCCCGGTAAATCCCGCACAGGCCTACCAGACAGCGATTTTCCCAACATCAGTGCGCGAACAGCACGCAGAGGAAGCGTCACACGCCAAGACAGGGAGGCCTGAATCAAAGAAATCTGTCGAAGAAGTTGTTGATTTTCTCTCTGCAGCTCTTCTGCTCTCAACCCGTTCAGACGGGCCGCACTTCGATAGCTTTCAGTCAGTGAGTCGCGCGCGTCATCGCGCATTCCGTCAGGCTTTCAAAAAGGGCAGAAACACGAAAGGCCGGACCCTCGCGGACCCGGCCTTCCCGAACGTTACAGCTCTGTCAGATGACAGAGACCGTAATCAGCTCAGGGTGAAGTCCGAAGCTTTCAGATCACTGATGCCCACGAACGTGATCTTGGAGTTGTCGGACAGTGCGATCGTGGAGTTACCACCAGCAACCGTAGCATTCGACAGGACGTTCGCCAGACCGTTGTTGTTCTGAAGGCCATACTGGTACAGAGCCATCAGGTTGCCGGCAGCGCTACCAAAGTCGGTGATCGTGTAATCACCACCGGCAGCACCCTTGTTCAGGGCGAACAGGTTTGCAGCACCCGAACCACCCGTGAGGGTCGCCGCGCCCGAACCACCAACCAGTGTGTCGGAAGCAGAACCACCGATGATGGTCTCGTTACCCTTGCCAGCGAAGGCGTGCAGCGTGCCATTGGAAGACGCGGCCGACACGGTCTCGTTGCCGTCACCACCAACAAACAGGTTGGTCGAGCTTGCAGAACCGCCAACCAGCAGCAGGTCGAGGCCCGAAGCACCAAACAGTGTGGACGCACCGGCAGAAACGGTCGTTGCACCCGTGCCGTTCAGGAACGTGAGCGAGCCCGAAGCCGTGATGGAATTGGACGTACCACGGATCTGCCAGATGTCAGCAGAAGCCGAAATCGTGTCGTTCAGACCACCCGAAACGGTGCTGATAGCGCCGGTCGAGAAGTAGGTGCTGGAGCTGCCACCCGTGATGAAGCTGTTGTTGCCACCCGAAACGGTGTTGTGCGACGTCGTGTCGTAAACCGTTGCGTTGGCACCCAGCGTCACTACAGAGCTACCGCCGAGCAGCGTAACCGTATCCGTACCGGTCACGCCGTCAATGGTGTCCTGACCTTCGGAACGAACGACATTCGTCCCGTTGCCCAGAACGATTTTGTTGTTGCCCAAACCAGCACTGATGGTGTTATTGCCGCTGGTGCCCGTAATGGTGTCGTTACCGTCACCCGTTGCAACGGTCCAGTTACCCGAAGAGCTTCCGCCATCGAACGTGTTGTTTCCAACACCGCCAACGAACGTACCGTTCTGGTTACCAGCCTTGAACGTGACACCGGCATAATCGCCAGCAAGAACACTGATATTGCTGGCCGTGCTACCGGACACATCCAGACTCACGGCAGAATTCAGCGTGTCCTGACCGGACTCGGAATAACTGCCAATGGAGATATACTGGGTGGTGCCACCAGAGACGGAGTAATTACCGCCCTGGCTGATCAGGCCATGGCCCGGATTGGTCCCCGTAGCAGAGTTACTACCGGCGACCAGGTCATAAGAATCAAGCCCGCCACTGGTGTGGAGGGTGGAAAGAGCAGTCTGGTACTGCTGCGCCAGCAGCTGGGTCTGCCCGCCATTGACCGTGACCGCGAAGGTCTGGCCGGAGGCGCCAACGACTGTAGTAATGGTACCCATTACTGTGCACTCCTAAAAAAGGTTGCCTCGCACCGGCGGCCCTCGGACCACCCAAATGATCGAGCGACGAGTCTTGCACATACCAGAGCCGGATTGTCAAAAGCAATCAACTTTGCGCACGATACAAGGATTCATGATCCGACATTTACAGATTCGAAAGGCAGCGCCGACAAAGAGTTCTCCGTTTTCATTATATGAACACGGAAAAGAGTGGATCGCCCAACTCTTCAATCAAATCCTTTTATATCGAAAAAGTTCCGTCAATGTTAATTTCATGAGAAATAAATATTAAGACACACGCTTCAATCCTTAGAAAAATGGCATGTCTCTATTTTCAAGACATACCACCTTCCGCAGAAAAACCGATCCTCACAGGCCTGCTCGTGAATTTTTCCAAACCGTCTTCTCCACCCCCTTCAACGACCGACCATTTTCTGGCGCGTCTGGCGCTTCTGCTGACATCAGAAAAGACTGACGATCCATTCTCTTCCAATCGACAGGATCTGATTGATCACATTCACTTGATCGCCTGGTTGATGATCATTCTAACCGAGGAAAAGGGTATCTCAACTGCCCGGATCGACTACTCGCCATACCTCTTTAGTCAGACGCACCGGAGTCTTCGTTCGTTTCTGGAAACATCGCTTCCGGCCAGCGATATCCGGATCGTGTCTCACGCACTTCAGAATGATGCCCTCTCCCCCCCCGTCCTGCTTCAGGTTACAGGAGAAACAGCAGGGAGATCTTCTTCAGTTCCTATCCTGCATTTCGGAGGCCAACACTCCGAAGGATTCTTTGCGTTTACTCCAGAAAACGTCCTCACTCACACAGGCGACTCCCCCTTTCTGGGCTTTCTTCTTTCTGACACTTCGGAAAGCAGGGATTACCGTCACGCCATCCAGCAGCTTCTTCGTAACAATCGTAAGACGCGTCTCCTGCGCGCTAAAATACACAGCGTGCAGCAGGATTCTCTGGAGAAAACACACATCATTCAGGACCTGCGTGTTTCACTCCGGATGCTATCCAACAAAAAGGCCGTGGCCCTTTCAGACACCCACTCGGAGGAAAAGAGCACCCCCCACCTCCCCGCTCCTTCCATTGAACCTTCCCCCGTCCCGGTCCCTCCTTTCTGGCTTCGGATCTGCCGTCGCCTGAAACGCTCTCTTCTTCCACGGCCTGCACCCATCGAGACTCCGAGTCAGGATTCCACAGCCGATGAAGACGTCATCGTCTCTCCCCCCGCGTCTTTTTCTGTCTCCCGCATTCTGTTCATTGCCGGCGAGCCAAATACTCCCGGCGTTCTCTACCGCTGCGACCGAAATGCAGCCGCCGCCCGGGATGCAGGCTTCGACGCCAGAGTCCTGCCCTGTGCTTCAGTTGGCTATGACGACATCCACTGGGCGGACGTTATGGTGTTCTGGCGCGTTGAATATAGCGGTCATGTCAGTACGATTTTCGATCTCGCGAGATCTGAAAATGTCGTCACTATCTTTGACGCAGACGATATCGTCTTCGTGCCGCATTACGCACGCGTCGATCTGATTGATGGCATCCGTTCCATCGGCGCCACGGAAGAACAGATCGAGCGCTGCTTCTCGGACATGCGTCGCACTTTCCTGCGCTGCGATCAGGGGTCAACCACGACGGCGGAGCTCGTCTTTGCCATGCACAGCCTGCGCCCCGTCGTTCACCTGCTGCCCAATATTTACGATATGGCCTCGCTGAAACGGGCCCGGATGGCACTGCGCATGCGTGGAGAGCCGGGCCGCGTCAATGCCGGAGACGGACTGGTCCGCATCGGCTATGCCGCAGGCTCGCGGACACATCAGCGGGATTTCGCACCCATTTGTGCGACCATCGCAGATATCCTGCATCAACGCCCACAGGCCCGGCTTGTACTGTTTCGCGAACCCCAAACGCATCGCCCCATTCTGCTCGTGGAAGAATTTCCCAGCCTGATCCCCGTGCAGGATCAGATCGAGTGGCGCGACATGGTGCCACTCGCGGAACTGCAGGACGAATTTGCGCGGTTCGACATCTCCATCGCACCGCTGGAAACAGGGAATGTCTTCTGCGAAGCCAAGAGCGAGATCAAGTTCTTCGAAGCCGCCCTGTCCAGTGCAGCAACGGTCGCGTCCCCTACAGGCCCATTCCGGCGCGTCATCCATCACGGAGAAACCGGTTTCCTGGCCGACACCCCGGCCGAATGGCACGACGCCCTGATTGCTCTGATCGATAACCCCGAACGACGCATCCGGATAGCGCGGGATGCCTATCATTCCATTCTCTGGCCCTTCGGTCCGCAGGCTCAGGCCCAGCGAATGAAACTCGCACTCACCTCCCTGAACGGAGACGACGCAGCGGCCCGCTCTGCCGAGACACATCTGGCCAGAGATCGCCTTGCCCCGCCAGACCTGCCCGTCATCCCCGCCAGCCAGACCATTTTCCATCACGACGCTTTTGGGGAAGCGCCGGTCACGGTCGTCATCACCTCCTATAATTACGAGGCACATCTTCTGGACGCACTGGAGTCCGTCGCGGCCCAGACGCTGCCCGTGCTGGATCTGATTGTCGTGGACGACGGATCTTCCGACGCTTCGCTCGCTCTGGCCACAACATGGATGGAAAGACACCGCGAACGCTTCAATCGCCTGATCCTGCGCCAATCCCTCACAAACGCCGGACTGGGCGGCGCACGCAATATCGGCATGGATGCAGCCGAAACGGTCCATGTCATGCAACTCGATGCCGACAACATCCTGCGCCCCGAAGCCTGTGAAACACTTCTGGATTCCATGAATAACGGCACGGCCTATGCCTATCCGCTCATCGCCTGTTTCAACGAAAACGGCCCAGTCCTAATGGACATGACTGCTGACACCCACCACCAGCCAGGCACCCCCGAACTTCTGGGAGACCTACCCTTCAACCCGCTCTCCCTCGTTTCCGGAAATCGCATCGACGCGATGGCCATGGTCACGAAATGGGCCTGGGCTGCTGTCGGCGGCTACTATGTTTCACGTGAAGCAATGGGATGGGAGGATTTCGATCTGTGGTGCTCCATGGCGGAACGCGGCCTGCCCGGCCATCATGTCCCGCAGATTCTAGCTGATTATCGCCAGCATGAGACATCCATGACAAATGCCTCGACTGAAAAAGACGCTCACAAAGCCCGCGTCGTAGCCTTCGTTCAGGCACGCCATCCGTGGATCCGCCTCAGCGCCGAACAGGCAAAACCCCGGAAAAACTGAGGCTATTCCAGACCGGATACAAAAAAACCCGCTCCTGGACAGCTCCGGAAGCGGGTTTTTCATAACCTGAAAGATCGAACCGGGCTCCTCGAAAGAAGCCCGACACGCCCCAATCAGAACGGTGCGTCGATATCCACAACGTCGATCAGCTTGTGATTGACGAATTCCTTGATGCCCAGACCGATCAGCTCGCGGCCATAACCCGAACGGGCCACGCCACCGAACGGCAGATCTGCCTTCACCATCGTCGGGTGGTTGATATAGACCATGCCCGTATAGATCTGCTCGGCAACCTTCACGCCGCGCGCAGTGTCCTTCGTGAAGACCGAACCACCCAGACCAAACGGCGAGTCATTGGCAATGCGAATGGCGTCCGCATCGTCCTTGGCACGGTAGAGCTGCGTGACCGGACCAAAGAACTCCCACAGACGAGCTTCATTGTTCTCATGCAGATTGGTCATCAGCAGCGGCTGGAAGAACGCACCCTTCTCCGGAACGGACGGGCCGATGGCTTCGACAACCGCACCATGCTTCTTGGCTTCCTCAACCTGAGCCTTCAGATCGTCCGCAGCCTTCTGCGACGACAGCGGTGCCAGCGTGGTGGACGCATCCATCGGATCGCCAGCCTTCAGCTTGAGAACTTCCGCCTTGTACAGCTCAAGGAAACGATCATAGACGGCATCCGCCACGATCAGACGCTTGGCGGACACACAGACCTGTCCGGCATTCCAGTGACGACCGAAAGCGGCCCATTTCGCGGTCTTTTCCAGATCCGCATCGTCCAGAACGACGAAAGCATCGGAACCGCCCAGCTCCATCGTGGACTTCTTCAGGGCCTGTGCTGCAATCCCGGCAACAATAGCGCCTGCGCCTTCGGACCCCGTCAGAGCCACGCCACAGACGCGCGGATCCTTGAGGATTGTCTCGGTGTGATGACGAGCGGCATACAGGTTGCGGAACCCGCCCTTCGGCAGCCCGGCTTCCTTCATCAGATCATCGAACGCAGCCGCGCACTGCGGCACGTTGGAAGCGTGCTTGAGAATGACCGTGTTACCAGCAGAAAGCTGCGGCGCAATGATGCGGGCGATCTGGTAGAACGGGAAGTTCCACGGCTCGATTGCGAAAACAATGCCCTGCGGCTGATGGATCAGCACGGCGTCGCCCGAGTTCGGGTCCGCAACCGGCAGCTTCTCGGACTTGAGAAGCTCTTCGGCATGCTTGGCATAATATTCGAAGATTTCAGCCGACAGGATCGTCTCGGCCTTGGCCTCGGCGTAAATCTTGCCCATTTCCAGCGTCAGAAGACGGGAATACTTGTCGATATCACGACGAAGGATATTGGCAGCTGCAGTCATAATCTTCGCACGCTCGGCGAAGGAGGTGTGACGCCAGCTTTTGAACGCATCATAGGCTTCGGTCAGCGCGGTCTGGACTTCCTGATCCGTGGCATCTGGAAAAGTCTTGAGCGTCTCACCGGTATAAGGGTTGATCGTAGCATAAGCCATGATGGGTCATATTCCTGTAAGGTGACGTGTTTGAGACATATTGGCACGAATGCCAAAAGACAAAACCCCCTAACAATCATTCCTCCCAAAAGTTCACAGAGCTGTGTTCGTTTCAGGGAGATTATCCCATAACTCCTCAAGCCAGGCCGTCGCAGTCCCATCAGAGGGCGCGCGCCAGTCTCCCCGTGGCGAGAGAGACCCGCCTGCTACCAGTTTCGGCCCGTTGGGCATGGCCGACCGCTTGAACTGGCTCGTCCCAAAAAACCGTCGCAGAAAAATTTCCAGCCAGTGCCGGATTTCGGCCAGATCGTACGAAATTTTCCGATCTTCCGGATAATGCGCGGGCCAGTCTCCCCGGGAAGCGTCCCCCCAGGCAATCTCAGCCAGAAACGCGATCCGTGACGGGCGGAACCCATAACGCAGGATGTAAAAGAGCGTGAAATCCTGAAGCGGATACGGCCCGATCGTCTGCTCCGTACTCTGCACGCCCTGCCCGGTATCGGGAACCAGCTCGGGCGTGATCTCTGCGCTGACAATCCGCTCCAGAACAGGCCCAACCCCTTCGCCCAGTTTTCCCTCACGCGCCAGCCAGCGGATGACATGCTGGATCAGCGTCTTCGGCATCCCGGCATTGACATTGTAATGGGACATCTGGTCCCCCACACCATAGGTACACCAACCCAGCGCCAGCTCCGACAGATCGCCGGTCCCGATCACAATTCCATTGCGGTAATTGGCGATCCGGAACAGGAAATCGGTCCGCAACCCCGCCTGCACGTTCTCGAACGTGATGTCATGCACGGGCTGCCCTTCCGCGAAGGGATGGCCGATCCCCGCCAGCATGGTCTGCGCCGTGGGCCGGATATCCAGTTCGTTCACCTCTACGCCCAGCGCCTTCATGAGCGCATGAGCCAGAGAGCGGCTTTCACTTCCCGTCGCAAATCCGGGCATCGTGTAGGCCAGAACATGCGTCCGCGGCCAGCCAAGCTCATCCGCCGCCCGCACCGCCACCAGAAGCGCGAGCGTACTGTCCAGTCCGCCTGACACCCCAATCACAGCCCGCTGCGCGCCACTGGCCTGCAATCGCCGCCGCAACGCACTGACCTGAATGGTCCAGCCCTCGTAACAGTCCCGCGCCAACGTGCGCGCATCGGATGGCACAAACGGAAACCGCACAACCTCCCGTTTGAGCCCCAGATCCGTCATCGGAGGCTGGAGCGTGAACCCGACAGTCCGGAACTCCTGCCCCGCCTGTCCGAACTGCCCCGTCCGCATCCGCTCCTGCCGCAACAGATCCAGATCCACATCCGCCACAACCAGCCGCTCGCCCTGCGGAAAACGGTCCGACTGCGCCAGAAGCCGCCCGCCCTCATGAAGTGAAACCTGACCGTCCCACGCCAGATCCGTCGTGGATTCTCCCTCGCCTGCCGCCGCATAAGCATAGGCCGTCAGCGTCCGCATGGATTGCGCCTGACACAGCAAAGACCGGTCATCCGTCCGTCCGATCGTCACGGGAGAGGCGGACGGATTGAGAATGACCGTCGCGCCCGCTTCCGCCCGCTTTCCACTCGGCGGAGACGCCACCCACAGATCTTCACAGATTTCCACGCCGAGCGTCAGCCCACGAACATCTTCCGCCTGAAACAGCAGATCCGCGCCAAACGGCACATCCCCCCCAAACAAGCGAATGCTCCCCGTAGTCCGAAGCCCGGACGTGAAGTGCCGGGGCTCATAAAACTCACGATAGCGCGGCAGATGCGATTTTGGCACCACACCCAGAACCCGCCCCCGATGCACAACCGCCGCACAATTATAGAGCAGACCGTCCCGCACCAGCGGCACCCCCACCACCGCAACTGACAACAAATCCCGCGATCCCGCGACAACACGCCGAAGCGCCTCAAGCGTTCCGTCCAGAACCACGTCCTGAAACCGCAGATCGTCCAGCGTGTAGCCCGTCAGCCCCAGTTCAGGGAAAACCACCGCCGCCACACCCTGCCGGTCACAGTCCCCCAAAACACCCAGCGTTCGCTCCGCATTCTTCAGCGGATCAGCAAGCGTCACCGGCAATGTACAGGCTGCGATCCGGGCAAACCCCTGATGATACAAAGAACGGAACAGGGTCATGACAATCCTCCGGCGGGCAGGCTTCACGAAAACAGGAACCGCGCGCCCGGCCCCACATAAAACGGATGTTGCGAAAATGAACCCGTTCATCCCGCCGCCGTTCACCTTTTCAAACCCCGCTTCTCCGTCGGAGGGCGCGACTGACAAAGGAGACATCTCATGGACCTGCTACGCTGGACCATTGCCTTCCTGATCCTGGCCCTGTTTGCTGCGGTGCTGGGCTTTGGCGGAATTTCGGCAGACTTTGCCTATATCGGCAAGATCCTTTTCTTCATTTTCCTGGTGCTGCTGGTCATCAGCCTCATCTTCGGCCGCGGACGCGGCACACGCCTCTGAGCACAGCTCTCAGCGTCGGGAGCGTCCCATACGGACGCTCCCGATCAGGGCAATAACAAAAACCGCGACAGCATACAGACCACCCAGCTCCGTCATGGAAACGGGCAGCCCGAACAGATAATCCGGCGAATCACATGGCTTGTTCGGCCGGGCGGGCATCGCCGCCATCCAGTCCTTGAAACTGCCTCCGTGAAAAGACGGGGCACGGCATTCCGGCGCAGGACTTGGCCAGAACTTGTGTTCCACACCTGCATGCAGCACGGCCAGACCAATGCTGGTCATCAGGCATAAAAGCCCAGCAAACACCGTGTACCGCGCATAACGCCGCGGAAGCAGCGCCGTGACAACACCAATCCCGATCAGCACCCACCACGGACGCCGCTCCCACAAGCAAAGCTCGCAAGGCGCGAGCTTCAGCCAGTGTTCGGCAAACCAGACAACCCCAAGCGCCACCGCTCCGGCCAGAACATAAAAGCCACCCAACGCAATCGTGGAAACGGGGCGGCGTGGTCTGTTCATGGGCACGAACGGATTTCCTCCAGACTATCAAGGAACTGCTTGGACCAGCTTCCTGCGGTATTGCGGGAAACTTCCTCATACATCGCCGACCATGCCGCATGACGAGCCTTGACGTCCATGGTCAGGCCAATATGTAGCGCATCCGCCATGCCTTCGGCATCCAGCGGATTGATCAGCAGCGCCTCAGGCATTTCCGGAGCCGCTCCCGCAAACCGCGACAACACCAGAACGCCGGGATCTTCCTCGTCCTGAGCCGCAATGAACTCCTTGGCCACCAGATTCATGCCATCGCGCAACGGCGTGACGAACCCCACATCCGCCATCCGGTACAGACCCGCCAGAATATCGCGCCCGATCGGCCAGGTCGTATAGCGGATCGGCACCCAGTCCGGCGTGCCATAAGCGCCATTGATCGTCCCGACCAGCCCGTCCAGTTCTTCCTTGAGCAGCCGGTAACTCTCCACCCCACCCCGCGACACCGGCGTGACCTGAAGGAACGTCACCTGCCCGCGATGCTCGGGATAGTTTTTCAGAAGAGCCTCGAATCCCTTCATCCGCTCCGGCAAACCTTTGGAATAATCTAGCCGGTCCACCCCGATAATCAGCCGCGTCCCTTCCAGCGTATCGACGATCTTCACGACCTCGTCCGAGACCGCGCTTTCAATCGCCTGCTGGCGGAAACTCACAGGATCAATCCCGATCGGTACAGCCTTCACAGCAGCTTTCAGCCCATAGGCCTCGAAGCACCCTCTGAGATTGGCCTCGTCCTCGACCGTCTGAACACCAATCAGATCACAGGCCGCCAGACCGGTCAGCAGCATGTCGAGCTTGGGAAGAAGCCGCGCCACGCTCCAGGGCGGGAACGGAATATGCAGAAAAAATCCGATCCGCCCCGTCACGCCCCTGTCACGCAGCATCTGGCCCAGCGGGAACAGATGATAGTCATGGATCCAGATCGTATCACCCGGCTCCAGCAGTGCGATCAACCGATCCGCAAAAACCCGGTTCGCCTCATAATAGACGCCGCAATCCTCACGGGTGTAGCGGATCAGATTGGTGCGGTAATGGCACAAGGGCCAGAGCACACCATTGGAAAAATTCAAATAGAACCGGTCATGCTGCTTCTGCGTCAGGTCAAACGTCACATAATTGACGTTTCCAACCTGCTCGCGCTGAACAGGCCGATCGGCCGCATCCGCATGCTGATGACCCGACCATCCAACCCAGACAGTCTCACGCGTCTGGACCGCATCATACAGGCCAACCGTCAGGCCGCCCGCAGGCTGCGTCCGCTCCCCCGGTGCGGGTGTGCGGTTCGATACAATGATCAGGCGCCCCATCCGCGTCCCTCCGAAAGCTCGTGCAGCCAGCGCCGAAACGTGGCCGCATCTGGAAAATCATCCGGAATGAGCCAGCCCGCACCACCCATCTGGCGCGCAGCTCTCACCCCGTCCCGGTCCGTCACGTCATCACCGGCAAACAGTGGAAGGCGCCCCCTGAAAGGCGGCTCCGCCATCAGTTCCTCAAGCGCCTTGCCCTTGTCGATTCCCAGAGGCCGAAGCTCGATGGCCATCTGCGCGTCCTGAAGATGAAACCCGTGGCTTTCCACGGGCCAGACCGACGTCAGATCCCGAAACGCCGATTCCGCCTCGGGAGCTTGGCGATAATGCAGCACCATTCCAGCTTTTTTGTGTTCAATGCTGGCCCCGGGATACCGAGCAGCGAGTTCCGCGCTTTTCTCGGTCCAGTCGGACGGAACCAGAGGCAGCGCACGCTGGCGCACATCCTGATCCGGCGCCGGGCGCACCGCAACACCATGTTCCCCTGCCACAGCATAAGGAATCCCCGGAAGAAAATGATCAATCTGGGCGATGGGACGCCCCGTGATGATCGCCAGCGCACCATCGAGCATCTTGCGCAGCCGCAGCAGATCGGCCGTCAGCCCTTCCGGGACACGCACGCCTTCAGGAGTGGGAGCGATATCGACAAGGGTTCCGTCGAAATCAAGCAGCAGAGCCGCCCGGGACGGAGAAAAAGGAACCTGAATCATGAAGCTGTCATTTCTTCCTGTTTCTGGGTCATTCCGCCCCGTCCAGCCTTATTCGAGACCGGGATCGGCCTGAGGAGGCGGTAACGGCTGCCCTGACGACTGCCCCGGCGACTGCGCGGGTGCAGCCGGAGCAAGGGACGGTGCCGCACCGTAGGACGGTGCGAGCGGAATGGGATTATGACTGTCCGGAGCAAGCGGTACAGGACCACCTGAGGCGGAAGCGGGCGGGGATGCCGGAGCATCGCCGCCTTCTTCAACCGGAACCTCCGTACCGGCGAGCACGGGAGCCTTCACCACAGGCAGAGGACCCGCCTGCGGTGCCGTCGGCACACCCGCACACGACACAACGCGCACATCGTACAAAGGGCTGCCATAAGTTGCGACAGAAGGTTCCTGCGCCAGCATCCACCCGTCAAAAGATGGCCGCTGAGGATCGCTGCTGTCCTTTAGATGCAGCAGAACACCGGTATCTGTCGCCAGCGTCTGCGGCCGGGTTACACAAGCCTCAACCCCGACAGAAAGACTGCGATAGGTCGCACTCCCGCCAACCGGAACCGTCAGAAGCTCCAGATGACCGTCCAACCGATCCAGCACACGCAGCACCGCCTGGGACTGGCCTTGCCAAGTGGCAGCCGGATACATGGCGGGGGGTGCCACACCCACCGCAGCCTGCGCCGCAATCGGCAGAAAAACCTCAGCCGCACCACACAGCAATGCGACGCCCACATACCGCTTCATCATGACGGTTCTCCCCCGGAGCGCCCCTGCAAAGGATTCTTCAGATCTGACAGCATGGCCTGAAACGTCTTCAACATCGCCTGTGGCGCAACCCCCATCAGAACCCCGTCTTCAAAAGCATCCTGAAGGGCCTGACGCAGTTCCGCATCGTTCTCGCGCAGGATCTGCACCTTCTCCACACAGGACACGGGGTTCCCCTCATGGTCGACCCACAGAAAAGCACCCTCATGCGCCTGCGTCATGGCTCAGGGCTCGTCCGACAAACTGCCCGCAGCCGGCTTGGACGCAGCAGCTTTCTGGCTCTTCTGCAAAGAATCCGTCACGGAGAAAATGAACTTGCTCAGAAGCTGCTCCAGACTAATGGAGCCTTGGGTTTCCGTCATGACACCGCCGGGCTTTACCAGCGAATCCGCCCCACCCGGAGACAGCGCAATATATTTGCCACCCAACAGACTGTCAGACGTCACGATCGCAGCGGAATCCGTGGGCAGCTTCACATCGGGCGCCAGCGTGAACGTCACCTGCGCCTGAAACGTCTTCGGATCGACCGTCGTGCCGGTCACATGCCCGACGGTAATTCCGGCCAGACGCACATCCGACCCCACATTCAGCCCGTCAATCTGGCTGAACGAGGCATGAACCGGATAGCCTCCGTCATTGCCCTGATGATGCCCGACCATCGCCGCCACCAGAAGTCCTGCAAGGCAGACAAGGACTGCGAACCCGGCCAGAAGCTCCAGCCGGTCATGGCGGACCGTAACAGCGGTCATGACAATACCCTCGTGAAAATCATCCTTCCTGCACTACCCGACTCCGCTTCCCACGTCCAATCCCCCCGCAGAAATCGTTCCGATCAGGCGTGGGGAAAATGTTATCCCCCATATCCCCATGTTCCCACCCATTAGCGCCCATCCGGAGGCCCTTTTCCGGCTTACGGGCCAACCGGCGCAGGGCGTAGATTTACGTCATGACAGCTCGCCTTCACTGGACCGGCGTTCGCATGAGGACGCTTCAGGTCATGACCGACCCCGACGACAGCGCCATGCGCTCCGTCACCCTTCCCGCTGCCTGGGATGACGAGGCCGCGCAGGCTCTTGCGCGCATCACCCTGAACGGCGGGCCGGTCAGACTTGCCGCGGAAGCCGCGCGCTGGGTGGACACGATCGACGCGTGCCCGCCTCTGCCCGGCACCCCGGCGAACACCCCCGCTCCGGGACGCAGTCTGTCCTATCTTCTCCTAATGCAGCAGATGGCGCCCAATACGGCGCTGTGGCAGTGCCAGCCGGACGAAGCGCCAGGCTTCACCATCCGCCTGTCCAGCTTCGTGCAGGATGCCGGATTCGCCACGGAACATTTCGTTGCCTGCCTGCGTCTGGCCTGCGACGCCCTGCGCCGCCTTCATGCCGCGACACGGATTGAACGCACCGGCGAGCTGCCTTTGTTCGATCTGCCCGCGAAGCCTGAAGATGAAGCCGCAGGCCTCGTCCTCCTGACGGATCTTGACGCCTGTCTGGCGGCGCTTGGCCTCGACTATGACAGCGACGACGCCCGGAACGCGGCCCGCGCCCTATCCGCACTCGCCACCACGGTCGCCCGCGCCGGGACGAAACTGCCGCCGCCCGCCATCCCGGAATCCCCGCTGACAGACCTGCGCGCCGCCGCCGCTTCGGCCTACAACACGGAAGATGGTCGGCACTTCTGCCCGATCGAAACCGGCTTTTCTTCTCCCGGTCCGACCGAGGGCCTTCTGGGCGTGGAGACCTGCGGCCTCGCCCCGGCCTTCTCCCCTCTGCGCGAAGACGGACATCTGCGCGCCTCCACGCTGGCCCGACTAGCCTGCCGCGGCCTGACGCCCGAATCCGCACTGGCACTGGCGCTGGCGGGCGAAACCCCGCTGCCGCCCGTTCGCCCCGAAGCACAGGGCGCCATGCATGCGGCCCTCAAAAACGCCGTGGATTTCCTGCCCGCCGTTCCCGAACCTGATCTCGCCGACCTTCAGGCCAGACTGGCCCGCGGCGTGCGTCGTCCGCTTCCGATGCGCCAGACCGGCTTCACCCAGCGTGCCGCAGTGGGAGGACACAGCCTTTTCATGCGCACCAGCGAGTTCGAAGACGGGACGCTCGGCGAAATCAGCATCACCCCGCCCCGCGAAAGCCCCATGGCCCGTGGCCTGATGGACTGCCTGGGTCATGCCGTCAGCATCGGCCTGCAATATGGCGCCCCATTGGAATCCTTCGTGGAGCGATTCGCTTATACGCGCTTCGGCCCCGCAGGCACCGTGGAAGGCGATCCCTCCACCGCCTATGCGACCTCAATGCTGGATTATGCCTTCCGCACACTGTCGGACGCCTATCTGGGTCAGCCCATGCCCGACGCCCCGCGCCTCGAACCCAGTTCGGAAGATCCCGCCCCCATGCTCCCTTTCGGGCGCAGCTCCGGCGAAAGCCCGGAATGGAAGGACCGGGGACGACGGCTGAAACTGGTCAGCTAAGACGAAAACGGGTTTCAGAGGCTCCGGCGAGCAGAATACATTGACAGTCAACGGACTCGCCGGTAGCTAGCGCCTGCGCTGAGAAGGAATCCGGTTGAATGACCGGGTGAAAACGATGCGTACAGGGTAAGGGATCAGATCTCATGGGACACGCCCCTGCCGGTAACGACGGAAACTTCGACGAACGCCTCAAGCGCGCCCGTCAGAAGCTCGATCCCCGCTCAGGGGAATTCGCCGTAACCGACACGGGCAATGATGAAAGTTCCATGTCATCCCTTGGACTGGCGATCCGCGTGGGAACCGACCTTGTGGCCGGGCTCGCGGTCGGTGTAGCCATAGGCTACGCCTTGGGTCACTGGTTCGGGTACAGGGCTTTGTTCCTGTCCGTCTTCGCCCTGGCGGGATGTGGTGCCGGCATGTTGAATGTCTGGCGGGTTTTGAAGGATTCGGACATGGTGTCCGGACCGAAAGATGACGGGAGAAGCCAGCGTGGCAGCCGGATCGACGATTGACGCGCTCGGACAGTTCGAGCTCCATCCGGTTCTCGGACATCTGGGAGAAGCCCTGCGGTTCTCGCAGTCACCACTGTTCATGCTGATCGCCGTCGCCATCGTTCTTGTCTTCCTGTATGTCGGAATGCGTCCTGCCGCCGTTGTGCCGGGTCGCCTTCAGGCCGCCGCCGAAATCAGCTACGACTTCGTGCATGACCTTGCCGTCAGCACGATCGGCGAAAATGGCGCGACGTTCTTCCCGTTCGTCTTCGCGATCTTCTTCTTCATTCTGGCTGGCAACTATCTCGGTCTGCTGCCTTTCTCCTTCACGTACACCAGCCATATCGCCGTGACCTTCGGTCTGGCCATCATGGTGTTCGTCATCTCGATCCTTGCTTCCATCCGTTTTCAGGGTGTCGGCTTCCTCAAGCACTTCCTGCCCGCTGGAACGCCTGTCTGGCTTGCTCCGCTGCTGGTGCCGATCGAGCTCATCTCTTTCCTTTCGCGTCCGGTCAGCCTGTCGATCCGACTTTTCGCCAACATGGTGGCGGGTCACGTGCTTCTGGAAGTGTTTGCCGGCTTCACGATCATGCTCGCCGGTCTGGGCGCATTCGGCCATGTTCTGGCCATCGCCCCGATCGCGATCAACATCGCGCTGACGGCCCTCGAACTGCTGGTGGGTGTGCTGCAGGCCTATGTGTTCGCCATCCTCACCTGCATCTATCTGCGTGAGGCCGTCGCTCACTGAGCCACACCAGCTTCGCACTAACCCTTTAATCGACCCAACAAGGAACCTGACAATGGACGTTCAAGCCGCTCACGAATTCGGCATCAGCATCGCCCAGGCCGCCCGTGACCTCGGTGCCGGTATTGCCGTTTTCGCCCTCGCCGGTGTCGGCATGGGTCTCGGCAACATCTTCTCCACGCTGATCAGCTCGGTTGCCCGCAACCCGGCTTCGCGTCCGCATGTCTTCGGCATCGGCATGCTGGGCTTCGCGCTGACGGAAGCCGTCGCGCTGTTCGCCCTGCTGATCGCGTTCCTGATCCTGTTCGCCTGAGGTCGAACATGTACCGTACGCCACGCCTCTTCCTGTTCGCCGCTCCGCTTGCGGCCGTGCCGGGCCGTGCCGTGGCTGCGGGCATGCCACAGCTGAACTTTCACGATCCGCTGCTGATCGGACAGGTCGTCTGGGGAGCCGTCATTTTCGGCGGCTTCTATCTCGGCCTGAGCCGCTTCGCACTGCCGCGTGTCGAACGGGTCCTGACCAACCGTCGGACCCGCATCCAGAGCGATCTGGATGTTGCCCGCAAGGCTAAAGCCGAGGCTGACCGCGCCAGCGCGGAACTCCTTAGCGCCCGTCATGAAGCAGCCGAGCAGGCCCGCGCCCACGTGGAGCGGATCCAGAGCGAAGCCCGCGCCAGCGCGGATGCTCACGCTGCGGAAACGGCCAAGCGTCTCGAAGCCGAGATCGCAAACGCCGAGACCAGAATCACCCAGTCCCGTGAACAGGCCCTGTCCAGCCTGTCCGAGATCGCCACCAGCACCACACAGGATCTGGTTGCGCGTCTGATCGGCACGCAGGACGAACAGACTGTCGCCAGCGCCGTCAAACGCGTCAGCGCCTAAGGAGACGATGATGTTCCACGATCCCCGGTTCTGGACCGCCCTCGCCTTCGTCCTGTTCTTCGTCATTTTCGGGCGCAAGCTCTGGGTCGCCATCACCGGCCATCTGGACGCCCGCGCTGAAAGCGTACGCCACGACCTCGATGAAGCAGCCCGCCTGCGTCGCGAAGCCGAGCAGATGCTGGAAGATGCCACCCGCGAGCGTGAAAAGACCTTGGCCGAAACACAGGCCATGCTGGCACGCTCCGAAGCCGAAGCCGCCGGTCTGGCAGAACGCGCCCGCAAAGACGCTGAAGCCGCCGCAACCCGCTACGAGAAGATGGCGCAGGATCGGATTCACGCAGCCGAACGCTCGGCCATCCGTGAAATTCAGGATCGCGCCGCCCAGATCGCAGTCGCCGCAGCCCGCGACGTTGTGTCGACCCGTCTGACGGAAAGCCCCGACATCGCCTCCAGCCTGCTCGACCAGAGCATCAACAGCCTGCCGGAAGCCCTTCGGCGCTCCGCTGCCTGATCCGATGCCCACCTCCACGGTGCAAGGTTCCTTTCATGACGACGGACAGCCCACAAGGCTTTCCGTCGTCATGGCCGTTCTGAACGAGGCGGATAACATCCTCCCCGTCTGTCAGGAACTGGCCGAAACCTTCGGTGCCGACTCTTCAATAGAAATTCTGGCCATTGACGACGGCAGCACAGACGCCACCGTCAAAAAGCTTCTGGAAGCCCGGCAAACGCTGCTGCCCCGCCTGCGCATCATCAGCCATCCGAAGCGCCTCGGAAAATCAGCCGCCCTCCGGACCGGCATTACTGCTGCCAACGGACAGTGGATCGCCACCATTGACGGCGACGGGCAGGATGACCCTTCCGCCATTCTGACAATGCTGGAGCGTGCAACATCGACGCAAGGTGCACCGCCTCTGGTGGTGGGCGTCCGGCGCAAACGCAATGACCGTCTGTCCCGCCGGATCGCCACGCGCTTCGCAAACGGGTTGCGCCGTCGCCTCCTGAACGACGGCTGCCCCGATACAGGCGCACCGCTCAAGCTCTTCCCGCGCGACCTCTTTCTAAAAATCCCACAGTTTGAAGCCGTCCACCGCTTTCTGCCTGCCCTGCTAGGACATTACGGCGCGCCTCTGATCTGCATCGAAGTCCAGCATCGCGCCCGACTACATGGCAGCTCGAAATATACCAATTTCAACCGGGCTCTCGTGGGAATCCGTGATCTTCTGGGCGTCATGTGGCTCCAGAACCGCACGCACCTGCCCGATCATCTGACCGAACACTGAAACCGTCACCGGGTCCCGCTGCCGCGGTTCCCTGCCGCACGTCCGGCCTGACAGAACGGCGCGGAGAGTGCCCATGACCCTAAACCTCCGGCATTATGCTTTTCTGGGGCTGCTGGCCTTTCTGCTCGCCCTACCAGGCCGCATGACACTTCCGCCGCTTGATCGGGACGAACCGCGCTACATGGAAGCATCGGAACAGATGCTCCTCTCGCACAACTTCATCGACGTCCGCTTTCAGGACAAGCCACGCTATCTGCAACCGGCCGGAATCTACTGGCTGGAAGCAGCCTCAACAGCAGCAGCAGAAAAAATCTTCGGTCCTTCCGTTCTACGCAAAACCTGGCCGTACCGGATTCCAAGCCTGCTCGCCGCAGCGACGATCATACCGTTAACAGCCTGGATCGGCGCGACCCTCTTCGGAGGTCCCACCGGCCTGATGGCCGCTGGCCTGTTAATGGTCTCTACCCTGTTCGTCGCCGAAAGCCATATGGCGACCATCGACACCGTCCTGCTGCTCGACATCCTCTGCATTCAGGCCGCGCTTTTATGCGCCTTTACAGATCGGCAGAAAAATCGCCCAACGCATCTCCGGGTGGCCATTGCCTACTGGCTCGCTCTCGGTGTGGGCCTCATGCTCAAGGGCCCCGTCGTCCTCATTCCGGGATTCGGTACCCCGCTGGCCCTGTGGCTGATGGAGCGCGACCGGTCATGGTGGTCTCGTCTTCGCCCCCGCTGGGGCTGGCTCATCATGCTTGCCGTCGTCGTTCCCTGGTGCGTCGCTATTGAAGTCATCAGCGGCGGAGACTTCTTTGCCCGCGCGGTCGGACGTAACTTTCTCGGCAAGGTGGCTCATGGTCAGGAAGCCCATGGGCTTCCCCCCGGCTTTCACCTTCTGGTCTTCGGACTGGCCTTCTGGCCCGGATCGCTTTTCGCGGCCCTCGCCATCCCGGCCGTCTGGAAGAACAGAAAACTGCCACAGGTCCGCTTCCTGTTGAGCTGGATTCTTCCCCACTGGCTGGTGTTCGAACTAATCGCGACCAAACTCCCCCACTACGTCCTGCCAACCTATCCGGCGATTGCCATTCTCACCGCAGCCAGTCTGATGCTCTGGCCCATCCCCAAAACCCCGCGATGGACCAAAACCCTGCTTGGTGCTTACGGCGTCTTGTGGACGATTGTCGGTCTCGCGTTCTGCTTCGCTGGGAGTGTCGCGCTCTA
Organism: Gluconobacter sp. Dm-74; assembly: GCF_018256135.1. NCBI lineage: Bacteria > Pseudomonadati > Pseudomonadota > Alphaproteobacteria > Acetobacterales > Acetobacteraceae > Gluconobacter > Gluconobacter sp. Dm-74. Next base: position 24,189 of record NZ_JAERLX010000013.1, on the reverse strand, counting down.
TAGACTTGAACATACAGTCTCTCCCTCAGCCTTTATCGCGCTGGGTGGCGCCCTGCCATTGATGCTCGGCGCCGTCATAATGCTGCTGAAACAGGAGCGCAAACAGGCCGCCTTCTGCGCCATGGGCGCCGCAGTCATCGCTCATGCAGGTCTCTTTCTGGGCGTTATCCCTAACCTGCAGACTATCCGTCTCAGCCCCAGAATCGCTGACCTTTTCGAGAATGTTCGCCCTTGTACGAACAGCATCCTCGTGTCTTCATCTTATTCAGAACCAAGTCTTGTCTTTCTTGCGGGTCCCAACACCCAACTTATCGGGCCAGCAGCCGCCGCAGAGTATCTACACGACCATCCACAATGTAGTCTGGCGTTGATTGATCGCCGCGATGAGGCCGCGTTTAATAACGCCTTAACCAAATATGGCCTCGATAGTGTTGAATATGGTCGCCTCCAAGGCGTCAATTATTCAAACGGGCACCATCTTGATTTAGGGCTTTTTGCGCCTCGATAAACCCGCACATTCTAAAATTCAGACGACACTGGAGAAAATACGGGATCTTAATGGCACGTCTCGCGTATCATGGTACTGGAGCTTTTCATGCCTTACACTCCGATATTTGATGAGAAAAAATCATCTGGACTAAGTCTTTGAAGGCGACAGTTTTTATTCTAGGATTGAAATACTATTTCAGAATTAAAATATTAATAACTTGTCAGGGGAAAATTAATGATTATCTGCCAGATTGATGAATTTTCTGTTCATGGCATCCGAGGATGGGCAACAGATACTGAAAATCCGTCACAGCCTGTATTCCTTCACGCGTTGGCAGATGGTCAGGAATTTCTTCAGTTCCATTGTACAGATCTGCGTGACGATGTTCACGCTTCCGGCATTCCATCCAAAAATACCGGCTTCCAGATACCAATGCCTCCCAGCCTTCTGGATGGCGAAAAACATAATATCACCTTTAAAAACCGCCTCAAACAAATTGAACTCTACTCACAAAATCAGAAGCTGGAGCATATCTCATTCTCTGGCAGGCTTCCGGTAGAAACACGTTCCTTTGTCGATGGTCTGAAACAAGGCGCCTTGAGCGGCTGGGTTGTCTGCGGCAACGACATTGAAGGATGGAAGGGAAACCAACAAATTCTCGTGACCTGCAATGGTCAGAAAATTGCCCAAATCGAAGCCAACAGATATCGTGGGGACGTCGGAAAAGCGCTGTCCTGCGATCCCTACTGCGGTTTCCAGTTTTCGCCGCCGGATCTGTATCGCAAACCCTACGAGCAAGAATTCCGTTTCTACGTCCTGCCCGACATGCTGGAAGTGACCAACAGCCCCTGCCTGACCAGTTTTGTTACGGACGCAAACGAATCTCTAATTATAGACGTGATTGATCAGATTGACGCTCTACATGTGGAATTGACCCGTCTGCGTCGCAAGGTCCGGGAAATTCTTCCCCAACCCGGATTTACCATTGCCGATTATCATTCCTGGGCAACGGCCTACTTCCCGGTTCTGCGAAAATATGTCGATCGCACCCGCGATAATGATCTTATCGCCGGAGACCCACTGGTCAGTATTGTCTGCCCGGTCTGGAATCCGGATCTTACGGATTTCACAGCAGCTATCGAAAGTGTCCGTGCCCAGACGTGGCAGAACTGGGAACTCATCCTTGTTGATGACTGTAGCAAAAATGCCGAGCTGCGCGCCGTCATCGAAGATTTTGCCAAGGCTGACCCTCGCATCAAGCCAATATTCCAAGAAAAGAATGGCGGCATCAGCATTGCGACCAATGCGGGCCTCAAAGCTGCTCAGGGTGAATGGGTCGCATTCTTCGATCATGATGATCTGCTTGCAGATGTCGCTGTCGAATACATGCTGCGGGAAGCGACGAGAAGCCGCGCCGATCTGATCTATTCAGACGAAGATAAAATTGACGCCAGCGGTTATTACCGGGAACCCGCCTTCAAGACCGACTGGAACTACCGGCTTCTTCTCGGCGTCAACTATGTCTGCCATTTCGTGATGATCCGTCATTCTGCCCTGCAGAAAGTCGGCGGCCTCAACAAGGACTATGACGGCGCACAGGACCACGATTTCCTGCTCCGCGCCTCCGAGCATATCCCTTCTGAAAAAATCCATCACGTTCCTGAAACTCTCTATCACTGGCGCATCACCGCAAATTCGACGGCCTCCGACATTGGCAATAAGCGTTACGCCATTGATGCAGGCATCAAGGCCGTGAAGGATCACCTTGAACGTCGTAATCTGCCTGCCAATGTCGATTCCCAAATGGGAATGACACTCTACACAGTGGACTGGCAGTTCAATCAGTCTCCGTCGGTCACGATCATCATCCCTTACAAGGATGAAATTCCCACCACCGAGCGATGCCTGGATGCCATCCGGAAATATACCCGATATCCGAATTACAAGGTCATTCTGATCAACAACTGGTCGATCACGAAAGAGGCAGAGGCTTTTGCAAAAAAAGTCGATAAAATTCCCAATGTCGAGATTCTGACTGTCAAAGAACCCTTCAACTATTCCCGCATCAATAATCTCGCAGCAAAAGACGAAGCGTCTGATTTTCTTCTATTCCTCAACAACGACGTCTTTGTTGAACAGGAAAACTGGCTTGAAATTCTGGTCAACGAAGCTCTCGCAGATCCGCAGGTCGCGATCGTTGGCGGTAAATTCGTTTATCCTAATCAGACCGTCCAGCACGCCGGAGTCCTTCTCGGGATCGGTGATGTCGCCGGCCATGCCCATGTCGGCATCCCTAGAAACGAAGGCGGTTATGCCGGTCGTGCCTACTTCCCACAGGAAATTTCGGCTGTAACCGCAGCCGGAATGCTGATCCGTCGTCCGGCCTTCGAACTGGTTGGAGGCTTTGATGAAGAGCACCTCAAAGTCGCGTTCAACGATATCGATCTGTGCCTTAAGGTTCGCGACGCTGGTTACAAGGTCATCTGGACACCTGACTTCTGTGCAGAGCATCATGAAAGCCTGAGCCGCGGCAGCGACGATCGCCCTTCAACAGAGCGCCGTTTCTTCCACGAAACGCAGTTCATGATTGAAAAATGGGGCAAAACGCTCCGTACGGACCCATTTTACAACCCGCATTTCACCCTCGATCGACAGGTCTTTTATGATCTGACAATCCCGGGCGTGGATGAAACGCGTTATCCCCCTCTCGCGTCTTCCAGAAAGAAAATTCGCCCTCTCTGGGACGCCCCGACATTCACGGTTGAACCGAAAAAGGTGTCTCCTGCCACGGAAAAGCCCGCGACGAGAAAAACTCAGACTAAAACCCGAACCAAAAAGCCTGCCGCCGCCAAATCGGCTGAATAACAACGATTTTCCCTGATTAATAAACCCGGCAGGCCATATGCTGCGTAAACATCGTGCAGCATATGGCCTGTTTTATATGGAAAATCGAAGACGCATTTCCGAACGGGTCAGCGACAGGAAAAAGCAATTTTTGCACACTGCTTTATTTAAAGAAGAGAGAAAACCGTGGTGGAGCTGAGGGGAATCGAACCCCTGACCTCCTCATTGCGAACGAGGCGCTCTCCCATCTGAGCTACAGCCCCACGGTCGAACGATAGTTCTCCTCTTCCTTCACGCTGTCAAGCAGACCTGAGCGCAGGATGTTGTTCTGTGCTATTGCTATGGCTACAAGCGTTTTCCGACCGGCCTTTCGGCTGCCCTAACCGACATTCGACGAGGTTTTTGCATGGTTGCCCTGCACACCATTATCCTGATGCTGATCCAGGCTTTCGTATGGATTCTTCTGGCGTATTGCATTTTGTCGATGCTGCTTGGTTTCGGCATCCTCGATATCCGCAACCGCTTTTTCTATTCCATTTTCAACACATTGGCCAAGATCGTCGAGCCTGTCATGGCGCCGATCCGCAGTATCCTGCCCAACACAGGTGGCGTGGATTTTGCGCCCATGGTGGTCCTGCTGTTGATCCAGTTTCTGGTCTATCCCGCCGTAAACCGGATCTTCTTCATGCTCGCAACCCAGAGCAGCTTCTAAGAGCTTTTATCTCAGGGCGCGCCACACCTCTTCCAGCGCCTCAATAAGGCTGTCAGCGGTTTCCTGATGCAGCATCCCGTCCGGACGCTCCATCAGGACCGTCCATTTTTCTCCCCGCTGGCGCTCCATTTTGACGGTCCAGTCCTCAGGAAGGCGGGAGAAAACCCGTTCCATGCGGGCCTCAGCCGTTAACGGCTTTGCGTAATTATGTCCCATCGCTGATTGCTTTCGCCGTTCCGATCGAGATTTCCCGAGGGTCAGCCCGTACCACCTACCGTCAGACCCGAAATTTTCAGGGTCGGCTGACCAACGCCCACTGGCACGCCCTGACCAGCCTTACCGCAGGTTCCGATCCCCGGATCAAGCGCCACATCTGACCCGATCATGGAAATCTGGTTCATGGCATCCGTCCCATTTCCAATCAGGGTCGCCCCCTTGACCGGACGGATGATTTTCCCGTCTTCCACCAGATAGGCTTCCGAAGCCGCAAATACGAATTTCCCCGACGTGATATCAACCTGGCCGCCACCAAAATTCACGGCGTAGAGCCCCCGCTTGATCGAACGGATCATCTCGTCCGTCGTGGCACTCCCTTCCAGCATCAGCGTATTGGTCATGCGAGGCATCGGCGCGTGGGCATAAGACTGACGACGCCCGTTTCCGGTCGATTTCGTCCCCATCAGACGGCCATTCAGACGATCCTGAAGATAACCCGTGAGAATCCCATCCTCGATCAACACCGTCCGGGACGTCGGCGTGCCCTCATCATCAACACTGAGTGATCCCCGACATTCAGGCAGCGTTCCGTCATCAACCACGGTCACGCCCGGAGAGGCCACGCGCTTGCCAACCATTCCTGAAAAGGACGACGTCCCCTTGCGGTTGAAATCCCCTTCCAACCCATGGCCTACAGCTTCATGCAGCAAAATGCCCGGCCAGCCCGGGCCAAGCACCACATCCATTTCCCCAGCGGGCGCAGGGGCCGCTTCCAGCGTAATCAGGGCCTGCTTCAGCGCCTTGTCGACCGCATCCCGCCACGTTTCCGGAGCCAGCAGACGGTCCAGTTCGTACCGCCCGCCCAGACCACAGCTTCCGCTCTCACGCTGGCCATTCTTTTCCACAACAACCGATACGTTCATTCGCACCAGAGGCCGCAGATCCGCAACATCGCCCCCGGCATCCGCCCGACGCATGATCTGCACCGCCTGCCATTCGGAACTCAGCACGGCACTGACCTGCACTACACGGGAATCCAGCCCCCGCGCATAGGAATCAATTTCACTCAGAACCGCAGCCCGGGCCGCAAAATCCGTTCCCTCAAGCGGACGGGAGTCTCCATAGAGCCGCTGGTTCGTCGCCTGCGGCCCCGGCGCCATAACACCACTCCGTCCCTGCCGAACGGCCCCTACTGTACTGACAGCCCGCGCCAGAGCCTCGCGGCTGATATCGTCAGCATGGGCAAACGCCGTCTCCGTTCCCAAGACAGCCCGCAAACCAAACCCTGAAGACGTGTTGAAACTGGCCGAACGGATCGTCCCGTCATCCAGACTGATGCTCTCGTTTTCCCGGTATTCCAGAAAAAGCTCACCGTCATCCACACCCTCAAGCCCCCGATCAACGAGCGCCTTAGCGTCCTCACGGGTCAGCTTTGAATCAGGCCGCCCGAAAAACAGGGCATCGGTCGTCGCAAGAGCGCCCAGAGCATCAGCAGCAACAGACATGAAAAATCTCCAGACAGAAAACGGGTGACGGAACTGAACTTTTAAGAAAGGGCTTTTTCCAGCCGTTTCAAGGCTTCAGACAGGATCTCGGGCTTTTTGCAGAATGCGAACCGGATCAGGTTCTGCGGCGGAGCATCCCCCTCAGGGTCATAGAAGGCTGAAACCGGGATCGTCGCGACCCCTGCATGCTCAACCAGCCAGCGCGCGAAGTCCACATCGCTCCGCCCCTCCGCATGACGCGAGATATCCGCCACGATGAAATAGCTCCCATCGGCGGGCAACGTCTCAAAGCCCAGACGATGCAGACCGTTCCGCAACAGATCCCGCTGCGTTTCCATCTGAGCCGACAGAGCCTGATAATAGCTCTCGTCCTTGTTCAATCCATAAGCCACGGCCCGCTGAAGGTTCGGCGCGGTCGCGAACACCAGAACCTGATGCGCCTTGGCCACCACCGATGCCAAGGAGGCCGGTGCGGTCACATAGCCGACTTTCCATCCCGTCAGGGAAAAACTCTTGCCCGCACTTCCGATCCGCATGCACCGCTCACGCATTCCCGGCAGCGTCATCAGAGGCATGTGTTTCACGTGAAACGTCAGGTGCTCATAAACCTCGTCGCAGATCGCATACGCATCATGCTCCCGCACCAGATCCGCAATCAGTTCAAGCTCCTCACGGACAAAAACCTTCCCGGAAGGATTCATCGGCGAATTGAGCATGATCGCCTTGGTCTTCGGCCCAAACGCCGCCCGCAGTTCCGCTTCCGGCAGCGACCAGTGCGGCGGCTGAAGCCGCACACAGCGCGGAACAGCTCCCAAAAGCCTGAGTGCTGGCAGATAGGTGTCATAAAGCGGTTCGATCACCACCACCTCATCTCCCGGCTCCACCACGGCCATGAGGCAAGCCGCCAGCGCTTCGGTCGCCCCAGATGTCACAACCACTTCCGTCGCCGGATCGACCTCCAGCCCATAGAAGCGCCGGTTCGAAGATGCTACTGCCTCGCGCAACTCCGGCAGTCCCGTCAGCGGCGCATACTGGTTGCGCCCATCCTGAAGCGCCTCCGCAGCCACCTGGATAATATCCTGCGGCCCCTCCGTATCCGGGAATCCCTGCCCGAGATTGATCGCCCCATGTTTCACGGCCAGCTGAGACATGATCGTGAAAATGGTCGTCGGAAGACCCGCAAGATACTGATTCGGAGTTTTCATTGATGAGGTCCAGAACACACGAAAAACACAAAGCGCCTCACCATTGCAGGCCAACGCCGGACTGAAAAGCCTTTCAATCCCGCATCCGTGTTTTCCGACGCATATCGCGCAGCAGGATCTGCCCCAGCCCTCGCATCAGAAGCATCGCCAACACGATCAGAACAATGCCGACACCACAGGAAACAACGGCCGCTTCCCATAAAAGGGGGATGGCATTTTTCGGTGCATCACCTGTCGTAACCGTAATCGTAAACAGGCCGTCATTCCTGACGAACACGTCCTGCGGAACAAAAAACCGCAACACAGGCATCGCCGTGAGCAGAAGCCCCGTCAGACCGAACACAATGACAACAAGGCCACCCGTGAACGCCAGAAGGCTTCCAGCAGCCAGTCGCAGCAGAACCCAAAGCAGAGCAAACGGATTGGACTGCTGCACCCCGACCGACAGCTCATGCCGGATCGTAAAGCGTGCAGCGAGCCTGTCCGGCTTTCCCAGCTTTTCCAAAAGCGCCTGTACGGCCCCATCGCCCAACCGCGCCTGCGCTGCAACCTGCGCCCGCACTTCTGAAACAATCAGATCGCGCTCGCTCTCGGGCAGGCTCAGCAGCCCACCACGAAATTCATGCAGATAACGTTCAACCGGCAGAGACAGCAGATCACTGTCTTTCCAGCCATCCAGAGATTCGGCAGCACGGGTCATGAGGATATTTCCCAAAAAGAGTCTCGCTGCCCTCTTTGCATGCAAGTTTCGGACCAGACGTGGAAAGCTTTGATCCGCTTCCGCAAGATTCTACCTCAAATCCGCAGAATGGCGTAATTTCCCATACTCGACAGACGGGCATTTGTCGCTTAATCGTTTTGCAGCCGTTTACACGATGCAAGGCGACAGATCGATGGCCAAGAAAGCCCCCACTTCCTCTACCGTGAAACCGAAGGCCGCTCCGGCGCGCCGTCCCGCAAAGGCCGCAGCGCCCAAGGCCGCTCCGGCAACGTCCGGCAAGCCGCCCGCTCCGAACCCGCTGGCCGTAGCCCGCGTCTTCGAGATGATCCAGGAGCACGCGGCGGAATTCGTCGATCTGCGCTTCACGGACCCCAAGGGCAAGTGGCACCACACGACCCAGACGGTCTCGACCATCGAAGACGACACCTTCGTCGAAGGCTTCATGTTCGACGGCTCTTCCATCCAGGGCTGGAAAGCCATCAACGAGTCCGACATGGTCCTGCTTCCGGACCCGGAAACGGCCGTCATGGACCCGTTCTCCGCCAAGCCGCAGCTGATCCTGTTCTGCGACATCATTGATCCGAAGACGGGCAATTTCTACAACCGGGATCCGCGCTCGACCGCAAAGCTCGCAGAAGCCTACCTTAAGTCGGCTGGCTTCGGTGACACGGCATTCTTCGGTCCGGAAGCCGAGTTCTTCATCTTCGACAACGTACAGTTCGGCACAGGCCCGAATTTCGGCACGTATCAGCTCGACAGCATCGAAGGCCCCGGCGCATCCCTGAAGGCATATCCGGAAGGCAACATGGGTCACCGCCCTGTCGTCAAGGGTGGCTACTTCCCGGTCCCGCCTGTGGACAGCGAGCATGACCTGCGCGCCGAAATGCTCTCGACGATGGGCGAAATGGGCCTGCCGATCGAAAAGCATCACCACGAAGTCGCACAGTCGCAGCACGAACTCGGCACGAAGTTCGACACGCTCGTGAAGTCCGCAGACTTCATGCAGATCTACAAGTACTGCGTGCACAACGTCGCTCATTCCTACGGCAAGACGGCCACGTTCATGCCGAAGCCGATCTCGGGCGATAACGGCTCGGGCATGCATGTTCACCAATCCATCTGGAAGGACGGCAAGCCGACCTTCGCCGGTGACAAGTATGCAGACCTGTCCGAAGACGCGCTGTTCTACATCGGTGGCATCATCAAGCACGCGAAGGCCCTGAACGCCTTTACGAACCCGTCCACCAACTCCTACAAGCGCCTGATCCCGGGCTTCGAAGCGCCCGTGCTTCTGGCCTACTCCGCCGCGAACCGTTCGGCTTCGTGTCGTATCCCGCACGCAACCAACCCGAAGGCCAAGCGCGTCGAAGTCCGCTTCCCGGACCCGATGGCAAACCCGTATCTCGCCTTTGCCGCAATGCTGATGGCCGGCCTCGACGGCATCCGTAACAAGATCCACCCGGGCGACGCCATGGACAAGGATCTGTACGAACTGCCGAAGGAAGAACTGGCCCAGATCCCGACGGTCTGCGGTTCGCTCCGTGAAGCGCTCGAAGCCCTTCAGGAAGACCACGCATTCCTTCTCGAAGGCGGCGTCTTCACCAAGGACCAGATCGAAAGCTACATCGACATCAAGTGGCCGGAAGTCTACAAGTTCGAACACACGCCGCATCCGGTAGAGTTCGAGATGTACTACTCGGTCTGATCCGGGTCACAACATCGCTTTAACGGAAAGCCCGGCCTTCACGCCGGGCTTTTCTGTATTCCCCCTCCAAGACAGCCCGATGATTCCTCCCGCCCTTGAAACCTTTTCCTCGTCCGCCCTGCCTGTCCTCGACATCGCAGGCACGATCGTCTTCGCGATTTCGGGTGCCATTGAGGCCGCCCGCGCGCGCCTGACCATCGTGACGTTCATGTTCTTTGCTGCCATCACGGGCGTTGGCGGCGGAACGGTGCGGGACCTGCTGATCGGTGCCCCCGTTTTCTGGATGCACGCTTCCGTCCCCATTGCCGCTTGCCTGCTTTCAGCAATCGCCGTCTGGTTTACCCCGGCCCGCTTCTGGCCAGCCCTCGCGGTGGAATGGTTCGACGGACTTGGAATCGCCGCCTATGGCGTTTTTGGTTCAGCCAAAGCACTGGCCTATGGCATTCCATTGATTCCGGCGGCTCTCATGGGAATTGTCAGCGCCTGCATGGGCGGTATTTTCCGGGATGTGCTGGCAGGCGTGCCGTCCATCATCATCCGGCCGGAACTTTACGTCACAGCCGTCGCGCTGGCGTCAGGAAGCTATGTCTCCCTGACGGCGCTGGGCCTCAATACAAGCTTTGCGGCCGCAATTGCCGTCGTGGCTGGGTTCAGCCTGCGCGCCGTAGCCCTCATCAAAGGACTCGGCCTGCCGCATTACAAACGATAGGCGGCAGGCCCGTTCAGACGCCTCTCAGGCGATAACGTCGAAACCAACATCTTCGACAACATGCTGCAACGCCACCGGCGTCACTTTCTGCTCATCGTACTGAATGGCAGCCTGCCCCGGATCGAGCGTTACTTCCGCCGACGACACACCCGGAACATTGGACAGGGCAGACTGCAACTTGCCCGAACATCCATTGCACGACATCCCGTCCACCTTGAACGTCACCATCGAAACCATCAGAGACTCTCCTGTCTTCAAAGGCTGCTCCGCAAAGCAGTCGCTCCCCGAAATGGGGCATATTCCCGCAGAAATGAAAACCGCTTTTTCAGACCGCGTCCGCAGCCTCATCCAGTGGCCGGACTTTCATGATGTCGAGCTGCGCATCCAGTTTTCCAAGTGCCTCACCCAAAGCCTTGAAATGCGGTGACGCCAGATGCGCCTCGAACCCGGCTTCCGACGTCCAGACTTCGGAAACCACAAGCCGACCAGTCTTTTCGATATCCCTGCTGACCACATACTGACGGCAGGCTTCTTCCTTGCGCGAAGACACGATACAGGCCGCAAAAGCATGTTCTGCCGCCGCGGCATGGTCCGCTGCGACCGTGACAACAGCCGTGATGTGAACCGTCTGACTCATGGGAAATTCCTCATCAACAATGGCAACTGCCCGGCCGCGACCTTTCCGCAGATGGGCAGTGTTTCACGTGAAACCATACCGCACACTTTTGTGAGAAAGAACCCGTGCCGGGTATCACAACAAAAGAGCCCGGACAATAAAAAGGCGCCCTCCTAAAGGAAGACGCCTTTTCCTGAATACCAGACTGAAGAAGCTGTTCAGCCTTCAGCGTAGGTCGAAATATCCGGGCAGGAACAGACAAGATTCCGGTCTCCCCAGGCATTATCCAGACGCCCGACTGGCGACCAATATTTCGACGTGTCCACTCCACCCGGGAAGCAGCCTGCCTCGCGGCTGTAGGATCGCTCCCACGCGCCCGCCAGATCCGCCGTGGTATGCGGCGCAAACCGCAGCGGGCTGGCCTCCATCGCCACACGCCCGGCTTCGACTTCGGCAATCTCCGCGCGAATGGCGATCATCGCATCGCAGAAGCGATCCAGTTCACCCTTCCCTTCGGATTCCGTAGGCTCGATCATGAACGTTCCCGCCACCGGGAAGCTGACGGTCGGCGCATGGAACCCGTGGTCGATCAGACGCTTGGCGATATCATCCACCGTCACACCGACCGTATCCTTCAGCGGCCGCAGATCCACGATGCATTCATGCGCCGTAAAGCCGTTGGTGCCGCGATACAGAACCGGATAATGCCCTTCCAGACGCGACGCGATGTAGTTCGCATTCAGAATCGCCATCGTCGTCGCCTGACGCAGTCCCTCGTCGCCCATCATCATGATGTAAGCAGCGGAGATCGGCAGAATAGACGCGGAGCCGTAAGGTGCCGCGGACACCGCAATACCATGCTGCCCCGGCAGATAGGGTGCCAGATGCTTGCCCACACCGATCGGCCCCATGCCCGGACCGCCACCACCATGCGGAATACAGAACGTCTTGTGCAGATTAAAGTGCGACACATCCGCGCCATAAAGCCCCGGACGTGCCAGCCCGACCTGCGCATTAAGGTTCGCGCCATCCAGATAGACCTGCCCGCCCGCTTCGTGGACAAGCTCGCAGATCTCGACGATCCGCTCCTCGAACACGCCATGCGTGGACGGGTAGGTAATCATGATAGCCGCCACGCGCCCGTCATGCTGCGCGATCTTCGCCTTCAGATCCTCGACATCAACATTGCCATTCTCATCGCAGGCCACCACGACAACCCGCATTCCGACCATCTGCGCCGAAGCCGGATTGGTCCCATGTGCGGACGCCGGAATCAGGCAGACGTCGCGGTTCTCATCCCCACGCGCCCGGTGATAACCCCGGATCGCCAGAAGCCCGGCATACTCCCCCTGCGCGCCGGAATTCGGCTGAAGCGACACGGCGTCATACCCCGAAATCGCACAGAGCGTGCGCTCCAGATACGTGAACAGCTCGGCATAACCCTGAACCTGATCGGCGGGCGCGAACGGATGAATCCGCGAAAATTCCGGCCAAGTGATGGGGATCATCTCCGCCGTCGCATTGAGCTTCATCGTGCACGAGCCCAGCGGGATCATCGTCCGGTCCAGCGCCAGATCCTTGTCCGCCAGCGCGCGCATGTAGCGCAGCAGATCCGTCTCGGAGCGGTGCGCATGGAACACCGGATGCGTCAGCAGCGGTGCAGATCGCGACAGCGTTTCCGGCAGCGCATCCGTCACATCGAGCGCCTGCTCGACAGACGCCAGATCCGCACCCTCACCCGCAAACGCCGCCCAGACCGCACGGATCGTTTCCGGCGTCGTGGTCTCGTCACAGGACACGCCAATCCGGCCATTCCCCGCATCACGCAGATTGATGTCGGACGTCACAGCCCGCGCCAGAACCTGCGGCGCAGCAGCACCCGCCTGAACGGTGATCGTGTCAAAGAACACGTCCGTCTCAACATTTGCGCCCAGAGATTTCAGCCCGGCAGACAGGATCACCGCCATCCGGTGCGTGCGCGCCGCAATCGCCTTCAGCCCTTCCGGACCATGATACACCGCATACATGGATGCGATGATCGCCAGCAGCGCCTGCGCCGTGCAGATGTTGGATGTGGCCTTCTCGCGGCGGATATGCTGTTCGCGCGTCTGAAGCGCCAGACGATAGGCGGGCTTGCCCGCACTGTCGCGGGACACGCCAACCAGACGGCCCGGCATGTGCCGCTTGAACGCATCGCGCGTCGCCATGAACCCCGCATGCGGCCCACCGGCCCCCATCGGCACGCCATAACGCTGCATCGAGCCGATCGCGATATCCGCACCCAGCGCACCCGGACTTTCCAGAACCACGAGCGCCAGCGGATCACAGGCCAGAGCCGCAATCGCACCCTTCTCATGCAGCGCCGCAATCACGCCGCGCAGATCCCGCACCTGCCCCGAAGAGCCCGGATAGGACAGCAGCGCACCAAACACGGAGGACGCATCCAAATCCGTCTCCGGATCGCCGACCACAACGTCCCAGCCCAGCGGCTCGGCGCGCGTGCGAATCACGGCAACCGTTTGCGGATGCGTGTCGGCATCCACGAAGAACGCCGTTGCTTTCGACTTACCCACGCGCTGGGCCAGCGCCATGGCTTCCGCACAGGCCGTGCCCTCGTCCAGCAGGGACGCATTGGCGATATCCAGCCCCGTCAGATCCGCCACCAGCGTCTGGAAGTTCAGCAGCGCCTCAAGGCGGCCCTGGCTGATTTCAGGCTGATACGGCGTATAGGCCGTGTACCAGGCCGGATTTTCGAGAATGTTCCGCTGGATGACCGGCGGCAGAACCGTATCGTAATAACCCTGCCCGATCATGGAGGTCAGAACCTGATTGCGCGACGCAATCTGACGCAGACGCACAAGCGCATCCTGCTCGGTCAGGGCCGCACCAATCCCGTGATCCCCGCGATCGAGAATGGCGGCCGGAATGGTCCGGTCGATGAGGTCATCGAGACTGGACGCGCCAACAACCCGCAGCATCTCCCCGATTTCGGAAGGACGCGGGCCGATATGGCGGGAGCTGAAATCTTCGGTCTGGGCAGGCCACAAGGTCGTCACAGGCAGGTTCTCTGGCATTTCATGAAAAGCGGAGGCAGGAATTCGGGGCAGGCTGAAAGAAAAACGGGGCCTGCCAGCGCAGACCCCTCAAGCCCTCAGAGGCTCTTATACTGCTCGGCCGTCAGCAGGCCCTTGAGGTCGTCCGGGTTGGAAACCGTCATGCGGAAGATCCAGCCCTCGCCTTCCGCATCGCGGCCCACCAGCGTCGGATCATCGGACAGCGCTTCGTTGAAGCCCGCCAGCGTGCCCGCAACCGGCGCATAGATGTCGGACGCCGCCTTCACGGACTCAACGACAGCCGCCGCATCACCGGCAGCAACTTCCGTGCCTTCGTCTTTGGCTTCAACGAACACCAGTTCGCCCAGCTCTTCAGAGGCATGCGTCGTGATGCCGACAGTGGCCTGATCGCCATCGACGCGGATCCATTCATGGGACTTCGTGTAATAGGTCGTCATTGCTGCTTTTTCCTGATCTGAAAGTCTACTGTAAGTTCAGCGCTTGAAGCCGGGTGCCACGAACGGCATCGCCCGCACATGCAGCGGCACATACTTGCCCCGCAGTTCCGCAAAGACGGGTGTGTCCAGCGCCGCATAGTCCGACGCGACATAGCCCATCGCAACAGGAGCCTTCACGCTCGGGCCAAACGCCCCGGACGTAACCACCCCGATTTCCTTCTGCCCCTCGGCATCGGCAAAGAGCTTCGCCCCTGCCCGCACCGGAGCCCGACCTTCCGCCAGCAGCCCCACGCGCTTACGCGACACGCCATCGCGCGTCTGCTTCAGCACAACTTCCGCCCCCGGATAGCCCCCCTCACGGGAACCGCCCTCACGGCGCGCCTTCTGGATCGCCCAGCCCAGCGAGGCTTCAACCGGCGTGGTCGTGACATCAATGTCATTGCCATACAGGCACAACCCAGCCTCCAGACGCAGCGAATCCCGCGCACCCAGACCAATCGGCAACACATCCGGCTGCGCCAAGATCGCGCGTGCGACCTTCTCGGAATCCGCGCCCGCACAGCCGATCTCGAACCCGTCCTCGCCCGTATAGCCGGACCGCGACACCGTTACAGACACACCCGCAAGCCCGGTCTCGATCACATCCATGAAGCGCATGTCCTTCACGGCCGGGCAAAGCGGCGCGAGAGCCGCTTCCGCAGCCGGGCCCTGAAGCGCCATAAGACCGCGATCAAACTGGCGCGTCACAACACACCGATCAGACAGCACCTTCTCGATCCGGTCTGCGTCCTGAACCTTGCAACCCGCATTCACGACCACCAGCAGATCATGGCCCATATTCGCGACCATCAGATCGTCCATAATGCCACCTTCGTCATTGGTCAGCAGTCCATAACGCTGACGCCCGGCGGCAAGCCCGACATAATCGGCAGGGACCAGCGTCTCCAGAGCCGCAGCAGCGTCCTTCACGTCGCCGCTTTTTGCCGCAATACGGATCTGCCCCATATGGGACACGTCAAACAGACCAGCCTTCTCGCGCGTATGGAGATGCTCCGCCATCAGCCCCGCAGGGAACTGGATCGGCATCTCAAAGCCTGCGAACGGCACCATCTTCGCGCCAAGTTCCAGATTCAGATCGTAAAGGGGAGTACGCTGGAGGGAATCGCTCATACGAAAAAGCCCGGTCCATTCTCTCTAAAGACGTGAAGATGCAGACGCCCCCGGCACTCCGCAGAACGCGGCCGGAAAAACGTCGCCCCTTCTGTCCTTTCGCCTGAGATCGCTATCCCGTCGGCGGATGCGTCAAGCGCACCTCTCTCCAGAATGTCCTGACCGCCTCGGTCCTTTGGCCTGAGAGTTTCCGGGGCGGTTGCTCCTTCGGCGCCAGCCTCTCGGCCAGTCTCTCCCGTGTCGGTCGCTCCAATCCTGCCAGTTTCCGAAAAACTCCGCAATCGTTACGATCCCTCCTGCGTTGTGTCCCGAGACCTTAAATGCACAAAGGAGAACTCCATGGCTGGCGAACTGACGGTCATTGCCGAATTCGAGACCACACCGGCAACCTATGATAAATTTCTCAAAGCCTGCGCCTATGACAGCGAACGCTCCGTCGCCGACGAATCCGGTTGCCACAGCTTCACGGTCCTCTCCCCCGAAACGGAAGCCGACACCGTCATCCTGGTGGAAGTCTATACCGACCGCGCAGCCTTCGAAGAACACCTCAAAACCCCGCATTTCGAGGTCTTCGCAAACGCTGTAAAAGAACTGGACATCAAGGAACGCAGCGTCCGCTTCCTGAAGAAAAGGGCTCCCTGAACAATGCATCTTTCAAACACGAAACGCCTCCTCGCCATCACCCTCCTGTGCGGCACGGTGTCCGCCTGCGCGTCCCATCCGCAGCATAATCCGCGCACGCGCCTGATCGGCATCCCCAACCCCGCCAGCGTCTATTGCACGCAGCAGGGCGGCCGACATGGCGACGTGCGGACTGCGGGCGGCGAAACCGGCACCTGCACCTTCCCGCCCAACCAGATCTGCGACGAATGGACGCTCTATCGCGAGCACCGCTGCGTCGCGCCTCTGGCCAAAATGAAGCCCTGATTTTCCAGCCCGGTCAGGCCCGAACGGGCCGCCGGGTTTTTTATTTTCTAAATACATAACACGTTATGTATTTCATCCACATGATCCCCGGAATCCGCATGACCGCCCCGTCTCCCCTGAGCGCCCTGACCACACGCACCACCAGACTCTTCACGCTCTTGCTGGAACGCGACCTCAAAAAGACGGGGCTGCGGATCGGTCAACTTCCCGTGCTGCAAGCCCTGCAGGACGGGAAGGCGCTCAATCAAAAAGCCCTCGCGGATTTTGCGGATATCGAACAGCCGGGCATGACGACACTGCTCGCCCGGATGGAGCGGGACGGCCTAATCCAGCGCGAACCAGACCCAACAGACCGCCGCAGCACACTGGTCACACTGACGCCTGATGGCCAACGGAAAAGTCGGAATATCGTTCCCATAATGGAACATTTAACCAGTACAGCACTCACGGGGTTTACACCCCTTGAACGCGATATTCTCGTAACACTTCTGGAACGGATCAACAGCAGCCTGAAGAGCCAACTGTAACCGCCTGCCCCTTTAACAAAGAGGCAGGCGCGAGATCATTTTCCGGTCTTCGGAAGATGCTCGGCAATATAAGGCGGCAGGTTGAATGCCCCGACATGGATCTCGGGCGTCCAGTAGCGCGTCGTGCCCACGATCTTCGCAGCGTCCGCACGGGTCCGGATCTGTTCAACCGTCTGCGTGTTCGGCGCCTGCCCCTTGGAGGCCACACCCAGCGTCATGAACCCACCAACATAGGTCGGAACAGCCGCCACATACGCACCGACATGCGGGAAGAACTTCGCACGACGCAGGCTCGTCTCATGTAGTTCATCAGCCTGCATGAACGGAACGCCGCACTGGTTCACGATCAGACCTTCGTCCGAAAGAATGCGCGCGCAGTTGCTATAGAATTCGTCCGTAAACAGCACTTCCCCCACACCGATCGGATCGGTGCTGTCGACGATGATTACGTCAAACGACCCATCAGCCGCCTTCAGAACATAGTCGATGCCGTCGCCGACAATGACCTCGGCGCGCGGATCGTTCCAGGCATCTCCGGCAATGTTCGGCAGATACTGCTTAGACAGCTCGATCACCGCACCGTCGATCTCGACCATGACAGCCTTCTCGACCGTCTCATGCTGCAACACGCGACGCAGAACGCCACCATCACCCGCACCGATGATCAGAACACGCTTCGCACAGGGATGCGCCAGCAGCGGCACATGCGTCAGCATTTCCTGATAGACGAACTCGTCACGCTCGGTGATCTGGATAACGCCGTCCAGAACCAGCACGCGACCGTGGCTGGAGCTTTCGAACACCACCACGTCCTGAAAATCGGATTTTACCCGTGCGAGTTCGCGCGTAACGAGAAAACGCTGTCCCCAGTCCGGGTACAGTGTCTCGTTGAGCCATGTTTCAGCCATGGATCATCGTTTCCTTGTCGGAGTATATTGAAAAAGGGCCGGTTTCACCCGGCCCTTTCATCAGTTCAGACCGCCTTTGCGGCCTTGTCCTGCACGCGGCCGCGCCGTACGGCGTCGACCTCGATCCGGCCAGCCTGAAACAGGCGCTGCATCACCGGAATCGACAGGTTCGGATCACACACGCCGCACATGAACACGTCCACAGCGGCATAATTCCGTTCCGGCCACGTATGGATCGAAATATGGCTTTCCGCCAGCACGATCACGCCCGACACGCCGCCATTGGGCGTGAAGTGGTGAAAATGGCTGTGCAGAATCGTCGCGCCAGCTGCAACAGCAGCTTCACACAGCGTTTCATCGATCCGCATCGGATCATCGAGATTCCGGGCGTCCCAGAAATCGATCAGCAGGTGATTGCCAGCAAAACGCTCGCCATCACGCTCAATGAAGTAATCTTTGCGCTCATCCTCGACGAAGTGAGCGGCGCTGTTCTGGATATCTCTCGGGAGTTCCGATACCATCCCCAGTTGAGCAAGTGCGTTCATCACGTACCCCCAAACCAGTAGACAGCCTGTTGGGCAAAAAATGCCCCCTTGGGCCAGGAAGCGCGCTAGTTACCGGCCCCTCCCCCCTGATGCAAGCACTTTATGGGGCGATTCCCCAATATGTCACATATCTTTTTCGCCCCATGTGCCTGTTGCATGAGAAAGAGGTTTTCCCTTTCCTGCACACAGGGCTGAGACCAAAAATTTCACAAATCCTCGAACCCCGGAAACAGTTCGGGCGCCGGATCTGCGGGAAACGAATCCCCCCAAATCCCGACGCCCGACAGACGCTGATACGTCCCGGTCCCGAGAGGCCGAATCCGGCCCCTCAGACCCGCCTGATCAGTTCTTGGTCTTGTCGACCAGCTTGCCCTTGGCAATCCACGGCATCATCGCACGCAGCTTCTCACCGGTCTTCTCGATCTGGTGTGCGTCATTACGGGCGCGGATGGCCTTGAAGCCAACGCCGCCGGACTGGTTCTCAAGGATGAAGTTACGAACGAACGTGCCGTCCTGAATGTCCGTCAGAACGCGCTTCATCTCGGCCTTGGTTTCCGCCGTGATGATGCGCGGACCCGTCACATACTCACCATACTCCGCAGTGTTGGAGATGGAGTAGTTCATGTTGGAAATGCCGCCTTCGTAGATCAGATCCACGATCAGCTTCATCTCGTGCAGGCACTCGAAATAGGCCATTTCCGGCGCATATCCGCCTTCAACCAGCGTCTCGAAACCAGCGCGGATCAGGTCAACGACACCACCGCACAGAACAGCCTGCTCGCCGAACAGATCGGTTTCAACTTCTTCCTTGAAGGTCGTCTCGATGATGCCTGCACGACCGCCGCCATTGGCGCTGGCATAGGACAGAGCGATTTCGAGCGCATTACCCGAAGCGTTCTGCGCCACGGCCACGAGGGACGGAACGCCACCACCACGCTGATATTCGGAACGAACCGTGTGGCCCGGGCCCTTCGGCGCGATCAGGAACACGTCCAGATCCGGACGGGCTTCAATGATGCGGAAATGGATGGACAGACCATGCGCGAAGGCAAGGGCTGCACCCTGCTTCAGGTTCTTCTCAAGGCTGTCCTTGTACAGGGCGCCCTGGCCTTCATCCGGCGTCAGAACCATGACCACATCGGCCCACGCGGCTGCGTCTTCCGGGGACATGACCTTGAAACCAGCCTCTTCAGCCTTCTTAACGGCAGAAGACGTCGGACGCAGGCCGATGACGATATCCGTCAGGCCGCTGTCCTTGAGGTTGTTGGCATGAGCGTGACCCTGGCTGCCATAGCCGATGATCGCGACTTTCTTGCTCTTGATCAGATTCAGATCGGCATCGCGATCATAATATACCCGCATCAGACAGGCTCCTTGTTAAGATGAAAGACAGAAGGACCGCGCCCGATGGCGGCAATCCCGGTGCGCGAAACCTCGGCCAGACCAAGGGAGCGCATCAACTCGATGAAAGCGTCGATCTTCTCGGGCGAGCCCGTCAGTTCGAACACGAAACTCGTGGCCGTCGTATCCACTGGGCGCGCACGGAACGAATCCGCAATACGCAGGGCCTCCGTCCGACGCTCGCCGGACGAGACAACCTTCACCAGCGCAAGCTCACGCCCCACATACGGGCCTTCTTCCGTCAGGTCGCAGACATCATGCACCGGAATCAGGCGCTTGAGCTGTGCCTTGATCTGCTGGATCACCATCGGCGTGCCCGACGTCAGCACCGTGATGCGCGAGAGCTTCTGCTCCGCATCCACCAGCGCCACCGTCAGGCTCTCGATATTGTAGCCACGACCGGAAAACAGGCCCACCACGCGGGCAAGCGCGCCACTTTCGTCCTCGATCAGGACGGAAATGACCGAATTCTGGATTGTCTCCGTCATCAGACCAGCATCTTCCCTTCTTCGGTCAGTCCCGCCGCTTCGGAATCCTGATCCGGACCCAGCAGCATCTGGTTGTGCGCCGCACCCGATGGGATCATCGGATAGCAGTTCTCGCCCTCGGCCACGCAGATATCGGCCACGACCGGCCCATCATGCGCCAGCATCCGGCGAATCACGTCATCCAGTTCGCCCACATGCGTCGCCCGCATCCCGGTCGCATGGAACGCTTCGGCCAGCTTCACGAAATCCGGCAGTGCTTCACTGTAGGACTGCGAATAGCGCGAGCCATGAAGCAGTTCCTGCCACTGACGGACCATGCCCATGTAGTGGTTGTTCAGGATGAAGATCTTCACCGGCAGGCGATACTGCGCGATCGTCCCCAGTTCCTGGATGTTCATGAGCGTGGACGCCTCACCGGCGATATCAATCACCAGCGCATCCGGATGCGCCACCTGCGCGCCCACGGCGGCTGGCAGACCATAGCCCATCGTCCCCAGACCACCCGACGTCAGCCAGCGGTTCGGCTTGTCGAACTGGAAGTGCTGGGCCGCCCACATCTGGTGCTGCCCGACTTCGGTGGACACGAACGTATCACGACCCGTTTCCTTCGCCAGTTCATACAGACGACGAACCGCATGCTGCGGACGAATGACGGCAGACGGCGTCATGTCCTGCGTAAAGCCGAACCCGTCCACACTCCGCCAGGACGCAATCTGGTTCCACCAGACCGACAGATCCGGCGCAGGCGTCTCTCCCCAGCCTTCGAGCAACGCTTCAAGCGTATCGCGCACATCGCCTTCGATCCGCACATCCACCGGCACGATCTTGTCGATCTGGCTCGGGTCGATATCGGCATGAACCTTGAACGAATTGGGCGAGAACGCATCTACACGCCCTGTCACACGGTCATCGAAGCGCGATCCCAGAGCGATCAGCAAATCACAGCCATGCGTGGCCATGTTCGCCTCGACAGAACCGTGCATGCCCAGCATGCCCAGAAACTGCGGATCGGGAGACGGAAACGCCCCCAGCCCCATCAGCGTGGACGTCACCGGGAAACCGGTTTTGCGCACCAGACGACGCAGCAGATCCGACGCTTCCGGCCCGGAATTGATGATGCCACCGCCCGTATAGAAGAGCGGGCGCTTCGCCGTCTTCATGGCGTCAAGGGTGCGGGCAATCGCCTCCGCATCCGGCCCACCCTGATGACGCAGCCGCTGCAACCGCGACAGCGCAGGCTTCGTCAGAGGCGCCTTGCCAACTGTGATGTCCTTGGGCAGATCCACCAGAACCGGCCCCGGACGTCCCGAGCGCGCAACCTCGAACGCCTCACGCACGATCTGCGCCAGCGTTCCGGGCTCCCGGACGAGATAATTGTGCTTGGTCGCAGGGCGCGTGATGCCCGTTGTGTCGGCTTCCTGAAACGCATCATTACCGATCAGCTTCGTCGGCACCTGTCCCGCCAGACAGACGAGCGGAATGGAATCCATCAGCGCGTCCACAAGCCCGGTCACGGCATTGGTCGCCCCCGGACCCGACGTCACCAGAACCACGCCAACCTTGCCCGTCGAACGCGCATAGGCTTCTGCCGCATGAACGGCGGCCTGCTCGTGACGCACAAGAATGTGTCGAATTCGGTCCTGCTTGAAAAGAGCATCGTAAATCGGAAGGACAGCCCCACCCGGATATCCGAATATGACCTCCACACCCTCTTCATCGAGAACGCGCAGAAGCACTTCCGCGCCATTCAGCGCCTCGTTGCCTGTTCCTGCGTCTCTTTCAGCAGCCGTCACCGTTTCCTCCCAAGGTATGAGCGGCGGGATTTAGGACGACAACGCGGCGGCGTCAACTCGTTCCGATATAAAGTTCTCTATTTTTTCATACTGACTTTCTGAATCTTGCGTGAAATTGGTATATCTACGCAACAAAATCATCGCATCTCCCTCTTTTCCCAACGCATGATGCCGAAACCACGTCGCCTGCCGCCGCGTATAGCGCCCAATCGCAAGGACCGCGGATTTCCGCGCGTCCTCAAGCATTTCCTCCTCCCGCAGAACGGAGGCCAGTTCAGGCACGCCATGAGCACGCATGGCAGGTAGAACCGGATCAAGCCCTCTCTCCAGCAGACGGGACACTTCCTCCAGAGCCCCCGCCTCCAGCATCTGCCCGAATCTGAAATCGATCGCCCGGCGCAACCCCTCCCGCTCAGGGTCAAGTTGCACAGACACAAACCGGCAGGAAGCCGGCGGCAGACCCGGCTGCGACCGCCACCAGGCCAGCCCATGCCCCGTCCCAGCCCAAACCTCCCAGGCCCGCGAAATCCGCTGCGTATCGTTCGGACGCAGACCAGACGCCGTTTCAGGATCAACCTGCATCAGACGCGCATGCAGCGCCTCCGGCCCGATCTCTTCGGCCAGCCCCCGCGCTTCGGTCCGCGCAGCGTCTCCGGGGTCCGGCACCTCCACCAGACCATCCGTCAGCGCCCGCAGATACATCCCCGTCCCACCACACAGGATCGGCATGCGCCCCACGGCCCACGCCTCGTTTATTTCCCGCAAGGCTTCTGACCGCCACCAGGCCACACTGCCCGGCACAGCCGCATCCAGAACCCCGTAAAGCCGGTGCGGCACGAGCGCCTCATCCGCGTCGTCAGGCCGGGCCGTCAGAATCCGCAGATCACGGTAAACCTGCATGGAATCCGCGTTGATAACCGTACCGTCAAAGCGTCGCGCAAGATCGAGCGCCAGTGCTGACTTGCCGGAGCACGTCGGTCCGGCCACAATGATCGCAGTTTTTGTTGTCTTCGGGGCGTTCATTCTCCCCTCCTGCCACACGTGCCGGACCGTTACGAGATCTCATGTCCCTTCCTGCCGTCCTGACCCTTATCGCTGACCGGAAATCCGGCCCCCTCAAACCCGAGGCCATCGACATGGCCCGCGCGCTCGTCAAGGGCAACGCGCCGATCGTCCTGTCTCCGGGCGAAGCGGTGGATATTCCCTGCCCGCCGCCGCGCCCCGGTTCGGCCAACATCGCCACGATCCGCGCAACGCTCGCGCCCTATCGTGTCGATGCGCTGCTTCTCAAAACACGCGGTCGCCGCCGGGCTGTCCTCGTCGCGGACATGGACAGCACCATTGTCACGGGCGAAACCCTGGACGAACTGGCGGACCTTCTGGGCTGCGGGGAAGATGTCGCGGCCATCACCCGCGCCTCCATGAACGGCGAGCTGGATTTCGAAACCGCGCTCGAACAGCGCGTGGCCCTTCTGGCCGGAAAACCGGCTTCGGTTCTCGAGCAGGTCTGGAAATCCGTCACCCTGACGGAAGGGGCCCGGGAACTCGTGCAGACCATGCGCAAGCATAATGGCCGGACGGCTCTCGTCTCTGGCGGCTTCACATGGTTCACCCAACGCGTGGCCGAGCTTTGCGGATTCGACGAAAACTACGGCAATGAACTGGAAATCGAGGACGGCAAAATCACTGGCCGTCTCGCTGGCCCGATCCTCGGCCCCGACGCCAAGCGCGATCATCTCGAACGCCTGACCTCAGAGCGCGGCGTGCAGCTTCGCGCAGCCCTGACAACCGGCGACGGCGCCAACGACATCCCCATGCTCGCCAACGCGGGCCTCGGTCTGGCCTTCCATGCCAAACCGAATGTCCGCCGCATCATTCCCACCCAAATCAACTTCGCCAGCCTGCGCGCGCATCTTTTCGCACAGGGCTATCATGCGAAGGATTTCGTCAGGGACTGACCGGACTCAAACCCGCAGAATACGAAAAAGCCGCCGGAGACTCTCTCCAGCGGCTTTTTTCTGATCAGTACCCCCAGGTGTAAGGCGGCACGTCCGAATAAGAAGGCTCGGCGTAATAGCCAGGGGCATAACCCGGCGCATATCCATACCCGCCATACCCATAAGGCGAGGCCTCGATTGCCATCCCGGTCGCGACGCCAAGCCCGACACCAAGGCCCCAACCACCCCAGCCCCAGCC
>NZ_JAERLX010000012.1:0-96166 GCF_018256135.1 Gluconobacter sp. Dm-74 | reverse complement strand
CGCGGGGTGGAGCAGCCCGGTAGCTCGTCAGGCTCATAACCTGAAGGCCGCAGGTTCAAATCCTGCCCCCGCAACCAACTTTAACGAACTCTCACCCAACGCCTCAGAGCCAACGCTCGGGGCGTTTTTCGCGTTCTGGGCTTTTGCCGTGCGGCCCGCGTTCAAGAGCGCAACCAACTTGCCCTCTAATGCGATCCGGTGCTCCGCACGCTCGATGTCCCAAGAGACAATAATGCGATCGATCAGGCCCCGCATGGCCTCCGATGAGTCCAGCACGGTGTCAGGATGGGTGAGGCTCTCGGTCAGATTGGTAATCGTGGCACGGTAAAGCTCAGCCAGATTGGGGGGTAGAGCTGGTGCAGCCGTTTGGGCTTGCGTCACAGCCTCGCTTTGTTGTTTCCGCCGTGCTTCCAACGCTTCCAGTTCGGATTTTGTTGTTTCGGTGAAGATCCCGGCTTTGATGGCGGTCATCACGTTCGCGATTTCCTTTTCCGTCCGGGCGAGAGAGGTTCGCAGATGGCGCACGGTTTCTTCGCGACCTGCATCCAAACTCCGCTGATGGGCAACATAGCGGTCAGAAAATTCTTGGACGGCTTCGGGCTGCATCAAATGCTCTTTGAGGCCGTGGACGATGGTGTGTTCCAGAACGTCCTTACGCAGGCCCTTCATGCCCTGACAGACCGTGCGGCCTTTTTCTCGTGCATTGGAACAATAAAAACGGCGCACGCCGCTGCCTGCGATGTTCATCGTGCCGCCGCATGCGCCACACCGGACCAGGCCCGAGAGGAGGTAGGTGGGACGACGGCTGGCATGGGTTCCACTCAGATGGGTGGCATCGCCAGTGTCTTTCTCCGCACGGGCGGCATCAATCCGCCTCTGACGCTCTCGGGCCGTGTCCCAGGCGTTTTGGTCCACGATGCGCAAGGCCGGGACCTCTTCGATCTTCCAGTCACTTTCGGGATTCAGTCGCGAGACGCGTCTGCTCTCGCCTGGCGGGTGGACGTAGCGCAGCCGGTTCCAGACGCGTCGGCCGATATAGAGTTCGTTATTGAGAATACCGGTGCCGCGTTTTCTGTTGCCCTGGATCGCATTGGCCCGCCAGGTCCCATCCCCACGACGCGCCCCGTGTTGGGGCACAGGGACTCCTTCGGCGTTTAGGGCTGCGGCGATGCTGCGGGGAGAGACACCGCGCCCATACTCCGCGAAAATGCGCCGGATCACCACGGCCTGTTCTGGGACAATTTCAAGCTGTCCGGTTTGCGGGAGCCCGTTGGGTTGGATGGGAACCCGATAGCCGTAAGACAAGCCCCCTGCCGAGCGCCCCGACTCAATCCGGCTGCTCAGCCCGCGATGAGTTTTCTCGGCCAGTTGTCGCAGATAGACCGCGTTGATCGTCGATGAAAACCCAACTTGGAGTTCGGTGATCCAGTTCTCTGACAGCGTGAAGATACGGACCGTTCGGTAGCGGCACATCTCGAAAAGATTGGCCGTCTCTTCTTGGGTGCGGGAGAGCCGGTCCAAAGATTCCGCCATGACAATCGTAAACTCACCATCGTCGATGGCGTGACGGAGTTTTTGATATTGGGGGCGGTTTCTGACGGTTCCTGAAATGGCCTCGTCGGTATATTCGGCGACGATGGTCCAGCCCTCAGCTTCTGCGCGACGACGGCAATGACGGATTTGGTCCTGAGCACTCGATGCGTTCTGTCGGTCATCTGAAAACCGACCATACAGGGCAACACGTTCCGTCATCGTTTTGTCTCGTCCGCTTCTTCCGCTCAAAACCACTCAGCGCGATCTTCCGTGACATGTCCAGACCAAGTCGTGCCAATAGGAAGCGCTATTGGTGGTCTGTGTTGTCATCTGGCGCATTTGGGTCTGGGGTAGATGTCTGCTTTTGGACGATAGTGTTTTTGTGGGCTTTATTCAGGTGGAGTTTTCGCCCTTCATCAATGCGGGAAACTTTGCCGGACTGCTCGAGAACGCGATCCATAATTTTGTAAAAATACGGTTCGGAATAGGACGGCTTGCCATTCTGCATCGCCTTTTCTTTATGGGCGCGCCAAACATCTGCTTTTGTGAAGGTACCATCCCCGTCTTTGCTTGCAGCCTGACAGCACCGTAAGGCTTCTTGATAGGCCTTGTTGCTAATGACAGGGCGGAGTGCGAGAGCCCCGGTCAGCGGTGCTGGAAGAGTTTTGCGCGGACGGTGTATGGGTTGCCGGTCCGGACGGACGCGCTTGTTGGCGGTGATTTCCAGGCGTGTGGGGGCATGGCTGGGATTGGGTGCGCGTCCCAATTCGACGTTTTTTGAGTCTCGATTTCGGGCATTGAGCGGCCCTCGGGTCGGGTGCATGGAGAGATAAAAAAACGGAGACCGTGGCGCTTCGCGCTGCTTCTCAATGTCAATGCGAATACGATGGGCGA
Source organism: Gluconobacter sp. Dm-74 (assembly GCF_018256135.1). Classification (NCBI taxonomy): domain Bacteria; kingdom Pseudomonadati; phylum Pseudomonadota; class Alphaproteobacteria; order Acetobacterales; family Acetobacteraceae; genus Gluconobacter; species Gluconobacter sp. Dm-74. The sequence continues at coordinate 93,739 of NZ_JAERLX010000012.1, read as the reverse complement.
CTTGCCCACCTTCCGCGTCGACAAGGTCAGCTTCGTTATGGACAGCGATATGGGTATCGACGCCGCCCCGAAGGGCTGAACTGCCGCGTTCGATCATGCGTGCATCTTTGCCGGGGTGGTGGATAACCATGATAGAACAGTCGAATTTTTGTCTCAGAGCGTCCATGCCGGCGATGAGGCGATCCATTTGAGTGGCATCATTTTCATCGCCTTCGAGTGCACTGATTAACGGATCAAAAATAATGAGATCCGGATGAATGTTCATCCTATCGAGTTCTGCGGCAAACGTCTCGATTTGCGTGCTCGATGTCAGTTTGACGCGGTGGGTGTAGCTCGATGCAAAAAGACCCTGTGAAATAATCGGCTGAGCCGTGACCCGATCATAATGGAAATGCTCCAACCAACCGGCAATTCTCCGGCCGATGCTGTCTGGCGCTTCGGCGAGCATATACACAACCGTACGCTGTGGGGCGGCAGGCAGCGCCGGTTTGAGAGGTGTCGGTGGCGTCGTCGGGGGTGGGTCTGCCGCCTCAGACGGGAAGCAATCAACCCCGATGATCAGGCAAAGCGCAATGTGCAGGGCAAGAAATGTTTTCCCACAATTGGGCGCGCCATAGAGGCAGATGAGCGCCTTTTTGGGAATTACATCTGGGACAAGCCATTCCACTTCCTGAACATTGATGACGTCGATGGTTTGCCACAGCGGGGCGGGACTATCCGTCACGTCTGAGGGCGTGGCTGGCTCCATTGAAGGCATCTCCTGTGCGGACTGGGACGGTGTTTCTGGCATGGCTTTGACCGCTCCGTTGAGGCGTAAAAATCTTCTCCTTCTTCTTCTCACTAATCAAGAACCTTATGGTTCTTGTATAGCTTCTTGAATAGGAAAAACGTTCAGCGTCAGAAAAGGAAAAAAGAAACCAGCGGGATGCTTCCTGGGGGCCCCTAAGTCCCCAGAAAGCTCCCCGCTTAGAAAAAATAGTGGAAAGCCGGTGGGGACACATCTCGCAACCCCTAGTTAAGGAGACATGTTATGTCCCAATTCACCGCCAAACCGGCCAACGATACCCTCGACCCCGCTGCGGAGCTGCTTCTCGCGTTGCGTCCCTTCATAGACTTGCTGGCCCGTCAGGCCGTCCGCGAGTTCGTCGCAACCAACGACAACGGCAACGACGCACAGCGCGTCCACGTCGCTTGCGCACGCTAAGGGGAGGACACATCATGCTACTCTCCGTAAAAAGCCGTAAGCGCGTCGCCGACTACACAAACAAGATCATGGATCAGGTCATGCAGAACCTGCATCACCGACGCATCAGATGCGTGATCTCAGGCTGGGTCCGTGGCTGCATGACCAACGCTGCCGCCAATGACAACGGTGCTGCCACAGCATCCGCCTCAGCTAACGATAATCATGCACCTGAGCTCCCTGCGAAACACCGTCGTCCCGTCTTTCTGGAATCGTACCTGTCGGTCGTCCAAGAACAACAAGGGTCGCCACGCATCATCCTATCGATGAGCCAGGCTGATGCGAGCGCCCTTAACATTAAGGCGGATCAATATGTCCTGGTCTCCGTCATCGTGGTCACCGATCCTTACTTCGCGAAAATCGTGGAGGCCGTCAGTGTACGTCGAGTCAAGCGTGGGACGCAGGGAGCCGTGCAGGTCGAAGCAAATGGGGAGGGTTGCCGTATTCGCGTGCGGGATGCGCAGGCCAGCCTCTGTTCGCAAAAGCCGGTTTACCTCAGCCCAGTCCGGTATGAACCAAATGAAGATGAAAAGGCGGAGGACCTCTTCATGCCTTGGCCTGGCGGGCCGCTGGCCTTGGAAGATCTCCAAACGCTGGACCACCGTACCCAGACGGGGCTCGCACGACGCCTCCTGCTCGCAAAATGGACAGCTTTCAGGGCGAAAGGAGCGGGGGATGAATGCTACACGCTCAGGTTCATCTACGAATGGGGGCTGAAAGCCGCAAAGAGGTCACTGTATGACCTTGATGTTTGCTCGATGAGTAACACGGGCCATTACAATGCGCCGCTGTCCCCGGCTGCATGGCGGAAGATTTCATGGAGCGCTATTCCCGCGCAGTACCGCGATGACATCGCAGCGCAATTGGCTCCGGTTCCAGCGAATGATCGCTATACGGACGAGGGACCGTTTGGGGCGCTTATGCGTCCCTGGAAGGGAACGCTCTTCTGGATCAACCCACCGTATAGCCAGCGGCTCTGGGCGTGCTTCATGGAACAGGCCCTACGGGAAGTGGAACGAGATGGGCGCAAGATCTTCGTGACGCTGGGGCCAGACGATAACTGTGGGTCTCATGCAGCTCCGCTTTACGAGCGCCATGCCTATCGCATTACGTTGGAGCGGCAATTGCCGTTCTGCAAAGTACGGAGTTCATCCATAGAAACGATTAGGAACAACCAAATCGTCGTCTTCGGGAGGGGGGTGAAAATGTACCGTTTCTTGCGGCGCCTTGCCACAATCATGCAGGCCGATGGCGTGATTTCGGCCGAACAAAAGGCCAAAATCATCAGGGAGTCCTGGCTCTATCTGCGCTAATAACAGGGCGGGGAAGAAAGGCCCCGCCGCCTTAGGTCGCCATCGGACGTGATGTCGGGTTGGCATCACGCTGCGGCTCTTGCGGGCGCATGAGTTCCTGCACAAAGCGCGCCATCGGGGCGTTTTTAATGTCTCGAACCCCCGCGATGAGCTCTCGTGGGGAAGGCGCGTGCCCCAGGCGCTGTGCCAGGGCTTCGGCCTTGCACACGACTTTTTCCAGGTCCGACATATTGTAGCGGTCCAGGAGGTTGCGGGCGTCTTGAAGATGCAGTTCGGCGACACGGATGGCCCAGCCTAAATCCCCGGCGTCAATTTCCGGTGTCTCCTTTCCCAGGAGCACATGGTAGACGAGCGCATATTTGAAGCTCCGCCACAGGACCCGACGGAAGAAACTGACGGGGACGGTGCTATGGTCTCGAAAGAGCCTCCGAAATTGCGTGCAATAGGCCTCTATGGCCTCGGGGGAGGCGGTATAAAGCGGGTGAATGGTCGTCCTGCGCACCCTGTCCCAGGCTTCCGTTAAGGCCTTGGATGTGGGTGCGTCGTCCATGGTGTAGAGCGGCATGGGCGGCTCGGGCCTGCGTTCGGCAATGACATATTGGAAACGCTGCATGAACCCATCCAGCATGCTTTCCAGGGTGACGTTTTGGAGGAATGTGTCTGTGACCGTTGTTCCCAAAATTACCAGGGCCGGATCTTCAACCTCAATGGTCTGGCTTCGGGTGCGGCGTGAAATGGTTTGGTTGTCATACAGGCGCAGCAGGTAATCGCGGATTTCATCCGCGTAGGTTTGGCTGTTGATCCGTTTGATCAACTGGCCCCACTCATCTTGGAACCAGGCGGCATGGTTGTGCTCTTGGAGGTCTGCGACGAATTGTGCGGCGGTTGTGACCTCGGGGAAGCGTCGAAGTGTCATAATATTTTGCAGGATGCGGGTGGCATAGGTTTTGCTCGCGCCGCTTTCGGCCAGAACCGTGGTCCAGAGGTCTGGACGGACCGTACTTCCGGCGACGGAGATCTGGACATTTTGGTCGAGGAGCCAGGCTGCAATGCCGTGCAGGGCGGTAAAGGCTGGAATTTCCAGCGGCACATCGCAGCCGTAGTGAAAGCGATCAATGACAGTCGCCAGGAATGTATCGGGTGGGACAATGTCACGGCCACGCCATTTGGTGTTGGTCGTTTTTAAATTGAGGAAGCCTCGGAGTGTTTCTTGTTGGGCTTCCGTGAGGTTTTCTGGGATCTGATCGAAGATAGAGATTTGTTCAGATGCGGGTAATCGTCGGGTTTTCTTTTTGCGAGAGGGATGACGGGCCATCAGGGGCGCTCCTTATGCTGGATGAGGGGGGTGATACGGCGACGCATGCGCCGTACAGGACACCTGGGTCCAGAACGGGGGCGAGGGAAGCTGATGACGTCAAAAAAATGCCAGCTGAGCGTTTTTTATTCTGGATAGGGAATAATACCCGCGACGATGGGGACCCCCGTCAGCGTCTGCATATTCAAGAAAGTGCCGGTCTGCTGCGGATTATCGGCCAATAAACGCGTCAGCAACGCGTCTGCAAAATGGGAGCTGGACCGGATAGTTCCGAATATATGGCCACCTTCGCCTACATGCCAGACATACAGGTGGTTGGGAGCGTTTCCCGAAAGCCGACATAATAAATCTAACGCTCTTCTGGTAACTGCGGATCGCGAACTTGCGTATGCATCCTACACACTCAAAATTCGCATTTCATCAGGCGTACCACGACCGGTAGTGATGATTACTACGTTTACACTATTCCATTATAACAATCATGCGGACGCGCTGAAAGCTTTCAAACTTCAAAGATTCGGAAGCTCGATCTCGTGCATGATGCGGTCCGTCTCTACAAGTATTTTGAGGATTTTCTGGTAGTGGCGAATATCGTCCCACTCTAATGCTCGCCCTTTGCGATCCTTGAGCCACTTTTGCGCAGGCTGGTAGCCCCCGATGGGAAAGTTCCATGCGACGGCTGGCACGTTGGCAAAACGCTGCGTGGAGTTGATCCAGACGCTCCCCGCGTCGAAACGCGGCTTCTCCACCACGCTATCGCCCTCGCCGTGGAAGGGATAGGGTGTATCACCGACGGCAGCATCTTCCGTCAGGTGCAGGCGGCGTAGGGCCTCCCCCTGTTCGCTCACGTTATGGAACACCTCTGGTGATGCCGGGATGGGAATCCGCGGAAATCCGATTTTCAGGAATTCGGCATACGTTTCCCGATAGGCCGGACAATGCAGTACGCCATAGATATAGTCGAACACCTTGACCTCATCCGGCCGAGCCTCGCCGATAGAGCGACGGAAGGTGTCGGTGCCATCGGGCACGATGAACGGACCTGTCAGTCCAGCCGCTTTGCGTAGACGGGCGTAAAGCTTTGGGTCGAAATTGACGCGGATGGCTTGATCCAGCGCGCCTTCATCTGGGTAGTGATAAAGCGGAAAAACAGCTGATTGTGTGCTACTTTCCGCGCACTTAGTTTCCATCATATGTTGAGTGATAAAAAAATGATCTGGTGCGGGATTTTTGTTGCTGCGGGCTGTAGCTAGACCGATGTTTGGGCCAACCACAAAGTGGCGCATTAATTTTTCAACCGGCCAACCGACGAATCCCCTCGACTGCCCTGTGAAGTATATGAATCTACTATCGAACGGTCGGTAAGATATTGGCTGTATTTTCTCCATGGATGGAGATTCGCGCAAGTCCTTGACCGCCCACGGGTAGCGCCAATCTCGAACATCATCAGGCAGCTGATACTTTTCTCGAACCTGCGTTTCCGGGAGATTCAACATATCTTGCACCGCTTGCCAAACACCTTGCCGGTCCATGTGAATTGTTAGCTTGTCTCGCTTGGTTACGACGCCTGTTCCACCAATCTCGAATAGATCGTTAATTGAAATCCAATCTGTATAACGTGTCTCAAGGGAGCCATCTCTGCCCACAAGTCCAAAGTGTGGTGCCCGGACTACTACTTCTGTTGGTGAAGCTGCGCGAAAATCGAGCTGCCCCAGCCGTACATTCTTGAACTCACGGCTACCCCACAACTCGCCATGCATAACCTTTGCTAGTGGTTTGGATTTCTTGCTGTCGTGCCGATGTTTGACCGCAATGATGATGGCGACTCCCTGTTTGATGTCGAATACATTCTTATCAGGCGACCCGTCTGGGCTAATCTCCTTCTTGTTAGTGTTACCGTGAAGATCAACCACATAAATCTGATCGAAAGCGTCCATAAGATGCCATCGCATTCCTCTAAACGTAGGATTATCGATGTAGCCATGGGCAGTGATGAAACCCAAAACACCTTCCCCGTTTTTTTCGATCATGTGTTCGGCGAAGCGAATGAACTTCACATAATCGTCGTTAATCCACTTGGGATTCCGCTCTTTTAGTTTCTGTTTTCCGCCCGGTTCATTCTTATAGGCTTCCATCAAGCCCATGATCCATGGACCTTTGTTATTGCTCTCTCCCGAATATGGCGGATTGCCGATCACGCACATGATGGGGGTTTGGCGTTTGATGTCGCTTGCCGCCTTGGCTTCCTCGGCAATGGCGCGGGACAGGCCAAACAGGGTCTGCTCCACCCGTTCGCCTTCCTCCAAACTGTTGGTCAGATAGACCCCAAGGCGGGGCGGCTTGGCCGAGGGCTTGTAGCCCAAGCCCGTCAGGGTCATATCCAGCTTCATGTGGCACATGGCGTAACTGGCCATCAGCAGCTCGAAGCCGTGGATGCGCGGTATCAGGTCTTTTTCGACATAGTTGGACCATTGCCCCGGCGCGATCCCCTTCACACGTTCGGCAACCAGCTTCACCACTTCGGCCAGAAAAGTGCCCGTGCCGGTAGCCGGGTCGAGAATCTGGACTCGGTGAACCTGCTTCTTGATGGTGACCGGCTTGCTTTTCTTGTCGTGCTGCCCGGTATCCCAATTGATGGTGATGCGGCTGGTGTCAGCCAATCCGTCCGCAAGGCCGAACTCAGCTTTCAACACTTCGTCCATCGCACGGACGATGAAATTCACTACCGGTTCCGGCGTATACCAAACGCCCCGCGCTTTGCGCTTGGCGGGGTTATATTCGGCCAGAAACACTTCATAGAAATGCAGGAAAGGGTCTTGCCGAGCGGTCACCTTGCCGAAATTGGCCAGCACCTTGGCCATATTGGTTGCACAGAAGACGTTGCACAATTCGTCGATCACCCGGCGCAGGCGTTCGTCCAGATTTGGCCCTGCGATGTAGATGAACAACTGGCGCAGGAATGGATTGGATTTGGGCAAAAGCTCCAACGCTTCGGCGCGCGTAAAGCTGCCTGACGTCTCATCATGTAAGCGGGCAGCGAATAGACCATAGGCGATGGTTTCCGCGTAGATGTCAGCGAAATCCTCAACCTTGATATCCTCAATCAGATTCGACTTGAATGCCTCGTATTGGCCTATCAGATCAGTTGGCGGCGCACCGTCATCTCGCGCCTTGAGGTCGGCGATCAGAGCACGACCCATTATATCCTTAATGATTGCCGCTTTGCCCGCCATCATCTCAGCCAATCGTCTCGATGACGTGATGCTAAGGGGGGTGACGGTAGCGAAATCATGCAGGCGGTTTTTCAACGCGGGGAAGTTTTCTACACGCGCGGGTAGCGTTGGCATCAGGTCCGCAATGGTGATGAAGTCCACCACTTCACCCTCACGGATGAACTCGAAATCCAGTCCGTTGGTGTAGATCAGGTTAGGCAGGCCCTTTTTGTATCGTTCCTTCTGGGCTTTGCTGTAATCGTTGGCAGCGAACTTGCGGACATCCTTGCCGATGTCCTTGGCCTCGCACCAACCGATAGCGATATCCCCCCGATTGAAAACGAAATCGGGCGCGCCAACATCGGTAATATGTTTTGGCTCGTTGATGACGGTGAGGGCCGGATCAATCGCTTTAAAGAGCTTGGCCAGCGCAGGACGGAAGCTGTGTTCGGTTGTCTGGCCACTGGCGTAGAGGGTGCGGATTTCGTTTAGATAGGCCTGAATGTCCATGTCCGCTGTTATTCCCCTCGGTTTTCACTGAACAGCGTCAAGATTGACGGAGACCAGTTTGTACAAAATACGCAGTCATGAGGATGTGGTCCATAGCTGCGTAGAACTGTTTTTCTACTTCGGCCGACGTAATGTTGCCGATCGGCTCAAGGAAACGGCGGTTATTAAACCAGTCCACCCACTCGAGAGTGGCGTATTCCACAGCACCAAACGATCGCTATGGTCCGCGCCGTTTGGTAGCCGCTCATAATAGTCTGAAAGGGGGGGCTACAGCATTTTGCAAATCGGCTGCCCGTCATAATGGGTGCGGAGTTCGTCAACAGACGTCGTCATTTCCTGAACGGGTGGTCGAGCTCCGCTTGGACGCAATACGCTGATGCCTTAAGCAGGATCTCGTTTGCCTGGCGCAGTTCGCGGTTCTTGCATTCCAGCGCCTTGAGCCGATTGAACCGTCCCAAGATTGGCGGAGACGCCGGCTTTCTGGACTTTCTCACTGAAACTGGAGATTCTACTCCCCTTCGTAGGTGTCTTTTCGGATAAACGTGTTCGTCAGGCTGTTAGGGCTCCTTACTAGCGGCCTCGCAGCATGTTTGTGCGGTCCTTGCGTGGTTGATGATGTTTGGGGATGTCTGGCCATGAGCTGGGAGTTGACGTTTTCTGGGGCTGTGGCGGGCTGTGTGGCGCAAGGCGTGACCAGTCTACGGTATTGATCAAGTGGCGCACTCGACTGCGCATAGTGTCCCAACCATGACGCAGAAGAGCGATCAGGTGGAGCTCATGTTCATGCAAGGCTTGGGTGGAGTAACGCCATGGGGTGGATTTCAAGGCATCAGCCACCCGCATATCATCCCCGTGAGGAATAATGAGACGCCCATCAGTGTGTGCCTCTTCCAAGGCTGGGAAGAGGGCGGTGGTGTTCGCTCCATTCGAGGCTGGGACAGTTGGGTCTGTGTACTGTCCAGGAGGTTCTCTGTCTGTCCCAGAAGGCGCTGGCATTGTGCTGTAATGCGCTCCATTGCCGTGAGGCGCTCTCGAAGTTGAAACGCTGCGCGCTCGGTGTTCTGTCGGGCATGGTCCACGCTCTCTTGAAGGCGTAGGAAAAACTCGGTCGGATCGTCGCTCATATCCCTGTTCCTTCAATTGGTTTGCGAGTGCATTGATGCGCCGCACGGTGGTGTTTGTTTCGCTGCGTGTGCGGCCCTCATCGATCTGGGGCCAGTCTATGATTTGACCGTTTCTTCTGGTCTTGGGCTGGCTGCCAGGACGCTTGCCTTGCGCCTGCATGATCCGGGCGGCTGGCCCTTCATGGAGTGTGGGGAGGAGATGGCCTTTCCCCTGATCTTCAAGAGAACGGTGATCAATCGGTGGTCCCGTTCCGGCCATGATGCGGTTATGCGTTTCGGCCCATTCTTCGCGCACCCGTTCCAGCGCCCCTTTGCGGGAAAGTCCGATGACCTTGCTGGGCCGTCCTTTTCCTCCGGTGCGGGGTTTGTTTTGTTCCAGCGCGATGAGATGGACATGGGGATTGCCCGGTCGGTCGTAATGGATGGCGGCGATCCAGGGGGCAGCGCCATGTGTGACTTTTTCTGCAAAGTCGCGAACGAGACGCTGGTGAAGCTCCGGCGTTCCTTCGCGAGGAAGAGCGATAATGAAGCATTCGGCAATTCGGCCGTTTTGGCCTGCCATCGTTTCATGGCGTTCGGCCAGGGTACGAAGGTTGGTCGTGACATAGGCCGACAGGCCATGACGTTCTCCGAGCAGGATGAGCTCCTGGCGATTACAACAGATGTAGCGCAATCGTGCGGCTGTTTTGCCAATCCCGTCAGTGGCGGCGATGCTGCTATGTTGTAAGGAATACAGAGCCATGGCTCATGCCTTCGGCCCGTTGGGTTCGCACGCGAAAATCGTAGATTTTCGCTGAAGTGCGCCCTCCCATTTTTCTACCCCCTGTTCCATTACGGTCTCGACAGGGAGGGGAGGAAGGATGTGTCTGTTGTGGGTTTTGTGCTGCCTGACGGACCCTTCAAAAGGTCATACAGGGCTTTGACGCGGTGCAGGTCCCGAGCGAACTCCTTTACGGGAAGGTTCATCTGTCGCAGGACTTTGCGAAGAGCCGCGTTCTGGGCTTTCTCGCCTGGGAAGCCCGCCTGGTAGAAGGCTGCGAGATCGACAATGTCGCCTGGTGTGAGCATGCTGGCATCTCCCAAGCGTTGGTTGAGGGTGATGAAACGATGCGCTTGAACAAGCATAGAGGACGATCCTTCTGAAAGTGGATCTTCCTGACCTAGGTCCCGATAAGCGCAACCGAAGTAAAATCAGTAAAAAAGATGATTATTTTTCATGGTTTGTGGGCGGCGCAGTGTGCGTTGCAAGACCACCGTTAAGCGATCAATCGTAGAGGGAGGGGATAAGTTCGCCAAAGTTGGTATCCTGCCCCCGCAACCAGAAATAAGTCCTTGATAGGACACGATGAACCCGCCCCTTAAGGCGGGTTTTTTTTGTTGCCCAATTCCCCGCGCCTATCAAATACATCCTCCTTTTAAGGGTTTAAAACCGATGGGTTCACATCGGGGACCAATGAACTTGCAACCGACTGTTTAATACGCTGGTGTAGAGGAGGGGGCCAGGCGTGCCGGGGCGTAAGCGGGCGCAGGAGAAAGGGAAGGGGACACTGCGCTCGGGCATGCAAAAACTCCTGAGGCAATGCTACGTCGATCGCCCCGCCCGGCTCATCGCCGATCCACGCAATCTGCGACTGATGACACACGGCGTGGCCGATATTTTGCGCGCCCGCATACTGGCCATTGCCTGCGGCTACGAGGACGTTGATGGTATCGCCATCTCAATGCCGTCAATAGATGAGCTATGCTTGTCGCTTTCGGTATCGGGCAGACGGGAAATGAGGGGATGCTGAAGGTAGAGATGCAGTGAGGACCCCCTCAGGCGTGGGATCGTCGCCTTAGAGCGCGTAAAGGCAATCGTCCAGAGGCAGCAGAGTATTGCGGCGGAATGCCATGACGATCGCTTTTTTATCAATCCTACGGTACGGCTGAGGAAGCTACCTTCGGGATGGCGCGTCGAGCCCGGAGCGCTTCACCGCAACTCTTTGACTGCGCTGTCGCTCGACGGCCGGCCGCCGCCGTGGCGTTTCCATAGCGCATCCTTCCAATTGCGTGAAAATAATACACCACCAAGTCTGGGGACTAAGCAGTCAAGCGACGAGGGAAGCCGCATTGGGTGCGGAGGGGCGTTAGGCATAAGCGTTCTTTATGGCGGGTTATACAAAGATAATATTTGATTTGAGAAACGTTTGAAAAGAATGATGACCCCATCAGAAGTGGGGAAAGTATCTGTGATGCAGTCTGAAAACAGAACGCTGAATTTTTCCGAAATATTCGCAGCGTCGTGTCGCATACGCGATCATGTGGTCCGGACGCCTCTTCTTGAAAGTCCCGTGCTGAACGAAAGGCTGGGGGGGCGTATTCTGGTTAAACCGGAAATGCTTCAGAAAACGGGCTCCTTCAAGTTTCGCGGGGCCTGCAACCGTATTCTGCAACTTACGCCGAGCGAACGGCGCGGCGGTGTGGTGGCGTGGTCTTCGGGAAATCATGCCCTGGCGATTTCGGCGGTCTGTGCGCTGCTGGATATTCCGGCTCATATCATCATGCCCGAGAGTGCCCCGCAGATGAAAATCGAGGGTGCGCGCCGTTATGGCGCCAAGGTCAGGCTCTATGACCGCGCGACGGAAAACCGCGAGGAAATCGGCGCGCAGATTGCGGACTCCGAGGGCGCCGTCATTGTTCCGCCCTATGATGATTTCAACGTCATGGCGGGTCAGGGCACGGTGGGTCTTGAGATCATGGAGCAGTGCCGGGAGCTGGGTATCATGCCAGACAATGTGCTTTCCAGTGCGAGTGGCGGTGGACTGGTGGCGGGGATTGCGACGGCTGTCCGCACCTGTCGTCCGGAAACGTCTATCTATTCCGTGGAGCCCGCAGGGTTTGACGATCTGGCCAGATCGCTGGCGTCCGGGCATCGGGTCGAGAACGCGGCTGGCATGAACACGCTGTGTGATTCGCTGATGGTGCCTACGCCGGGCGCACTCACCTTTCCGACCAATCACGCCCTGCTGGCGGACGGTCTGGTTGTGAATGATGCCGAAATCCGGGTCGGCATGGCCAACTGCTTCGAGCATTTCAAACTTGTGGCCGAGCCCGGCGGAGCCGCACCGCTTGCGGCCATTCTTTCGGGAAAGCTCGATGTACGGGGGAAGGTGACGGTGGCGGTGCTGAGTGGCGGGAATGTCGATCCGTCTGTCTATTCTTCAATACTGTAAAGAAAAGGCGTATTCAGGATGTTGAAGAGTGGAACAGCGCTGTATGAACGTCTGTCCGCAACCATTGATGACTTCATGGTGCTGGATTATACGGGTGTTGGCAGTATCGGCATGATTTACGCTGCGCTCCAGAAGCGTCAGCCGGGCAGCATGTGCATGGCTGCGGCCGAGATGATCGTCGGACAGGTGGCGGAGCGTCCGGGGCCTGTTCTGATCGCCACGGGTTTCCCCGAAGGCGGCGGCGTTCCGGAAACGGATGGGCCTGTGGGCGCTGCATTTATTGCGCGCTCGATCTTTCTGGGCCTGTCGCGCGAAACGGTCATTGTCGTGGACGAGGACTGGCGGGAGATGATGTTCGCGACCTGTCGCGGCGCGGGTCTTGCACCGTTCGATCTGCCCGCAGAAGGGAAGATCGTACCGGTTCCCTATCTGCGGCCGGTTTATGTTGCGACTGTGCCCAAGGATGACGCCGGCAGTCGCAAAGCGTGCGATGCGCTGCTTGATCAGGTTCAGCCGAGCCTCCTGATTGCGATCGAACGGCCTGGCGTCAATGACAGGGGATTGTATCATGGTCTGGGTGGCCGTCCGCTGGATGGAATGGTTGCGGATCTGGACTACCTGTTCGCACAGGCACGGGTGCGGGGGCTGCGTTCCATCGGGATCGGGGATGGCGGCAATGAACTCGGCATGGGTGTGATCGCTGCGGAACTGAAACAGAAGATCGCCAAGGCCCGTGACTGCGGCATTGAAGGACGGGGTGGTGTGGCGGCTGAGACGGCAACGGACCATCTTATCGTCGCGAATGTCTCGAACTGGGGGGCGACCGGTCTTGTGGCGGCTCTGGCCTGTCTGGTGGAAAATCAGGCTGTTTTTCACGAGCCGGAGCTGGAAGTCCGCTGTATTGAAGCCTGTGTGGCGAGTGGCGGTGTGGACGGGATGTTCATGGGGCCGGAGCCTGCGACGGACGGAATTGCTGCGGAGGAATGGCGCGGTTTGATTCAGGTATTCCGTAAAACGTTGCAGCGTCATCTCGGGATTGTCACCAACTGGCAGGGCCAGTCCGGGGACTGGAGGCAGATCCGTGCGTGAGGCGGAGGCTGTGCTTCCGGGTGGGGTGATTCTCCCGCCTGTCAGTGTTCCGCGGGGTAATTATACGCCGATCCTCTCCTGTGACGGTTTTCTGTTCGTCGCGGGACAGGGACCACGCTGGGGAGACGATCTTCGCTACAAGGGGGTCGTGGGAAGGGATTTTTCCATCGAGGAAGGGCAGCAGGCGGCACGGTTGTGTGGGCTCAACATTCTGGCGCATGTCTGGAATTTTCTGGAGGGAGATTTGTCCCGGATCAGGCAGCTCGTCCGGGTGGCGGGGGTGGTGCGGTGTTCGGAAGACTTCGAACAGCAGGCCAAAGTCCTGAACGGTGCCTCCGATCTGTTCGGGGAGGTTCTGGGGAACGCAGGATGCCATGTGCGGATCGCGACCGGGACCTCCTCGCTGCCATCCGGAATGGCGGTCGAGGTGGAAGCTATGTTCAAAATCGACTGATTCCTGTCCGGGGGGCGGCTGTGACCGTCCCACCCTAGGGGCATAAAAGAAATTTATTGACGCGGATAACAAGATAAACGTTCCAATAACGTATCAAGTTTCCGTATTATCAACTGGAAATGAAAGCGAAAAAACTGACCGGGCGGAATGAACACTGCCGGAGGGAAGGTAATCGCGTCTCATATGAAGAAATTCCGGCGGAAAGCTGCCTTTTGATCCCCAGATCCCAGGAGTGCGTGAAAATGTTCGCCTTGAAATACCTCTCCCGCTCTCTCTCCCTGAGCACGGCGTGTCTTCTGACGACGTCTCTGTGTCATGCTGCACTGGCGCAAGGAACATTACAGGGCAGGGATATAACTTCGTCGTCCGGGAAAAAGACCGTCCATGTTGCTCATCCTGCTGATGCCTCCTCTCGTTCCGTTAAAAAAACGGATCGTAGGAAGGTGACTCAGGTCAGCGCCAAGGACACGGAAAGCATTGCCGTTCGCGGGACGCAGGTTCCGGGAGAAAGTGTTTTCTCGCCCTCCACGCGGGAGCACAGTACGGCACAGGTTTTCCGGTATTCCTCGCAGCAACTCAAGGAGACCGGTCAGACCAACATCCTCGCCGCACTGTCCCAGCTTTCCGCTGCCGTGACGTCGTCTCCTTTCGGCGGCATGGGCAGCAACGGCTTCAATAAGACGATGCAGTTGCGAAACCTTGGCGCGGATCAGACGCTGATGCTGGTCAACGGCAAGCGCCGGCATGTGGACGCCAATTTCAATTATTATCAGGCCGGTCCAAACTACGGGACGGACCCGGCGGATCTGTCGCTGATCCCGGTCAGCGCCATTGACCATGTCGAGATCATCACTGAAGGCGCGAGTGCGCTGTACGGTCAGGATGCCGAGGCCGGTGCGGTCAATATTGTTCTGAAGAAAGACAGCAAGGGCGGCTCGATCAATCTCCAGAACAGCGGCTTTTATGCGGGAGACGGGCAGTCCTTCGATGGCAATGCCGATTACGGTTTTGCTCTGGGGCATCGTGGCGGCTATCTGAATGTGGCGGCGCAGATCAACAACCAGCTTTCCACCAACCGGTCGGGCGATTATCCGGGTAATCTCTATTTCGAGGGTGATCCGCGTAACGACACCGCCAGCAAGGATGTGCAGCGTCTGGCGGGCAATATCCGGATGCTGCTTGAAACGGCCAGCGTGAACATGGCCTATCCGGTGACGGATAACTGGGAAGTCTACAATACCTCGACTTTTGCCCATAAGGACATCATTGCGCCTGAGACGTATCGTGCGCCGTCCAACGATAACGTTGTGCGCGCGCTCCATCCGAATGGCATGGAACCGATGTGGCATGCCGAGGAATGGGATTTTCAGGTCAATAATGGCATCCGTGCACACAGTTTTTTGGGGATGCAGTGGGATTTCTTTGTTAATTACGGCCGCAATCAGCAGATCAACCATATTGTTGATACAGACAATCCCACGATGGGACTGGACAGCCCGACGAGTTTTTATACGGGACAGTTTGTCTCTACCGAGCTGGATGCCGGGTTCAACAGCACGAAGATCATCAAGACGTCCTTTCTGCCACGTCCGGTCAATCTGAGTTATGGTTTCGATTATCGTTTCGATACCTATCAGGTTGGCAAGGGTGATGAAGCGTCTGTGGAGAATGGCGGGGTTCCCATTCTCGATGGGCCGAACGCCGGGAAAATGGCGTCTGCAGGTGCGGTGGATAAATTCGGAATTCCGGCGGCGGCTGGCAGTATCCTGAACCGTGGTATTTTCGACGGTCACGTCAACCTGGATTTTTACGTCACACCCAAATGGGAATGGACGCTCGGTGGCCATGCGGTCAGCTATGACGATCTTGGCGTTCATCCCACGGGCTCAGTCGGAGCACGCTATAATGTGAGCAAGAACCTTGCGTTCCGGGGGAACGTCAACACGGGATACCGGGCGCCGACGCTTGCGGAGGAAGGGTTCTTTGCCGAAACGACATTCCCGACATACCGGACGGCGCAGCTTCCGGTAAATTCGAACTGGGCCAAGGTTTTGGGCGCAACGAAGCTGCGGGGTGAGCAGTCCCGGAGCTACAGCATCGGTGTGGATGCCACGCTGCTGCCGAACTGGACGCTGACGGCCAATCTCTATCGGATTTCCATCAACGACCGTCTGTATAACAGCACCCAGTTCGGCGGGACCGAAGTGGAAAGCCTGCTCTCTGCGGCCGGGCTGCCAAATGTGCTGTATGCGGCCTATTACGGCAATCCGGTCAATACGGTTACGAATGGTGGGGACGTCACGACGGCCTATCATCTGAAGACGGGACATCTTGGCGATTTCGACTTCCGCTTCTCTCTCAATATCGCGGACAGTGAGATTTCGCATCATAACGCGACCCCTGCGACCCTTCAGCAGCTTGGGCTGTCGTCCTTCAACCGGACGAATGCGGAATATCTGCTACATTCCTCGCCCAAAAATATTGAGAACCTGACGGTTGTCTGGCATCGCGGACCGTTCTCGGCCCGTGTGCAGGAACAGCGTTTCGGGTCTTACACATGGGTCGCGGCACCGTCCCTGACGCAGGCCCAGTGGACCTATGCCAAGCCGTCCTACATCACCAATCTTGAATTGGGATATGACATTACAAAGCGCTGGCATATTGCGGGCGGCGCTTTCAACCTCGGAAATCATTATCCGGCCAAGGCGAACGCTGCCTCGCGCGCGGCACTGCAGAATGCGTTTATTTATCCCAACAACTCGCCTTATGGTTTCAGTGGCGGCATGTATTACGTCAAGACGGCCTTTCAGTTCTAAGAGGCTGTTCCAGAACCATTGTCCCGCCGGTTCTGCAATATCCTGCCCTCCGGGGCAGGATATTTTTTTGTCGGTATGGTTGGTGGCGGGTATCCTGTTCCGGTATCGTAAAAAGATCGGCGTCATTGTCGGAGCATAGGAAAGGACAGAGACGTTCATGATGGATTTCAAGTCTCTTGAGACGGTTCTGTGGATCGAGCGGCTGGGGAGTTTCCGGGCGGCGGCCGATGCGTTGCGGATGACGCAGCCAGCGGTGTCCGTACGGATTTCGCATCTTGAGGCGCTTCTGGGGGCCAGTATTTTTCATCGGGCCCCCAAATCCATCACGCTCACGCCGGTCGGAATGACGGTGGTGCAGTATGCCCGTCAGATCCTCGATCTGCGTGATGAAATGATCCAGACGGTCAAAGGACATCAGGACGCAACCGGAATCCTGCGTATCGGAGCGATTGAAACCATTTCCCAGACCTGGATTTCGGATCTTCTGATCGAGATCCGCCACAAATATCCAAATCTGACAGTGGACCTGGAGATTTCGGTTTCGGATGAAATCTCCCGGAAAATCACCAAGGGAATGCTGGATGTGGGTTTCTTTCTGGGGCCGGTCAATTCACCGCGTCTGATCGAAAGCGAGCTGTGCAACTACGAGACTGCGATGGTTGGCAGGGAGCATTTCGCGCTGCCCAGCAACGGCAAGCTGGATCTGGGGCAGGCGCCGTCGATTTCCATCATGACCCTGTCGCGCAACACCATTCCCCATTCGGCGATCCGCAATTTTCTGGCGCGGGAGGGGATCGTCCATCACCGGGTGGACACCATGAGTTCCCTGCCGTCCATTCTGGCGCTCACGCTGGGGGGAGAAGGGCTGGCCCTGCTGCCCTATGCGGTCATGCGGGATTATCTGGCCAGCGGGAAACTCCGGGTGTTCGAGACGGGCATGAAGCTTCCTTTGCTGCGCTGTGTGTCAGGGCGGTTGATCAGTCATGGTTCGGCGATTGTGGAGGACGTCATTTCCATTGCCGAACGTGTGTCGGCCAATGTGACCTGAGGGTCAGGCTGTCCGCCGGGCGGGTGTAGAGAGTGTGTAGACCGTCGTTATGGCGCCTAGGGTGGCACAGGCTGCGACCAGAAAGACCCCGGAGAGCGGGGAGTGCAGATGCTCGCGCATCCAGCCAATGCCGTAGGGGCCGACAAGGCCGCCGATCGCGCCAAGGCTGTTGATCCATGCAAGCCCTGTCGCCAATGTGCGTTTTTCGAGCACATGGGGCGTTACGGTGAAGATCATGGCTGTGACGCAAAGGGCTGCTGCAAGTGCGATGGTCAGGAAAACCAGTGCGATTGCGCCGTGGGCCTGAAACAGGAAAGTCAGGACCAGACAGAGCGCGACCGTGAGGAACGGGCCCGCCAGATGCCAGCAGCGTTCGTTATGTCTGTCGGAACTGCGGGCGTTGAGCAGCATGGCCACAGCTGCGACGGCGAAGGGAATGGTCGTATAGAAGCCGAGCTGTCCGGGAGCGGGAGCGATAACCTGTTCGATGAAAGTCGGGACCCAGAAGACGATCCCGTAATTGCAGACGGCCTGACAGAAACAGATGACGACGAGGAGCAGGACTTCCGGCTGTTTCAGCGCAGCGAATACGGATGGCGCGTCGTCGGTGGGAGCGTTCTGGGCCGGAAGGCGGGTCAGGATGGCCTGTTTCGTGGGGGAATCCAGCCATGAGGCGGAGGCAGGTCCGTCGTCGAGGCGTTTCAGAACGGTCAGTCCGAGCAGCAGGGGCGGGATTGCCTCGATCAGGATCATCCATTTCCATGCGGGCACTGACAGGACCTGATCGAAGGCGCCCAGAAGATAGGTGGAAACCGGGCCACCGAGGGCGCCGGAGAGCGGTATGGCGATCAGGAAGCCCGTGGTGATGCGGGCGCGGATCGAGTCCGGGAACCAGAGGGCCAAGTAATACAGAACGGCCGGATAAAAGCCTGCTTCCGCGGCGCCGAGCAGGACGCGCAGGGCGCAGAATTCCCAGGCCGTACTGATGATGACGAACAGGAAGGAAATCAGGCTCCACGCGATCATGATCGCGGCGATCGTCCGGCGGGGGCCGAATTTTTCGAGCAGGAGCGCGGAGGGAACCTGAAAGACGATGTAGCCTACGAAGAACAGCCCGGCGCCCAGCCCGAAGGTTGCATCCGAGAAGTGGAGGTCCTGTTCCATCGCCGCGCGGGCGAAGCTGAGATTGATGCGATCCAGATAGGAAAACATGTAGCAGACGACCAGCAGCGGGATGATGCGCCGGACGGCCACCCGGAAGAGCGTGTGATCAGAGGGCACGGAATCATCCTGAGCATGTGAAGGCATAACGCTGGTTTATATTATTTTCCCGGAATGTTCCGAGATAAGATTTTCATAATCGGGAATGGGAATATCCGTCACGAGCATGGCGCCGGGAGCATGTGTGATGGCAAAGGGAACGCGGCTTGCGGCCAGAACGGCCTGGGGCGTCACTCCGCAGGCCCAGAAGGCGGGGAGTTCATGGGGGCGGATTTCGGTGCGGGCGCCGTAATCGGGTTTTTCGATGTCCGCGATGCCGATGTCTTCGGGAAAGCCGATCTGGACTGGTCCGCCATGAGCCAGAGGGATGCGGGAACTGATTTCCGTGGCCTTGATCATGTCTGGCGAGCGGAAAGGACGCATCGAGACGACGACTGGGCCGGAAAATGGTCCGACGGGTGTGCAGACAATATTCGTGCGATACATGGACACGCCCTGACCTGTTTCGAAATGCCGCATCGGGACGTTGCAGGCCATGAAGGCGTTTTCGAAGGAAAAGGAACATCCCAGCGCAAAAACGACGAAATCGTCCTGCCAGAACGACAGAATATCCGTCACTTCGTCTGTTAAAACTCCATCCCGCCAGACACGGTAAAGCGGCAGGTCGGTCCGGATGTCGAGGTTACGTCCCAGCGCCGGGGTATCATATTCGCCGGGCTGGGACATGCCGACGAGGGGGCAGGGCTTGGGGTTCAGGCGGCAGAATTCTGAGAAATCCTCGGCATATGTTTTGGGGAGGATGACCAGATTGGCCTGGATGAAACCTGCGGCCATGCCTGCTGTGACGGTTCCAGCCGTGTTGGACCGGCACAGCGCGCGGACGTCTTCGGGCGATGTGTGGAAAAGGGGAGGGATCGGCAAAGCGGATTCAGACATCGTTTGCGTCCTTGTTCGCGGCAGACAGGCCGGGCGATGACAGTGATGGTTCCGGAAGGCTAACAGTCGTTGCGTTCGGGATTCAAATCATCAAAATAAATGTTGAGGTATAAATATCCGTTATGGGCGTTTTTTGTGCTTAAATCTTTTGACGGCATTGCATTGGAATGTTCAGAATGAATGCTCAGGAATAAAAATCCGACGCTTTTGGATATTGTATGCATCATGAAACGAACCGGTTCTCAGGCGCCCGGCAGGCTGGATCTTCCGTGAGCGGATGTTCTGGCGCATGACGACGTCGCCTGTGCGCCTTGCACTGGGGAGCGCGATCGGGACCACGTTCGAGTGGTATGATTTCATGGTTTACAACACGCTTGCGGCGCTCGTGTTCAACCATGTCTTTTTTCCTGAGGCGCTGCCGTGGATGGGAACCCTTCTGGCGTTCTCGACCTATGCCGTGGGATATGTGTCGCGCCCTTTGGGCAGTGTGATCTTCGGCTGGCTCGGGGACCGGACCGGGCGCAGGCATGTTCTCATGCTGACGCTGGCGCTTATGGGGCTGACGACGGGTCTGATTGCACTGCTGCCCGGTTATGCGCGGCTTGGGGCGATCAGTCCGGTTCTGCTTGTTCTGCTGCGGTTTTTGCAGGGGATCGCATTGGGTGGAGAGTGGGCCGGCGCACTCCTTCTGACGGCGGAACAGAATTCGGAAACGGCGATGGGCATGGGGGCGACATGGTCCCAGCTAGGGCCGGGGCTTGGAACGGTTCTGTCCGCAGGTGTGATCTGGGGCGTGACGCGCTCCATGGATGCCGCGTCTTTTCAGGACTGGGGATGGCGTCTGCCGCTGTTTCTGAGCCTGCTGCTTCTGGCGGCGGGATGGGTGGTCAGGTCTTCACTGTCCGAACCGCCCCAGTTTGCCGAACGCAAAGCGCGGGGTGAGGTTCTGGCCAACCCCGTGGGCGCGGTCCTGCGTCATCATGGGCACTCCCTGCTGATCGCTGCGAGTACCCGGATCGGGCCGGATGTTCTGTATGCGCTGCTGACGGTTTTTAGCCTGAGCTATGTGACCCAGACGGGGGAGCATACGCGGTCTGCGACGCTGATGGCCGTGTTTGCAGGATCGGCCTGGGGGGTGATCGTCACGCTGCTGGCGGGGCGGTTCAGCAACCGCTGGGGGGCGAAACGGATTTTTCTTGTGGGGACGGTTTGTGCCCTGCCTGCCGCGTTTGTGTTTTTCTGGTGTGCGGCTTCCCATCAGGCGCTCCTGCTGGGCTTCGGAATCTGTTTTGGTCTGTCGGTTCACGCTCTCATGTATGCGGTTCAGGGCGCGCTCATCAGCCAGCAGTTTCCGGTCGAGGTCCGCTATTCCGGCTCTTCGATCGCTTATACCTGCGGCAGTCTTGCGGGGGGTGGGGCTTTTGCGCCGCTTATCATGGTGACGCTGTTCCGGGCGACGCATCTCGAACTGTCCATTTCTCTTTATGTGGTCGTGGCACTTCTCGTTTCTGGCGCGGGCGCGATGCTGGCCCGCGGGACGCGCTGAGTGTGGCTGACTGATTCCAACAGGAACGCTGAAACATGGAAATTTTCTATCCCGATCTGACTGAGGTCAGGGAGGTTATTGTGGCTGGCTGGGCCGGACGGGATGCGGCGGGTGTGCAGCATCATATCGACGAGCTGGCGGCTCTTGGTGTGGCGCCGCCTTCGGACGTGCCGCTGTTTTATCGGGTTGGGCATGAAATCCTGAGCACGGCGCCTGTGATTGATGTGCTGGGCAGCCAGACTTCGGGCGAGGTCGAGCCGGTTCTGTTGCGTACACAGAGCGATCTGCTGGTGGGGGTGGGGTCCGACCATACGGATCGTGAAAGCGAAGCCTATAGCGTGGCGTTGTCCAAGCAGGTCTGTCCCAAGGTCAGCGGTCGGGCGTTTTGGCGGTTTGCGGATGTAGAGGATCGGTGGGACGAGATGGTACTGCGGTCCTTTACGGCTGAAAGAACGCCCTATCAGGAAGGTCTGGCGGCATCCCTGCTCAATCCGCTGGATCTGGTGGCGCGCTGGGAGCAGCGTGAGGGCCGGGTCTTCGGGCCGGGGAGTCTGATGTTTTGTGGAACCGTTCCTACGCTCAACGGGATTGTCCGGACGGAGAGGCTGACCGTCGAGCTGTCTGATCCGCGGACCGGGAGTGTGCTGTCGCACCATTACGCCATCCGGGAGCTTCCCGTGGTTGCGTGAAGGGGCTTTTGGGCATGGACAAGTGGGAGCGGTATGCCATCATTCCGCTCCTTGCGCTTCTTTACTGTGGAAAACCAGCACCATGAGTCTGTGTTTCATTACACAACAGATCCATCCCGATGCCGTAACCTGTCTGAACGAGGCCGGAATCACGACCCGTTATGCTACGGAACCTTCGATGGAGGCGGTGATTCGCGAAATCGGCGACGCGGATGCGGTGATTACGCGCGATCTGGGACTAAGCGAAGAGGCGCTGCGGGCCGCGCCGAAGCTGAAAATCATTTCCTGTCACGGTTCAGGAACGAACCGGATCGCCAAGGCCGCTGCGGCGGAGCGGGGCGTTCTGGTGACGAATGCGCCCAATACCAACAGTCGGTCCGTGGCGGAAATGACGATCGGGCTTCTGCTGGCGGTCATGCGGCGTCTGTGCGAGGCGGATCGCGCCGTGCGGGAGGGGAACTGGGCGTTTCGTTATACGAATAACGGCACCGAACTGTACGGACGGACGATCGGGCTTGTCGGGTTCGGCGCCATTGCGCGGCATGTCGCGCAGATTGCGGGTCAGGGGTTGGGAATGCGCGTTGTGGCGTGGTCTCCGAGCGTTCCGGCGGAGGTGTTCGAGGCCGCGGGCGTGGAGCGGGCGCAGAGCCTTGAACACCTTCTGGCCGTCTCGGATGTGCTGTCGCTGCATCGTCCGGCGCAGGGGAGCGGTCAGCCCACGATTGACGCTCATGCGCTATCCCGCCTGAAGAAAGGCGCAGTTCTGATTAATACCAGCCGTGGCGGGGAAGTGGATGGTCCTGCGCTGGCGAAGGCTCTGGAAACGGGGCATGTCGGTGGGGCGGGGCTGGATGTGATGTCGCCCGAGCCTCCGCTGGCGGATGATCCGTTGCTGCGGGCGCCGAATGTGGTTCTGACGCCGCATATCGGCGCGACGACCGAACAGGCCTTGCGCCGTATGGCGATGCTGTGTGCGTCGCAGGTTCAGGACGCGCTTGCGGGGCGTGTGCCGCCGCATTGTCTTTGAATGGTTGAGTTCCGCGCCCTTCTGTTTCGGGAAGGGCGCGGGAGACAATCAGGGCGCGCCGAGGCCGCCGCCGCCTGGTGTCATGAGGACGAGCACATCGTCCGCTTCCAGAACCTGAAGGCCCTTGCCGGCGAGTTTGCGGCCTGAGGCGGTTTCGACCCGGCCTGCCGCGCCGTCCTGTCCGCCGAGTGCGCCACGGGCCGGGTGATCAACGCGGTCAAAGGCGGCCAGAAGCTCGAAGGGCTGTTTCTGGGTGGTGCCGATTTTCATGATCTGTCCGTCGCCGCCTTTGGTCAGGCCGAGACCGCCGCTGTTTTCGCGCAGTTCTTTTTCCCAGAAAATGAGCGGGCACTGGATTTCCGCGATTTCAATCGGAGTGCCGTGTACGCCGGATGGAAAAGCCGTGGCGGACAGGCCGTTCAGGCCGGGGCGAGCCCCAGTACCGCCATTGGTCGTGATGGCGAGGGCGTAGGTTTGGGGCGTGGTTGAGCCCTTGGGGAACCACTGTCCGCGCACGGCAATGTTCCACAGGCAGGATGTGCCTTCTGCCGGAACGCGGTCGGGCAGGGGCGTGCGGAGGCATCCGAACACCATGTCCGGCAGCATCTGTCCGATGACATGACGGGAGGAGACGGGCGCGGGACGCAGCGCGTTCAGGACGGAACCCTCCGGCGCTTCGACATGATACGGCGCAAGGGAACCGGCGTTGTTGGGAACGTCCGGCGAGATCGCGCAGGCCAGCCCAAAGACTGTATAAGCGCGGGTATAGGCCATCGGGACGTTAATCCCGCGTCCGACAGCCGGTGGGGAGCCGTCATAGCTGACGCTGACGCGGCCCTCTTCGACAGTGAGTTTTGCCTTGAGCGTGAGTGGCGCATTGTAGCCGTCGATGGTCATTTCGTGAGACCAACTGCCCTGCGGGAGGGCGGCGATCTTGTCGAGGACGGCCTGGCGGGAGCGTTCGATAATGAAATCGGCCAGTGGTTCGAGACTGTCGAGGTGGAACTCGTCCATCATGTCGCACAGGGCGCGGACGCCGACATCGTTGCAGGCCGCCAGAGAGTAGGTATCGCCTTCCGTATCCACCGGCAGGCGCGTATTGGCGCGGATCATGGCCATCAACGTCTCGTTGACCTGTCCCTGATCAATCAGCTTGAGCATGGGGATCGAGAGGCCTTCCATGAAGACGTCTGTTGCTTCCGGCCCGTTGCCCAGGCCGCCGATATCCATCAGATGGCTGGTGCAGGAGAACAGCCCGACCAGACGGCCCTTGTGAAACGCCGGGGTCGTGATGACGAAATCGTTGAGATGCCCCGTTCCCATCCACGGATCGTTCGTGATGTAGGCGTCGCCTTCTTTCATGGTCGAGACGGGGAAGTGACGCAGGAAATGGCCGACGGATTCCGCCATGGAATTGACGTGCCCCGGCGTTCCCGTCACGGCCTGCGCGATCATCCGGCCTTTCAGGTCGAAAATGCCTGCCGAGATGTCCTCGCATTCGCGGACGATGGGGCTGAAGGCCGTGCGGATCAGGACCTGTGCTTGTTCGCCGACCACGGCAATCAGGCGGTTCCACATGATCTGGAAGTCGATTTCCTTATGGGAGTGCGCGCTCATCAGACGGCGTCCTTCATGTCCAGAATGATGTTGCCGCTGCCGTCCAGATGGGCGGTGTAGCGGGAGGAAACATAGGTCGTGGTTTCTTTTTCGGCGATCAGGGCGGGGCCGGAAACGCGGCTGCCTGGTCCCATGTCCGTACGTTCGTAGACCGGGAGGGCGACATGCGTGCCGGTTGCGCCGTCGAAGAGTTTCCGGATGTCGGCGGAGACTGCATCATGCAGGGCCGGGGTGGCCTCGAAGGGCGGGTACTTTCGCGGGGTGGTTGAGACGCTGACAGACCAGTTCAGGATCTCGACGGCGGCATGGGGGATGACGCGGGCGAACTGACGGGCATATTCCGTTTCGAAGGCGTCCCGCAGGGCCGAGAGATGGTCGCTGCTGAGGACGCCGTCGGGCAGTGTGACGATGATTTCGTGCCCCTGTCCGACATACCGCATGAAGGCCGCGCGCCTTGTGTGGAGCGTTTCCGTCCGGGCGTCGTCCTGCACCATGCCGTGGGCGGCCTGCGTCATGTCGTCGAGCAGGGCCGAGACTTCTGCTGAACTGAAGCTGTCGTCCAGGCGCATGGGGAAGGAGCGGACGAGTTCAAACGAAACGGGTGCGGCGAGGAAGCCTACGGCCGAGCCGACGCCTGCGTTCGAAGGAATGACGAGACGCTGGATTCCAAGCTTTTCCGCGACGCGCGCGGCATGCAGGGGGGCCGCGCCGCCGAACGCGATCATGGTATGGTCGCCAATCACGGCGCCACGTTCGGCGGCATGGACGCGTGCCGCACTGGCCATGTTTTCGCACACGATTTCATAAACCGCATGGGCGGACATTTCCGCCGACAGACCCAGCGGTGTTCCGATATCGGCCAGGAGTGCTTCGGCCGAGCGATCCGGCTGGAGCTGGATGCTGCCGCCCGCGAAGTTTTCCGGGCGGATCAGGCCGAGTATCACGTCCGCGTCCGTAACGGCGGGGCGTTTGCCGCCCAGTCCATAACAGGCCGGGCCGGGAACGGAAGACGCGCTCTCTGGCCCGACGACGACGCGTTTCATCGCATCCAGATGGGCGATGGAGCCGCCGCCCGCGCCGATCTCGACCATTTCGATCACGGGAATGCGCAGGGGCAGGCCGGAGCCTTTCATGAAGCGGGCCGTGCGGTCCACTTCGAAGAAACGGGACGATGCGGGTTCGCCGTCTTCGATCAGGCAGACCTTGGCGGTCGTGCCGCCCATGTCGAAGGACAGGACGCGGTTTTCGGCCAAACGCTCGGCGCATTGGGCGGCGAAGATGGCACCGCCCGCCGGGCCGGATTCTACCAGGCGGACGGGGAACTGGCGCGCCGTTTCCAGCGCGGTCAGACCGCCACCAGAGGTGACGAGATAGAGTGCGCCTTCAAAGCCCCTGGCGTCGAGGGCTTTGCGCAGACGCCCCAGATAGCCCGCCATCAGAGGCTGGACGTAAGCATTCGCGACGGTGGTGGAGGTGCGTTCGTATTCCCGGATTTCGGGGCAGACGTCGCTTGAAATGGAGATGGTGGTGTCCGGCATCGCCTCCTGAAGAAGCGCCTGTACACGCCGTTCATGGGCCGGATTGGCATAGGCATGGAGGAACGCCACTGCGATGCTCTCGACGCCAGCGTCGCGAAGCTGGGGCACGAGCGCCAGAACGGCGGCTTCATTCAGGGGAAGCTGGACGGTGCCGCGGGCGTCCATGCGTTCGGGGACGGTGAAGCGCAGGTCGCGGGGGACGAGCGGGCTGGGCTTTTGCAGCATCAGGTCATACTGGTTGAAGCGGCTTTCGGTGCCGATCTCCAGAATGTCGCGGAAGCCCTGCGTGCCGATGAGAGCCGTGCGGGCGCCCCGGCGTTCGATGATGGCGTTGGTCGCAAGCGTCGTGCCATGGACGAAGACCGTCACGTCCGGAAAGCGAAGGCCGGCATCTTCGATCACGAGGCCGATGCCGCTCATGACCCCTTCTTCGGGGGCGGCGGGCGTGGTGAGGACCTTACGGGTCAGACGTCCCTGCGGCGTCTGGAGGACCACGTCCGTGAAGGTGCCACCGATATCAGCGGCGAGACGGATTTGTGTGCTGTCGACCATGCCTGTGTTTTCCGTATCGGGTTAGAGTGCAATAAGATATCGGGAAGAGATGTTCGCTGACGGAGAGGACGAACCATGAAGGACGGGAAAACCGCGAGCCCTGCGCCGGCGATGCCAGATGTTGCGGATATGGAACGGGCCTTCATCGTGTCCTCGTCGCATCTGGCGGTGCCGGGCAACGAGGATCTGAGCGAATTCGAATTTGCCCTGACTGTCGTGAACCATGCGTTTCATCGCTGGATGTCTCGGGGGATGGCGGCCGCGGGTCTGCCGGATCTCTCGGCGCTTGACACGCTTATTCTGCACAGCGTCAATCACCGGAACCGGGAGAAGAGCATCTCGGACCTGATGTTCACTCTCAACCTGTCCGAGCGGCATTACCTGAACTACGCCATGAAGAAGCTCGACGAACTCGCGCTGATCCAGCGCGAACGCCGGGGCAAGGAGGTTTTTGTCAGCACGACACAAAAAGGGCGCGACGTCTGCCTCGAATATGCGCGTCTGCGTCGGATCTGCCTGCTGGAGCACATTCCCCAGAATCGGGAAGTCGGGGACGTCACCATTGCAGAGGTCGCTAAAGCGTTGCGTGTCCTGACGGGATTTTACGAGCAGGCGTCGCGATCCGCCGCGTCTCTCTGAACGCAGCGTCTCAGCCATCCGGGTGAATCCGGAAGAGCACGTCGTGATAGCCCACGACGTCGCCATCTCCGACCAGTGCTGGGCCGAGTGTGCCATCCGCTGTGGCCGTGACGGGCAGGCGGAGGGGGCCTGCCTCGACAAATCCTACTATCTCGCCGGAGCGAACCGGGTGGGTTTCGTCCAGGCCGTTTGAGCGGAACACGCCCATCTCGGGGCTGGGAACGGGCGTGCCTTCCGCTTTTGCGGGCGGGGCAACATGGGGTACCTGAAGCGTTTGACCTAAGCTTTCCGCTAATGTCAGGGCAAGCGTGTCTGCTCCGTTTTTCAGGGAGACATGACGGACGTCGTGACGTCTCATCCGCTCGACCAGTTCGGGCAGGTCGTTCAGAAGGTCTTCAAGAAAAGTCATGGGGCGGACTTTCGCATGAGGGCTTCGAGGTAATGCACGCTGACGCTGCCTTCGCGCACGCCGGGCTCGTTCATCAGGCGCAGATGCAGGGGCGTGGTGGTGGCGATGCCGGTGATTTGCATTTCCGAAAGGGCGGCATGCATGCGGCTGAGGGCATCCGTGCGGTCCGTGCCGTGGACGATCAGCTTGGCGATCAGGGAGTCGTAATTCGGGGGCACGACATAGCCGTCATAGAGATGCGTATCGATACGGACGCCGGGGCCGCCGGGCGCGCGCCAGCTCAGGACTTTTCCGGGGGCTGGGCGGAAGCTCTCGGGGTCTTCGGCGTTGATGCGGCATTCGATGGCGTGGCCCTGCGTGCGGATGTCGGCCTGCGTGAAGGAGAGGGGCTGTCCCATTGCGATCAGGAGTTGCTCGCGGACGATGTCGATGCCGGTCGTCATTTCCGTGACGGGGTGTTCGACCTGAAGGCGGGTGTTCATCTCGATGAAGGAAAACGCGCCGTCTTCGTACAGGAACTCGAACGTGCCCGCGCCGGTATAGCCCATCAGGGTGCAGGCGTTTGCACAGCGCTCGCCCAGTTCGGCGATGGCCTGCGGGTCAATGCCGGTGGCTGGGGCTTCCTCGACCAGTTTCTGGTGGCGGCGCTGGATGGAGCAGTCCCGCGCGCCGAGCCAGACGGCATTGCCCTGCCGGTCGGCGAGAACCTGGATTTCGATATGGCGGGGGTGCTGGAGGAACCGTTCGGCATACACGGACGGATTGCCGAAGGCGCGTCCGGCTTCTTCGCGAGCCGTTTCAATGGCGTCGCGGAGGTCTGCTGCGGTCATGACCACGCGCATGCCGCGCCCGCCGCCGCCGCCTGCCGCCTTGACGATCAGCGGATAGCCGATGGCGTCGCAGATCGTTTGTGCTTCGGACAGGTCGGTCGGCAGGGCGTCGTCGGTTCCGGGCAGGCAGGGGACACCGGAGCGACGCATCTGCTGCTTGGCGCTGATTTTATCACCCATCAGGCGCATGATGGCGGCGGTTGGGCCTGCCAACGTGCGGCCGGACTGTTCCACAGCCTCGGCGAAATCAGCATTTTCGGACAGGAAGCCGTAGCCGGGATGAATGATGTCGGCGTTCGTCAGTTCGGCGGCGCGTAGGACGCGGGCAGCGTCCAGATAGCTGCCGGATGCCGCTGCCGGGCCGATGCAGAGCGTTTCGTCCACGAGGCGCAGATGGGCGAGGCTGGCATCAGCTTCGGAGTGGATACCGATGCTGTGCAGGCCGAGCAGGCGGCAGGCCCGCGTGATGCGAAGGGCGATTTCGCCGCGATTGGCGATCAGGACACGGCGCGGCTGGGACACTGAAGGCTCAGGCATCAAGTGGCTCCACGGTGAAGAGCGGCGTGCCGGGGGAGACGGCGTCGGCATTCGCGGCCAGCACGGCGACGATCCGGCAGGGGAACTCGGCCTCGATGCGCGAGAGCGTTTTCATGACTTCGAGAATATAGAGCGGTTGTCCTTCCGCCACGATGTCGCCCGGCTTGACGAAAGGAGGCGCATCCGGGGCCGGAGAGGCGTAGAACTGGCCGTGCATGGGGGCGTCGATCGTGGTTTCGGCTTTGGGCAGAGGGCTGGCGGTTTCGAGGACGGGAAGCGTGGAGGCTGCGGCCGCCGGGGCCGGGCTGGTCGATTGTGGGCTGCTGTCCTGTGTGTCGCGCACCAGACGGATGTGCTCGCCGTCGCGGGAATAGTCGAGTTCGGTAATGCCCAGCGCCTGCATCCGGGCCATCAGGGCATCGAGGATCTTGAGATCGGGGATCATGGGGCGGTTGGCTTTCCGGTCTGCTTCAGGTCAGGGCGCGCAACGTGATGCCCGCGGCTTCGAAGCCCGCGCGGACCTTGCGGGCGACGTCCACGGATTCTGCGTTGTCCCCATGCACGCAGATCGTATCAATGCGGGTCGGCAGCATTTTGCCGGAGATGGTTTCGATGGCGCCGGCCTGCACCATCCGCACGGCGCGGGCGGCCGCGAAATCGGCATCATGCAGGACCGCACCCGGTTCCTTGCGCGAGACGAGATGTCCGTCTTCGGTATAGGCGCGGTCGGCGAAGATTTCCG
Source organism: Gluconobacter sp. Dm-74 (assembly GCF_018256135.1). NCBI lineage: Bacteria > Pseudomonadati > Pseudomonadota > Alphaproteobacteria > Acetobacterales > Acetobacteraceae > Gluconobacter > Gluconobacter sp. Dm-74. Next base: position 64,120 of record NZ_JAERLX010000012.1, on the reverse strand, counting down.
AGAACACGGTCAGGCCCCGCTCGCGTCCGATACGGTCCAGATGGCTCAGGGCGATGGCCATGATGGGGAGGTTTGGATCGACCGCCTTAACCGCATTGACGATGGCTTCGGCAACGGCGGGATCGCGTTCGGTCAGGTTGCCCAGCGCGCCATGAGTTTTCATATAGGTCATGCGGTGACCGGAATAGGTGGCGAGGGCCTGGGCCGCGCCCATCTGATAGGCCACGATCCGTTCGATCTGTGCGGGGGTGAAGGGCATGACGCGGCGTCCGAAGCCCCACAGGTCCGGGAAGCCGGGATGGGAGCCGACGGAGACGCCTTTTTCGCGTGCGATGCGGAAGGTCTCGGCCATGACTTCCGGGTCGCCGCCGTGAAAGCCGCAGGCGACGTTAGCAGAGGTCACGATGTCCAGCATCGCGCTGTCATTGCCCATTGTGTAATGGCCGAAGCTCTCGCCCAGATCGGCGTTCAGGTCGATGGTTTTGGCGGTCATGGTTTGGAACTCCCGGACATGAAATAACAGGGCATCAGAAAACGAGCTGTGTGCGGAGTGTGGCAATTTCGGTGGCAAGGCGCTTCAGATCCGCAGCCTCCTGCCGGATGATCTGCACCGCCTCATCGCGTGTGATGGTTTCGAAATGGACGGGCGCGCCGACGACTGTCTGGGACAGCAGGCGCAGGTCCGGCGCAATGACGGTGGCGATCTTGGGATAGCCGCCGCAGGTATTGGCATCCATCATCTGGATGATCGGCTGGCCCGCGGGCGGCACCTGAACGGTTCCGGGCAGGATGCCGTGGGAAAACAGGCTGAGCGGCCGTGAGAGTTTCAAGGCATTCTGCCCTTCGAGCCGATAGCCCATGCGGTTTGCGCTGGGGGTCAGGGTCCAGGCTGCGGCGTGGAAGGTTTTCAGGCTTTCGGGTGTGAAGACGTCGTGTTCGGCTGCGGGCAGGACGCGGATCCGGGTGCCGTCTGCGTGGGGAAGCGGGCAGGCGCGCGCGAGGCCATAGCCTGCGGCGGGCAGGCACAGTGTGGAGGCTGCGAGGCAGGAAAGGCGGTCGCCTTTCTGAAGGGCGCGCCCCTCAAGGCCGCCGAAGCCGCCTTTCAGATCCGTCGAGCGCGCGCCCAGAACCGGGGGCACGTCCAGACCGCCCCGCAGCGTCAGATAGGCGCGTGCGCCCTGTTCCGGCGCGCGGAGTGTCAGGGTCTGGCCGGGTCTGGCAGTGATGGCCCAGTCGCGCGGGAGTTTCAGATCGTCGAGCGTGGCGGGGCAGGCGGCACCAGTGATGGCAAATGACGTCTCGGCCTCAAAGCGCACGCGGAAGGGGAAAAACACGATCTCGATTCCGGCAGCATCCAACGAATTGCCGAGCAGCAGGTTGCCGTGGCTTAGGGCCAGACGGTCCATCGCGCCGCCTTGCGCCACGCCCATGGCCATGGCGTGAGGGCGGCCGAAATCCTGAATGGTGTTGAGGGAGGAGCCGGTCAGGATTTCGATCATGAGGCCCTCACAAAACGGACGGTGTCGCCCAGCCGCAGTAGGCCGGGCTCGGGACGGAAGGCGTCGAACAGGCACAGATCCGTCCGGCCGAGGATATGCCAGCCGGATGGCGAGGTGCAGGGCATCATGCCTGCGTGGCCGCCGCCGATGACCACAGCCCCTTCCTCCACTCTCAAACGCGGGGAGTCGCGGCGGGGGATGGCCAGACGCGGGTCCAGTCCGGTCAGGTACACGAAACCCGCCATGGCGCCGATGGCGGCGACGCTGTAGCGACCGGCCATGTGGGCGTCGATGGTTTCCTCTTCCGTCAGGTTGGCGAAGCGGGCGACGAGCGCCAGATCTTCGCCGAACGCGCCGCCATAGACGACCGGCACCACGATCTCGCGGGACGGCACCTCTTCGGCGGAGGCCTGTGTCCAGACGGTCCGGAGCAGCTCTTCCATGACGGAAGGGTCAGTCTGTACGGCGTCGAACGTGACGAGAAGGTTGTTGACGCCGGGGATTGTCTGGAGGACGTCAGGCCGGGTGTTCAGTTCGCGGCTGGTGGCCCAGATGCGGCGCTGTGTTGTGTCACTGAACGGGCCGTCGGCGGCGTCCAGTAGGAGGCCGCCCGCGCCTGCCATGTGAATACGGGTCATGCAGTCTGATCCGGCTGGGAGCGGCCATGGAACGGCCGCCGGGGAAGGAGAGCTGCGGCTAGCGCGCCGCACAGGATAATGAGGCCTGTGATGTAGAAAACGCCGTGGAAATTACCGGTGGCCTGAAGCAGATATCCCGTCATGACCGGGGCCAGAATGCCGAGGCCGTTGGAGAAGGTCAGGGTCAGGCCGGTCACGGAGCCGAGGATTTCGTCTTCCACAAGTAGGTCCGCCAGAAGGGCCATGTTGGCGCCCGTTCCGCCTGCCATGAAGGCCATGGAGACGGCGAGGAGCGTAATGATGGTCGCGGCCGTTCCGCAGAGCGGCAGAAATCCCATGGAGGAGGCCAGTATGAGATACAGACACACGACCTTGCGGCGTCCTCCCAGAGAAAGTTTTGATCCACGAACGAGCATTTCGCCAACCTTTCCTGCCGTGATCGAGAGGATGGCCGCGCCGACATAGCAATAGGCCGTATAGGCTCCGGACTGTTCGGTGCCGAGATGCAGGGTCTGGCGCATGATGATCGGTAGCCAGGACATCAGCAGGAAGTTGGCATAATTGGCGCAGCACTGCGCGATCACGATGCCCCAGAATGCCGAAGAGCGGAACAGGGTCGGCACCGAGATTAGGGAAAAGGACGTTGCCTGTGTGCCGCGTGCGGGGCGCGGATGGGTCAGGAGCCAGACCACGGACCAGACCAGCCCGAGCGCGCCGAGCAGCGAAAACGCCGGGCGCCAGCCGTAATGGGCAATCAGCCATCCGCCCGAGGCGGCACCGCAGGCTAGCCCGATGGGGATGCCGCAGATGAAGGCAGTCATCATCAGTCCACGTTCGTGCAACGGCGCCCAAGCCCGGACGACCTTGTTGCCGAGTGCGAAGGTGGGGGCTTCTCCGACGCCCAGCAGGATGCGGGTGGCGATGAAGGCCGGAACGGTGGCGGTCAGGCTGCCAAGGATCATGGCGAGCGACCACAGTGCCACGGCGGCCGCGCCAATGATCCGCACGCCGAAGCGGTCCAGCAGGATCGCGCTGGGCAGGTTGAGGATGAAGTACGACCAGAGGAAGCTGGAGAGGACCCAGCCTGTCTCCCCCGGTGTAAGGGCGAATTCATGGGCGATCTGGGGCATGCCCACGGACAGGGCGGCCCGGTCTCCGTAGCAGATCACGCACATGGCGATGGTGAGGGCGTATATGACGAACCGGAAAGGCCGGCGATCTTCTGGAACTGTCTGCAAGAAACTGCGCCTCTTTCCGTTCGCGTTCAGAATGTCAGGCCGGTCTGGATATAGTACATGCCACCGTTGAAGCCGTAAGGTGAGTAGTAGGCATATTTGTATTCGTTGAAGAGCGGTGCTGCGGTCGCCTTGGGAACGCGGGTCGGATATTTGTTGCCCAGGTTGTTCGCGCCGACCGTGACGCTCCATTTTGGCAGGATCTTGTAGCTGACGGACATGTTGGTCAGGAAAGCCGGGCGCTGTTCCATCGGAGCCGCCGTGGGGCTGGCGAGGAAAATGATGGAGCCGTAGCGCTGTTCCTGCACCATGACGTTCCACTTGCCGTAATTCCAGTTGACCGTGAGGTTTTCGCGGTTCTTCGGCGCGGAGTGCAGAAGCATTTCTTCGGCATAGGTGTTAAACGTGGACAGGCCCATGTTCGCCAGTACAGTGGGTGTCTTGTTGCGGCTGCGGATTTCGTTATCGGAGTAGTTGAATGTGAAGTCGAAGCGGAATGTTCCGGCGCGTTTGGTGTGCAGGGTGTAGTTGGTGTCGATGTCACCGCCATAGGTCTGGGTATTGACGGGGTTTGTGTAATAGGAGGCGTAGGTGACGTTGTTCAGGCCAGACGCTTCGAGAATATCGGCCACACCCGCGCCGCCGAGGGTCGTGGTGCTGGCCAGACGGTCGTTGATGGCGATGTAATACAGGTTTGCGGTGACGTTCCAGTCCTTGAGGGGCGTGGCGTCGATGCCGATGCTATAGTTGCGGGAATATTCGCCCTTGATATGGCCTGCGCCGAGCGCCTTTGCGGCGGCGCTGCTGTTGGGGAGCTGGTCCACGGCGTAGTTGGCGAAGGGGGCGTTATAGAAATAATAGGTCTGACCCAGTGTTGGCGGGCGGTAACCGGTGTTGATGCTGGCGCGGATGGCCCAGTGTTTGTTGAAGTTGTAGCGTGTTCCGATCGAACCGGTCGTGACGGTGGCGAGATGGTTGTAGCTCGTGGCGCGGCCACCGAGGGACCATTCCCATTTTTTCGTAACGTAGAAATCGAGATTGACGTTGCCGTCGTAGATGTCGCGTCCGCGATTGGTGACGGCGAGCGGGACGTTACCGGCATGGTCGGTTGCGCCGAGGCCGATCCATGAGGCTTCCTCGCCTTCCGTCATCTGGAAGGTGTCACGGCGGTATTCGCCGCCAAAGCGGAGGGCAATCGGTTTGGGGAGCCATGACGTGTTGAAGAAGCGCGAGCCTCGTATGCCGGTCGAAAGCTCTGAAGTGATGGTTTTGCCGTCATAAAAATCGCGTGGGCTGGCATCGCCGAGAGACATGTTGTTGCTGTCGAGGGTCGAATAGGCCTGATCGTCACGACCGTAATTGACGTAGGCGTCCCAAGCGAAGCCGAATTTATGCGCCTTGATACCGTTGTCTGTTTCGAAATCGTACTGGTCCATGCCGATATAGGGCTGTGCGCCATTGGGCCAGAGATTGATATTGGTCAGGCTGTTCCCAGCACTTCGGTAGGTTTCGGCCACATGGGCCTTACGATGGCTGAAGGTCGAGGTGCTGTAGAGGCTGAGGTTTTCGTTCAGCGGGATCGCCATGTTTTCGCTGATGGTTTCCAGCGTTGATTTCGGGATGCCGAGGCCGCGCTGCACATCGCGGCTGGCTGTTTCGTTGCGGGAATCCCCAACCGGATAGAGTTGTCCGACGAAAAGGCCGCTGCGGTTGGTGGGAAGCTGGTGAGTAACCTGCGCCGCTAGGTCGAGATAGCCGCCGTTTTTGCCAAGTGCTGTGGCCCAATCCGCATAACCGTTCAGCGCCTGCCCGTCACCGGCGTAAAAGCCGCTGTTTTGGAAATTGATGGAGCCGCCATGCGTGCGCTGCTTGAGGACGATATTGACCGCACCTGCCAGAGCGTCCTGACCGTAGAGCGCGGTCGCGCCTTCGGTAATGACTTCGATATGATCTATTGCCGAAATCGGGATCAGGGAAATGTCGGTGGGTTCGGTGCCCCAGTTCGGGCCGGCATTGGCGTTGAAATTTGCACCGATATGGCGGCGGTGTCCGTTGACGAGAATCAGCGTATCGTCGGCGGACTGGCCGCGAAGCTGCATGGTCTGGATGAAGCCGCTGTTTCCGACGCCGGATTGTGGCGGAGACGTAATGGAAGCCGAGGCTTGGGCGAGGGCCTGCATGACGTTTGTCTGGCCGGTGGCCAGAAGCTGGCTGCCGGATACTACCGTAACCTGTGTGGTACTGTGAACCGGGGTGGAGGGATTCATCACGGATTGGCCGGTAGAGGCCGTCCCGGTGACGCGCATCTCTTCTGGACCCGACCTTGAAATGATGGATGTTCTGCGAGAGGAGGGTCTTGCAGAAGTGGTAGTGGCGGCCCTTGCAGGCGAGGTTGTGACCCGTTTGTGCGTGGAATGTGTGTGCGTCGTCACTCTGGTGGACGTAGCCTGGGCGGTTGGACAGAGCGAAACGAGCGAGCTCAAGGCAGCGCCACACATCAGGAAAGCCTTGGGTCCAAAACACTTGCTCATGGGCATCCCCTTTGCCAGCCGGTGTTGGCTGACCATTCGAAATATATGCTTTTCATGAACAAATCACACACATAACGAAACGACAACTAAAATGTTTTTATTAAGGAACAAATTCTCTTTTCTGCCGATTTTCCTCGGAAATCTAATTGATTTGACCGAGCGTCCAAGGCTGAGGTTTGTTTGTCGAAAAGACAGCATCGCTTGAACGGACAAAAAAAATGAGTAAAAACTGAAACGAGAGAAAATTTTTTTGTCTGTCGAGTCGTGATTCCCGAACTCAGAACATTTGTTGTTGCTGCCCGGACCGAGAGTTTTGCCGCGACAGCCAAGGCGATCGGGGTGACGCAGTCGGCAATCAGTGCTCAGATTCGTCGGCTTGAAGAAGAGTTTGGCTATGATCTTTTTGAGCGCACAGGCAGGTCGGTAACTCTGACGGCAGCGGGGAGTCGCATCTTATGTCAGGTAGAAGATATCCTCTCGGCCTTTGAGGCGCTTCGGGGGGCGTCGCGCCTCAAGCCAGAAACCGAACTGTTGCGGGTGGGCGCTATTTCAACTGCTCAGACCAGCTTGCTTGCCCCTGCTATTGCGGGATTGCATCTTGAGCTTCCGGATCTGAAAGTACGGATTGTTCCAGGGACTTCCATGAGTTTGCTGGATCGTCTGGATGCAGGAGAGCTGGATGCTGCGCTGATCGTCCGGCCACCTTTTGGGTTGATGCCATACATGCAGTGGCATCCTGTCGTCCAACAGGACTATGTCATGGTCGTCCCTGCTCATGTCGAAGGCGCAGACTGGCGACAGATCCTCGAAGGGCAGCCTTTTATTCGCTATGATAGTCGTTCTTTTGGGGGGCGTACACTGGATCGATTTCTCAGAACTCAAGGGCTTTCTCCCCATGAGGTCATCGAGACTGAAGATCTTCACACAATCCTGCAGATGGTCGCCAATAATATGGGGTGTTCGATTGTTCCCTATATCTTTGCGGTTAGTGTTGTACCGAATATCCGTATATTGTCTCTAGGAGACCAGAAGATCGTGCGGGATGTCGGTGTGATGACCTTACGCGGCCGAATGACGGAGGGCTGCAAGGCTCTGATCCGGTATCTGGAAGAGGCATCCCGCAGCAATATGCCTCCTCAGTAGTTTCGGATGTTATGAAGAGCCTTCAGGCTGTCGCACGCCATAGAAGGAGCGGCGCATTATCGGTTCCTGCTTGTTGGAAGTCGGTGCCGAAAGACCCGGATAGAGTGGCAAATGTTTCCAGAATGTTTCGCCCTTCCTCGCCGTAGGCCAGGGAGGGCACTCCGCGTCTGTGAGCAGCCAAGCCCAGGCCGAGTGTGATCGGATGAATTTCGAGACTTTCGAGCTTTCCGTTCTGATAAGTGCAGATCGGCATGATGGTCTCCCAGAAACGTTTTTCGGCGGGGAAACCTTTCGCATCGTTGTTGCTGCGAGCTTTATAAAGCTGATGAGGTGTTAGCTCCGGACTTACGCGGTTCGCCATATAGGATTCGACTGGGAGGCGCTCCACGAGTTCATTCTGTCCTATGAAATTGCCCAGACTGTAGAAGATCGGTTTGCCGTTATGGATTTCGAGGCCCCGCAACAGATGTGGTCCGTGACAGGCAACGATATCCGCACCGGCGTCGATCGCCTGACGGGCGGCTGTTACGAGAAAATCAGCCGGAATTTCTACGTCGAGTTCCCCATTGGCGTTGTAGCCGCTTTCATGCGCATGGATACTCAGGATGACCGTATCGGAAACCATCCGTGCTTCTGCGATCCAGCGATGCAGGGCCTGCATGTCCGTGGGGTTGGGGGTGGTGGTGACTTTCGTTTCCTGACCGACCTGAAAATTCAGGTTTTCGAAGGCGAGAACCCCCTCGGGGGCGGGAAAGGCGAAACCAAGCTGGATTTTGTCGTCCTTGACCCGCTGTAATCCGAGCTTCCGGTAGATCTCCCTCAGGGATGTCATGTCATCGGCAGAGACGTGGTGCATCGTGTTGTAGCGTAGCGGATTGATGCCGGGGCGTCCCTGCATCGCGCTCGTCTGCATGGCTGCTTCCTGCCCTCTGGCGAAGGTGGAGGTGCAGGACAGCATGGAGACCGTACCTGCAGGATGCGTAAAATATGTAGGGCGTCTGGCATCTTCCAAATGCAGGCCGATCCCGGCATGATGCAGGTTTCGGCGGTTGAGTTCGTCCAGCGTCTTGCGCAGGCCGGAGATGCTGTAATCTAGCGAGTGGTTTGTTGCCGCTGCAAAAAGGTCGAAACCGGCCTCTTTCAGGTCATCCAGAACCCGGGATGAGGCGCCAAAATGCGTGCCGCCCATATCAAGGGCTGGATCACCCACGAAATCGTTCGGTACCAGTTCGAGATTGGTGAACGAAACATCGCAGGCGCGGATCATGTCGAAAAGGGGCGATAGTCCGGGGTCAGTGCGGCTGTTGAGTTGCCGAAAGAGAATACTGTCACCCGTCAGGCAAATCTTCATCAGGCGGTCCGGAACATCAGTTGAAAAATTGATACTTTGGGAAAAGCATTTCTGTTCCGGTATGGTTATCGAAGATGCGTGAGGTGTCCAGTTTCAGGACGCTCTTTACGGTGATGGTTTTCCTATCTTCACGATATGGGAAAACCGGGCTTCTCACGGAGCCGGGCAGCTCTGGCGGCTCTTACGACGTGGTCAGAGGTTTCTGAAGGATTTCGAGCAGACGGTTGAACAGGCTGAGACGCGGTGAGTTCCGCTGGACCAGAAAGCCCAGATTTCGGCAGGGAGCCGGGGCCGGGAGCGGGATTTTTTTTAGATGGACGCCTGCGGGCCAGGGACGGGCCCAGTCAGGGACCAGCGACACGCCCGTTCCCTGACTGACAATAATGGCAATGGCGTCCAATGAGTCGAGTTCAAGACGTTCATGGGGCCATATCCCTGATTTTCGGAGATATTCGTCAGCAAGGCGGCCACCCCACTGCATCCGGTCATAGCGGATCAGGGGATGATTCCGGAGAATTTCGTGGGGGTCTGTTTCCTGAAGAGCTTCCGGGGCCAGGACGACCAGCGGCTCAGATCGCAAAGTCTGCCAGACTAGTGTTTTTGGAATTTCAAAAGGGGGCTCCACGATGAAGGCAGCGTCGATATTTCCTTCCAGAACCGCGTTATGCAGCCCGGATGAAGAGCCTGGAGTAATATGCAGCTCGATTTCGGGGAAACATTCGAAAAAACGTTTCAGATAAGGGGGGAGGAGGCCATTCGCCGCACTTGATATCGCGCCGATCCTCAGGGTCCCGACAGGCTTGTCACTCGCAGCAATGGCGCAGAGATCCCGGACGCTCGTGACGATCGCCCGGCTCTGTTCGATGATGGCTAGCCCTTGTTCCGTAGGACGGACGTTCCGCCCATCACGCTGGACAATCGGACAGCCTATTTCGTCTTCGAGCGCGCGGATCCGTTGAGCAACGCTGGCTGGGGTAAGGCGGAGCTGACGTGCTGCACCCGCAAGCGACCCCTGTTCGATAACGATCAGGAAACTTTCGAGGAAGCGTGTGTCCATGAGTAGGTCTCCGAAGGGTCTGTCAGGGCAGCGTAAGGTAGCGAAAGAGATCAGACATCGGATTTACCTTCTTCTGAAGTCATATATTCGCACGATTGTTACGACGACGAATATGATATCAGCGGATTTTTCCAGAAAAGTCATGGTGCAGTCATGGTTAATCCGTTTCATCTCGCATTCCCGGTCGACGACCTTGCAGCCGCCCGGATCTTTTACGGAACTGTTCTCGGGTGTGCAGAGGGACGGAGTACGGAAACCTGGATCGATTTCGATCTTTATGGACATCAAATCGTTACGCACCTGGTTCCTGATGCCTGTCACGGTGGGAGTGAAGGTGGAGGGGGAGCCGTGGACGGTCATAACGTGCCTATCCCGCATTTCGGCGTTGTTCTTGACATGGAGGACTGGAAGGTTCTGGCGGAGCGTGTTCGCGGTCATGGCATTTCTTTTGGAATGGAGCCACAGATCCGTTTTGCGGGACTGCCGGGCGAGCAGGCGACGATGTTTTTCTGCGATCCCGCAGGGAATGCGTTGGAATTCAAAGCTTTCGCTAATATGCAGCAACTTTTCGCCAAGCAGTAAAGGGTTGCTTATGTTCTGTTCTGTTCTGGTCAACCCGAGACAAACAGCGTGACCGCGCCTGTGGTGGATGTCGATCTCGGACATCATCTTTTCAGTCGTTTGTATGAGATCGGTTTTGACGGCCGTGGCATGACGCGGCCGTCTTACGGAAGGGAAGAAAATCTCGCCCATGACCTGTTCATGGAGGTGGCAGGGCAATACGGATTGGAGGTGCGTCGTGATTGGGCTGCCAATCTTTACCTGACGCTTCCCGGCCGTGACCGGACCCTTCCAGTCGTCATGACGGGGTCGCATCTCGATACTGTTCCATGTGGCGGAAATTTCGATGGAGCGGCGGGTGCAGTGGCTGGTCTTCTTGTGCTTTGTGCGTGGGTCAAAGCGGGTTTTCGGCCGGAACGGGACACGACACTGATCGTGACACGTGCAGAAGAAAGTGTCTGGTTTCCGCTGTCCTATCTGGGAAGCCGGACGGCTTTCGGGCTGCTTGAGCCTTCTGCGCTCGAAACTCCGCGAAGCGACGATGGTTTGAGCCTGAGGCATCACATGCAGGACTGTGGCGCCAGTCCCGACCTGTGCGGAAAAGCATCGGTTCTGGATGCCACGAAAATCGACTGTTTTGTCGAACTGCATATCGAACAGGGGCCTGTTCTTTTGGAAGCGGACGTTCCGGTAGGGATCGTGACAGGAATTTGTGGGAGCACGCGGTATCGCTCGGCTGTTATTCATGGTCAGTATGCCCATTCCGGGGCGACGCCGCGTCGTTTCCGTTCAGACGCCGTGATGGCCGGGGCCAGCATGATGACTGCTCTGCACGATGCCTGGAAACAGGCGGAAGCTGACGGAGAAGAGATGACTCTGACGTTTGGCGTCTGCCGGACCGACGAGGCACAAGCGAATTTTGCGGCGGTTCCCGGGAAGCTGGATCTCGTGATTGATATCCGTTCCCGGGACGAAGCGCTTCTTGAGCGGATCAACGGGTTGGTTATTCAACAGGCGCGTCGTGTTGAACAGGATTATCACGTCCGTGTGGAGCTTGGGCCGAGGACCTGTAGTACACCTGCCGTCATGAATGCAGATTTGCAGGCGGACGCAAGAATTCTTGCAACCTCGCTGAACATTCCCTTTGTTTCGATGTCAAGCGGTGCCGGGCATGATGCGGCGATATTTGCCTTGCAAAACGTCCCGACGGGAATGCTCTTTGTGCGCAATAGCAACGGAAGTCATAATCCAGACGAAAGCATGGAGATGGATGACTTCATGGAGGGGGTCCGTCTGCTGGAATGCCTTCTGCGCAGGCGGGCAGTATCTGTGTCCTGAATCCTTTGAGGGCCTGCATTCAGGATTGTATGGAGGTGCCAAAACGATTTGGCTGTTTCGCGAGTGTCTGATCCAGGCGGGTGCTATTGAAAGGCTGTGTGATCGTTTTGATAATACGCTGCGCGACGCGGGTTATCTGCTAATGTCCGGCCATATCTTGGATGTAGTACTGGTAACCGCTCCCAGGCCGCGCAATATGAACGCTGAAAAAGCAGATTTCCGGGTAAAACGTGTTCCCGAAGACTGGCAGGCCAAGCGCAAAGCTGTCTCATAAAGATCGCCATGCAAGCTGGACGCTGAAGTTTACCAAAGCGAAGCGGCAGGATGACGGGACTATCCCTACAACAGATCTCGTCATCCCGTTCTTTGGATACAAATTCCACGTCTCCATTGACCGGAAGTCCCGGTTCATCCGGAAATGGAAGACGACGGGTGTGAGCTGCCGTTCTTCAAGCTTTTCAATAAGCGGATCAGCATCATACGCCTTGTCGGCGATAAAGGCTTTGGGATCGATTTCATCGAGGAGAGGTTCTGCTTCAGTGGTGTCGGCTCTCGCCTTTGCGTCAGCGAAAGAGCCATGGCCTTGCCCGCAGCATCGACAATGGCATGGATTTTCGTGGTTAGTCCGCCACGGGATCGTCCGATGATCTGATCGTCGCCCCTTTTTTATGGGCGCCCGCACTATGCTGGTGAGCCTGCACAATCGGGCTGTCAATCATCATGTATTCATTGGCTCAATCATCGGCGAGCAGATGGTGGAAAATCCGTTCAATCACACTGCTTCCGCAACAGCGACGCAGTCGTTTGTGAACATTCTTCCAGTCCCCGAACTGCAATGGCAGGTCACGCCACGGAATGGCGGCGCGGTAACGATATAAAACTGCTTCCACAAACAGCCGGTTATCCGCAGATGTCCCGCCGACATGACCTTCCCGACCCGGGAGAAGATCCTTTATCTGCTCTCACTGATCATCGCTCAGACTATATCGGCACATCCACACATCTCCAAAAAACGGAGAAAAATATCAAAGATCAGATGAAAACAGGCCTTATAACATCGTAAGCTAAATGACGACACGCCTTAAGAAGCTGACGTAAGACCTTGCACACGCCGTAGATGCAGAAATGCTCCGAGGAAACCGCAGAATTTCCGGCTTCAACGTAGCATTATGCTATTTCTGGACTGATCTTCGTCCTTGATCGCGCGTCGTCTGCGCAACTGCTCATAGTAGGCTGATAGGTTGATCTGCAGTCTTAGAAAAAACGCTGGCCCGCTTATCGCTCTCGACCCATTCGTTCAGCGTATGCCTCGAACAGCCAATCTTGCCAGCAATTGATACCATACTGTCCAATACGACGGATGCTCGCCCTCATGCTCCAGAAGCAGTCGAACTGTTGCGGGACGAACCTCAGGGGAAAATTTTTTAACAGAATGGCTCATCAAACCTTTTTCTCGGGTGAATAGATCTCCGCCAATTCCGGAGCGGCTCAGAGTGCTAATATTTCTGCATACTCCGTCTGGCTATAATTCTTTAGTATGTTATAGAAAAGACTAAGATTTTATAGAGGTTGTGTAAATGCAGAATTATAAAACCATATCTATAGCTATGGCCACATATAACGGAGAAAAATATATACAAAAACAACTAGAGTCTTTGGAAAATCAAAAATACAAACCTATCGAAATTATTATATGCGATGATTGTTCAACTGATAGAACAATAGAAATTTGTGATAATTTCTCAAAAAAATCTAGTTTTACGGTGAAAATTATAAAAAATGACAAAAAATTAGGATTTATCGAAAATTTTTTTAAGGCAGCCTCTTTGTGTAGCGGCGATTTAATTGCGTTTTGCGATCAGGATGATATCTGGGAGAATGATAAACTAGAGCGTGCTCAAAAATCTTTTTTCGACTCTAAAATTGCGATCTTCGGACATGCTAGTAAATTAATTACAGAAAAAGGTAATATAATTGGCCACCACGGTCTTTCCCTTCAAAGTGGGACTTATAGCATTGCAGATCTTGACCCTTGGGATTTGGTTTACGGCTTCAGTATAGTTATAAAAAGGAGCGTCTGGAATTCTGTGGATCCCAACGATCGTCCTACCGATCCGTTTTGTCGAACAGAAAAGCTCTCACACGATAGATGGGCATATTTTCTGGGGACAGCAGCCGGATCAATGGCGTATGATTCTCAACCCTTAGCTCGTTATAGGCAACATGGGAACAATGTATTTGGGAGTAAAAAAAGTAGAAAAAACCGTATTTTAGAGAAATTGCATTTGATTTCCATAGATAGAGAGGAGTATATTAGTTTATTGCTGCAGTCTTGTGATAAGATGTCAAAAATATCTGAGTCATTTTTAAATGAAGGATTATCTCTTGATAAGAGGCCATCTTTTATTTACTGTAGTTTAGCAAAAAAATACAAAAATAGACTCTCTATTTTTTCAAATAATAAACTGTATTCAGTTTTAAAATTTTTAAGATGCTTGCTTGATGGAAGTTATCAAGAAAAAAATATAAAAAATAAATATAAAGAAATTTTGTGTGATTTTATTTATATTTTTATTAAAAAATAGACATACCATTTCAAATTATTTTCTAACTTTTGTATTTCATGAAATCATGATTTCATGTTCGGAGAATAGAATTTTCGTTTATCAATATCTGGGGATTGTCGGTTCTGGATTTGGTCTGCTGTGGTAGAGACGAACTGTCTTCTCGTACCGGGTTGTGGTAAGCCTCCAGTGTTGGATCCTTGTCCAAAGGTTTTCGACGAAATACTGGTGTCTATAAGTTCATTCGGGGCGGGCGAGTTCTAGATCATTCTTCCGTGTCTGGTTGACAGGACGGTTTTCCGGCTCCGGAGATCTTTGCGGAATTTGCGTCAGTATCGTTGAGCAGAACATGGGTGCAAATCAGTTCATGCACCTGACTGGGCGAAAGCATGCAAGATAACGCCCTGTTACGAGCATCTGCTTCCACGCAGACCTTGTTGCCAAGTCCTTCCCTAGAAGCGGCCAAAAACTTCACAAGCTTTTCGGTGTTTTGTGTGCCTTCCTTTTTTGAAGACCCCTGCAGCCGTGTTCCCGGCTATATTGTGATGGGCACGGATCGTCGTGCTATCGGAAGGCTGTTCAGCAGAGCAGAGACCCAGTGTAATCACTGACCTGTCCGGCTGTCATGAAGAGGCTCAGCGGTCCTCCATTCTGATCGGTGACTGGCATGCAGCTTGGTATTCATATCGCCTTTGGTGTGACCGATCCGCGCTACTAGCAGCCTTGACAAAAAACGTCGGAATAATCCACCGACCAAGCTTCATTTCAACAAAATTTTTACTTGGAAATAAGCGTCCGAGGTGAAGGCGGCAGCCGTTTCGCTGCTCCTGCATCATTGAACGGATAGGTGTATTGGGATGAAACGGAATCTCTCTTTCTGTACAAGGAATATAGAAAAGAGGGCTTCTAAGAAGCTAAAAGGATCCTGATTGATGAGTGAAAGCCAATCATCCAGAGTAAGATAAACTATGATCCCAAAGGCATTTCGCACTAAGATTATCGCTAATAACACGCGATAAAACAGGGTTCTGGTCAGCAAGTGTCACGAGAAAATTTTAGCGAACTGCTTTCTTTTCTGGCAGTTGCGCAAGAACGAAGCTTTACAAAAGCAGCGGCTCGCAGAGGCGTCACGCCCTCCGCAATCAGCCACACCATGCGTCTTCTGGAGGAACGACTGGGCGTTACCCTTCTGACGAGAACAACACGTCGTGTCGTTCCCACGCCTGCGGGAGATTATCTTCTGCAGAATATTCAGCCGCTTTTCGACGAAATCGAGAACCGGATGAGCAGCCTAGATGAATTTCGCAAATGTCCCAGAGGCAATCTGCGGATCACCGTGACAGATGAATCTCTGGGTTTCTTTCTTCGACCCCGAATCGCAGATTTTCTAAAGAGCTACCCCGAAATCTCCTTGGAGGTTTCAACGGATCTGCGCCTGATTGATATTGTGGATGAAGGCTTTGACGCAGGTGTGCGCCTTGGAGAACTGGTGACTCAGGGGATGATTTCAGTGCCTGTGTCCCCTGACATCCCATTTGCTGTTGTTGGGTCCTCGACCTATTTCAAAAGCCACGCCGTCCCAAAAACCCCGGCGAGCCTGCACGAACACAACTGTATCGGGGTCCGTCTACCAACCCATGGAAAGATTTATCCGTGGCGTTTCAGACAGAAGGGTAAAGACCTGAAGTTTCAGCCTGTCGGCCAGTTTGTATGCAATAATGTGTTCGGCGCACGGGATGCCTGCCTGGACGGTATTGGCCTCGCCTATATTCCTAAAATCGTTGTCGAAGAACACATCCAGAATGGCAAACTGATAGCAGTTCTGGAGCCATTTTGTCCGACGCATCTCGGGTTTCATCTCTTCTACCCCCGACATCACCGCCATTCGATGCCTCTGTCGCTGTTCGTCGAGGAAATGAAAGTAAAATAAGAAAGCCTGCTCCTAAGAATACAGGCTTTCTGACGCGAAGGTTTAACTGCCGATAAGAGGAAGCTGTTTGAGCATTTCCTGCAGGTTTAGGGCATCCCAAGGCATATGTTCGGCAATCGTCATACCGACCACTTCTTTTTCGGTCGTCACTTCCTGAATTAATTTCAGAACATCCGGAATATTGAGCTTGCCTTCGGCAACGTCTCCGAAATCATGCTTGCCACGACCCGGTTTTGCAAAAAGCAGAGACCGGAAGTTGTGCGGATCCAGCACATCCAGATCCAGATGGATGGCAAGGACTTCAATCTGGCTGTCTTTTAGCCACTCCATGACGGGCTGTGCACCATCACGCACCTGCTGGGGTGAACATGTCCGCAATCCATGATCCGCAATGAATTGGGCTTCGAACGGAAGTGGGTCATGGATGCCTGCAATCATCACATTCTTTGCAGGAAGCGGCTTCGTCACTGCCTTGGTCAAATCAGGATCGCCATGACCTAACAGAGCCCCCAGAACGTGTGCATGAGCGTTCGTATACTGCTTTGGGGTCTGAACGTCTGGATGGGTATCAATCCAGAGCACACCCAGCCTGTCGCCATAGCGCTCCGATAGCCACGAAAAAGGTACGAGCGAGACAAGACAGTCCCCGCCCAGCACCGCCAGTGACTTCGGCTGATGGCGTTCAATGATTTTCCGGGCGTCCTGAATCTGTTTCATCAGAACACTGCGTCCCCGCATTTCATCCTCGACTGGTAAAGGGACGTCCGTCGGAGCATCAACCGGAACCTCCTCAACAGGGCCTGCAGAAGGAGGAGCCAGCCAAGCCAGAAGTTTTGATCCCAGATAATAGGGCGGATTATCGCCGCCCTGCCACTGAGGGAAAATAAGTCTTAACGTTTTGGAACGCTGATCCGCCATGGAAGACCTCCTGTCAGGTAAGTGCATGCGGTCTGCCTCGGTACCCATCAGATAACTCGCCATCTCGGTCAGATGTGAAGGCGCTTATCTTTCGTCTCTCGTAAAAGATACGAGATTTCCCGGACCGCTTCATACAACAGAGCATTTCATGAGCAGTGTATAATTGATAGATATTTATTGCTGAAATTTTCTCATAAACCTTTTGATGAAAAACTCTATAGTCGTGCGGAAAATTCGATTTTAAGACAGGAAAATCTCCAAGGAAGGTCAAGGCTGCATCCTCCTCGTGTGGATTGATCCCATCCCAATTCATATGGAAATTGGTACCGCAGATGAATATAAATACATCAGTAACAGTAAATAATAATTTTATTATTCTTTATCTTATTAGTGATGTATCTCGGAATTCATCTTTCTGATCTAAAATTTCAGAAAATATGCTTCCATTATGCAGAATTTGATTTCTCGGGAGATTTCTCCTACCCGCCAGAAGCTGGCTATTCTGTCTCTGGCGTTGGGTTCATTTGCATCAGTCACCACCGAATTTCTTCCTGTCGGTATCCTGCCTGATATTTCGAGAACATTTTCTGTAAGTCCGGGAACGGCGGGGCTTACCATGACAGTTCCTGGAATGATGGCAGCACTTTCTGCTCCTGGAGTTATGCTGTTTTCCGGACGCACAGATCGTCGCAGGATTATTTTATGGCTCTCCCTTATTCTGCTCGCAGGTTGTCTGATTGCCACCATGGCACCGACATTTGCCGTGATGCTGCTCAGTCGCGCACTGGTCGGGATCAGTCTGGGCGCATTCTGGGCCATGGGCCTCTCTGTTGCAGTAGAACTCGTTGCCAAGGACAAAGCGCATCAGGCAGCCGCGGCTGTTTTCGCAGGGGTTACGGCAGCCATGATTCTTGGGGTTCCCATGGGATCTCTGGTCGCCGAGTACTCATCCTGGCGCGGTGCATTCGTGGCCGCCGCAATCATCGCCATTGCCGCTTTACTCATGCAGTGGAGAATGCTTCCAGCTGTTCCAGCGGAAAGCCATGTGCGGCTTACGGACTTCAAAGCATTCGTCAGGCTGCCTGAAGCGCGGAAAAGTATCGTTATGATTGCTGCCGTTTTTGCGGCCCATTTTGCAGCGTATACTTACCTGACCCCTCTTATCCATGAAGCAGGTATTCCTTCAGGGGCTGTGACGTTCTTGTTATTGGCTTATGGTGCTATCGGGTTTGCTTCCAACCTCGTGGCCAGCCGCTTTTTGGAAAACAATCTCAAGGCGACGCTTTTTGCTTCAAAAATATCGCTGGCAATACCCTTTTTGCTCCTGCCGGTGCTGCTGATCTTTCCAAAATTTGAAACGGTACTCATTCTTCTCTGGGCCGTCGCGTGGGGAGCACTGCCCCTGTGTCTCAATACCTGGCATCGCAGTATCGAGACTGACCATTCAGAAGCTGCGGCCGCCATGTTCACCTTTACCGCGCAGGTTGCCATTGCGGTCGGTTCAAGTCTTGGAGGCGCAATAGTCGATCATTTCGGATTGAGAGCCAATTTCTGGATGAGCGCTTTGATTGTCATTCTGAGCGCCTTCTACCTGGCGACCCATAGAAAAGCAGAGTGATTTTGTAAGGAACTCTCGTTGAGAGAATACGTCTGCAAGAGAGAACGGTTCAAAAATTACTAAACCGATCAACAGCAATCCGCCTGTCACCATCGAACGTTTTTCAGAACGAGGAAAGCATAATGAAGTCTTTGGTTTGCACGTCTTTTGGAACAGCCCCCTCAATGGTTATTGAGGAGCGTCCTAAACCTTTGCCTCGGCTAGGTTATACTTTGATCAAAATGCATGCCGCGACAGTCAATCAACTTTCGGGGCAAATTCGTCGAGGTCTTTTTAATAAAGCCACGGCGCCTCTGGTTCTGAGCAATGACGGTGCAGGTACGGTAGAAGCCTGATTGATCAAGCATTCACTGCTAATCGGGATCCTAAAAATCGTCTGAGGAAGATTTGCGTCGGCCGCCCAAGCTGTATCGACTCCCTGGATAGGTGAAGATGCCTTTCATGACGACGCGGCCTTTGACCCATGTGCGCCGTACAAGCTGGAGGCAGGGGGCGTGAGGGGGGATGTCCAGCAGGGACTGCAATTCCTGACTGGGGGCGACAGCGAAGACAATGTGCTCAATCTCATCAGGGCCGGAAATATGATAAAGATGTCGGTGGGGATGGGTGAGGGTGAAATCCTGCTGAAGGTATTCAGGTGCGAATGCAGGGGAGACGAAACGCTCTTCTACCTGAAGCGGGATATCATCTTCGAAATGGACGATCACCGAGTGAAACAGCTTGCTCCCTGGCCGCATATCGAAGGAAAATGCGAGATCAATGTCAGCACGGATGGCTTCCAGTGTGATGACCTGGGCAGTGTGGACATGGCCTGAACTCAGAATGTCATCGGCGATATCGTGAAGTTCCAACAGATCGGCCTTCGGCGCAGGGCGTGAGACAAATGTTCCCACACCTTGCGCACGGACCACGATTCCTTCGGTCATGAGTTCGCGAAGTGCCCGATGGACCGTCATGCGGGAGACGCCGAGGAGTTCGACCAGTTCGCTCTCGGAAGGAAGCTTTTGACCCTCTTTCCACTCTCCGTCCTGAATACGCTCGGTAATATAAATTTTGACCTGCTCGTAACGGGCAGGAGATCGTTCCCGGGAGACGTCTATCTTCATGTCGCGGGCTGTCCTTCAGCTAGAGAGCGGCAATCCCAAAAACATCCTGGCGAAACTGTAATTAAGACAAGAGGTTGTATGGATAAGGTTATGTAATTTTATATCACAGGGTCCAGTTTACCGTCAAAAATTCGATGAAGCGGTCTTCTGCCTCCGATCCAGTATGAAAGTTCGTGTGGCCCGGCGATATCCCATAGAAGCATATCCGCGGCCTTTCCTGTTGTGAGCGTGCCGGTGATGTTCTGAAGGCCGAGCGCCTGACTGCCGATCCGGGTCACGGCGGACAACGCCTCTTCCGGGGTCATGCGGAAGAGGGTGCAGGCCATGTTCATGATACCGGTGAGACTGACGCTTGGAGAGGTTCCGGGATTGCAATCCGTAGCAAGTCCCATCGGAACATTGTGTTTTCGGAACAGGTCCACGGGTGGTATGCGCGTCTCCCGGATGAAGTAGAAAGCTCCGGGGAGCAGCATGGCGACCGTGCTGGCTTTGGCGAGTTCCATGACATCGTCTTCCAAGACATATTCCAGATGGTCGGTCGAAAGAGCGCCGTAGCGGGCAGCCAGCCTTGTTCCCCCACTGTTCGAGAGCTGCTCGGAATGGAGACGGACGGGAATTCCCAGCTCATGTGCCGCCATGAAGAGGCGTTCGATCTGATCGGTGGTGAAAGCAATGTTTTCACAAAAACCGTCAATGCTGTCGATCAGCTTTTCTTCCACGGCCTGAGGGAGAATGTCCGTGATGAGATGGGAGACATAATCGTCCTGCCGGTTCCTGAATTCCGGTGGCAGGGCATGTGCGCCGAGGAAGGTTGCGTGAACGCGTATAGGCAGAGCGTTGCCGATGGCACGGGCAACGCGGAGCTGTTTAAGTTCGTCTTCCAAAGTAAGGCCGTAGCCAGACTTCATTTCGACGGTCGTCGTGCCTTCGGTAATCATGCGGCGTACGCGGCGGGCCGTTACGTCGAAGAGTTCGTTTTCAGATACGCTGCGGGTTGCGTTGACCGTCGAGAGAATACCGCCGCCCTTGCGCGCGATTTCTGCGTATGAGACGCCATTGAGACGTTCCGCAAATTCCAGACTGCGATCGCCAGCGTAAATGACATGGGTGTGGGCATCCACAAGGCCGGGCGTCATCCAGAGGCCATGTCCCGAACGGATATCATGTGCCAGAGCCTGTGGAGCTTCAGGAAGGTCGCGGGTGGCCCCGATCCAGCAGATCCGTCCGTTTTCAATACCGATGGCCGCGTTGTGGATGCAGCCATAACCGTCCTTTTCCGACATCAGTGCCGGATCGGCAGTTGCGACATGAATGTCTGTCCAGAGCGTATCCCACATTCGCTTTCTTCCTTGCGGCATCAAATCCGCTGTGGTGGTATATACAAGTCTTATAATTCCATTATCATCATGCAACCAATGGAAAAAGCAAAGACTTTCCGTGTGCTGAGGGAAGGAATGTTGAGGTTATGGAACTGTTTGCTGAGCAAGCGCTTCTGCCGGACGGCTGGCGCAGAAATGTAAGGATTTCTGTTTCTTCTGCCGGACGGTTTGATGCAATCCTCCCGGACGTCGAGATGCCTGACCGGGCTATACGCAAAGCGATTGTTGTTCCGTCACAGCTGAGCCTCCACTCTCACGCGTTTCAACGCGGTATGGCAGGGTTGGCTGAAAGCCGTCAGAATCCGGCGGATACGTTCTGGACCTGGCGCCGGCTGATGTATCAGCTTGCCCATCGCATTTCGCCCGAGCAGATGCAGGATATTGCAAGCTACCTGTATATGGAAATGCTGACGGCTGGATATACGCAGGTCGCGGAGTTTCACTATCTGCATCATGCGCAGGGTGGCGCGTCCTATGGGCAGGTGGCGGAAATGTCTTTGCGGTTAGGGGAGGCGGCGCATGCGGTTGGGATTGGCCTGACGCTTTTGCCGACGCTTTATGAGCGCGGCGGCTTTGATGGTCGTCCTTTGCAGGAGGCGCAGGAGCGTTTCGCGACGACGCCTGAACTCATTGAGAAGATCATCAGCGAGACCCGGTCGGCTTGGTCGGAAACGCCGCTACTCTCTGTAGGGCTGGGACTGCATTCGCTGCGTGCGGTCAATCTGAAGACGGTTGCAGATCTTCTGTCTGCGCAGACAGGGCCGGTGCATATCCATGTGGCCGAGCAGCAGAAGGAAGTGGAGGAGTGCATTGCCTCCGTCGGCGCGCGGCCTGTGGAATATCTTTTGTCTCAGGCGGATGTGGGTGAGCGGTGGTGTCTGGTTCATGCGACCCATTTGTCATCTTCCGAAGTTGTGGATATGGCGCGTTCCGGAGCTGTGGCGGGGCTCTGTCCGATTACGGAAGCCAATCTGGGAGACGGTCTGTTCCCGCTGGCATCTTATATGAATGCGGGAGGCCGTTTCGGAATCGGGAGCGACAGCAATGTGCTGATCAGCCCCTGGGAAGAGTTGCGGACTCTGGAATACGGTCAGAGACTTTTTACGCAGACGCGATGCGCGGCTCTCCCGGCCGAGGCGCTGGGATCTACGGGGGGATGGCTATATCGGCAGGCGCTGGATGGCGGACGTCGTGCCTGTGGGTTGGAGTCCTGGGGGCTGGTTGTCGGAGCGCGGGCTGATCTCTGCGTGCTGGACGAGGAGCTGTTGCCGCTGCCGTATCTTCAGGACGATGCCGTTCTTGATGCTGCTGTTTTTGGATCACGCCAGCCCCCCGTGAAAGATGTGCTGTGTGGCGGCCAGTGGCGCGTGCGCGATGGACGACACCTGAACCATGACGCCGTGACTGCAGCGTTCCGACGTACCGTGCGGGTTCTTCTCGATCTCTGATTCCATAAGGAAATCCTGACCATGACGGATATTTTTTCCTTTGTTCGCGGGACCATGCCGGTGCTCGTGACCTTCCCTCATTCCGGCTCTCATCTGGCCCCTGGCATGGAGCGGCGTATGACAGAGCGCGGGCGTCAGTTGCCCGATACCGACTGGTATATGGAGCATCTTTATGCAGGCGCCTTGTCGAAGGGCCTGGGCGTGTTGAAGGCCAATCATTCCCGTTATGTGGTGGATCTGAACCGGGGCGCGGATGATGCGGCACTTTATCCGGGACGCCCAAGCACGGGGCTTGTGCCAGCGCTGACATTTGACGGGCAGCCCATTTATAGGGCTGGGCAGGCACCTGACGAAAGTGAGATCGCCGAGCGCCGGGAAACGTACTGGCGCCCCTACCATGATGCTGTTGCGCAAGAGCTTGAAAGATTGCGCCAGAAATGGGGATGGGCGGTTCTGTGGGACGGGCATTCCATCAAGTCCACGATTCCCCGGCTGTTTGAGGGTGCGCTTCCGGATCTGAATTTGGGGACCAATAGCGGGCAGTCCTGTGGCGGGGAACTCCAGACGCTTCTGGAGAAACGGTTGGCTGCGAATGTGGGGTACAGCCACGTCGTCAATGGCCGTTTCAAGGGCGGATACACGACGCGACATTATGGGCAGCCTGAGCATGGAATCCATGCGATCCAGCTCGAAATTGCGCAGTCCACTTATTTGCGGAGCGAAGAGGCGCCGTGGCCGATTGATCTGGAGAAAGCGGTGCGCCTGTCCCGGATGATCGACAGTCTGCTTGAAACTGCGTTGTGCTGGAGGCCGGAGACGGCACATTCGGGAAAATAAATCCCGATGTCATTTCATAAATGGATTGACAATTCCGCAGAGCGATTTGAGTATTGGTATATACAAGTTCATACAGGATGAAGCCCATGAGTGATCCCGGCAACCGCCTTTCGAATGATCGTGCCATCCGCGCCCCGATTGGCCCTGAGCGTTCGGCAAAAAGCTGGCAAACAGAGGCGGCCCTCAGAATGCTGATGAACAATCTGGATCCCGAGGTCGCGGAAAAGCCATCCGAACTCGTTGTTTATGGCGGCATCGGTCGGGCTGCCCGAAACTGGGACTGCTACGACAGGATTGTCGAGGCGCTGCGCGATCTGGAAGATGACCAGACGCTTCTGGTGCAGTCCGGTAAGCCGGTTGGTGTGTTCCGGACGCATGCGGATGCCCCGCGTGTGCTGATCGCGAATTCCAATCTCGTGCCGCACTGGGCCACCTGGGAGAAGTTCAACGAACTCGATCGGGCCGGGCTCATGATGTATGGGCAGATGACGGCGGGATCGTGGATCTATATCGGCTCGCAGGGTATCGTTCAGGGAACATACGAGACCTTCGTGGAAATGGGACGCCAGTATTATGGCGGCAGCCTGAAAGGACGTTGGATCCTGACGGGCGGTCTGGGCGGCATGAGTGGTGCCCAGCCTCTGGCGGCTGTCATGGCCGGTGCGTCCATGCTGGCGGTTGAATGTGAACCGTCCCGTATCCGCAAGCGTCTGGAAACGGGCTATCTGGATCGTCAGGTCGATACGCTTGATGAGGCTCTGGCCATCATTCAGGATGCCTGTGCGAAAGGTGAGGCGGTTTCCGTGGGGCTTCTCGGAAATGCCGCGGAAGTCTTCCCCGAACTGGTGCGGCGCGGCATTCGTCCGGATGGCGTGACGGATCAGACCTCCGCCCATGACCCGCTGAATGGCTATCTGCCGGCGGGGTGGTCTCTGGAGCAAGCCGAAAAGATGCGGATTACTAATCCGGCGGCAGTCGAGAAGGCAGCGCGGGAGTCCATGCGGCTTCAGGTTGAAGCCATGGTGGCATTCCACCGTCAGGGTATTCCGACCTTCGATTACGGCAACAACATCCGTCAGATGGCTTTTGATGAGGGTCTGGAAGACGCCTTCGCCTTCCCGGGCTTCGTGCCGGCCTATATCCGCCCACTGTTCTGTCGGGGTATCGGTCCGTTTCGCTGGGCTGCGCTTTCGGGAGATCCGGAAGACATTTTCAAGACGGACCAGAAGGTCAAAGAGCTGCTGCCAGACGATAAGCATCTTCACAACTGGCTCGATATGGCACGGGAAAAGATCCACTTTCAGGGACTGCCTTCGCGTATCTGCTGGGTTGGTCTGGGGGACCGTCATCGCCTCGGGCTGGCGTTCAACGAAATGGTTGCCAGTGGCGAACTCAAGGGCCCGATCGTGATCGGTCGTGATCATCTGGACAGTGGTTCGGTGGCCAGTCCGAACCGTGAGACCGAGAGCATGCGGGACGGCTCGGATGCCGTGTCCGACTGGCCGCTGCTGAATGCACTTCTGAACACGGCATCGGGCGCGACCTGGGTGTCGCTGCACCATGGTGGCGGCGTCGGCATGGGCTTCTCCCAGCATTCCGGTATGGTGATTGTGGCGGACGGTACGCCCGATGCGGCGCGGCGTCTGGAACGGGTGTTGTGGAACGACCCGGCTACGGGGGTCATGCGGCATGCGGATGCCGGTTACGATATTGCAACAGATTGTGCCCGCGAGAAGGGCCTCGACCTTCCCATGATCACGCGCGGAGCCTGAGACCATCATGACGACCAGCATTTTTACACTCACGCCTGGCAAGATCACGCTTAGCGATCTGCGGGGCTTCTATTTCGGGCAGATGGATGTTCGCCTTGACGATGCGACCTTCGAGGTTCTGCAACGTGCAGCGGAATCCGTGGAGCGTATCGTCGGGCGTGGCGAGCCAGTTTATGGGGTGAATACGGGTTTCGGAAAACTCGCGAAGACCCGTATTCCTGATGATCGCCTGCGGGATCTTCAGCGCAATCTGGTGCTGAGCCATGCTGCGGGGATCGGCCAGCCGATGCCGGAGCGTGTGGTCCGGCTCATTCTGCTGCTCAAGGCCAATGGACTGGCGCGCGGCTATTCGGGTGTGCGTCCGCAGATCGTGCAGCTTCTGCTGGACATGCTGAACCGGGGGGTCGTGCCCGTCATTCCGGAAAAGGGATCGGTCGGGGCTTCGGGCGATCTGGCTCCGCTGGCGCATATGTCGGCCGTGGTGATCGGCGAAGGTGAGGCATTTTATGAGGGGCAGCGCCTGAAGGGTGATGAGGCTCTGAAAGCTGCCGGACTTGAACCTCTGGTTCTGGGAGCCAAGGAAGGTCTGGCTCTTCTGAATGGCACGCAGGCCTCTACGGCGCTGGCGATTGCAGCGCTTCTGGATGCCGAGCGTCTGTTTCACGCGGCTCTCATTACAGGCGGCCTGACGCTTGATGCGGCGCGCGGCACGGATGCTCCGTTCGATCCGCGTTTGCATGAACTGCGCGGACAGAGGGGACAGATCGAGTGCGCTGCCGTTTATCGTTCGCTGATGCAAGGCTCTGCCATCCGCGCGTCGCATCTTGAAGATGACGAGCGCGTTCAGGACCCATACTGCCTGCGGTGTCAGCCTCAGGTCATGGGAGCGTGTCTGGACAATCTGCGTCAGGCAGCGCGGGTTCTGGTGATCGAGGCGAATGCGGTTTCGGACAACCCGATCCATTTCCCTGATACGGACGAAATGATTTCGGGTGGTAATTTCCATGCCGAGCCTGTGGCCATAGTTGCGGATCTCATGGCGATTGCCGTGTCAGAGGTGGGCGCGATTGCAGAGCGGCGTCTGGCGCTGCTGGTCGATGCGCAGATGAGTGGCCTTCCGCCATTTCTGGTGCAGGACAGCGGGTTGAATTCGGGCTTCATGATCGCACAGGTCACGGCTGCGGCTCTGGCGTCCGAAAACAAGACGCTGGCGCATCCGGCGAGCGTGGACAGTCTGCCGACGTCGGCCAATCAGGAGGATCACGTCTCCATGGCGACGTTTGCCGCGCGTCGTGTCGGCGACATCGTGGATAATGTCCGGACAATCATTGCGGTTGAATATCTGGCGGCTGTACAGGGGCTTGATTTCCTGGCCCCCCTTGAAACGTCTTCGCCACTGCTTGCCGTCGCGAAGACATTGCGGAAAACTGTGCCTTTCTTTGCGCAGGACCGCCTGTTTACGCCGGATATGGAAGCGGCCCGTACGCTTATTATCGACGGCGCTCTGAAAGACTGTGTCGGGTCGGGTATCCCCCTGCCTGTTTTTGAAGACTGATCAGATCGGGAGAATAACGGGGATGAACCATCATGGCATCGCGGCGCTGCATCGTCGGGCTGATAGGGTTCTTCCCCGTATTTTTCGTGATTACGTAAATGGCGGTTCTCATTCGGAGCGTACCGTCCGCACCAATCGTCTCGCCTTTGACCGCTGGGCGGTTGTTCCGAAATGTCTGGTTGATGTTTCAGCCTGCGATCTGTCCACGCCTTTTCTGGGAAGCACGCACCGGCTTCCCTTCATGTTCGCACCGCTGGGATTTGGCGGCCTCATGTGTCCGGACGCTGAACTCCGGGCTGCACGGGTCGCGGCTTCGGCGGGTTTGCCGATGGCAG
This sequence comes from Gluconobacter sp. Dm-74, assembly GCF_018256135.1. Lineage (NCBI taxonomy): Bacteria > Pseudomonadati > Pseudomonadota > Alphaproteobacteria > Acetobacterales > Acetobacteraceae > Gluconobacter > Gluconobacter sp. Dm-74. The sequence goes on along the minus strand of NZ_JAERLX010000012.1, from coordinate 37,305 downwards.
TGTCCACATTCGCCATCCAGTCGCTGGAGACGCTCTCCCGGGTGCCGGGGGTAACGCTCGCGGCACAGATTTATGTCTTTCGCGACCGGGGGATTACCCGCGACATGCTGCGTAGGGCGGAGGACTGCGGCATCCGGACCATCATCCTGACGGTTGATACGCCGATCACGCCGCTCCGGCTGCGCGACATCCGCAATGGCTTTCGCAATCTGACGCGTCCGTCCCTGCGGCATATCCTGTCCATGGCCACGCATCCGCGCTGGGCAGCGGGGATGCTGAGGAACGGGATGCCGAAAATCGGCAATCTGGCGCCCTACGGCATGGGGAACACGCTGATGGAACAGGCAAGAAATGCGGCGTCCCAGATTGATCCAACCCTGACCTGGAAGGATCTGGAGTGGCTGCGGTCTGTCTGGCCGGGGCATCTTGCTGTCAAGGGAATTATGGATGCGGGCGATGCGCTGGCCTGTCAGAAAGCGGGCGCGCAGACGGTCATCATCTCCAATCATGGGGGACGGCAGATGGACCCGGCCCCGTCATCGCTTTCCGTCCTGCCGGATGTTGCCGAAGCCCTGAAGGGCGAGACGGAGATCATTCTGGACGGAGGTGTTCGCTGGGGTGGGGATGTTGTCACCGCTTTGGCGCTGGGTGCTCAGGCCGTAGGGATCGGGCGCCCTTGGGCCTGGGCGCTGGCCGCGGGGGGCGAGAGAGGGGTTCGCAGTCTGGTGAACGGGCTGGGCGACGAGATCCGCGATGTCCTGCGTCTGGGCGGGATGGCTGATGTTGCGTCGCTTCGGTCTCAGGGCAGGGCGATGCTTCGGCCTGTTAGCTGATACCGTAGGCGATCTGACCCGGTTTCAGGATGGCCAGTTCAAACGGAGTTTCGCTAAGAAAAATGTCGCCAGGAGCGAGTGTGTCGTGCTGCTGGTGCGTCAGGACGTTCCACTCTCCCGTGACGGGGATAAAACCCCGCAGGCTCCCCGCCGGGGGATTTTCTGGTGTGATCGTGATCAGGTTCGGACCGTTTCTGTCTGCAGGGCGCATGAGGTTCAGAACCTCGACCGGACCGTCAAGAGGTGTACCCGTCAGCGGCAAGCCTCCGTCGAACTGGATGCGGTCACCGAGTTGGCCTAAAACAAGAGGCGGCATGTCGGACGCGTGAAGAAGACGGACGCCATTTCCCGCCAGGAGTCCCATTTGTCTGAACAGACCCGGAAAGCTGGAGAATGGCGCAGCCTGGCTTATGGTGGCGACGCTCAGTCGCCATTCAGGCCGTTCAATCAGCAATCGGGTTGTGCCGGCGCCGTTTTTCCAAAGGGTGCCTGGGACGCTGTTCAGACGGATGTGGCGCGAGGTCATGGGGCGTCTGCGGGAACGAGTTTTCCGGGGTTGAGAATATTCTTCGGGTCCAGAGCGGTTTTAATGGCGCGCATGACGGAGAGGGCTGCGGGGTCGTGTTCTTCTGTCATAAAGAGCTGCTTTGCGAGACCGATTCCGTGCTCGCCACTTGCGGAACCGCCGAGTGAGAGGGCACGGCGGATGATTTTATGGTCCAGTTCGAGGGCACGTTTTTCGGCATCCGCGTCATTGGGCGGGATCAGAATGACAGTGTGGAAATTGCCGTCACCGACATGGCCGACAATGGGGGCTAGCAGGCCGGAAGCGTCAATATCGGATCTGGCGCCTGTCATGAGTTCCGTCAGGGCGGCAATGGGGACAATGGCGTCGGTTGTGATGCCTTTGTAACCGGGGCGATACGCCATACAGGCCCAGAAAGCATCATGGCGTGCTTTCCAGAGACTGTTACGTTCTTCAGTAGCGGTGGCCCAGCGGAAAGACTGTCCGCCCTGACCCTCCACAAGATCTCGCAGCACGGCTTCCTGTTCCGCAACACTGGCGGGTGAACCTGTCAGTTCGAAGAACATGGTGGGGAGGGCCTCATAGCCCTCAAGATGGGAATACTGAATGCAGGCATCCATCTGGACGTCGTCGAGCAGTTCCATCCGTCCGACGGTCAGACCGCACTGGATGACAAGAACGGCCGTTTCCACGGCGCTGGCCAGTGTTGGAAACTGGCAGACCGCAGCGCCTACGGCTTCGGGGATGGGATGGAGTTGCGCCTGCACTTCCGTAATCACGGCCAGCGTGCCTTCCGACCCGATGAGCAGGCCGGTCAGATCATAGCCCGTGGCAGCCTTGCGGACGGCACCGCCTGTATGAAGGATGCGCCCATCGGCCAGAACGGCCGTCAGGCCCAGGACATTCGCCCGCATGGTGCCATAACGCATGGCACCGGTTCCGGAGGCCCGGGTGGCGCACATTCCACCAAAGGTTGCCTCTCCGCCGGGATCGACCGGGAAGAAGAGGCCCTGTGTCCGTAAATGGAGGTTCAGATCCTGCCGCGTCACACCAGCCTGAACGCGACATGTCAGGTTTTCGGTCGAGACATCGAGGATGTCCGTCATCATGGAAAGATCGAGACTGATGCACTCCGGAACAGGCGTGAGTTGTCCTTCAAGAGAGGTTCCACCGCCGAAGGGAATGACAGGAACATTTTCCTCATGACAGATTTTCAAGGCGTCCGACACGTCCTGCGTGGTGCGGGCGAACAGAACATAAGCCGGCAGGAGGGTTTGATCCGGGTGACGCCACCCTTCTCCATGGGCGTGATGCTCCCGGACCGTCGCGTTGGCCGTCAGGCGATCTCCGAAAAGAGGGGCGAGACGCCGGGCGGCGCGTTCAGCGGCGGAAGAACCGATCATGGCGCTTTCCTTTTCAGGCTGCAGAAGAATGTAAGGGTTTGCGGACATGGTCGAAGGCCTGCAGGAAGGCATGACTGTCTTCAGAGCGCGCAATGCTGACCCGGATCCAGTTCTCGTAGCCTGTTTCCTTCCAGGGTTTGACGATAATCCCGTGTTTGAGAAGACGCCCTGCCAGATTTGAAGCAGATTCGCGTGCGTCGAAGAACAGGAAGTTAGCGAAGGACTGTGCGACGAAATAGCCGCGCTTTTCCAGAGCCGATTTCAGGGCACGACCTTCGGTGAGGGTTGCATCTACCGTCCTGAGCATGTGGTCCTGATCGAGCAGGCTCAACCGGGCCATTTCCAGCGCTGCACTATTGCTGTTGAACGGATCGCGGACCCGCGTCATGACGGCCGTAAGTTCGGGATCAGACATTAGCGCGTAACCAACGCGCAGCCCGGCCAGACCGTAAGCCTTCGAGAAGGTTCTCAGAACCATCCATGGGCGGGACTGTTTTTCGAGAATGGACAGACTATCGGCATAATCCTGGCTGGAGCGCGCATATTCCCAGTACGCTTCATCAATGACAATCAGCGTGTCCGCCGGGCAGGCGTCGATCAGTGCCTGCATGGCGTCGCCTGTCATCATGCAGCCGACGGGATTGGAGGGGTTTGAGAACATCAGGACTTTGAGGGGAGCAGATGTCACGGCCTGATGCAGGGCAGGAAGATCGAAACGGGCCTCTGGCGTCATTGGGATCGCCTCTGCCCGGGCTCCCATCATTTGTGGCCAGATCAGATGCAGCCCGAAGGAGGGCAGAACCGTGACGAGGCGATCTGCGGGGGACAGGAAGGCTTCGCAGATCATACGGATAATCTGTTCGGATCCGTTTCCGATAACAATCCGGTTTGTGTCGATTCCGGTCTGTCGTGACAGCTCTTCCCGCAGCCCCTCCGCGGAAGCATCCGGATAGCGGAACAGGCTGGATGCAATTTCGGCCCAGTGGCCCAGAGCGGCAGGTGACGGCCCATAAGGGTTTTCGTTGCTCCCCAGCTTGGTAATCCGGGAAACCCCGTATTTTACCCTGACAGCCTCTTCCGATAGGCCGGCATTATAGACTGGGAGGTGACGGACTTCAGTCCGGGCCAGGGAGAGGGAAGATGTCCGGCAGTCAGAAGCGGCAGTCATGCGATAGCTCCACGGGAAGAAAGGGGGGTATTGTCTATCTTGTAAAGACAACCATAGATTCTTTGGGATATCCAGAGCTGGAAAGGATCATAAGGCTGTTTTTCTGATCTTTTGTATAGCTTTTTCAGAGGGGGGAGGGAGCGCTGCTTCTGAAGAGGTGGAGGAGGATTAAAATATTGATTTAATGAGATTTAACTGGATTTTTCAGAGGGTGGTCTGAGTCGTCTGAATGGTGTCGGCTACAGCATGGGGAGTAAAAAATCGGTTCGATACCAGAATAGACATAGACAACCCTTTTTTGGAATGACATGGTCTAATCTGAAAAGGCGACATGCCTCTCAGTTCTCTTTGTGGCCTGTCAGCGGCTGATCGTGTCTCCTCAACGACTGCTTTGGGAAAGTACGGGAAGATGATGTCTAAAAATAACATTCCATTACCGGACCATGAAACCTGTTGTTTTCCCGTTTCAGGAGTGAGGCTCCAGTCGGACAAGGCACGAAAGGGGGCATCTTCATTTCTTGTCTGGGTGCTCGCGACGACTGCATTTTCCTGTTGTTCAGCTCAGGCGGCCGTTTCCAAGACGCAGGCCCATACTGCGACCCATCATAATGCAGGCAAGACACCACAGGCGGTTCCTGCTCGCCCGAAGACGGTACGGGCCCGTCGCGTCACTGCGCGCGAGGCACTGGAAAGCGAGAATATGCAGGTGACGGCCCGGCATGTTCCTCGTGGTGCCGTTACAACGGTATCAGCGGCAGCATTGGCAGATGCTGTGCCTGGCACCAACCCACTCAAGATTCTGGCACGTCAGCCGGGTATAATGTTCCAGTCTGACGATCCGCAAGGTGTGGATACCTGGTCTACCCAGTTTTATATGCACGGTTTTCTGCAAAATCAGATCGGCATGACGCTGGATGGCATCCCGCTGGGCGATCAGGAGTTCCATACGTTTAATGGTCTCAATGCCGTCAATGCTATTTCGGCTGAGAATGTTGGACGTCTGGATGTTTCTATGGGGGCCGGAGCTGAATCTGTCGCCAGTACAAGTAATTTGGGTGGTTCCGTCGAATATATTTCTTCCGATCCCAAGCGCAAAGCGGGTGGCCTTGCATCCCAGACATTTGGTTCAAATAACGGTTTTCATACGTTCCTGAGAATGGATAGCGGCGATCTGAACAAGAGCGGAACGCGATTTTACGTCTCTTACATGCGGAACGCGCAGGACAAATGGAAAGGTGGCGGCGACCAGTTTGGGCAGCAGGTTAATGCAAAATTCGTTCAGCCTATTGGTGAGCGGAGCAGTATTTCGTCTTTCTTTGATTATAACCTGACGCAGAGTTACCTGTATCAGGATATGTCCTTCGATATGCTGAAGAACGGCGGATACAGGATCGATAATTTCTATGGAACTCCCAATGCTTACAGGAAAGCGTATTTGTCCGCGCTTTCGGCAAATGGTCTTCCGGGAGGGGCATTGCCGCCGGGTTATTCGAAGATGTCCGATCCGTGGGATGCCTCCTATTACGATGGCGCACTGGTCGAGCGTGATTATCTTGGGGGCCTGAAGGCCAATCTGGCTCTGACAGATCGTCTGAGGTGGGAAAGTGTCGTATACGGGCATGGTCAGTATTTGCGTGGAACATGGGCGAACCCGTATGTTTCTTCCCCGAATGGCGCGCCGCTGATTGATCAGGCGACCGTAACCCACTCTCAACGTTTTGGTTTTACCTCTGCGCTTCATTATGAAATCGCACATAATGATATCAGTGGCGGCGTCTGGTACGAAAACTTTCATACTGATGTCGGGCGTTTCGCTTACGAGGAGCCATTGCTTTCGGATGTGGAATCCGGAAAGGCCAAACCTGTTAATTCGGTGGGAGAACTTCCCGATCCATATGCCACGCTATGGGGACAGAACTTTAATTCGAACAGCTTTACGGCTTTTGTGCAGGACACTTACCATGTCCTTCCCAATCTTTCCCTGCATTTTGGTTTCAAGTCACTTCTGCAGACCGTGAGAGGCGGACAATACGCCAATGACGAGAGTTATACGGGCGTTGGGCAGATTGCAGGTGGCAGCATCACGACCGCCCGGGCGTTCCTGCCGCATTTCAGCGGGGACTGGCATTTCCTGAAGCATCACGAGCTGTTTTTCGATATTGCCGAAAACGTAAAATCCTATCCTGTTCAGGCGTTCAAAGAAGGGGCCTCGCCCTTTTCCGTCTCGCAGTCTGCTTATAACCAGCTGTTGCAGCATGGGGGGCTGAAGCCTGAAACCGACTGGAATTTTGCCGTCGGGTATCGCTTCACGCACAAATATGCACTGGCGTCGGTATATGCCTATAGAACGAATTTTCACAATCGTTTGCAGCAGGTGACGTCGGGTTCGATCGTCAATCCCGTTTCCACGGTTGCAAACGTCGGCGGCGTGACCATGAACGGTGTGGATGCCGGGCTCACAGTGATGCCCGTCAAGGGACTCTCGCTGTATAACAGTATCAGTTACAATCATGCGACCTATGACAATAACGTTACCGAAACCGGAACGACCTATCACATCAAAGGCCAGCAGATCGTTGCCTATCCGCGCTTCATGTACAAAGCCAGCCTGGCTTACGAGTGGCAGAATTTTTCAGCACATCTCGATACCCAGTTCCTCGGTACGCGCAATTATAGCTATACAGGCGATATGAAAATTCCCTCTTACTGGATTGAAACGCTGGGGGCCCGGTATCGCTTCGGCAATCTTGGAAAATATTCCAAGAGCCTGAATTTCGTGCAGAACCTGACGTTCGAGTTCAATGTCTATAACCTGACGAACACGAAATATATTTCTACGATGGGAGAGACAGGAATTCCGATGTCTGGTGATTATCAGTCGTTTCTCGTTGGCGCGCCGCGCCAGTATTATGGCACGCTCAAGGCTGAATTCTGATGATAACACAGGGTCGCAGGGCTGAGTTCAACCCGTCCGTCGAAGTCCATACGATCTACCGGATTCCGACGGAACACCGGCATGGACGTGTTCGCGACCTGTTTACGGTCTGGTTCAGTACGAACATGACGCTCCTGACCATCGTGACAGGGGCGTTAGGGCCAAAGATTTTCGATCTGTCCCTGATCTGGGCGATTGTGGCGGTTATAGCGGGTAATCTGGTCGGCGCGGTTTTCATGGCACTTCATGCCGCGCAGGGGCCAGTGCTCGGTGTGCCGCAGATGGTGCAGAGCCGGGGGCAGTTTGGTGTCTGGGGGGCAGTGCCCATTATCGTTCTGGTCGTGCTGATGTATATCGGCTTTGCGGCCTCGAACTGTGTCGTCGGCGGCGAAGCGCTGGACGACGCACTCCCTCTGCTCGGGCGCATTCCCGCAGTTCTTCTGCTGGCGTTTATCAGTCTTGTCCCGTGTATTTTGGGGTATGGTGCCATCCATGCCTGTTCGAAGGTCGTGACGTGGCTGTCTGGAATTGCGGTCATGTACTGTCTGATCGTGGGGTTCTGGCATATGCCGGTCACACTTCTGACGGAAATGCACGGCTCGATCGCTGGTTTCTTCGGCATGTTTTCGATCTCGGCGCTCTGGCAGATCGCCTACGCGCCTTATGTTTCAGACTCTTCACGGTATCTGCCTGAGGATAGCCTGTCCGTCAGGAACACATTCTGGGCGAGTTACGGGGGCACGGTCCTGGGGACGATTTTGCCGATGGTTCTGGGGGCCTTTCTGGTTCTGCAGTGGCCCGGGGAGAGCGTTGTGCAGTCCTTGGGACATCTGGCGGGAACGTGGGGGGGGCCGGTTCTGGTCGTTCTGTCCGTATCGATCGCCCTGGCCAATGCGATGAGTGTCTATTGCGGGGCGCTGTCGAGTATCACGATCATTCAGACTTTTCTGCCCGAATGGCGCGCCGCATTAAGAAGCCGGGTGATACTGACATGCGCGCTGCTTGGATTGTCTCTTTTCTTCGCACTGGGAATGGCGGACAGCTTCATGAAGTCCTATGCCGCTTTTCTGGATATACTCATGGCCGTCATGGTGCCGTGGACTGCGATCAATCTGTATGATTACTATATTTTGCGTCATGGCGATTATGATGTTGAGTCGTTCTTTCAGAAAGACGGCGGCATCTATGGTTATGTAAACTGGGCCGCTGTTGGAAGTTATGTTCTGGGTGTTCTGGTTGAAATCCCTTTCCTCAAGAATGAATTCTTTACTGGGTTTTTGGTTCCTTATGTTCACAAGGTGGATGTTTCCTGGCTGGTCAGTCTGATTGTGACCACTCTGTTTTATGCATTCGTATCTCGAAGGAGTAGCGTCGGTGATGTCTCCCGCACGTCTTCCTGCTGATATGTCACGAGGCGGCTGGCGCCGATGGGGTCAGTTCGGTCTGCTTGTTGCCGGGGTCACTGCATGCGGACAGGGCGCGTCTGCGCAGTCCGTTCAGCGTTATTCTGATCCGAAAGATGATTTTCCGATTTCGACGGCTGTCCAGGTCCCGGCCGGATCAGCAACGGTTTATGTTTCAGGGTTGGGTCCTGCGGCGGATAGGATATCCGGCACCACAACCGCTGAGCAGATGCAAAGTGCATTGGATCAGATCTCGGCGGCCCTGAAACATTACGGGATGACGCTTCAGGATATCGTGCAGATGCATGTCTATCTGGTCGCTGATCCACGGCTGGGACATATGGATTTCGACGGCATGATGCAGGCCTATCGGGCCCGGTTCCGAAGCGCTTTTCCTGCACGAACCGTCATTGAAGTTCCGCATCTGAGTAATCCTCACTGGCTTGTCGAAGTGGACGTAATTGCATCCAGAAGCGATGCAAAAGATAAAAAATTTCCCACGAAATGATGTGTCTGGCGCGATTTTAAAATGTCGCCGGATTGTGGTTTCGACTTTGAATTTTCAGGCAATCAACAGGAGTAGAGCATGAACGTAATCAAACGGACGCAGCTTTCCCGGAAGCGGATTGGCAAGGCCGTGCTGAAAAGCGGCTTCCTGCTGCTGGCTGGCGATCTGACGCTCGAGCAGGCGGTGGGTGCACCTGAAAATCATACCACCATCCATCAGGCCGCAGCCGATCAGGCTCTGGATCTGGCTGAAAAATCCATTGCTTTGCGCTCAGTGGCAGGGCCGGGCAACCAGACGCCGGACGTGGCCGCATTGTTCCGTGATGCGCTGATCAAGGGCGGCTTTGCGCCATCGGACATTACCATCACCCCTTACAAGGATACGGCCTATCTGATCGCCCGCTGGCCCGGTCAGGACCCGTCCCTCAAGCCGCTGGTGATTTCGGGACATATGGATGTCGTCGAAGCCAAGGCCTCAGACTGGACACATGATCCGTTCAAGCCACAGATTGAAAACGGCTATCTTCTGGGCCGGGGCTCAACGGACATGAAGCTGGATGACACGCTGGCCATTGCTGCGCTTCTGGAACTCAAACGCGAAGGTTACAAGCCGCGACGGGATATCATCCTTGAGTTTTCCGGGGATGAGGAAACGACGATGGCGACGGGCGCCATCATTGCGGACAAGCTCTCCAATGCCGAGCTGGTTCTGAACATGGATGGCGCAAACGGGACACTCAGTGAGAAAACGGGCAAGCCGGATTATTTCACCTGGGAAGGAGCGGAAAAGAATTATGCAGATTTCCGCCTGACCGTGACCAATCCAGGGGGTCATTCCTCTGAACCGCGACCGGTCAATGCGATTGACGAACTTGCGGCAGACCTTCTGCGCATTCAGCAATATCGTTTCAAACCAGAGGTGAACGAGCTGAGCCGTAGCTATTTCCAGAATGCCGCCCGCTGGCAGAAGCCTGAAATGGCTGCGGCCATGAAAGCTTTTGCGAAGAATCCTGTGGATGAAAAGGCCATCCTTACCCTTTCTTCGGATCCATCTTACATTGGCCGGATCGGGACGACCTGCGTTGTGACCATGATCGATGGCGGTCATGCGCTCAATGCTTTGCCACAGAAAGTGACGGCGAATATCAACTGCCGGATTTTCCCGGGCCATCCGCGCGCTGCCATTATGGAAGAACTGCGCAAGGCCGCGCAGGACCCGTCCATGAAGATTGAGGACGCAACGGAGGGATCGGTCCAGACTGCGGCCTCTCCTATGCGTCCGGATGTGGTCAAGGCCATCGAGCACGGGATGCAGGTTGCCTACCCGGGAGTAGCCGTCTTCCCGGCGCTGTCGTCCGGCGCGAGTGATAGCATGTGGTTCCGCTCTCACGGTGTACCAAGTTACGGGATCAGCCCGATTTTCATCAAGAACTCGGATTCCTTCATGCATGGTCTGAATGAACGTACACCGGTGGCCAGCATTGCGCCCGCTCTGGAAGATCTTCTGGTCATAATTCCGGACCTGTCTCACTGAGAGGGGCCGGATCGTGTGAGAGGTTGAGTATTTGTTCGATCTCGTGATCCGTAACGGTCTGCTGGTTGATCCTGAAACAGGTCTGGAGCAGATCGGGGATGTAGCGGTGCGGGACGGCGTTATTCACCATGTTGGTGCTGTTTCCGGCATGGCTAAGCGTGAAATCGATGCGACAGGGCTCGTGGTGGCCCCTGGCTTCATTGATCTTCACGCCCACGGGCAATGTATTGCGTCCGATCGCATGCAGGCGTTTGACGGAGTGACGACCTCTTTGGAACTGGAGGTCGGTATTCTACCGGTTTCTGACTGGTATGCTCGCCAGCAGGAGCGTGGCCGGGTTCTGAATTATGGCGCCTCGGTTGCGTGGGCCTTCGCGCGGATCAGCGCAATGATCGGTCGGCCAGTAGATCCGTCTCTTTCGTTCATGGGGAAATGTTATGACGACCCCCGATGGAGCGAGAATACGGCGAGCGTTGCGGAACTGAGGACTATTCTGTCGCTCGTCGAACAGGGGCTGGAGGAAGGCGGTCTGGGCATCGGGATCCCGCATGCCTATGTGCCCGGAGGCGGTGCAAAGGAGCTTGTGGAGCTGTGCTCGCTCGCAAAGCGGCATGAGGCTCCGACCTATACCCACATTGCCTATTCTTCGAACATTGACCCGCGCAGTTCCATCGAGGCCTATACCCGTCTGATCGGATATGCGGGCGCGACAGGTGCGCATATGCATATCTGTCACTTTAACAGCACGAGTCTGCTGGATATCCGCCGAGCGGCCGAGCTTGTTTCCACTGCACAGAAGCAGGGACTGAATATTACCGTTGAGGCCTATCCCTATGGGACAGGCTCTACCGTCATAGGATCGCCCCTGTTTGGAGAGGCCGCGTTCAGGGAGCGAACCGGCAGTGCATACACGTCAATCCAGAAAGTCGATGACGGCCATCGGTTTAAAAGTCGGCAGGAAATTCTGGACGTACAGCGGGAGCGGCCCGATACGCTTGTGCTCTGGCATTTTCTTGACGTGGAGAGTGACCCGGTGGCGCAGGACCTGCTGGATGTATCCGTTCTCTACCCGGGAGGCGTGATCGCATCCGATGCCATGCCCTGGACGCTGCCGGATGGCTCCGTTTACGAGGGCAAAAGCTGGCCTCTTCCGGAGGAGGCCGTGTCTCATCCCCGTTCGTCAGGGACTTTTTCCCGCTTTTTGCGAGAGTATCTGCGGGAGCGCCACAAGGTTTCACTCTGTGAAGCCATGCGTCGCTGTTCGCTTGGGCCAGCACGGATTCTGGAGACGGTCTGCCCGCAAATGGCGCGGAAGGGGCGTTTACAGGAAGGATGTGATGCCGATATTGTCGTTTTTGACCTCAGGACGATAACGGATCGTGCAGATTTCGCAGCCATGAATCGCCCTTCGGAAGGCGTAAATCATCTGCTGGTCAATGGTCAGAGCGTGATTTCGGAGGGCGAACTCAACCGGGACGCTTTTCCGGGGCAGCCGGTTCGTAAGCATGTCGGGGTACTATGAGGCAGGGCTCTGGTCTGGAACAGGCTGCGGCAGTCCCGATATATGTGGTCGGAGGTTTTCTGGGTGCGGGGAAAACTACTCTGCTCAATCGGCTGCTCAAAACGCAGAAACGTCGTCGTCTGGCCATTCTGGTCAATGATTTTGGGGCGATTGATATTGACGGATTACTGGTGGAGCGGCGGGATAGCGATGTTCTGACGCTGAAGAACGGCTGCATCTGCTGCTCTGTGCAGTCGGATCTGTTCTCCACGCTGAAGATGCTTCTGTCTCGCAGGCCCGTGCCTGAGGCGATTTTTATCGAATGCAGTGGGGTTTCGAAGCTTCAGGAAATGCGCAGGGCGCTGGCAGATCCTATTTTGTGGCAGTATGCGGCTCTGGAAGGCGTGATCTGTGTCGTCAATGCACTTGATGTGATTGCGCAAAGCGGGATCACAAGAGATCTTTTGTGGAAAGAGCAGATCCTTTCTTCGGACATGACCGTCCTGTCCCATACGGACAACCTTGGGAAGGATGCTATTCAGGAAGCAGAAGCAAAACTTCAGGCGCTTCATGGCGGGGCACCCGTTCTGTCTTGTGCGGACAGTCTCCTGACTCATGAGGCTCTTTTTCGTCCTCTCGAAGGGAAAACAGAAAAATCTTTTTTCCGGGCTGAGGATGACGTGAATGACGACTTCATCAGTCTTGCATGGCGGCGAAACTCTCCGGTGAACCTGACAGGCTTCCGCACTGTAATTGACCGCCATGCTGCGGTTTTGCTTCGGGCGAAAGGGATCCTGTATCTCGCTACAGCTCCGCAGCGTGCGTTGCTTTTGCAGATGACGGGAGCGCGAATTACCATTGGATTAGCGCCCGAGAAAGCTCTGTCTGATCCAGATACCCGGCTTGTCTTTATCGGTCGGCAAGGAATGTTGGACCCACAAGCGCTGAAAGACGATCTTGATACTATTTCCGCCTGAGTACAGGCGTTAGGCCAAACGCTGCATCGTCAATCTTGAAGAACAGGAGAAAAGAAATCTTCGTTTCTCCTGTGATATATTTCAGGAAATGTCAGGATATTCGTTGCAGAGAAAGTAACGCCGTTCCTCGTCTTCATCTATTTCTGGAAAACGCGCCGAGGGCTCAAGAAAGAAATTGTCTTCATGGTCGTCACAGAGAGACGAAACCTCACCGCTGACCGTGAGACCACTTCCATCTTCGCCCCAGAACTGATGGATTGTCCGGGGAGGAATACAGACGCTCTGTCCCGGCTCGAGCCGGACGAGGTCACCCGGATTGAGCTGACGGACAATACCGTCAACATGGATGGGGAAACTTTCCTGCGCAGGCTTGTTGTCTGCGCCTGCTTTTGTGAGCTGCACTAAAATAACGCCGCCTGCACGATTGATGATGTCTTCCATTTTCGTACGATGAAAATGTGCGGGCGAGCGTTGTCCTTCTGGGTCGAGGATCAGTTTTTCAGCATAACTCTTCGTGTAACCCGGACGGCGAAGCGAACCATTTCTAAGAGTGAACAGGGTACGGCCGATCCGGGTAAAGTCACCCTGTCCAAAATCCGTTACATCCCATCCCAGCATGCAGTCACGGATCTCATTCGCTTCATGGCCCTTTGTGGCCCAGTCCTTTGCAGACCAGTAGGCAAAGTCAGGGAGGCTGATGCTATGTTTGCGAAAGGTATCGATTGCCAGATCGATGCTCGAATTAATCTGTGAGCGTCTGAGCAGCATTGTCTTTTCCTTACAAAGAGGACGAAATAATCAGATTCAGGTAGCGGAAACACCCGGGTGCGCTCCGGAGAGCTCGGGAGACCGTTGATTTTTCTGGGTGGGATGGCTTTTGAAAAAAGCCATTAAAATGGCTGCCGCCAGAATGAATGCAGACATGAAAGCGAAGCTGAGGCTGACGCTATGGGTTCGCGCCTGAATGTATCCGATGATCCAGGAACCGAGAAAGCCGCCCAACGCACCTGCGCTGTTGATGACGCCCATCGCAATCCCGGCGGCTTCGCGGGGGAGAATATCCGGAGCGATGGCAAAAAACGGCCCAAGTGGCGCCTGCATCGTGGCGCATCCAAGAACCATGCAGAGATAGGCAAGGGTGAAACTGTATTCGGCCAGCCAATAGCTGCCGAAGAAGCACAGCGCCGAAACAACCAGAAGCGGCCAGACAATATTTTTGCGGATCTGATAGTGATCTGAAATATACGAGACGACGATCATCAGAACTACGGAGGCTGCATAGGGTCCGGCTGCCAGCAGTCCGGTATTTCCCATGCTTGAGCCGCCACTATGGATAATATCGGGCAACCACATGATGAAACCATAAGCAGTCACGCTCCATAAAAGAAGTTGAGCGCTCAAGTTAAGCACACGTCCGTCTGTGAGGACCGACCATATGCTTGCGTGACGCTCCGGAATTTCGCGCTGTTCAATGGCGAGTTGTTGCGCAAGAGCTTCGCGCTCTTCAACTGTCAGCCATTTTGCCTGTGCTGGATGGTCAGACATCGTCAGGATCCAGACAAATGCCCAGAGAACGGAAGGAATTCCTTCAATGATGAAGACGTTTCTCCACCCATATTGCGAAATGAGATATCCGGTGATCGCGGACATCCACAGGACGGTCACCGGGTTTCCAAGAATAAGATAAGTGTTCGCACGAGAGCGTTCACTGCGGGTGAACCATTCCGTAAGCAGAATCAGCATTGCTGGAATGATCAGGCTTTCCATACTACCCAGAAGAAAGCGATCCAGAGCCAACAACCAGAAATTATTGATTAATCCGGTCAGAGACGCCAGAACGCCCCAACCCAGAATACAGAAAAAGATCATTCTTGTTGGGCTATGCCGGCGCGCATAAGCCGCAGCGGGAACCTGAAATGAAAAATATCCCAGGAAGAAAAGCGATGCGAGCCAGGCCGCACGATTGGGCGAAATCTGCAAAGCCTCGTTAAGGCCTGCTGCCGCCCCGAAACCGTAATTTGTGCGATCAAGGTAAGCAAGGCTGTAGGTTACGAACACGATCGGCATGATGCGCAACCAGCGACCGGACGGACGTGTTCTGGAAAGATCAATGGGCATGAGAGACCTCGTCACACGTTTTCCTACTCCACCGAGCGGGTGATCACGAAGTTCTTTCCGGTTCCGAGGCAAACTTCCAATTCTATTTCACGATGAAACTGATCACAGGGCATGATCAGGAACTCATATCATGGAACTCAAACATCTCCGTTCATTCTCGACACTCGGCGAAACGCTGCATTTTGGCCGTGCAGCGGCAAGGCTGAACATTGTCCAGCCCGCTTTGAGTGGTCATATCAAACATCTGGAAGAAGAAATCGGTGTCCAGCTTGTAGATCGGTCACGAAATCACGTTTTTATGACTCTCGCCGGGCAGAATTTTTTGACAGAGGCCCGGCGTATTCTCTCGATCCTTGATGAAGCACAGAAATCAACCAAACATATTTCTGCCGGGACTGTTGGAAGTATCCGTCTTGGCTTTGTCTCCTCCATTATTCCCATGTTTGGTGGAACGCTTTTCCGACATTTTGCGGAGCGGTACCCCTTTATCCAGTTTGATCTGATGGAAATGAATTCGGTCCGTCAGATTGAGGCGATTGCAGAACATCGACTGGATATTGGATTTGTACGTCTGCCTCTTCAGCATCTGGAGGTTGATATTTGCTCCATTGGGAAAGAGCAGTTTTTTGCTGTTTTGCCTGCTTACCATCCCTTGGCAAAGCGTGCCTCATTGATTGCGTCCGACCTGAGTTCGGAAACGCTTCTGATGCTGGAGCGCGAAAATGCACCGGGTTTTCATGACGCTTTGCTCAGCAGTTTTTATCAGAACGGTCTGGTTCCGCTTGAAATCAAATATTTTCATGAGTTCACAACAGCCATTCATCTGGCATCTCTGGCAGGGCTCGGCGTTGCGATTGTTCCTGCCAATGCCACTTACACCGCGCCGTCTGAAATTGTCCGAATTCCATTGGATTTGGGAGAGACGTTTTCGGAAATCGGGATGGCCAGTCATGGGAAGAAAACCCCTCTGGCGCGCAATGTCTGCCTTCTTATTGAGCGTTTCGTGTCTGAGGCCTTGCCGTGCGGACAAGGTGGCAAGATATCACTTGGGATGTAGTGTCGTTACACAATCATCTAATATCACATAAAAATGTTTCGAATCGTCCGATATGTGGTTTCAATCCCATATTATGGGATGTATATGCGAAAGTATGACCAGATCCGATAGCAACAGCAGCAGAGTGGATATGTCTCCTGACGGAGCGTCAGAGTGGCCTGAAGGTACTCAGGCCTTGGGCCGGGGCCTGTCCCTGCTACGCGCTGTCGGTGAAGGATGCGATACGCTGAATGCGCTGGTTGATCGCCTGGGGTGTACGCGCAGCACGACACATCGGCTGGCGTCAGCGCTCGTTCAGATGCACTGGCTTTCTCAGGATCATTCGGGCGCTTATCAGCTTGGACCTAAAGTGGCTGAACTGGGCGCACTGGCCCGGCAGGAACATCCAGTTCTGGTTCTGGCGCGTCCCGTTCTTCAATCTCTCGGAGCTGCAACACAGGATACGGTCCATCTCGGGATCAGGATGGGAGACCGTGTTCTGTATCTCGATAAGGTTGACGGGCAGAGAGGGTTGGAAATGCGCTCCCGCGTCGGGCAGAGCATGCCTTTGGCGCTCACAGGAGTTGGTCGCGCCCTTATCATGGATGATGATGAGGCATCGTGGAGGCATTTGTACGATGTTTCCGGCGCTGATCCGCTTCAGTTCAAAAGCTGGCTGGATCGGATGCGGCATTACCGTGCGAACCGCTGTGTCTTTGACCTTGAGGATAATGAACTGGGCATCAACTGTGTTGCTGTGCCTGTTCGTGATGTCACAGGGGATATCGTCGCGGCCATCAGTGTGGCCAGTGCAACGCCCTATCTTCCCCTCAAACGGATGGCGGAGCTGGTTCCGGTGGTGCAAAAAGCTGCCGAGACGGTTTCCCGTCATCTTGGCTGGAAGGGTGGCGTCATATGAGTGGGCCTTTCGCCGGACTTCCGGCCCTCCTTGCGCTGGACTGGGGCACGTCTTCTCTCCGGGCCTGGCTGATGACGGAGAGCGGTCAGATCCTGCAGGAGTATCAAAGCAAACACGGAATTCTGAATCTGCCGGAAGGCGGATTTTCCGCGGTTCTTCAAACCCTTCTGGGTTTATGGAGTCTTCCCGTTCTGCCCCCGGCAATCGCCTGCGGGATGGTTGGAAGTGCGAATGGATGGGCGGAAGCGCCCTATCTTTCCTGTCCTGTTTCTCCTGATGCACTGGCGACGTCCCTCAAGCCGGTTCAGACAGGGCAGGGGGTGCTTTCGATCATTCCGGGTATTCGGGATGATGGGGTAGTTCCCGACGTCATGCGCGGCGAGGAAACGCAGATTCTGGGTGTTCTCGCCCTTCGTTCTGATCTGGCTGATGACGTGACGATCGTTCTTCCCGGCACCCATTCGAAATGGGCACAGATCCATCAGGGGCGGATCGTCGGGTTTCGAACGTTCATGACGGGCGAACTCTACGCTGTGCTGAAGGCACACAGCATCCTCGGAAGGTTTAGCGCTCCAGAAAGGCCGTCTGATGCTGAATCCATCATGGCTTTCGAAGACGGTGTCCGAACCGGGGCGTCTGAAGACAGTGTTTCATCCCTGCTGTTTTCTGCACGGAGCCGCGTTTTGGCCGGGCGGCTCTCGCCTGCTGCCGTGCCCGATTATCTGTCGGGCCTGCTGATCGGGAACGAGGTCTATGCCGGCCCCCGTCTCAAGAGAGGGGCGTCGCACAGAACCGTTCTGGTCGGCGATGATGCTCTCTGCGCGCGGTATCTCAGGGCTTTTCGTCTGCTGGGTCAGCCTGAACCCGAGGTCCTCGGGAATACAGCGCCAGCGGGATTGATGAAAATTGCTCATCTGGCAGGACTGGTTCCGGGTGGAGCCAGATCCCAGCCATTTTCAGGAGTAGGTGCATGAATATGTTCACTCATGCTTTGAAGCGCTGTCCCCTGATCGCCATCCTTCGCGGGCTCCGTCCGGAGGAGGCGCTTGGGGCAGGACAGGCTCTGGTGGATGCGGGCTTCACCATTATTGAAGTCCCGCTTAACTCGCCTGATCCTTTCCGCAGCATTGCGCTGCTTCAGGAGACATTTGGCGATCGGGCTTTGATTGGCGCCGGGACCGTCACATCTCCGGAAGCGGTGCGAGATGTGGCGCGTCACAATGGCAAACTGATTGTCATGCCACATGCAGACGTCGCCGTTATTCGGGAAGCCAAGGCTCATGGCCTGATCTGCACGCCGGGAGTTTGCACGCCTACGGAGGGATTTGCGGCTCTGGCTGCAGGGGCAGATGCGCTGAAAATGTTTCCTGCCGAACAGCTTGGCCCGCATGTTCTTGCCGCATGGAAAAGCGTGTTCCCCGCAGGTACGGCCTTTATTCCTGTCGGTGGCATCCGGCCTGAGACGATGCAGGAATATTTCAGCGTCGGTGCGGCCGGATTTGGGCTGGGATCGGCCCTGTATCGCAAGGGCGACAGCGCGGACACAATCGCGGCCAATGCCCGAGCCTTCATCGATGCGCTTCCCGCATCGTCCAACCACTGAATCCATCATTTCCGAATTCACGACAGGACATCACCATGAAGATTACGGCACTCAAGACCTATATGGTTCCGCCGCGCTGGCTGTTTCTGAAAATCGAGACGGATGAAGGCATCTTTGGCTGGGGCGAACCCGTCGTCGAAGGCCGGGCTGCGACTGTGGCGGCCATGGTCGAGGAACTGTCCGATTACCTTATTGGGAAAGACCCGTTCCTGATCGAAGACCACTGGAATGTCATGTATCGTGCGGGCTTCTATCGGGGTGGCGCGATCCATATGAGCGCCATTGCCGGGATTGATCAGGCGCTCTGGGATCTGAAGGGGCGGGCGTTCAATATGCCGGTCTGGCAGCTTCTGGGCGGAAAGTGTCGTGACCGCATTCGTGTCTACTCATGGATTGGCGGAGACCGTCCGGCTGATACCGCACGCGCTGCCAAAGAGGTTGTGGATCGCGGTTTTACGGCTGTGAAAATGAATGGCACGGAAGAGCTCCAGTTCATCGACAGCCATCAGAAAGTGGATGAAGCGATTGCCCGGGTCGCGGCCATTCGTGAGGCGGTCGGGCCGTATGTCGGGATTGGTGTGGATTTCCACGGGCGTGTGCATAAGCCGATGGCCAAGGTCCTGGCACGGGAACTTCAGCCCTTCGACCTGATGTTCATTGAAGAGCCTGTTCTGAGCGAGAATTTCGAGGCTCTACCGGAAATTGCCGCCCAGACGTCCATACCCATTGCGCTAGGTGAGCGTCTGTTTTCGCGCTGGGATTTTAAGCGCATTCTGGAGCAGGGCTGCGTCGATATCATCCAGCCTGATCCCTCTCATTCCGGGGGCATTACGGAAACGCGGAAAATCGCTGCCATGGCAGAGGCTTATGACGTGGCTGTCGCTTTGCATTGTCCGCTCGGGCCGATCGCTCTGGCAGCCAATCTTCAGCTAGATGCCATTAGCTATAACGCGTTCATTCAGGAACAGAGCCTCGGTATTCATTACAACAAGAGCAATGACCTGCTGGATTATATCGTCGATCCTTCAGTGTTCTCGTATGTGGATGGACATGTCGCCATTCCTGATGGCCCCGGTCTGGGGATTGAAATCAACGAGGAGTATGTGAAGGCCAAAGCTGCTGAAGGACATCGCTGGAGAAATCCTGTCTGGCGCCATGCCGACGGCTCTGTGGCAGAGTGGTAAAATCATGACGCAGGATGCGGCTGTCATGACATTCACAGACAATCTGGCGATCTATCCCAGTCTGCGCGACCGTGCCGTCCTGATTACGGGCGGTGCGACCGGGATCGGAGCGGTCATGGTCAGGGCATTTGTCCGGCAGGGCGCAAAGGTCGCTTTTTTCGATATCGATGAAACCGCTGGTAAAGCACTGGCTGTGGAACTGGCAGGTGCGCCGTTTCCTCCCGTTTTTGTGCCATGCGATGTTACGAATGTTGAGCGGTCAAGATCAGCTTTTGCGGAAGCGCAGGAGTATGTTGGAACGGTCGATGTTCTGATTGCCAATGCTGCGAACGACCGTCGACACACGCTGGAAGAAGCGGACGAAGTCCTGTGGCAGCGCCTGACGGATATCAACATCAAGTCGCAGTTCTTTGCGGCCCAGACAGTCGCACCCGTCATGGTGCAGAAGAGCCGGGGGTCAATCATCTGCTTCGGCTCAACGGGCTGGATGCAGAAGAACGCAGGATATCCCATCTATGCGACCTGCAAGGCCGCTGTGCATGGACTGGTCAACGCGCTGGCGCGTGAACTGGGGCCGTCGCGTATCCGCGTCAATGCTCTGGTGCCGGGATGGGTCATGACGGACAAGCAGAAGGCGCTCTGGCTGGATGCCGAAGGGGAAGCGGCGATTGACCGCAACCAGTGCATTTCTGACCGGATACAGCCAGAGGATGTTGCCAGTCTGGCGCTGTTTCTGGCCGCCGATGACAGCCGGATGTGCACGGGGCAGAAATTTGTTGTGGATGGCGGCTGGACCTGAGCCTGTTCGCATCTGCTTTTTTCGTTTTTTTGAACACACAGAATGTGCGGCCGACAGGCCGGCATGTTTCGAAAGAGGACCAATATCGTGTCTCATGAGCACATTCTGTCCCAATCCGTTTCGGCGTCCGACCAGAACGTGAGTGCGTTCCAGCTTCTGCGTCCATACTGGCGGGTCACGCTGGCGGCGTTTCTGGGCTGGTTTCTTGATGCCTTCGATCAGGTGGCGCTTTTGCTCTGCCTGCCGGATATCGGAAAGGATCTGGGTGTCAGCCTGACGGCCATGGGAATTATCATTACAGCCCAGAGTGTCGGGCGTGTGGTGGGTAATACCGGCTGGGGCTGGCTGTCGGACCGGTATGGTCGCAAGCTGACCTTTATGATCGGTGTGATCTGGTTTGCGGTATTTTCCGGCGCAACGGCCATGACATGGACGTATCTGGCCATGCTGGTGGTCCAGTTCATGTTCGGGATCGGTTTTGGCGGCGAATGGACCGCTTCTGCAGCCCTTCTCATGGAAAGTGTGCCGCCGCGTGCGCGTTCTCTGGCGTCGTCGTTGATGATGTCGGGATATGAATGCGGCTTCTTCGCCGCTGCTGCGGCGCAGGCCATTATTCTCCCGATCTGGGGATGGAGGGCGCTGTTCCTGATCGGGGTCGTACCCGCACTTCTGGCGATTTTCATTCGTCGGGGCGTGCCGGAAAGCCCGGTCTGGCTCAAGCTTCAGTCCATGCCGAAGCAACAGGTCCAGCGGCGGAAGTTTGGTTTCCGCCTTGATGGAGCAGCGCTTCAGGCTCTGATTTTCATGGCCTTTGTTCAGTTCCAGAATGCTGCGATGTACAGCTTTTATCCGACATTCCTGCGCTCAGACCGTCATATGTCTCCGGCTGATGTTTTTCCGTTCATCGCGGCGTATTGCATCGGCTCCCTGCTGGGGAAACCGCTATGCGGAGTTCTGGCATCCCGCTTGGGAGACCGAATGGTGTTCATGCTGTATTTCGCTCTGACGACGCTCGGGATCTGGCCGTTTATTTCGGCACATAACATGACGGTCATGCTGGCTGGAGCGTTTGGCGTCGGCATGTTTGGAAACAGCATTTTTGCTCTTATTCCGCATTATCTGTCACAGCGCTTCCCCTCCGAGACGCGGTCGCTCGGGATGGGCACAAGCTACGCAGTCGCGGCTTTGGGGCAGGGTGTGGCAGGCTTTCTGGTGCCAATGCTGGGTGTGATCTACGGGTTGCCCGCCGCTATTATTGGAAGTGTTCTGGTTGGTACGGTTCTGGTCGCGGGTATTGTGGCCTATCGGCCTGCGGTTCTTCCTGGCGCAAAGATGGAAGGCGAAGAGGAGCGCGTGGTCGGATGAATTCCTCACTGTTTTCGGGGGCGGTTCCCGCTCAGAAAGATTATCTCTCGCGCGTGGACTATGCGCCTGTTCTGTACGATCCGACGTTCGATTGCTTTTTGCCGAACTCTGATACGGAACGTCTTGCAACGGGAATGGCCTGGGGGGAGGGGCCTGTCTGGTTTGGAGACGGGCGCTTCCTGCTGTGGAGCGATATTCCCAACAACCGTATCCTGCGCTGGACGGAAGAGACCGGTCAGGTTTCGGTGTTTCGTGGCCCCTCCGGCTTTGCCAATGGCAATACCCGCGATCTTGTGGGGCGGCTGATTACCTGCGAGCATGAGACCCGACGCGTCACGCGGACAGAGCATGACGGCACGATGACCGTCATTGCTGACAGATTCAGCGGGTGCCAGCTTAATTCTCCGAATGATGTGGTGGTCGCCGCAGATGGTGCCATCTGGTTCACCGACCCGGATTATGGGCTCAAATCCGCCTATGAAGGGGGAGGGCGGGGCGAGCAGGAACTGCCAACATCCCTTTACCGGGTCGGGCCAAGGGGAGAGATTCAGCTCATTGACGATGGATTTCTCAACCCCAACGGGCTGGCATTTTCTCCCGATGGCAGCATTCTCTATGTGATCGATACCGGGGCTTCTCCAAATCTGATCTGGGCGTGTCAGTTGAATGAGAGCAGGGATCGGGTGACTGATCGTCATATTCTGATCGATGCTGCGCAGGGGATGGGTGATGGCCTACGCTGCGATGACGCTGGAAATCTCTGGTGTGGGTGGGGCGGATCTGAGGGAAATGGCGTCAAGGTCTTTGGAAAGAACGGCGAAGCCCGGGCTTTTCTTCCGCTGCCCGAGCGGTGTGCCAATCTGTGTTTTGGCGGCCAGCGCCGTAACCGCCTTTTTATGGCTGCGTCGCACAGTCTTTATGCTGTGTATGTGAATATCGGGTCATTTATGAAATGCTCAATGCGGCACTGAGCAAGCCACTGATTGAGCCTTTTATCGGGAGCTTTTGGAGCATCCCAGACCTCATATTTCTGTTACCTATAACATGAAAAATTCCAATCTACAGAGAGGCATATTCCCTGATTTTCATAGAAAATTTTCAATAAAATATAGTTATATCAATATTTTATAAAAAGTTTTGGTGATGGGGGATCTAACCTCCGCAATTATACCAATCAAAAAAGTATCACTTTTTAAGAAAAAATACCCTATACGTTGTTATATATAACATATAATCCCTGCTCTTAATCACATTTGATGTTGGAATGTGTGGCAGGAGACGGTTGGGTATGGCTCAGGCACTGGTGCTCGAAAAGAAAGGTGAACTCTCCCTGCGCGAGATTCACCTTCCATCGGAACTTGGCGCAAATGACGTCCGGATTGCCATTCATACGGTCGGTATCTGCGGCAGCGATGTGCATTACTATACACATGGCGCCATCGGACCCTTCGTTGTTCGTGAACCCATGGTGCTGGGACATGAGGCTTCTGGGACGATAACGGAAGTCGGAAGCCATGTCAGATCGCTGAAAGTTGGTGACCGGGTATGCATGGAGCCCGGCATTCCAGACCCACAGTCCCGCGCAACGCTGATGGGTCAGTACAACGTAGATCCCGCCGTCCGCTTCTGGGCGACGCCGCCCGTTCACGGCTGTCTGACGCATTCCGTCGTGCATCCAGCCGCCTTCACCTTCAAACTGCCGGACAATGTGAGCTTCGCTGAAGGTGCGATGATCGAACCGCTTGCAGTTGGCGTACAGGCTTCGGTCAAGGCTGCCATCAAGCCTGGTGATATCTGTCTTGTGACCGGGTGTGGCCCTATCGGGATCATGACCGCATTGGCCGCACTTGCCTCCGGGGCGGGGCAGGTTTTCGTCACGGATCTGGCACCCGCCAAGCTTGCTATTGCCGGACAGTATGACGGTATCAGGCCCATCAACGTTCGTGACGAAAAGTCGCGTGATGTTGTGGATGCCATCTGTGGATCTGACTGGGGCGTGGATGTTGTTTTCGAAGCGAGCGGGTTTGCCGGCGCTTATGACGATGCTCTGGCATGTGTGCGGCCTGGCGGAAGTATTGTTTTCGTCGGTATGCCTCTGCAGAAGGTTCCGTTCGACATCGTAGCGGCGCAGGCCAAGGAAATCCGTATGGAAACGGTGTTCCGCTACGCGAATGTTTATGAGCGTGCCATTCGGCTCATCAGTGCGGGAAAGATCAATCTCAAACCGCTTGTGTCGGAAACATTCCCTTTCGATCAGGGGATTGCCGCGTTTGAGCGGGCTGCCGAGGCTCGACCAAGCGACGTCAAACTCCAGATTGCTCTCTGAGAAGCGGTGCCATCATGTCCGTAACACAGAAAATATCCAGACAGAGGCCGTTGGCTCCGATTTCCAGCCGTGTATCAGCGCTTGGAACGATCAGCTCCCTGACAATAAAACCGCCGGTCAGTGAAGGAAATACGCGTCCTGTTTACGAGATGATCCATGCGGACCCTAACACCAGTTTTCGCTGGCATCAGCATGACTATCCCGGCCCGCTGGCCCGTTGGAACCATCATCCGGAATACGAACTGCACCTGATCACACAGAGCGAAGGTCGTGCGATCATCGGAGACCATATCGGGAGTTTCGGACCACGCCAGCTTGTTCTGGTCGGGCCGGATCTGCCGCATGGGTGGTTCAGTCCTTTAAAGCCGGGTGAAGTGCTCACAGGACGCGATGTCGTCCTTCAGTTTAGCGCTAAATGGATCGACTCTCTGATGACGCTTTGCCCGGAACTGGGTGGACTGAGAAATCTGCTTCAGGCATCCACTCTTGGTGTCGAGTTCACTGGCCCAGAAGCACTTGGTCTGGGAGAGAAGCTTGAGGCGATTGGCACTTTCCAAGGCGCTGGGAGGTTGGCTGCCTGTCTGGATCTTCTCGTCACATTGACGTCTGCACCTTTCAGAACACTGTCGCTCAAAGGTGAGAGCAAGGGGCTCGATAGTCCGGAAATGCAGCGCATGAGCAGCGTCATCACATCCCTCATGGCCATGGACCCGTCCGAAATTCGCCATGACCATCTGGCACAGAATCTGGGACTTTGTGCCTCAACATTCTCGCGCCAGTTCCGGGCCGCAACAGGAGATACGTTTATGTCTTTCCTGCATCGGTTGCGGGTGTGTCATGCGTGCCATCTGCTGGCCAGTTCCAGGCTTTCGATCACCGAAATCGGTGCGGCTTCCGGCTTTAACAACCTTTCCAATTTCAACCGTATTTTCCTGCGTCTGCGGGGCTGCACTCCACGCGAATACCGTCGCCATTCCCGTGAAATGACGGCTTTTTCGCCGACAGACGCCGCAGATTTTTTGAACTGATCGACAGGGGAAAACAGACTATGCCAACACTTCCACAACGATTTTCCCTCGATGGGCGCAAAGCGCTTGTCACGGGTGCGTCCCGCGGGCTTGGCGTCACGATCTGCGAGGTTCTGAGTGCTGCCGGGGCCGATATTATCGCCGTTGCACGCTCTGAAGCTGATATGGCTCAAACACGCCGGATCGTGGAAGGGCATGGTCGTCGCTGCCTTACGGTTGTTGCGGATCTTGGGGATCCGATTGCCCCTGATACCGTAGTCCAGACGGTGAGGGCTGCATGGGGTGGTGTGGATATTGTCGTCAACAATGCTGGCGTCAGTTTTCCCCGCCCTCTGGTGGACCAGACCGTCGAGGAGTGGGACACCGTGCAGGCCATCAATCTGCGTGCACCCTGGCTTCTCGCCCGTGCGTTTGCGCCAGGCATGATCGAACGCAAACGTGGGAAGATCATCAACATCAGTTCCCAAGCCAGTTCTGTCGCGCTGATCGACCATGGTGCTTACGTCGCCTCAAAAGCCGGCTTGAATGGTCTTACCAAGGTCATGACGGCGGAGTGGGCCGCTCACAACATCCAGGCCAATGCCATCTGCCCCACAGTCGTCTGGACGCCCATGGGCGAACGTGTCTGGAGCGTCGGCAACAAGCTGGAAAAGCTGCTGGAAAAAATCCCCGCTGGTCGTGTCGCAACACCGGAAGATGTCGCGGATACAGTTCTGTATCTCGCCTCCGATGCATCGAACATGGTCAACGGACAGGAAATATTTGTCGATGGCGGATACACGGCCCTTTAGGTCGCCGCGTTCTCAAATAGAGACAGATAACTTTACGGCTTTGACAAGGCCCTGTGCAGGAAATGGCCAGCACCGGGCAGGTAGATCAACAGGTGTAACATGAAGATCAAGACGCTTCCGCTGACCATTCTGTCTCTCACTCTTGGCGGGACAACCCTGTCACAGCCGGCTGCCGCAGCCGGAACGCCGTTGAAAATTGGTGTTTCTTTTCAGGAAATGAACAACCCGTACTTCGTCACCATGAAGGACGCATTGCAGGAGGCCGCTGCCACAATCGGCGCCAACGTCATCATCAGTGATGCGCATCATGACGTGTCCAAGCAGGTGAGTGACATTGAGGACATGATCCAGCAGGGCGCACAGATCATCATCATTAACCCAACCGATACCGTGGGCGTTACGTCCGTCGTAAAGACCGTTCATGACAAGAAGATCCCGATTGTTTCGGTGGATGCTCAGGCTGGCGGTCCGTTGGATGCGTTCGTCGGTTCCAAGAATTACGATGCTGGCTTCAAGGCCTGCGAGTATCTCGCCATGACGATCAAGACCGGCAATATCGGCATTATTGACGGCATTCCGGTCGTGCCAATTCTGGAGCGTGTCAAAGGCTGCAGGGACGCTATTGCCAAGCATTCTGACATCAAGATTATCAGTGTCCAGAACGGCAAGCAGGAGCGTGATCAGGCCCTGACGGTGGCGGAGAACATGCTTCAGGCCAACCCGGATCTGAAGGGAATTTTCAGCGTCAATGACAATGGGTCCCTCGGCGTGCTGTCGGCCATCGAATCCAATGGATCGGACGTGAAGCTGGTTAGCGTTGATGGCAATCCGGAAGCCATGAAGGCCATCAGCAAGCCCGGTTCCCATTTCATTGCCACGGCGGCGCAGTTCCCCCGGCAGGAAATTCGTCTGGCACTCGCGCTCGCGCTCGCAAAGAAATGGGGTGCGGAAGTGCCGAAGGTTCTGCCCGTCGATGTCGAACTGATCGACGCGACGAAAGCTAAAACGTTCAGCTGGTAAATTCCAGGGACGTGCTGGATTCCGGAGAGAACATCATGACACAGACCAGTCAGATATCGTCAGAGCCTCTTCTGGCCCTTGAAGGGATCTCCAAGAGCTTTCCGGGAGTCCGGGCATTGCGGAATGTCAGCCTCAGTCTTGAGCAGGGAGAAATCCATGCTCTTCTGGGGGAGAACGGCGCTGGAAAGTCCACGATCATCAAGATTATGGGCGGGATTCAGTCTCAGGATGAAGGGCAAATCTTTCTCAACGGAAAAGAATGCCATTTCTCCAGCTACAAGGATGCCATCAGCGCAGGCATCGGGATTGTTTTTCAGGAATTCAGCCTGATTCCTGAACTTGATGCCGTGGATAATATTTTCCTCGGACGCGAAATGCGGAACGCCCTCGGATTTTCCCGCAAAAACGAAATGACACGCATCGCGCAGGGAATTTTCGAACGGCTCGGGGTCAGAACACGGTTTGACGTTCCCGTCGCGCGTCTCAGCGTGGCTGAACAGCAGTTTGTGGAAATCGCGAAAGCTCTGTCACTGGATGTACAGGTTCTCATCCTCGACGAACCAACCGCGACCCTGACGCCGACAGAAGCCGAGCTGCTCTTCAACGTCATGCGGCAGCTTCGGGATCAGGGTATCGGCATTTTCTTCGTGTCGCATCATCTCGAAGAGATTTTTGAAATCTGCGACCGCATTACGGTGCTGCGCGATGGTGCGCGTGTGGGTGTTTTGAAAACGTCCGAGTGCACGATGGATCATCTGGTTGAGCGGATGGTCGGTCGGAAAATTGAAAATACGTTTCCGCCCAAGCCCGCACTGCATATTGCCGAGCGAATTCTGGAAGCTGAAAATATCCGCTTCGTCAGTAACGGACACCCCAACAGTTTCTATCTGCGAGAAGGTGAAATCCTCGGTTTTGCCGGGCTCGTCGGTTCGGGCCGAACGGAGACGGCTCTGGCGTTGATCGGCGCACTGCCATGTCCCGGAAAAACGGTGCGGATTGAGGGCAGGGAAGTGTCCATGGGGAATCCTGCACAGGCTCTGCGTCACGGTATCGGAATTCTGCCCGAAAGCCGAAAAACCGAGGGTCTGATCCTCGGCTTCAGCATCCGGGACAACATCTCTATCAATAACCTGGCGCAATATACCCGCCCAATCGGCACGATCGACACTGCGCGGGAGAAGCGCAAGACACAGGAACTGATGTCTGCCGTCCGCATCAAAGCGCCTTCGGACGAGACAACTGTGGTGAGCCTTAGTGGTGGCAATCAGCAGAAGGTTGTAATCGCGCGCTGGCTGAACCGCCGGAGCAGAATCCTGATCTTCGATGAACCCACGCGTGGCATCGATGTCGGGGCCAAGGCGGAAATCTATACACTCATGCGGAACCTCACGGCAGAGGGATACGCCATCATCATGATCTCATCCGAGCTTCCGGAGATTGTCGGCATGTGTGACCGCGTGGCCGTTTTCAGCCATGGCGTCATTACGACGGTTCTGGAGGGGGATGCCATCAGTTCGGAAGAGGTAATGCGTCATGCAACAGCAAGCGTTAAAAAGTTCGCAGTCGATGCACTCTCTGCTTGAGCGCTACAGAGCATCGAAATTCGCACGGTCAACGGCGTTTCTCCCGGCGGTTGGGCTGTTCGTGGTCGTGGCCTGCATGATCGCGCTCAACAGCCGCTTTCTGTCCTTCGGCAATCTCGAAAACGTTGCCAGACAGGTCTCGATCAACGCCATCATTTCTGTGGGTATGACTTTTGCCATTCTTACGGGCGGCATTGACCTCTCCGTAGGAGCGGTCATGGCGTTGGCGGGAACCATCACGGCTGGCCTGTTGGTTTCTGGCCTGAACGCCGGGCTGGCCATTCTTGCCGGGCTGGGTGTCGGGGCGCTTTTCGGGGCAGGAAACGGAGTTTGCATCGCCCGTCTCGGAATGCCGCCGATTATCGTCACTCTGGCATCAATGAGCATCGCCCGTGGGTTGGGGTTGATCTACACCAACGGTTATCCCATCTCGGGCCTTCCGGACTGGTTTGCATTTATCGGGCGCGGGAAGGTTTTGGGAATCCAGACGCCCATTCTCATCATGCTCGTGGTCTATGCGCTGGCCTATCTGTTGCTCCAGCGCATGCCGATCGGTCGCTATATTTATGCCATAGGCGGCAATGAAGAGGCTGTGCGCCTCTCCGGCATTGATTCCCGTAAATATAAAATCATCGTTTATCTGATCGGAGGCTTCACCGCCGCTCTGGCTGGTGTTGTTCTCTCCTCCCGTCTCATGAGCGGTCAGCCGAACGCAGGCGTCGGCTTTGAACTCGATGCCATCGCAGCCGTGGTGCTGGGTGGCACCTCAATTTCCGGCGGCCGTGGTTCCATCATCGGAACCCTGATTGGCGCCATG
Source organism: Gluconobacter sp. Dm-74 (assembly GCF_018256135.1). Lineage (NCBI taxonomy): Bacteria > Pseudomonadati > Pseudomonadota > Alphaproteobacteria > Acetobacterales > Acetobacteraceae > Gluconobacter > Gluconobacter sp. Dm-74. The sequence goes on along the minus strand of NZ_JAERLX010000012.1, from coordinate 7,929 downwards.
TTGCTGGGTGTTCTGAACAACGGGCTGAACCTGCTTGAAGTCTCCCCTTACGTTCAGAACGTCATCAAAGGCGCCATCATCCTTCTCGCAATTTTCATCAGTCGTCAGCGCGGCACGGCGTCCGCACGCTGAGACAGCATCACAGGATAGGGCATATGACACAGTCTCTTCAGGGCAAAATTGCCGCCATCACCGGGGCAGCTTCAGGCATCGGTCTCGAATGTGCCCGCTATCTCATCGAAGCGGGGGCAGTGGTCTATCTTCTGGACCGTGACGCCACAGCGCTCGAAGATAAAACGGCAGAACTCGGCAGCCAGGCTCGTGCAATTATCGTCGATCTTTTTGACTACAAAACTGTAGATGCTGCGATTGCACAGATCGTTCAGGAGCAGGGCAGGATTGATATTTTCCACGCCAATGCTGGCGCTTATGTGGGCGGCAATGTCTGGGAAGGTGATCCTGACAGCTGGGACCCCATGCTCCACCTGAACATTAATGCAGCCTTCCGCTCGGTCCGCGCCGTTCTGCCGCAGATGATGAAGCAGGAAAGTGGCGATATCGTCATGACCAGTTCAATTGCGGGCATAATCCCTATTATGGCTGAACCCATCTACACCGCCTCGAAACATGCTGTGCAGGCCTTTGTTCACACAGTGCGCCGTCAGGTTGCGAAGTATGGGATTCGTGTAGGAGCCATCCAGCCTGGCCCGGTTGTCACGCCTTTGCTGAAAGACTGGGATCAGGCACGGCTTGAAGCCAACATCAAGGCTGGGGCCTTAATGGAAGCCAAGGAAGTTGCCGAAGCGCTGATTTTTATTCTGACCCGTTCAAAGGGTGTCATGGTGCGGGATCTGGTCGTCCTGCCACATAACTTTGATGCCTGAAATAGAGGAGGCGTGAGTGAAGAAACCGTTGATCAGAGCTGTTTGTCCGGCAGCTCTGATCAACGGTTCTCTATCGTCAGTCAGATGAAGGGGCAGGTCGGCCAGCGTGTGCATCTAAAGTCAGGACGGGATGAAGGACATTACGTCCACGCGGGAATGATGGCCCCATGATAGGCTTCAAGCAGCTTGGCGCGGACATTGGGTTTTTGAAAAGCGCTCACCAGTGGCTGAACCCAGGTGACATGGGCGTCGGGCGCGTTTACGGCGATAAAATTGATGTAGGGATTGTTGTCCATACTCTCACGCGCCAGACGCTCCGATTTGAGGTCGATCCCGGCTTTGTAGGCCCATTCCGTAATTACGACGCCAGCATCAAGGTCTGGCAGAGACCGTGCCAGAATAGGATCATCCAGTTCCTTGATCGTCAGGTTTTTCGGATTTTCGGAGATATCGAGTGCGGTTGGCATCTCGCCCGCATCAGGTGAAATCTTCAATAATCCAAGAGATTGCAGGAGTTTAAGCGCACGTCCCTCGTTCGTAGGGTCGGCGGGAACACCGATCGTTGCACCGTCAGGGATTGTGGAAAGTGTTTTCCATTTTTTCGAATAGAAGCCGATCGGTGCGAAGTAGGTATTTCCAACAGGCACGATATGAGATCCCAGCGCGGTATTCTGGGCCTGAAGGTAAGGACCGTGTTGAAATGCGTTGGCGTCCAGATCTCCTGCTGCAAGGGCCGCGTTGATCGGATTGCCTTCGGAAAAGGTGACGACTTCGATGGTCAGGCCCGTCGCGCGGGCATTTTCCTGAACAATACGCCAGATATCCTCGTCTTCTCCGGACAGGATCCCGACCCGTACAGGCTTCGACTGTGCTTTTGCGGATGCTCCAATGAGAGATGTGGCAGCGAGGAGCGTGAGCAGTCTGCGACGCCCCAGAGAAATACCGGATATGGGCTGTGTCTGGCTGACAGGGCGATTAAGCATGGTGCAGGACTTTCGAGGGAACGGCAGAGAAAAGATCACTGTGATGTCGGGCCGCAACATCGGGATGAGAGCGCAGCCGCCCTTTGAGTGTGTTCTGTCCGATCTGGGAAAAGAGGGGGTTGTCGGGATCCTGCGTGATCCCGGCGCTGGAGTTTGCCAAGGCGTCCGGCAGCGGGAGGGCTGGCATCGTGGCGTCGAGTTGTGCGCCGAGGAAAAAGGCTGCGGACAACCTGTCCCGTCCTGAGTTCGGGCTGACGACACGATGGATCGCAGCTTTGAAATATCCGCTTGTGGCGACTTCCAGCAATTCGCCGATGTTGACGATGAACGTCTCCGGCTGTGGGGGGGCCTGAAGCCACTCACCGTTTGCCAGTTCCACTTCCAGCCCGCCTTCATTGTCCTGAAGGATGAGCGAGAGGAGGTCGCTGTCTTTATGAGCGCCCACGCCCTGCCTTTCTCCGCCGCCATGCTGGCCGGGATAATGGATGAGTTTCAAAAGCTGGTAAGGCGTTTTGCTGACGACGGGATGAAAGGCATTTGCCGCCTGCCCCAGAGAGAGCGCAAGCGCTTCGAGCAGGCGCCTGAGAACATCCAGAACCTGCTCCTGCCATGACAGAACAGTCGTTTTGAGCTGTGGAAGTGTTGCTGGCCACTGGTTGGGGCCCTGTAGGCGCAGATAAGCCGGTTTGCCCCGCAGATCTTCCACAATGCCTCTTTCAGGACCGATATCGAGTTGCTCGCGCCAGTCTGCCTTGCCGCGTGTGATTTCTCTGCCGGCGTGATTATACCCTCTGAAATGTGGAGAATTCACCATGGAAATTTGTTCTTTCTGCTCCATCGGCAGAGAGAAAAATTCCTGTGCCTGCGCCATGAGAGCAGCATTCAGATCCGCCGGAATCCCATGCCCTTTCAGGTAGAAGAAACCGTATTCGTGGGCAGCGTTGCGCAGAGATTCAAGGAAAAACTCGTCTGGCGTCTGATGGTCCTGCCATAGGGACAGGTCGATGGTCGGAAGAGAAAGAGTGTTCTGCGTCATACACGTAACCACTTTCGGCTCTGAATTTTTGCCTCTGGGACCTGTTTTGCGACAGGTTTCAGGGGCATGCGTCCTCATATAGTCCTCCATAAAACGCGATATATATTAAATCCACATCAATATGTTGTTTGACTCAAAAAACACTATGAAATAATCAACAAAAGACAAATTTCCTTGAAAGAACGTTTATGCGTAGTGGTTATGTCCTGGCGCCACTTCTTGTTGGCCTTTCGTTTTCCGGGACCTTTTCGGGGGCCGTTGCGGCCGAAAACACATCGGCTCAGGATAGTTCCGGCGTGAAAAAACAGTCCAGAAAAGAGACTGTTGTCAAAAAAACCGTGCCTGTCGTCAGGACAGAACAGGCTGTGGCTGACGAACCGGAGCAGGTCATCGTGACAGGCACCCGGGACCCTTCTCAGACGGCGGCCCGCAGCATCAGCCCCATTACAATCATCGGGGGAAACCAGCTTCGGGCAACGGGCATGACGGATATCCGGGAGGCGCTGGTCCAGCTTTCTCCTTCCATCAGCCGTGAGGTCAACGGTTCGGATCAGGGATCGGTCATTGATGCACTGAGCCTGCGGGGATTGAATGCCGATCAGACTCTGGTGCTGGTGAATGGCAAAAGACGGCATACGACAGCCGCCATCGCGGTAGATGCCTCGTCACAGCAGGGAACGACCCCTGTCGATCTGGATATGATCCCGATTTCTGCCGTCGATCACATCGAGATCCTGCAGGACGGTGCGGCTGCGCAGTATGGATCGGATGCCATCGCAGGCGTGATCAACGTTATTCTGAAATCCAACAATCACGGTATCCATCTTCAGGCTGTCAATGGCGGTTATGCTGCGGGAGATGGTTTTACGACTGGTGAAAACCTGAATGCAGGCTTCAAGCTGGGCAATCGGGGTTTCCTGAACCTCAGTGCGGAATTCAAGCATCAGGACCGCACACAGAGAACCGGGATTGACCCCCGGACGGGCAAAAACAACGATCTGGCAACGGGCCAGCCTCAGGTAACGCGTGAGTCCATCGAAACGAATTTCGGATATCATTTAACGGATGCCATAGAGCTTTATGGTTTTGGAACATTCACGCACCGCGATGCCGAGCGATGGGCTTTTCTGCGTGCTCCGAGCACTACTGCGGCTGACGGGCTTTTGGGCATGTATCCGAACGGGTTTGAACCCGTCGAAACAATGCCTGAGAATGATTATGGCTTCACGCTCGGGTTTCGAGGAAAAAGACTTTACGGTTTTGACTGGGATCTGAGTTCTACGATCGGTGGAGATCACGATACGTTGGGGGATTATAATTCTGCGAACGCGGACGCTTATAAAGAGACAGGATATTCCCCGTCGCGTTTCTATCTTGGCAGTTATTCCAACCAGCAATGGACGAACAACCTCGATATTCGACGTGGCGTAGATCTTCCGTTTCTGTACAGCCCTTTGAATATCGCCTTTGGTGGTGAATATCGCCGTGATACCTATTCCATAGGCTCAGGAGAACCGCTGTCGTATTACCTGAGCGGTGCGCAGGGATATCAGGGCGAAACGCCTCAGGATGCCGTTAACGCAGCCAGGCACGTCGCAGCCGCCTATGTTGATTTCTCGACGCAGATCGTCAAACGCTGGCGGGTAGATCTTGCCGGACGGTTTGAGCACTATGACGATGTCGGAAATGCGCGGACGGGAAAAATCTCCACGCGATATGATATCAACCGCTTCATTGGATTTCGCGGTACCGCCAGCACCGGCTTTCGTGCTCCGACCCTTGCGGAACAGAATTTTGCGGCTTTCATCTCCAGTCCGAACTATGCAACCGGACAGATTGCCGCCAACTCACCCGCTGCGCGCGCTTTGGGCTCGCCTGGCCTCAGACCGGAAACATCCACCAACTTCAGTGCGGGTATGATCCTGAACCCGCTGCCCCGTCTTCATATCAATGTTGACGGCTATACAATTTATATCAAGCATCGGATCGTTGACGGAGGCTATGCTTCGGGTGCTAGGGCGGTAGAAGCTTATGCGGCAGCAGGCGTGGATACGTCCGGTTTTTCCGGCGATGAATCTGCGGTCAGTACAAACTACTTTACAAATGGTGCCAGTACCCGGACAACCGGCCTTGATATTACGGCACGTTATTCTTCGGACTTCGGGCGTTATGGAAAAGTGGACTGGGATGCAGCCGTCAATTTCAATCATACCAATGTCAAAAACATTGCGCGGACCGGGGAAGGCGCTCCGGTTCTGAACGCCCAGCAGATCAGTTTGATGTCAACGGAAAACCCGTCCAACAAGCTGATTTTTGGAGGGATCTGGCGTCAGGGAAAATGGACGGTTGCCGTTCACGAAATCCGTTATGGGCATACAACGTCCAACCTGACATTCGTTTCGGGAAGCAATGCGTTTTCGACAACGGATTTTTACCATCAGATCAACCGTCCCCGCTTTGTGACCAATCTTGAAGTCGGCTATCAGGTTCTTCCTCAACTTCATCTGGCGCTGGGCGGCAACAATGTCGGAAACGCCCATCCCAGCCGTGTGCCGTCCTATACGGCAGATTATAACAACAATCTTTACGATACACTCAGTCAACAGTTGTCTGAAGAGGGTGGTTTTTACTATCTTCGGGCTGATCTTTCTCTTTGAATATGATGGTAATGCAGAATACAGGCGTGGCTGAAGCGAATGAGATGTTGAAAGTTGAAGGTCTATCCAAGATCTTCAACGGCCATTATGCGCTGGAAAATATCAGCTTTTCTGTTCATCGCGGTGAAATTGTGGGGCTCATCGGGCGTTCGGGAGCAGGGAAGACGACCTTGCTTCGCTGCCTGAATGGCGCAGAAACCCTGGATTCAGGCCACGTTCTCGTTGAAGGAAAAAATCTTAGCGTTCTTAAAGAACGTGAACTGCTTGCTCTTCGACAACGGATCGGCCTTGTTTTTCAGGGGTTCAATCTTCTCCAGTCCCGGACTGTGGCCGGCAATATTTCTCTTGGTCTGGAAATTTTGGGAGTTCCCAAAAAAGAGCGGCAACATCGTATTCAGGAGCTGATCCATCTGGTCGGCCTTGAAGGGCATGAGACAAAGCACCCTTCGCAGCTTTCTGGCGGGCAAAAGCAGAGGGTTGGGATTGCAAGGGCGCTGGCGGGTCATCCAGCTATTTTGTTGTGTGACGAAGCAACGTCGGCGCTAGACCCTGAAGCGACGACGTCAATTCTCGCCCTTCTTGAAACCATTAATCAAGAGCTTGGCGTCACGATTATTCTTATTACGCATGAAATGGATGTTATCCGCCGTTTGGCTCACCGAGTGCTTGTTCTCGATCAGGGGCGTATTGTTGAAGATATTTCAAATGAATTACTGAATAGAGGGGAGGCGAAACACGCCTTAACACGGTCCTTCATCAGTCGTGTGTCGGATAATGCAGAGGAAATGGAGGCCGCCGAATATGCATCATCAGGTTTTTGATCTGTTTTTCAAAGCCACGCTGGCGACACTCGAAATGGTTTTTGCGTCTGCTGCAATTGCCGTTCTCTTTGGACTGCCTCTTGCTGTTCTGCTCACCATCACGAGGCCGGGAGGACTATGGCCCGTTCGCCTCATCGGTCGGCTCCTTGGAGTTGTGGTTGATCTGACAAGAGCAGTGCCGTTCATTATTCTTCTTGTTGTCCTGATCCCTTTTACGCGCTTTGTCATGGGAACGGCTCTTGGGACTGCTGCGGCCATCGTCCCACTGTCCATTACCGCGATCCCATATTTCGCGCGGATTGCGGAAGTTTCATTGAGAGAGGTGTCTCCGGAACTGATTGACGCGGTTCGCGCGATGGGTGCGACACGGGCGAAAGTCGTGCGCTCGGTTCTTATTCCCGAGGCTCTGCCGGGGTTGGTCTCTGGTCTGACCGTCACGCTGGTCACACTCATCAGCGCCTCTGCCATGGCGGGCGTCGTGGGCGCGGGCGGACTAGGTGATCTCGCAATTCGCTATGGATATCAACGATTTAATACAGTCATGATGTTATGGGTGGTGAGTATTCTTGTTGTGCTGACAATTCTTGTTCAGATTGTTGGAAATGCGATTTCCGTCCGGCTGAGGAAGAATTTCATATAGAATGACCCACAGGTTCTGAAACGCACCCGCAATCTTCGCCCGGATGATGGATAATCTAGGCTCAGGACTCATTCTTTGAGGTAGAAGATGACGCTTGCTGCGATGTGGATTGCGGACATGAATGTATGAGCGCAGCGGTCATATCGGGTCGCAACACGTCGCCAGTCTTTCAGCTTTGCGAACATGTTTTCGATCAGATGGCGCTTTTTATATAGATGCCAATTGTAAGGTGGCTTTGATTTCCGGTTCTTCTTCGGCGGAATACAGGCTGTGATGTTCCGGTCTGCAAGCGATAACCTGATCTGCTTGCTATCGTAGCCTCTGTCACCGATGACTTCTTCTGTCTCATCGGGGAGGTCTGCCAGAAGCATGTCTGCGCCTCTGAAGTCACTGACCTGTCCAGCAGTCAGATGAAGGCGGACAGGTCGGCCCTGATCATCGCAGACGGCATGAAGTTTTGAGTTCAGGCCACCTTTTGTCCGTCCGATATGGCGGGGAAAAGCCCCTTTTTGAGCAGGGACGCCGATGTCCGGTGTGCCTTGAGATGTGTTGCATCGATCATCAGACGCTTCGAACGGCCAGCCTGTTCTGTCAGGGCGACAAAGATCCTGTCAAAAACACCCAGGCGGCTCCACCGGATAAAGCGGTTGTATAAAGTCTTGTGTGGACCATACGCTTTCGGAGCATCCTTCCACTGAAGGCCGTTGCGGAGGACATAAACGATCCCGCTCAGAACACGCCGGTCATCCACGCGTGGCACTCCGTGCGCCAGAGGAAAAAACGGCTCAATCCGCTCCATCTGGCGCTCAGACAACAAAAATACCTCACTCACAGGCCTACCCTCCATCGGTAAGCCTGTGAATCACAACCTCTCGCTCAGTTCAATAAATTAATAGGTCCTGAGCCTA
>NZ_JAERLX010000011.1:0-111619 GCF_018256135.1 Gluconobacter sp. Dm-74 | reverse complement strand
CCCCCCCCCCCCCCCCCCCCCCCCCCCCCCCCCCCCCCCCCCCCCCCCCCCCCCCCCCCCCCCCCCCCCCCCCCCCCACCCGGTCAATCGAGTTTTGGATGGAATGCTTCTGAAAGCGGACGTCTTCGCAAATCCCAGAGCGCCTCAAATATAGGTGTTGACTTGGAGCAGCGTGATCGTCGAGTTGGCCGCCCTGACGTTGCTTGAGACGAATTGCGCGCCGCTACTCAGTCGATCGGTTAGCGATTATTGCAGCGGCTTCCAGGTGGTCGAGACATGGCCCGGCTTCGGCGGAGCGCGCGGCGTCTACTCCATGACGGGTTCGAGCATGGAGCTGACCCGGGCTAAGGCGAACGCCTACCGCGGAAAACATGAGCGTCGATCATACGTATTCCTTCATCAGCCGGAGTGATTGTCGACTCAAGGTTGATTTTCAGAACGAAATTCCTCCGATGGTAGAGAATTATTTTCATCTACCTGTTAGGTATTTAGTGCGCCACCTCTCCCCTCCAAACAACCACATAAGTAGCGCTACCTAAGCAGCGTTCAGAGATAGCATCGCAAGTAGTCCTAATCGGGTAGCCCCTTCGATTTCACCACCCCCACTCTGTGCGAGCGTTGCGCTGGTCCGGTCCCATCCATAGGTTGGCGTCAGGAGAAGTAATATGAGCGAGACCACTAACACCGTCGTTGATTTTCCGAGTGCCAAACCGACGCGCAAGCTTTCCTCGACGGAAGGGATTTGGGGCAAATCTGTGGTCAGCCACGGTTATGCCGGCGTTCCTGCGATACTCATTCGCTCCCAAGGGCGCATGAACTTGAGCCCGATGCAATTCAACATCATTATCCAGCTGCTGGAATACTGGTACGACGCGAGCCGCCCACCCTTTCCCACGAAGAAGGATATGGCGGACCGTATGGGTGTAACCGTGAGGGCGATCCAGAACAACATCGCTCTGTTGGAGAAAGCCGGGCTGATCCGTCGCGAGATGCGGCGCACCGCTGCGGGCGACTATGACAGCAATATCTATCATCTGGATGGGCTGATTGAGAAGGTGCGTTCCCTGGAGCCTGACTTCGCGCGGGAAAAAGACGCGAAAAAGGCGCTCCGCCAAGCCCGGTCGGACGCACAGCTATCGCCGCTCCGACGGCGAGTCAGGACAAAATCCTAGCCCAGAAACAGGTTGCCCCGGCCGCATGTCATTGCTGACAGAGACGGGACCGGGGCTTACGCGGAAAGATATAGATCAACTGACGTCCTAGGGCAAGGCCAGAGGACGCCTTCGGGAGCGTGTATATGATCGTGGACGAAGAACTTGAACAAGCCCTCTCGCTGGAGCGGTTCAGCCGCTACCTGAGTTGGGCGGGTGGCGATCGGCGGAGGGCGCTCGACCTCTACGCCCTTAACACGCGCCTATCCGAAGCGCTCTACGTCCCTCTTCAGGTGCTTGAAGTGGCGTTGCGTAATCGCGTCCATGCCGTGCTGGCGGAGCACAAGGGGTGCCGTTGGTTCGAGGAGCCAGATCTCCTAATCGGCCCCTATCAAAGGGAGCAGGTCACGGCCGCGCTCTTGGACTTGGCGCGGCAGCGCAAGGAGGCCACGCCTGGCCGCGTCGTAGCGGCCCTCACCCTGAGCTTCTGGACCACGATGCTTGGCAAGCCCTACGAGAATTTGTGGCAGACGGATTTGCACCGTATTGCCAGACGCGAGGATGGTAAGGGTCTCACGCGCAAGAGCCTGTCAGTCCCCCTGACCCCGATCCGCCTTCTCCGCAACCGGATCGCTCATCATGAGCCGATCCTGTTCTGGGACCTAGAAAAACACCATTCCGCGATCCTGCAAATCACGGTGTGGCTTTCGCCGGCGGCCGCCTCGTGGTGCCGGTCGCTTGATCGTTTTTCCCAAGTGTTCCCGTCCGAACGACTTGTCTTGCAAGACGGTGACGGCGCTTAGATATAGCAGTCTGAGCTACCGCCCTCTGGCACCGGAAGCGCCGACACCACCATTGCCGACCTCCTATTTCACTCGCTCCATCCCACCTCCGACTGGCAATGAAGGCGGAGACGACAATGCACTTATGCTCAACCCGCCCCCGCTGGGAGCTGCTTATTGTCAAGCGCGATTTCCAAGAGATTCTTCATTCAAAACGCGAAAAATGTTGGATTAAATCCATTTATTCGCTAAACAAACCCTATGACCGATATTCGCCGCACCATTCTTGACGCTCTACCCAAGCACCTCTTGCTCGATCTGGAGGACAGGCTGCGGGCAGAAGCACTCAAGGCACACGAGGTGGTGCGCAAAGAGTTGACGCTTAACCCAAAGCGTAGTCGGGAAGCGGAAGGTCAAATTCGATTCCGTCTACAGGAAGAAGGCTACGAAGAGGTCGTTCAGCTTCATGGCGGGCATCTGCTTATCGATGGCGTGATGCTCGGTACCGACTTGAAGGTGTTCCAACCCTTTGCACGATTTGCCGGTCGCGAATCTGGCGTTATCCTCGGGTTTGCCGCCATGCCGGAACGGCGCAAGATTCCTGCCAAGAATATGTCGAGAGCAGCCGGGGTGACGCTTAACGTCCATCTTCAGCCTAGCCTTCTCGTTGATGAGAAAAGCCCGCGGCCAACTGATATCTTCGCGCTCTTCTTGACCGCGAGGGATCGCGAGCGCGCCGGGATGATCGAGGAAATCGCAATCGGGGTAATCGGGTCGGATTATAAAGACTTTATCTTCTACGAATCCTTGGAGAAATTCCTGGGCGGTTACGCTTCCGATCCAGTCACACCAGATGGTCCGGATTGTGAAGCGAAGATTGTGAAGCTGCGTCAAACCCGTAAGATATTCGTCCCACCCGAGACACAGCCCGACAGCGATATCGCTGAGGGAACCACCGACTAACCGGAACCCGGTTTCAGACAAGGTATGCTTGCTCCGTATCCATTGGGTACGGAGCCGATGGGATTCGAAATATGCGTATTGGTACTCCGGGATTTATACCCGCCCGACTGACCGAAGCTCGCGAGGCTCGCCGGATTGCAACCAAATCTGCGCTCGCAAGACGTCTTGGTGTCAGCCCTACCTCAGTATCGCGTTGGGAAGATCTTGGGGCTGACCAGAGTCCCGATTATTCCACGCTCGTCCGAGTTGCTGGTGAGTTAGGCGTTCGGCCTGAATTTTTTCTTCGGCCGCCCTACCATAGCGAACGTCCAACATTTCTGCGCTCTTTGGCCAGCACGCTTGTGCGTGATCTGGCATACCAAAAGGCGCAAATGCATTGGCTTCAGGAAGTCAGCTTCGTGCTAGGACATTATGTCGACCTGCCGGAAATCGACATCCCCGATGTTCTAGATGGGGCGACCTACGGCGAACTTCGAGATGAAGACATCGAAGACATTGCGCTACGGCTGCGCCAACACTGGAACATGGGCGAAGGTCCATGTGGCGATGTCGTGGTGCTCATGGAGCGTATAGGTATCGTAGTGGCGACGATCCCGATGGGCACGACCAAACTGGACGGTCTTTGCAGTTGGTCTCCAGTGGACGGGCGCCCGCATGTGCTCCTAGCAACCGATAAAATGTCCTTTCCTCGTCGGCAGATGGACGCTGCTCACGAACTTGCCCATGTCGTACTGCATCACCAGGTACCGGAGGAGGAGTTCCAAGATAACCTTCGCATGATCGAACGGCAGGCGTTTCGTTTGGCAAGCGCTCTTCTTATGCCTTCCACGACATATCCACACGAAGTTAAATACCCTTCACTGGCGATGCTCACCAATTTGAAAGAGCGGTGGCGTGTCTCGATTAAGGCTCAGATCAAGCGCCTTAGTGACCTTGAGATCATTCCCGAGGAATATACTCGGCAACTTTATAAACTTTACTCTGCCAAAGGTTGGTCGAAAGGGGAGCCACTGGACCACAATTGGCCAATTGTGGCGCCGAAAGCGCTCCGTGACAGCCTTAACCTGATTGTCGAGCATGGAGTTCGCGGTAAGGCCGATCTTCTGGCAACGGAGTTCACGATATCGGCGTCGGATGTCGAGAGCTTGTGCAGTCTACCGAGCGGTTGGTTTGATCGGGAGCCAGCAGAAGTTGTTTCTCTCAAAATTCGCACGGGGTCGTCGGCAGCCGATCTGTCGCCCAAAGGAGAAATAATCCCGTTCCCTGATAGGGAATAACTGAACGAACCCTCTTAGGGCCTGCCCGAAAATGAGTTTGAGCTGCACCGGGATTCAAGCAGACCCGTCGTCGCGTGCAACGGGCGACGTCTGCTTTGGGGAGGCGCTGAGCCACGCCCCACACGTCCGAGATGTAGGCGTAAGCAGCCGTCAATCGTACACTCCTCGGACGCGCACTTTGTAAATAAGAAAAAACAGGGAAGACGCGCCACAGGCCGTCCGGCCGCCACAATGGTTCGGCCGCACGCGGCCCGCGCCCTGAGGGCGCGCCATTGTCCCGTCCAGCCGTCTGCGCCTGCGGGAAAGCATCTGAAAAGAGAAAAAGGATGCTTCTCGTGGCTAGTCCCGTCACAACAGTCTTTACGCTCACCGCCCCGCAGGACCGTCTGCGCCAGATCGCGGAAGAGCGCGCCTACCGGACCTGTGCACCAAGCCAGATGGCGTGGGAGAACGACACCACGCTGGTGATGACCCTCGAAAACGGGATCGGCACGTCCTTCCTCGGGCACGGTCACGGGCTGTCCGACGACTATCCGGACGTCAGTATCCGGGGCATGGAGTATTTCGACAGCTTCGATGATCCGGGCTTTGCCAAATGGCAGGGCGGTCAGCTCGTGTATGAAGCAGACCTCATCACCGTTTTCTCGATCCTGTTTCCAACGGATCCTTCGAGAGACTGGGCGGGCTGTAGCGCCAGCTTCTGGCACAGGTCTGCGCCTCTCGCGCCCGCCGTAGCCGAGAACTGCCCTGACTTTGACCTGATGCCTTTGCGCCGACTGGTAGGGCCGGTGCCGGGATGGGTTGAGACAACGGACGGCTTCGCCACCCTCTTTCTCCGCCCGCCCTCGACACCCGATGCGCAGGATGGCCTCGGCGTGATCTTCTATCCGGAGATCGGCAGGAGCACCCTGCTGACAGGGATCGACCGGTTCGGTGGCGTCGCCCGGTTTCGGCGTCAGTCCTATGGACAGATCAGTGCCTCGTGTCCGGAGCTGCGGGCTGTCCTGCGGGGCTGCTGGAAGGCCCACGAAAAGAAGAGGCGGAAAGCGCGCCAGGAGCGCAGAGTTTTGAGAAGGAAAATGAAGAAAGCAGAGGGGGAGAGAGGGGATAGTATGTTTTCTTTCTTCGAGACTGACCCGTGGGTGATTTGAAGGGTAGGCGAAAAGAGGATTGGGGGCGGCCCTGAAGGGTTCGTTCACTCTATCTTACTAGGCTCCTGCGTCGCCAAGTTCGACCGAGCCACAGGGTCCAGCCGCCCTCAACCGTGCGTCTGGACCCTGCGTCTCGGCCCTTCCGGGTAACGGTTCACCCGCATCCTTTTCCAATAACGGTCGGCCCTGGTCTGGGGATCGGTTCGTGAGACGGCTCCTCAACCTCCCCGGCCCGTCCTGCGGACCGTCCGGGGAGGCACGTTCCATGGAGGTGGCCTCGCATCCAGCGTTCAGTCTGACAGTCGCCGTGCCAGTCCGTAAAGCCACTGCACATCCCTCGGCTTCAGGTGTCAGGCCCGCGTCTGCTGCAGGGCCGCGCGCGACCCTGCAGCAGACGCAAACCTGCCTCCCTTGCTCAGGACGCTCCGGGCTTGACGGCCTGTCCCGTCGCCCGTCTTGGCCGGTGGCAGGATGGGCTCAGGAAAACGCCACCTCCATTCCTCTTTCGTCGCCGTCAGTGTGCTCGCCGCACGGGCAGGATGGGTCTAGGAAAACATCAAATATCCATTAAGTATTCAACAAGTAAATCGTCAATTATTGAAGATTTATTTTCTCAAAAACGGCGGTTTCCTGCGGTTTTTGTTGACTGCGATAAAGTAAAAACCTAATATCTATTCATGGACGAAGGCAATAACGCCGAAACAGTCCAGTTGATACGTTCCTTAATTCTTGGAGGTTCTCATGGCCGGTTCTGTTAACAAAGTCATTCTCGTTGGCAACCTTGGTAAAGACCCGGAAGTCCGCAATACGCAGTCCGGGTCCAAGATCGTGAGTTTCCCTCTGGCCACGTCCGACACCTGGAACGACCGGCAGAGCGGGGAGCGCCGTGAGCGTACCGAATGGCACCGTGTCGTCATCTTCAATGAGCGGGCTGGTGACGTGGCGGAGCGGTTCCTCCGCAAAGGCCGCAAGGTCTATATCGAAGGCGAACTCCGCACCCGCAAATGGACCGATCAGGGTGGTCAGGAGCACTACACCACAGAGGTCGTCGTTGACCGTTTCCGGGGTGAGCTGGTGCTGATCGACAGCAACCGAGGCAATGGCGATGAGGGCGATGCCGGCTTTGCTGGTGGAAACGGTGGCGGCCGGTCTGGGGGATCGTCTGGCAACGGAAACCGCAATGCGGGCTGGGACGCACCGGGCGGGAACGACCTCGATGACGAAATTCCATTTTGAGTGCCGGGGGGAAGGGGCATAGCGTAAGATGAACAAAGACCGCCTCATGGCGCTGCTACCCCCACCGCAGCGCTCTAAACACAAGGAAGACCGCTACAAGGCGATTGCCAGCGTCCTTCAGACATTCGCCCTCAGCGCGTGGGGCTCGGCATCGTGACCCCACTCATCTCCGGGACAGGACCGTTGACCCCCATGCGTGCCGTCACCTGCTTTTTTCTGGGTGCGGCGCGTGAGGCAATTTCTTTGACTTTTCTGGCCTATATCCCTTATCCTGAGGACAAGACGGAGGCGAAAACCAATGGATAACGTGACTCAGAGTATCCTGTTTATTCTTCTTCCTGCCGCTGTTTTCACCATCGGTCTGGGGCTTGCGATCGGACCGATTGCCACCCGGCTCGCAAAGTTGCGAACGTCCCATCAGTGACACGGACAGGCGGCCTCCGGGCCGCTTTTTTTGTCCGCTCGCCCGATTTAGTCAGGCGGACGCGCCTCGTCGGCGCGAAGTGTGATGCCCCCAGTGCTCGCCCCCCACAGGGGGACTGCGCCAGGGCAGCGGAAAGAGCTAGACTGCGCTCATGTCACGACAAACCATAATCCGCATTGTTGCACTGAGTATTCAGGCAGCCGTTCTTCTCCTGATCTGGCAGGGCTTTTTGCATCCAGTCCGGGGAGGCCTGCTGGTGCTTGCCGTGGGTGGGGGTGTGTTCTTCCTGACGCGGGACTGTTCCGGTGCAAATCAGGGCCGTAGGTAGAAAAAACAGAAGAAGGGTCGGGGCGGCCCATCCGGGTAACGGTTCACCCGCGTTCTTTTTCCTGAACGGACGGTCCTGGTCTGGCACGTTCGACCGTGAGACGGCTCCTCGTCCCTCCCGAACGGTCCTGAAGGACCGCCCGGGAGGGCCGTTCCACGACGGCGGCCTCGCATCCAGCGTTCAGTCTGACAGTCGCCGTGCCAGTCCGTAAAGCCACTGCGCGACCCTCGGCGGCAGGTGTCAGGCCCGCGTCTGCTGCAGGGCCGCACGCGACCCCGCATCAGCCGCAGGCCAGCCACCCTTGCTCAGGACGCTCCGGGCTTGACGGCCTGTCCCGTCGACCGTCTTGGCCGGTGGCAGGATGGGCTCAGGAAAACGCCACTGTCGTTCCACTCTCGTCGCCGTCAATGTGCTCGCCGCACGGGCAGGATGGGTCTAGGAAAACGACAGGTATTAATAAAGTAATCAAGAAATCTTTTTACTTGTCACGCAAAAATAAAGCGCGTTTTATAGCGGTTTTTCGTGCTTTTTCTCTTGTCATGAAAGGCCAGAAAGGCTATCTTTTACTTGTCGAAAGGGATTGCCCCTCAAGACAAAGCGCCCCGAACGGTGTTCTAGCACCGAACGGGACTTCGCTAGACTAGAAAAGGTGAGTTTCATGTCCGACGCAGCAACCACAATCGCACCGAAGGCCCAGAACCGCAAGGCTGCAAACAAGGCCAGCCCCGCCGCCGTCCGCCGTTTCAACGAAGCCCGCGAGCGCACCAAGGCCATTGCCTCCCCCACGCTGGCGGACGTTCTCCGTCTCGCCCCCAATGATGACAAGATTTCCGCCATTGTTCAGCATTTCGGTTTCGAGGCTGGCGATTATGACGAGCTGATGGGGGCCGGTTTGAGCATGATCCGCGACCAGTACACGCTTCTTGAGGACGTGCTTGTCGTCACAGACTTCCGGGGCGAGCGCAATTTCAAGGCCATGGAAATGCACCTTGGCCGCATCGTGGACGGCTTGATCCGCTCTGCCTATGGGGCCGCCAACTTCTACGAGAACAAGCGCCAGATTGCCCGCGACGAACAGAACTCTTTCAGCAACGAAAGCCGCGACGAAGACCGCCAAGGCATCGACGGCGGGGAAAACCGCGTAGATCGGGCCGTCCGTTTCGCTGCACAGCAGGCTCCCAAGGCTTACGCGCTCGCCGTCCTGGCTCAGGGCGCATGTGACGCCTACCGCGAACTGATCGGGGAAGACTGGAAGCCTTACGTCAAGGACAACGCCCGCAGCCTCACCGAGAACGTCCGCGCCGCACAGTGGGGGGCCGTTCTCTAACCCCCACAAGCCGGGCCAGCAGGTCCGGCCACTAACCGGGGCCGCGCTGACGGCCTCGGCTCTGCCCTCGGCCTCTTCTCCCGTCCGCCCTCTGGTGTCCCCCTCTCGGTTTTTCCCGCAAAGGCGGACGCGCCTAGTCGGCGCGGAGTGTGATGCCCCCAGTGCTCGCCCCCCACAGGGGGCTGCGCTAAGGCAATCGAAAGAGGCAAGGGTAGAATTGCCTCCCTCAACGCGGTTTCCTAGTCTCGAACGAAGTTACTTCCAGAGAGGCCATAATGCTTTCAAGAAATGCGTCGTTCGTTAAAGGTCACACGATGAGGCTGGACGACTACCGGTTTGATGGGCCGGGAGATATTGGAAGTGCTGAAAAGCCTTCCACCTGGCTCTGTGGCATTGAGTTTGGTGATTCCGAAAATACAAATCCCGCCCTGGTCGCGGAAGAAGGTTTTTCAGTCGAAAAGCAATGGGGATACCCCGGAGGATACAATCGAAAAGCCCACAAGCTGCTTTGTTGCATCGAGGGTTATCCCATCAGCGAAGCCTTCGAGTTTGCAAAAGAAAGAAGCATTTTCGCGTCTCCAGACTGCGGCTACATGCTCACAAACCTCTTCCCGGAAAACTGCCTGACCGTCGATACATGGTCCGCTGAAGCGCAGGAGCGTACAGGCTTCGCAAGCAAGGCCGATTACATCGCATATGTCAGAAATGTTTGCTTCAAGACAATGAGAGCGCAGGTCAAGGAGCATAGACCAAAACTGTTTATTGGCGTCGGCGTAACACACGAGCGAGATTTCGTGAGCATCGCATCCGAACCAGAAATCAAGTGTGAACTCGCGGAGTTCAAGGTCGGAAACCACACAAAACGCATCAGGCTCTATCCCGGAGAGACGCCTCTCGCCGTGATCCCGCATCTCACCAGTGCGGGTGGCCTCAACAGCAATGAGTCCATCGAACTCGCCGGAAAAATCATCCGTGAACGGCTCCTTTAACCGGGCGGCCCTGAAGGGTTCGTTCACCCGCGTTCTTTTCCGACGACGGCCTGTCCCGTCGCCCGTCTTGGCCGGTGGCAGGATGGGCTCAGGAAAACGCCACCTCCATTCCTCTTTCGTCGCCGTCAGTGTGCTCGCCGCACAGGCAGGATGGGTCTAGGAAAACCGGGGGCGATCAGCCGGGGCCGGGTGTTTGGGCAGACGAAAGAGACGGGCGGTCTGCCGGGTCCGTTGTGGCGGTTAGGGCGGGCTGGCCGGTCAGGGTCTGAATCAGGGCGCGGCCCGGTTCAGAAGTGGGAGTCCGGCTGGCATGGCGGGCGATCTCCCGATCCGTCCCGGCCAGGTCTGTCAGGATTTCTGTTTCCCGACCGTGAGCGGCCCCAAACGCAAAGGCCTTTCCCCGACTGTCGCCATAGGCTGCCATGTCCTTCTGCACCTTGCCCAGCTCGCGCGCGAAGGTCGGATTGTGGCGCAGTTCCTTTTCGATCTTTTTCCCGAGCGCCGCATGACGGCCTCCGGCCTTCATGCCGGTAAAGGCCTGTGCTGCATCGCCGCCCTCCTGGCGGATAGCGGCCTCGATGTCGCGGCAGACGAGGGAAGGCGGGGCCGACCAGAACGCATGAAGAGAGGCGGCGGCCTTAAGGCCTTCTTCCTTGGCCTGTGCCAGGAGCGCGTTTTCGCGCTTCTCTTCCGCAGGCCCGAAGACAGCCGGGACGACCGGACGCGGTACGGGCCGAAGCATCGGAGCAGCAGAGGCCGTCAAAAAATCCGACTGCACGGTGATGGTGTACCCGCCGTCCATTCGGACAGCGTTTCGCAGATCCGCGACAGGCACCGCCACGATCCCGTCAGGCGTTTCAAACGCACCGGATAAGCTGGTTCGTGTTTTGAAGATCCCCGAGACAGTTTCCCCAGGCGCGGCCGTGCGGATGACGAGGTCATCCAGCGGCCTTGCGGCAGGACCGGAGCCCATGTCCTGCATCAGCTCCTTAAGAGCACGGGTGCGGGCGGGCGAACTGGCGTCCGTCAGCAGGGCCGCCATGGCCGGATGGTCCGGATCCTGCGTGCCGGCAATGGACGCGGAGACCATCCGAGATCTCGTGATGACGGAGAGGTCCACATTATGCCCGTAGTGTCGGCCGAGTTCCGCGACAAACGCCTCCTGCGTTCTGCCGTTGCCTTCTCATGTTACTTTGAATTGTCCGATAGCTATCGTAGCTTCCATAGACAAAAGTGAGTCTTGAGATGCAAACCAGGTCTGACCCAGATCCTCCGTACACTGGAGCGGCGCTAGCGCCGCTCCAGTGTACGGACCCACTTTCGCCCGCATGGGCCAACCTGCTTCCTCGTTGTAGTACTGAAAAAATAGCTATAAATTTCCTAACAAGTCTTGAGGTTCGTGGGCTAAGTCGTAATACGGTTTTAGCCTATGGCCGTGCCATTGAGAGCCTAATAGAAATGGTAGGTGATCTCAGTAATTTGTGTTTCGACCAATCAATTCCGCACCGTTATGTCCTACATCTTGCTCAGACGTCGTCGCGCCACCGGGCATCCCTGGGCTCGCGTCTAGCAAGGGCGACGGTGAAGCAGCGAGTAGTAGGACTCAGGATTTATGCAGACTACTTGGTAGATTGTGGTCTTCTTGATCGTAATCCCGTCCCACATGGCAGTGTCCGACGGACACCAGAGGGCGAGATAATTCCAACGCGACGTGGTCTCGTGCCTACTCCACGTTACATTCCTAAATTACCAAGCGACGATCAGTGGAAACGTCTAATAGCCGTAGTGCAAACAAGATCCGTTCGTGATCGCTTAATGTTTGTATTAGCCTACGATGGAGCATTGAGACGTAATGAACTCATTACCCTTCGTCTTGACGACTTCGATTTTTCTGCACGTCAAATTATCATCCGTGCCGAACACGCTAAAGGCGGTCGAGAAAGGATTGTAGTGTTTTCTCCTACAGCTAGCGGCTTACTTCGTGCCTACTTACCTGAACGTCGATTACATCTTGTTTCCAGTCCCTTCTTATTTTTGTCTGATAGCCCTCGGAATCGGGGAAAGCCGCTAGGCGGCTATACTTGGGGTTTGGTTGCTGCCGCCTTGGCAAAAGCTGCTGTTGTCCCCGGCTTTAGCACTCATACACTCCGCCATATGCGCCTCACGGATCTTGCGCGAGCTGGACTTGATCTGAAAGAGCTATCAGCATTTGCAGGACATCGCAGCACAGACAGCACTATGACGTACATCCACTTAAGCGGGCGTGATCTTGCAAATGCTTTTGCCCGTGCCTCCCATATGATGGCTGATCGGTTCAAGAGTTTATGAAAACGAGAACCAATAACGCGCTGATGACAGTTCATAATTGCGTTCAGTCCCAATCACTTTTTCTCACAGAAGAGGAGATCGAGATATTATGTCGTGTAAAATCTATAAAATCATTGAGACGCGGGTTTCGTGATTTAGTGAGTTCACTGTACTGTTTACTTGAGCCGGCAGACCAGTATCTCGAAGCACGAGAATCTCGTAGGGTTTCTCCAAGATATCAGCTGCTATCTGCGATTATACGCGGCGCAGCAGACCTATTGACGCCACCCCAAACATGGTCTGCTGACGATTGGGCTAATGTCTGGCGAAACCATGGTGCGACTTGTCCATCCTTGCTTGTCATAGGTGCGGCGCGGGCCTACGGCGCCAAGCTTGGGCGGAACTACAATTTGCCCACAAAAACACCGCGTCTGGCACTTGCACGAGAGTTGTTCGGAAGAGACAACGTGGATGCAGAGTTTGAGAAAGTCCGTAGTGCCCTCGTACGGATGGGCTTCGCCATGAACTCAAGAGAGGGCGTACTAAGGCAGGCGGTAGCCGATATACTTCTCTTTCACTGGTCCCCGCATTTGGAGGACATTACAGATGAAACTCTTTCTGAATACGCAAAGAATATATCGTCTCAGGCCGGACGGAGCAAAGTCAGCACGATAAGTGGAGCTCTAGTTGAATTAAAAATAGTTCGCCAACGTGTGACGTATCTCCGGCCTCGTAAAAAACCCGAGCATTGGGAACGTCTTGGTGTTGGAGAACAGTGGCTTAGTTGGTGCCAACGTTGGCATCAGACATCATCACTTGCTGAAAAAACGCGACGTGGTCATTTCGGAGATTTGATGACGGCTGGTAGATGGCTAATGCGAGAACACCCTGAGATAACCTCACCGGTTCATTGGACATTAGATATTGCATTTGAATATGTGCGTTTTGTAGATACAATGCGTATTGGGGAACTACTAAAAAAACCTCGGCCGAATCTGAATATGGGCGAACCGCTACAGCCGAATAGTAAGATCAGCATGCTTTCAGCAATGCGAGTTTTTTTTCGAGACCTACAATACTGGGAGTGGATAAAACCCTCCTTCAATCCGGTTCGTGGCTTTTCTGTCCCACGTCAAGTATTACGCAGTAGACAACGTAACCCTCGCCCCATCGACGAAGCGTTTTGGCTAAAGATAAGGGCAGCAGCACTTTCCCTCAGGGCCGAAGACTTGCCAAGACCACTAGAGCGAGGTCAATGGCGTTATACTTATCCACTGGAAATGGTACAGGCTCTTGCTGTCGTTTGGGCATTCAGTGGCTGTCGCTCCAACGAAATTACACGGCTAGAGGTGGGGTGCACTTATATGGAGCATCTGCCAGGTGGTGGGTCAGACGATAGTTCTGAACAAGTTTTGCCCGATTTCGATCAACCTATGTTGCGCATTCCCGTTAATAAAACTCGAGGCGAATTTGTGAAACCTATCGAGAGGCCCTTAATGGATGCGGTAAAGGCGTGGGAAAAGGTGCGACCAACGCAGCCGCCATTACGTGATTCCACCACGGGTCAAATGGTACAGAGTTTGTTTTGTTTCCGCGGTCGACGCGTGAGCAACGACGTCCTTAACAGCGTCATTATTCCTATTTTATTACGTAAAGCCGGGCTTCCTACGGCTGATTCACGAGGAGCGATTACCAGTCATCGCGCAAGATCCACTATGGCAACTAAGCTTTATAATAGCTCTTCCGGTCTTGGTCCTGTCGAAGTGATGAATTGGCTGGGCCATACCCATTTTTCTAGTACACAGCATTATCTTGAATTAACACCAGTACGTCTGATGACCGCTTTTCATAAAAGCGCCAAAATGACCGAAAACTTACGAATGGTCAGTGTGTTAGTTGATAGCCAGGCAAGCCCGGGAGATCCAATATTCCGCTATGACTTAGGTCATGGGTGGTGCACAAACCCTGCATACTCTGCTTGCTCACATAGAATGGCATGCGCACGTTGCGACTTCTATGATCCAGCTGAAAACTTTGCGCAACATCTTGCCCAGCAGTCAGAACGTTACGTGCATATGCTACAGGAACTCAATTTGACCAAGGATGAAACTGACGCAATCACCGGGGATTCTGAAGCTGTCGATAAGCTTCTTTCTCGTATAAAAGAGAAAAAATGAACATTCTTCAGAAGAATATGGGCAAAAGCGCTCATTTTTTCTACTTCGGTATATAACATAATTATTAATCAGAAACTTAAACAACCAGATTTATCAATATACGCCATAAGATTCTTTACGAAGAAACACTAGGTTTCCTTTCTAAAAAAATTCTTTCTAATTTCTTCCCCTTAAATTTTAGTTGCTTTCGCGCAAGATAACCAGGAGCCTTCCCATAGAAAAAATAATTTTCCAAAGATAAGTCGATTGCCCTCCTTAATTTAGTTGCTTGGTTACGCAGCATAATTATACGTGGATTTTCAAGGTCGTGCCGATAATGTTCAATGTAAAGTGGCATACCTTTCAGATACCAAATTGGTTCAAATATGAAGGGTATGGAGTAACGATGACGAATTCTAAGATCCCCAAGCATTTTCGCTGCTTTATTTGCCTCTTCTAATTTTTTGTTAAATCGTTCTGGGCTTCGTGATTTTGTTGCCTCAACAGAAAGAGCGACTACCTGATAAAGATAATGACTAAGATCTTTTAAGTCTTGACCTACGACGTTCTGTCTTGCGGATATCCGTGAAGCTAGTTTGGACGATCTTATACCTATTATAGACGCCACCAAGGCGACGGCGGCAGCGATCAATGCTGCTAAGCCTTGATCAATCACTATATTTCCCATAATCTTTTCAATTCCTATAAACTCATTGATCGTGTAAGAGGTTAGGAAATAATATTATTATATATTGAAAATATTTTTTCGACCTTATTTAGGGTATCGTTTATTGCTTGATTTTCTCTTTCGAGAATATCCGGATTACGGATTAACCAGTCGGCGGGACGGTGGTGACTATATTCGGGGAATTGAGTAGGTAAGCAGCGAAAATAAGCTTCAGCCTGTTTTACCTGACGCAAAGACCCATCTGCTTCTCGCAGCTTTTCTGGTGTAATCTTGTGATCGTTTTCTAATTTATAGGCATTATTAATTATTTCGCAAAATAATTCCGGATGAATAATGTCTTCAATATCAGCTTCTGAGCGATCAAGAAGCTCTGAAACTGTATAAAACCGTTCTCCTGTAAGTATTTCACTCCGTCTTATACGTTCGATTTTACCTTTTTCTCCTTGCCCTTGATCAGAAAGTACCGCGACATTTAGATGATTGCCATGAAACAATGAGACAAATGGTTTAATATTATCGATACCACCAGCAGGACACATGATCCATTTTGGGCTCAGGCCCTTGCGTCCTCGTCGTTCGAGCTCGTTCGAGAATGCCTGCAAATACAGAATGTCAGATGGCCCTTCAACGAGAAGACTATTTTCCCCCATGAATAGAGACTGCGTCACCGAATATCCCAGCGCGCCTTGAAGTGGAAATAAAGTATCCTTATCGGTACTCATTACGTCTTCAGTTATTTTAGTGCCTAGGGATTCTGGACGTGTAGAGTCAATTAATTTAACAACATCTTCAACAACACGACAATCTGCCAAACGCCTTGGTGGGACCATGAAAGGAGAATGAGTGGAATAGATCACTTGGTGGGATGGTAGGAGCTCTTTTTCGATGTAGCGGAGTAAGTCCTCCTGTGCTTTTCCGTGAAGCGTAAGGCCGGGCTCGTCAAGCAGAATAATCACATTGTCTGTCTGACGACGCATCATTGCAAACTGAACGAGAAATGAGAAGAACCAAACAAATCCCGCGCTTCGCTCTGAAAACGGAACACTTGCCCTATGAAGCTTGTTGTATACACGAGCCCGTGCAACCGCGCCTGCATTGAAGGGAGCCGGGTCTTCCGGACGTCCTTCGTTTAAATGGACTTGGACTTCGAGATATTTATTTTGCGACCAATATTGAAAAATCTGATCGGTTATATCTGCAGATGCGGCCTCACACTTAGCGTTCAGTTCTTCATACCGAGGCGATCGAGTCAATTCTTCAAGATTAGTCCCTGCAAGGCGTAAGAAATTCATGAATATCTCGTCACCAGGATCAACGCGATGATGTTGCTGATCCTGAAAAATCTTCTGTGCGGACAATTGGCCGCTCATTCGATCATAGTGAGAGGTATAGAAAAATGTTGGGACAAGGTCCGAAATAAGGTCAATGCCTCGCGCGAATACAGAATGGTTCCTATATTCTTCAAATTGTTTTGAAAGAGCTTTCAGTTTCTCAGATGTTCCACCTTGTTCTTTTACCAAATGAATTAGCTCTGTTACGGTTGTCGCTTTTTCGACAACTTTTTTTTCAACTGCATTTAAGCGCTGCGCTACGATAGCGTGTTCTATAGCTAGATGTTCATTTATTGGTAATGACCAAGTTGTACCTTCCTGATTGTAATACTTGCTGATTTTTATCTCTTGCGATATTACTGCTTCCCCACCAAATTCGTCCGCAAGGATCTGAAAAGCCGTTTCCGATATTTCCCACCAAGTTTCGACCACTACTGCATCCGTATCGGGATGACGTTCTTTATAACGAGTAGCAAAGCGTCGCGGGTAGTCTTGTGTTACATCAAATGTTGTTTGCGCTTCACCGAAAGGGCGGATCGACTGGAGAGCGGTCAAAGTTGCTGTTTTTCCGGCCTCATTTTTTCCCACAAGGCAACATAATTCACCTATGGAAATTTTACCTGTATCAAGAATTGACTTGAAATTTTGAATGCGAATGTGAGTTAGTTTCATATTATATTCCATCTTTAATAATCTCTAAATTCTAAAATAAATCACAAAACGGCCAATCATCAAGGCCCCGCAATCTTTGATATTGGATTTCGAAAAAAGATGGAAATGAAGGGAGTTTTTCCAGAATTTACGGGCTCATTTGTAAAGCGGGAAGCTGACTTTTCAGGTTTTTATCGAAAGCCGACTTTTTATCTGTTTTCCAGAGTGAATATGACTGTAATCTCTTGTGAGTATCTTGATATATTTGTGGTTATGTAGGAAATACTGCTTCGATACAGATATTGAGCGTATCTGCATGCACAATTTTGTCTTCATCAAAAACGCTACTCTGTTTTGATGGCAAATGACCGTTTTTGATGAGCATACCTAAATTTGGGCTTTCTAATTCAACATAACCCGGAACGGGTGGACGTAATTGAGTTCGTTCAGAACCTTGCCGGCGATGGCCGCAAACTGCTCCGGCGTGGAGGTCTTCAGGACGTCCGGGTCGCGGATGGGCTTGAAGGCCTCGGTCAGCCCCATGTCGATGTGGGAGCCGGGCAGGAAGGTTGTTGACCCTTTCCGCATGGAGCCGATCGGTTCGACCCGTGCCCCGTCCACGACCGGCCTTTCGTGGCGCATGTGGCCCGCCCATTCATAGACGTCCTGAAAGATATGCCGATGAATGGCCTTCAGGTGGTCGGCATCGAAAGAGCCGGATGGCCCCATTCCAAGCCGGATTTCCAGAATCCTGTGGCTGGTGCGGCGGTATTCTTCAGGGTGAAGTTCGGAATGGCGGCGAAGGCCGATCCGGTTCCGCAGGACGTCTGTCTGGTCCGGATCGTCGCAGACGTTCGGGTAGGTGTAACCGTGGACGGGAGGCATCGACGCGTCAGAGGGCGGGATTCAGTCTCCGCCCCAGTTCAGCAAGGTCGATCTGCCCCGCAACGAACGACTGGCAGGCATCCTCGATAAGGGGATCATGCGTGTAGCCCTGCCGTCTCTGGGCCGCGAGAGTCCACTCGACCGCGTCCTGGCGGCGCGCGCGCTCTTCATCCGAAAGAGCGGAAAAAGGCGTCGGAGCGAAGAGGGTTTTGGCTGAACTCATAAGAAGAAAATAGCGGTTTTTGCCCGGAATGGCAAGGTTTTCCGGTGGTTCGTGGCCGTTCTGAAGATGTGTTTCAAGGCGAGATTTTTTGCGTTCAGTCGCAGAACACAGCGGCAGGATGCTCGCATGACGAAAAGCCTTTCCCCTCTCGATAGCCGCCCGAAGCACCTGACCGGTCCGCGCCTGTCTCTTGCCCTGTTCCGGATCGGATGGTCCGAGCGTCAGGCCGCCGAGAAATGCGATATGCACAGAAACCAGTTCCGGCGCTGCCTGGAGGGCACGTCCTCACTTCCGGCTGATCTGTCCCTGTGGCTGCTGGATCTGGAAGCGGCTCATCTGGCCCATCCCTGTCCCCGGCAACGTAAGGCCGATCCTATTCTCGCCGAGATCCGCAAAGCCGGGTGACATTGCCCGCGAAGTGGTAGGTTCCGGTGTCTCCACGTCCAGGCTCAGGGGATATGAAAAAGGCAGCCCGGAGGCTGCCTGATCGTCATCAGTCGTGGTGATGGCGAATTAGTTGTGGGGATACATGAATCCCTGTGTGCCATCAGACATCACGGCGGGGACACAACGCGCTTTTGGGTCGGCTGCGGCCGCATAAGGTTTGACCAGCGTGGCTTTCACCCATGCAGGCTTAAAATCAATCCGCAGCGTGGGGAGATAACCGTTTACTGGTGAGGCCCCGGTCTTGATTGCCATTTGTGCGCCAGCAAGGCCTGCATCGCTCGCTGTGTCGGACGGTGCTGATTTGAATAGCGCGGGATGGTTGAAATCCATCGCCTCTTCGTCGGTCTGGTTGATAGCCATGCATGTGTAGCCTGGCAGAACTTTGATGGGGTGTTTGCCCGCAGCATGGGCAGAGGACAGGCTGGCTAGTGCCAGACTGAAGGCCGCAAAAGTGAAAGCTTTAGTCATCAACATATGATCCCTCTATCTTTTACGAGAGTACAGAGGCGTTTGCCCCGGTGCCCATTTTGTTTGCGGTAGCCTGTTTCCATTGGCCCACGGTCTCTCCCGCCGATATGCCGTTTTGCGCAAGTTTGTCCGAAGAAAAACTGGTCAGAATATCGCTCATGGGCATATCGTCCGAAGCAGTAGCAATCTGCTTTCCGGCTGAAGGTCCGAAGTTATAATAGCCTCGTGTGTCTAGCGCGGTAGGATTGGTGACGCCTGCCGCCTGAAGGGACAGGGCGGCATCCTTTAGATATTGTGCGGCTGCAACGGCTTGCGTAGCAGGATCTTGCTGACCTGCTGTTCCAGACGTAATGCTGGTTGCTAACCCCGGATTATCCGCAAGGGCTTTGCTCATCTCTTGGGAATATGTGCCATTCGACATCTGGAAGGCACCAGTAATCGTGTTTCCTGAACTATTCGCCGTATGGACATTTTGGCAGCCGGACTCCACTTGGCATGTCGCGGCCAAGGCAGCGGGGTTTACACCGATGGAGGAGGCATTGTCGGCGGCCTGATAGCCCCACGCTTTACTATAAAGCGTTTGCAGTGAGTCTGACCCCGTCGAGACCGGCTGAGTGGTCTGGATGACCTTGCCGTCTCCGCCGATCTGCTGGACGGTCCCGGCCGGTACCGTAAAGTTCGGCAGGCCGACTTCCGGATAGACGACATGCGGGACTTCCGGCAGGCCGTTAGGCACTTCGATCGACTGCGCCTGGCACGAACCGCTGAGGCCAAGTCCGGCTGAGAGAGCCAGACCTGTAATCAGGAAGGATTGTTTGACGGGGGGCGGCATTGGGCACTCCTGTGTTGGGGTGCTCAGTATCCGTCTGTCGTCTGCGACTTTGAGGGCTGTTTGAAACGCTGCCTGATGGCGCGAGGTGGTGTGTCCGAAACGGACACACCTAAATGAGGTGATCGAGGATAATTCCGAAGACGGTTCCCCCGACGATCATGGTGGCGAACCATCCGGCCCGCTTGCTGATTTCGTCCCTTCGAACCCGGGTGCCCGCCATCACGATCTGGGCCTTCATGCTCTCGGCGATTTCGCCTTTGACCGTACCAAGGACTTCCGCGACCTTTGCCTTGACGGTCTTTTCGTCAATCTTCTGAAGCTGGCGAGAGGCTGCCACGCCTTCATGAAGAGCACGCCTGACCTCAATTACCTCCTCCGTTGCCGAGCGTGTGCATTGATCCAGCAGGCTTTCACACTTCGCGACACACTGCTCCATCCGCTTCTCGGCCTCCTGAAACAGCGCTCTGTGCGCTGCTTCAGAGTGTTCGCGATCCTTGAGGAGGAGGGCCTGATGAAGATTGTTCATCTCCATCAGAATCATGAGGCCATCCAGAACCTTGGCCTCAGGTGAACGCGGCCGAAGCGTCCACCGATGCGTCTGCTCACGGAGCGCATCCAGTGAGCTTTCAAATCTGGCCTGACAGTCGGAAATCCTCTGGGTAAGGCCGTCAGACATTACACGTCACTTTCGGCCGGAACAGGGAGGCCCTTAGGCATATTCGGCAGACGAGGCTCGCCTAGCTCCCGCAGGAAGACCGGGAAGTCACGGCGGTACCAACGGTCAATCGCGAGCCGGTCAAAGATTGAGGTGGTCGGGAACCCGTCCTTTTGTTCGCCCTCGGCATAGGCGCGGAATGTGAGCGTTCGGTCACAGACGTCTTTCATGGGCTCGGCAGCCGGATAGAGGACGAGCTTTGCGCCGTTGTCCATGGCTTCGACAACCGCAGGGTGAATGGCAACCTCTTCAAAGACGTCATCCACGTCCAGGGAAGGAGGAATAAGGCCTTCGTTGAGAATGACTGCGGCGTTCCGGGGAGAGAACTTCTTGTTGGTTTGGAGGTCTTCCAGATAATCGAGATCTGCGCGTTCATGGCCGATGAGGAACGCCACTGAGAGCGTGATGCCCATCATGTCGAGGGCGCGTGTCAGTGATTCCGTGCTGATTAACTCATGCAGCGCTGTCCATCCGCCGCCGATGTCGAGAATGGCGTCATGGCGACTTTCCATGAGAGACTGGATCTTTTCTTCCAGCCATTTCCGCTGACGTTTCGTGTCACCGCCTGTGGGGCTTTTCGCATCATGGAAACTGGAAATGGAGTGCGACCGGTTCAGCAGATCGGTGTTCCAGATTTCGGGTGTGCCGCCCTGCTCGTGGATTGTCTGGGCGAGAGCATTAAGCAGGGTCGTCTTCCCGACCCGCTGACGGCCAATGATCGTAAAAATAACCGGCTTGCGCTTGGGGGCGGCTGCCTTCTGGTCGGCAGCGCCTGTGGGGGCTTTGGCGGCAATATCCTTGGTCATGGATGGTCGGCTCCTGATGAGGCAGCCCCCTCACTGTGAGATGGGCTTCTCTTCCTCTTTCAGACGCCATAGTGCCGGGCCATTCTGCGACTTAACTCCGCCGCTCAGAAAAAAATCAGTCTGGCGTGAGCCTTCTTTTCTCTTCTCTGCGCGCCCGGAGCTTTGCCCGGATGTGTTCCAGAGACTGGCGACCCTCAGCAGAAATGTTCGTATGCGGGTCCGCGTTTCTGGAGGACGGTGACGTTACGGCGGCCGAAATGGCGGGCACCTGTGGCGTGGCGGCAGGTGGCGGCGCGACGGGTCTTTCCTCACGTTCCGCGTAATACTCTTCCACAGCGGCAGGCCGCCAGTCTGCCGGGGTTCGGCTCGGCGGTTCTGGCGTCTGATCGGGTGCGTCGTTTGCCGGTTTTCCGACTGTGATTTTCTCTCGCTCGCTCTTGAGGCGTGACCACATTTTTCTGATGGCCCCAAGTCCAACCGGAGAGAGTTCGACCTCCACACCATCCTTTTTCGCGGCTTCGGCGATCATCTCCCAGGTGGCGATTTTCGCCTCGCGAAGTTCAGACACGATGTCCTGATTTTTTCTGAGCCACTGATAGACGGCTTTCGAGTGCGGTTGAGCAGGGCGTGTCTTGTGTGCCTCCTGAATCTCTCTCAGTGCCTTGGACATGATCACTTTCGCCCCCGCTTTGTGTCCGTTCTGGACACACCTCGCACTCTGAACCGTTTTCACGGCCTCTGGTGCGTCGGACCTCTTTCGCAGGCGAGGCATCTCCGTGTCAAGTTCGAGGCATCATGGAGGCATCTACGAGGCGTCTCCGAAGCCATTTCGAGGCTAGTACGAGGCGACTGCAAGGCGGGATTGAGAATTGACGAGGCAACTATGAGGCAAAGAAAAGAGCTTCTTCATAGACCATTGCACCGTTGGTGCGGGCGGATGCGCCGTGCGGGCTTGAAAGGGCGTCGGAACTAACGACGCCCTTTGCTGCTCCCAGAGCGCGAGAGGCCGTCTATTTCAGGCATCTCAGTCGCATAAAGACCCAGCACGATGGCGGCCGAAAGAGGAAGAGAAGCCTACCTCACAGTGAGGGGGCTGCCTCATCAGGAGCCGACCATCCATGACCAAGGACAGGGATACCGAAGCGGGAGCTGTCGCCGCAGAGGCAGTTCATGATGCTGCCCGTACCACCGAGTTTATGTTTCAAAACCACTGTTTGGAGGGCGTGGTTCACGAAGGAAAACTATGGCTCCGTGCTAGCCAGGTTTGCATGGTACTGGGGCTCTCGAATTCACGCGATGCGATGCTGCGGCTGGATGATGACGAGCACACTTCAATGAAGATGATGACCCATGGAGGTTTGCAGACGGTCAACGCGGTTAGCAGAAGCGGTGCCCTTCACCTCACCTTTGTTTCTCGCTGTCCTCACGCAAAGGCCTTTCGTCGATGGGTTACAGACGCGGTCTTGCCGGAAGTTTTCGAGACAGGTTCCTACCTCGGCAAAGACCGTTCTCAGGCCGGTGTTGAGGGAGCCGAGATGATGCGGCTTCGAGAGAGGCTCCGACTGCCAGGCCGGTATATGGTTCTGAACCTGCCGGGGCGGCCTCTTCACATCGAAGCGCGAGATCTGGAAGAAATTCTTGTCGAGGTTGATCAGGCCGATGTGCAGGCGTTGGTGAGTTCTGCTCAACTGGTCGGATCCCTGTGGCGAAACTTCCGAACCGAGGACGTCATCATGAACAAGGCCGTGACCGAAAATTCCTGCGGCCAACAGCTTGATCAGGCCATCTCTCTGAGCACTCGACTAGCGCAATGGGTCATGCAGGCGGCAACAACCGCACAGAAGGAGAGGGAACGGCCTGACGCTTTGACGAAATGATCTCAGTCGCATGAGGGCTTTCTATCCTGCCAGCATGACAGATCAGACCCAGACCCCCGACCGCGCTCCCGAGACCGATATTACGGACCGGGAGCTTCTTCAGCATCTCATCACCCGCTCTGACGAGCAGGGGGAAGAGATCCGGTTCATCAGCGAAAAGCTGAGTATCCTCATTGAGCTTCTGACCCCCTCGGAGAAGGGGGACGGCCCGACACTGGACGACATTCTCGCGCGCCTGGTCGAGCTGATGAAGGATCAGGAGCCGGTCATCAGGCGCATCGACCATACGACCGCCCGCAACAATGACCTGCTTGAAGGCCGCAAGGTTCGCACGAAAGCAGAGGACGGCCGCCCGTCATGATGACCTTCCGCAAGATCTCGGCGGAGTGCAACGGCCGGTTCGTCGCCGCCTACTTCACCGAGGGCGCGCCGGATCCGGAGCACGATTTTCGCACGGATACCGGCAAGGTGCCTGACGGCGACGGTCAGCGCCTCACGAACTACTACCTCGGCCGGGATGGCAGGGCGTCGTTCAATCCGGGCATGAGTCAGAAGATGGCCGATGTGCTTGGCGTGGATCGGCGGGCCATGCCGACGACCGAAACACTTGCGGCCCTGTTCGAAGGCAAGCGCGCCGACAATGGCGAGCAATGGTCTCAGGCCAAGCGGAAGATCAGCGCCTACGACCTGACCATGGCCCCGCACAAATCGGTCACTCTGGCTGCCGAGTTTGCGCCAACACAGGCCGAAGGAGCCGCGATCTGGAACGCAGTGCAGCGGGCCAACGACGCGACCATGCAGTATGTGGCCCGTGAGCTGGGCTTTGCCCGACGCGGCCATGGTGGGGAAGACGGAGAAGAGGCCGGGGAAGTCGCCTGGACGTCCTACCGGCACCGCACGTCTCGACCGACCCTGACCCTGCATGATGCCGAGACCGATACAACCTACCTGCGCGAGGCTCCGACCGGGGGCGATCCGCAGATGCACATCCATAATTCGCTCTACAATGTCGTTGTCACCGACAGCGGCCATGTAGGCTCGCTGGACACGAAGCGCCTGCGGTCCCGCGTCCACGAGTTCGGAGCCTTCTTCCAGGCGGAGCTGGCGGATGAGCTGCGCAAACTCGGGATTGCGCAGTCCTACGACGCCAAAGAGCAGGCGACTGTTATTTCCGCTGTTCCGCAGGAGGCCTGTGACGCCTTCTCCAGCCGCACGGCCGAGGTGACGCGGGCCGCGCGAGCCTATGCCGAGAAAGAAGGTCATGACTGGAACGCCATGACCGCCGAGCTGAAGAACAAGATGCTCAAGGCCGCCAGTCTGGCGCACCGGCAGAAGAAGAATGAATCCGCCGACGACGTTCAGGCCTGGCGCGAGCGCGCCGCCGAGATCGGGTGGGAGCATCACAGCGTTCTCGATACAGCCGAAGCTCCTGCACTCTCGGTCGCGGAGCGACACGAGCAGGCCTATGCGTTTGCGGCCAAGCATCTCGGCAAGGAGTTCGAGACGGCTGCCGTGCTCGATCACGACAAACTGCGGATGTACGCGGCACGCGGCCTCATCGGTGCGGGGATCTCAGGTGGCATTGAGGACATTGACCAGGTCGTCAAACTGATCGAGGACAAGGGGCTTGAGGTCCGGGGCGAGCAGGTCAGCCTCGTGTCCTGCATGAAGAATGATCGGGTCCGCGTGACCAATACGGCCCAGATCCGGGTCGAAGAGACGCTCGCCAAAGAAGCCGTAAGGGCCTCGGCGGATCGCAGCGCTTCCCTTTCGGATGCCCAACTCACAGAGGCCATCGAGCGCTGCGACCTCGATTTTGACAACGAGCACGGCCAATCCCAGAAGGCGGCAATCTATGCCCTGGGGAAGGCCGGAAAGATCTCGATGCTCACGGGCGTTGCCGGCTCCGGTAAGACAACGCTGCTTAAGCCGCTTGTGGATGCCTGGAAGCGCGATACCCGGTTTTCGGAGAAGGGCCGTGAGATGATCGGCCTTGCGACGGCCTGGCGTCAGGCCGATGCGCTTGGCGATGCCGGCATTCATCAGCGCTACGCCATGATGCCGTTCCTGAGCCGCCTGGAGAAAGGCGAGCAGACGGTGGACGAGAACACGGTGCTGGTCATTGACGAGGTCGGGCAGATCGCACCGCGCCAGATGCTTCAGCTTCTGGAGCTGCAACGCGCGAGCGGCTGTACCATCAAGGCCTTGGGTGATCGGGAGCAGGCACAGTCCATTGAGGCCGGTGATACCGTCGAGATCCTGCGCAGGGTTCTGGCCAAGGAGGACATGCCGGAGCTGCTCTCCACGGTCCGCCAGACGACCGCCCGCAATCGTGAGATTGCCGGACTGTTTCGTGGCGAGAAGCCCGATGCGGATGCGCTGGAAGCGCTTCGACCCAAAGGGAAGGCCGCCTACGCCAACCGGGACGAGGAGAACTCGGACGATCCCCGCAACGCCTTTCACCTCGAAGAGGTGCGCCGTGCGATCGACATGAAGCGTGAGGATGGCACGATCCGATTGGTCGGCGGCGACCAGGACGAAGTGCTGCAACAGATTGCCGAGCTGTATGTCACACGCCGCGACGCCCTGGCCGCGTCCGGCTCAACGCGTGGCATCAGCATGTCGGCCCTGACCAATCAGGACGCGGCCGATCTCAGCCGCGCCGTGCGCAGGATCCTGCAGGAGCGTGGCGAAATCTCCCGCGATGAGGTCAAGCTCGATGCGGTCGATCAGCGCGGCGAGGCCTACGAGCTTCAGGTGGCGGCCGGAGACAGACTGCGCCTTTTCCGGCGCACCTGGGGGGCGGTCGAAGGGAAAGGGACCACCGTTGGCAACAATGGCGATGTCGTGGAGGTTGTCTCGCACGGCAAGGACGGCCTGCGCGTCCGGATGAAGGATGGTCGGGAGGCAGATGTTGAGTGGCGTCGGCTGAAGGACCACAAGACCGGCCGGATCCTGCTTGGCTTCGGTCATGCCATGACCATTGATGCCGCCCAGGGCCTCACGTCTGACGAGCATATCAACGCGCTCCCGCGAGGTGTCGCGACGGCAACCGGGTTCACGTCCTACGTGGCGGAGAGCCGCGCCAAAGGCACGACCTGGACCATGATCTCAGACGGCGCGACATTTGAGGCCGTGCGCAACGGGCGCGCGCTCGGTGATACGACGGAGATCACCAGTGACGATCTGTGGAACCATGTGGCCAAGGGCATGTCCAACAAGCCTTATAAGGCGCTTGGCATGGATCTGCCTTTTACGTCCCAGGAGGAACGGGAGAAGCACGTTCAGGAACTGATCCGTCTCGGCAAGATGCAGGAGGAGATGGCGCAGGAGGGCCGGGACTACGGGCGCGAGGTCGCGGACCGGGTTCAGGCGATTACCTTAGAAAAGACGGCGCGGCCGAGACTGAAAGATCTTGACCGTCAGATTGAGGAGCTTCTGGCAGCCAGTGCTTCTGTTGCGTCTCAAGAAGAGCGCGACTTGCGCGCAAGACGGGTAATGAAGCTTTCGGAGCATCTCTCTCCTTCCGGCTAAGCTTGGGAATGCTTTCAAGCCTGACGAAAAGACGCCCCAAACACTTGAAATGACCTCACATAGAACAGAAGTGGAACTATGGGAGCTCGTTCCGAAGCTCAAAAACTTTGCGGTAGAGAGATGTGTTATGGTTGCGATGAATGAGCTCCGGCCCCTCCTGGATAGCATGGTTGATCAGGGTATTCAGCGATGCGTTTTTCCCTACGAGAGAAATGGTGTACATTTCTCGGTAGTATTCACTAGAGAATCCGGAAAAAACAACAAACCCTTAGCCCTACTTTTTGGGGCTACCGGTGTAAACCCGTTTGCATTTATATTTTACGGGACGTTAAATCTTCATTTTGACGCTTTTCTGGACAATGAAGAATATAGAAGGCTGTGCAATTATTTGGGTTTGCGTTATGACCCTGCTATGCCGTTTTCTACCTCTGCCTTTTTACAAAATTTTGCTGCTAGTGGGCAGATACCGAATGGCGCGAACCCTTTAGTAGTCCCTGATCCTCATCAAGTACCCGCACCTGCACGTTTTGTTGAGGATGCTGAGCGGCCATATTTTCATGGGTGGAGACAACTACCAGTCAATCAACAAGTAACCGATGGTAATTATAGGCGGACTCTGTTTTCTTTTGGATTGGCCTACGCCGATTATTGCAGGCAGCAGCGTATCTCCTCTTGCTGGACTGCAATAGAAAGAGATGCCCAAAGAGCTGTGGCGCCTGGAGGCTTTCCTGGTTAATGGCTTTTTGAGAAGGGCGAGGTGAATACTCGCCCCAATCCGGATGGCCTCATCATGTTTGGTGTCCGCGGACAGTAAACCGTTGGTCTCCGGATAAAGCTGCCACAGCGGATCAGGGCTGCTTTGTTTTGGCTATTATGGCTGGATCGCTGGGGACAATGCGAGCCTTTCGAAGCGTTCTGCATTGCTCTTAAGTCGTCTTGCGCAGATCGACGTTACGCCTGAAGGCGCTCCCCAATTTTGCGGAAAGATGCCAGTATCTCTTTTTCGTTCGCCCCCTTCGCTCCGGACGTATTGGCTGGAAGGACCCTGATCTGATCGCGCGTCGCCAGCACCAGCACAGCACGACGACGAGGCGTCCGCCCCGTCCTGCTCCCAACCAGGCGCTCCAGTTGCTCGACCTTCCCCAGAAAGGCCCCATCCATGGGCTGCGCAGGCACAAGGCTTTCATCCTTGTTATCGTCGCGATGGAAGCGGCCCCAGGCCAGCATCCCGGCAAACGGCGTGCTTCCGTCCGCCTGTACCTGTGTCGTCGCCGTCCGCAGGTAAGACGCGATTTCCGTCAGGTGCGTACTGACATCGCCCATGAGGGCCTTGCTGTCCCGATGGTTTTCATTCGCGATCTTGCCGATCAGGGCCTTGACCTCTGGCGGGAGGTTCGAGCTGCCGGTCTCGATCTGGAAGTCTCCATTCTCCAGCGTTTCGACAATGCCCCATGTCTCGGCGTCCGGATCCACACCATGCCCGGACTTGGGAGAGGGGAGCATGACCGGACGGGCGCGGCGGACCTCGCCGGAGCGTCCATTGATGTCGGCAAAGAAGGTCTTGGAATGAATGACGCGGCCGCCGAACATCGTCACGGCCTCACCTTCGATCAGGCTTTGCAAATCGTTCCAGGGCAGACGGGAAACTTCGCGGACCTCAGCCCCTGAGCCGTTGTAATAGCCGTAGCCATCATTCTCCACGCGGGTGGCCTGTGTCACCTCAACCTTGTCGGCCTGCTGTTCCAGCCATTCACGGGTCTTCATGGCATCCTGAAGCCGGAGCGCATGGGTAAGGTTGGCATTGCCAAGAAGCGAGAAGGCCTTTTCGCCAATCCGGGCCGTCAGGCCGGGCAGATCCTGAAACGAGATCCAGAACATGCAGTTCAGGCCACGGCCCATGGCGAGCATCCGGTCCATGCCGTCCGTTACATAGGCGGCCAACTCATCGAAGAAGATCTGGAACGGCGCATCGCCGGCACCGGCCTTCAGCTTGAACACTTCGCTGGCAGAGCCGTGCAGCTTGGCCCCGAGAAGCTGGGCCATGACGCCGCGCAGCGAGGCCACGACGATCTTGCCCAGGCCCGCCAGACTGTCTGATGAGTTTTCCAGCGATGGCAGGATGACGATCAGGATGCGGCGGTTCAGGACCACATCGCGCATGATGATGTCGGCCGTCTCCGCACTGAAGATATGCCCCAAACTCACGCCAAGCTGGGTGAAGACGCGCGAGAAATACATCTTGGCATAGCCGTGCTGCTCGGACGGTCTATTTTCCTTCTGGGCGTTCCACTCCAGAGAGGAATCATAACCGGGCAGCTCGCCGAGGTAGGCCTGAAGTGGCCAGAGCACATCGTCCGGAATATCCTCGACCCTGCGCTCGATGGCCTGATTGGAACCGGGATTGCGAATGAGGAAGACCTTGTGCCGGGCGAGGGTGCCGATCCAGCGCAGGTCGGTCGCATAGCGGATGGCGTCGATATTGATGGGGATGCCGTGCGTGTCGCGCATCCAGACGAGGGCCGGAACCACTGTGCCGATGAGGCCGACAGCGCGGTCGCGGAACACGCCATTGGAATCATTGGCCGGCTGTTCGCCAAGCTGGCTGACCAGCATTTCGCGAATGGCGTCCGCATTCCCGGTGGCAAACGGGTTGAAGGTGTTGGAATCCCGGGTGCCGGAGGCGGCGAGGAAGTTCAGCGCCAGCACCTGGTCATCGAGCCCAAACCGCCTTGCGAGGGCCAGCACATCGCCGTAGACCGTGTTGTCGCCCTTGGCGTCCACGAGGATGCAGCCGGAGCCATGGGCCAGGGCGTTCGTCATCAGGGAGACAATGGCCGTGGTCTTGCCTGATCCGGTGGTGCCCGGAATGGCCGCGTGCTGACGGGCCGCGTCAGAGGACATCCAGAGCTGGCGTCGGGTGCGGGCTTCCGTGCCGAGATAGAGAATGCCGTTGGCCTGACGGGCCTTGCGATCTTTGGGATTGAGATCGTTCGCATCCTTCAGCCCGCTGTAACGCGGCATGTGGAGCGGGAGGCGCTCAGGACGGAGGACCACCCAAGCCGCGACGGCCGGGGCCGCGAGGATCAGCGCGCCATCTATCGCGGGCACGAACCAGCCCAGACCGACCCCGACGAAGCCAAGCCATCCGGCCAGAGGGGAACGCAGCTCTTCCTTCGTTTTCGTCCAGAACGGGCGGGTATCGCGGTATGTCTTTCCCCGCTCGACCTGCTGATGGCCAAGGGGGGCACCAATCTTGCGAGCCGTCATGGCCTCAGTGCTCCAGACCGAATGGCGAACCGGCCTGCGCGGGCGCGGGTGCCGGGGATGGCATTTCCAGATGGGCGGGCTGATGCAGCGCCTTCAGGATCTGTTGTGGTGCCGTGGGTGCCGCAGCTTGCGGCTGAGTCTCCAGCGGGCCGCTGGAGGGCAACGGCGGAAGAGGTGCGGATTCCGGCATGGTGGGAGCCGACGCGTGCAGGCCCCCAAAAGTGTACAACAGACCGGCACAGACGGCGGCTGTTGCGGCAACCGGCAGGAAGCGGCGGATCCGGCCAGGTGCGACGGCCTGAGTTCCAGCCGGGACGATCTCGGCCTGAACGGCCGCGGGTGGCAGGGCTTGCGGAAAATGGAGATGGATCGGGGCCGTGTTTCCCTCCTCGATGTCGAGCGTGAGGGGAGCGTTCTGGCCGTGCTGGAGAATGATGCGGGTCATGAAACTGTCTTCCAAGTGGAGCGGAGCGTGGAGAGGGCGCGATCAAGCACCGGGATGTAGAGGGGGCGACGCAGACGCTGTTCCTCGGACCAGTGGGCACGGGCGCCAGCGGCTTCGATCCGGGGATTGGGATGCACGTCTTCGTTCGGGTTTTCACTGGGGTAGCCCAGAGAGTGCAGGGCGTACCAAAGCGGCCGGTCGATGAGCTTGATGATGGCGAAGGCGGGCGGCGCCAGCACACCAGCCTCAAAGCGGGCATCGCACAGAAGCGTCATAAGGGCGGTCGTGGTCCACCCGTGACGGTTACAGCTCTGCGCGATCGTGGCCTGCACATCGGGATCTGCAAGGAAGTCCTGCGCGTTCTTCAGGACCGCTGCGGGCACCTTCAGGCTGACCTTCGGGCCGGTATCGCCATCAAGTCCTGCGTCAGTCAGACCTTCTGACAGTTGCCCGAGCAGGGTCATGGCCTCATCGCGACGCTTGAGTTTGTGCAGCGCAAAGGCCGCAAAGAGCACCTGGGCCGCAGGTGGGGCCGCGCCCGGACCGGCCGTTGTGTAGCGCGGGCCGAGCTGACGCTCGAAGGCTTCCTGCGCGCAGACCTCACTGAAACTACCATCGGCGGCCGTGGCAAAGCGGCTGCGCCATTCGTCAGCCGTCAGGGCCGGGTCGGCCGGAAGAGGTGCCCCGTTAGAAGGCGCAACCAGCCGGGTGATGCGGCGCTTGGCGAACCCGCGCAGGGTCGGAAACATTTTTGCCTGCACGGCAATCAGGCCTTCGAGATCAAGGACAGCCCGCAGCGCCTTGTTCTCCCCGAAGAAGAGACACAGACCTGCGCAGATCCCGCCGACCAGGACTGCAACCCACCGGAGCTGCAGACCGACGATGGACAGGCCGTAATAGAGCTGGATCAGGCGAATGGACGCCGGATGGTGCAGGGCCTGATGAAGCTGGAGATTCAGACGCGCCAGCTCAGGCGTGCGCGGCAGGATGCCGATCTGCCAGATCAGGGCCTTGCAGTAAAAGCGGCTGATCTCGGTGTGGAAGGTTGACCAGACCATATAGGCCAGGACAACGCTGCCGAGCAGCGCAACACCGGCCAGCATCAGGGTAATCTCGCCTGACGAGCGCGAGCCTGAGGACCGCGAAGCTGTGCCGCTCATGCCGGGTCTCCTTGATGGCTGGTTCGGATCAGAGTCTGGGAAATCTCGTAAAAGCGCTTCAGATAGGCCGTGCCAAAGCGGGGCGTGTGGGAGTGATAGCCCGCGACGGCCTGCCAGAGATCACCTTGGGCCTTGGCCATTTCCTGCCCGAGGATCCAGCCGCCCGCTTCGAGATTGGCGCAGGAGTTATTCCGCAAGGCCGCGTAGGCACGGGACGGGGTAGTGTGCCAGTGCCGCGCAATCTCGGGGACGTGGATCGTATTGACCTGCATGGGGCCGAGATCGGACGTCCCGTTCGTATTCTGCACGGCCTGTCCGGGATGACCGCCTTCGACATAGAGCAGGACCAGCATGACGCCTGCTGGCACATGCGCGTTATGGGCTGACTCTTTGAG
The DNA here is from genome assembly GCF_018256135.1 of Gluconobacter sp. Dm-74. Classification (NCBI taxonomy): domain Bacteria; kingdom Pseudomonadati; phylum Pseudomonadota; class Alphaproteobacteria; order Acetobacterales; family Acetobacteraceae; genus Gluconobacter; species Gluconobacter sp. Dm-74. Next base: position 79,804 of record NZ_JAERLX010000011.1, on the reverse strand, counting down.
GCAGGCTGCGATCTGGCGTCCGCCATCGTCCTCGGCCAAGGCAGCCGGGGCTGCCATGAGGGCCGCGAGGGCCAACGGAAAGAAAACTCGGGTTTTCATGCGGCTTGCTCCTTCTGGACGGAGACCGGCTGAAGACGTGCCATGCTCGCCTGCCAGAGGCCGTTCAGATCGCACAGGTTGATCTGCCTGTTCTGAACCGGGAGGGCATCCAGCACGTCGAGCAGACAGAGCAGGACCGTCACGGCAGACTGCGCGTCATGGTTGAGGACGGTCACGCCGAGGGCGGCTTCAGGATCATCGACCAGCTTCAACCCAAAGCCGTGCCGAGTCATTTCAAACCAGAGCGCCTCGGCAGTAATCAGGAACGCTGGCAGGAAACCGCTGCTGGACGCCGCGACCGTACTGGCGCAGGGGGTTGAGTTGGTGGCATCGCTCAGAATGACGCCGAGGCCCTTGCGGTCGATGGCCCGGACCAGAACGTCCGACAGGAGCGTGACGGCAGGAGAGGGGGTCATCCGTAGCGCCTCCGCTTCCAGGTCGGCCGCCCGGACCGGACGGGGCCGGTGATGAGGCGACGGACAGTTCTGAGGGCAGCGGGCAGCGTCAGACCAAAGAAGCTGATCGTTGCAAACAGGGCGGTGCCCAGAACGCCGATATACAGCGTCGTCCAGCTCCAGTACGTGACCGTTACAAGGAGCGGGAGACAGGCCCGGCCATCAAGGATAGCCAGACGGACAGGTTGTGCGGTTGCGCGCCACATCAGGCGTCTCTCCTCCAGGCATCGTTGGCCGTCTTTTCAGTAATCAGCCCCTCTTCCAGGGCTTTGCGGATAGCGACGGCGTAGCTCTGACCGTCGCTCTCGATGGCCTGCGCCACGAGGTCGGGCCAAAGCTCGCTTTCGGTTCGCATGAGCTGACGGCGCAGATCCTGATGAAAGGTCAGGAACTCGCGCACAGCCACACGGCCCCCGCCGACCCGTTCCAGAAGACGCTGGTTGATGACGAAACGCAGGGACTGAGCCAGAGCACTCACGAGGTTGTCGCGTTCGGCCCGTGGGCAGAGCGCAATGGAACGCTGGATCATGAGCGGGCCGTTATCGGCATGAATGGTGGTCGAGAGCTTCCCGCCCGTAATGGCGCAGTTGATGGCCGCTTCCATGGTGGGGCCGTCACGACATTCGCCAAGGACCAGATCCGAGTTTTCACGGCGCATGGAGCCCTCGACAAACAGGGGCGGTGTGAGATTGGGCGGACGGATCTCGGTCTGGGTGATCCGGTTGCCATTCGGCGGCTTGAGGCTATCGAAAAGGAACTCGATTGGCTGCTCGCCTGTGGAAATGTTGCACGAGACGGTCGGATCCATCAGCCGCTCGTGGATCAGCCCGAACTGCAACGTGGTCTTGCCCGATCCGGTCGATCCTCCCGTGAGCACCATGCCGCTTCTCAGCAGGTTGGTATCGCGGATCTCCTGCTCGACCCGCTGCTCATCCAGACTGGCTGGAAGGGTCGGGATGGGCCGAAAGACCAGATTCATGCCCGGGCCACGCATGGTCTGCACGGGAAAGATGTTGATCCGAAAGCGCAGGGACTCACGGCGGTTGAGCGTGACGCTATAGGCCGTATCGAGCTGAAGGCTGATCAGGACACGCGGCGAGCCGTCTGCACCATAGACGTGATCCACGATCTGCTTGAGATCCAGCGATGTCGTGGGGTCCATGGTGGCGTAGCGGTTGCGGCCATGAACCGTCAGCGTGGCGCGATGACCGGTCAGCAGGTCGATCCGCGACGCGCCGAGGCCATGCGCCCATTTCAGGAAGTCATCGAGACCGGGCGCGTTCTTCCGGGCTTCAGCGACCCAGGGACACTCGCGCTTCGCCCGTTCGTGCGCCCAGGTGTCAGCGTCACGCAGCTTGAGGACTGCGCTCATCGGCAGTCCTCCGGATAGGCAACGCGGCTGCGGGCCTGAAGACCAGGCTGCCCGGTGATGCGGATCACGCGGTCGCCAAGATGCAGACTGTCCCCGCCGCCCACGGCCTGTCGGTTCTCGAACACCACGCGCGGCTCTTCGACACGACCGGCCCGCAGAAGGACGCGGTAGCGGGCCATGCCGGTGATGTCGCGCTGAAGGCGCGAGAGATCGGCCAGGTAGATCTCATCCGCTACCTTTTCTCCGGAGGCCCAGCCTTCGGCCACCCAGTCGTTCCAGTGCCGCACTTCCTTGTCGGTGTGTGGCAAAGCAGATGAGGCCGGATGACGCGGCCTGTTCCAGGAGCGGACCAGATAGGTGCGCCAGTTCGGAGCGGCAGAGGTGAGCTGTGCCTCACGGGTAATCTCGAAGACACAGCGGCTTTCATGGGCGATGGTGCCGGTGTCGTTCAGAGCGAAGGCCATCTGCGCCTGACTGACGATAGGGGGCTGCATCAGCGTCTGGCCATCACCGACCGGCAGGACGAAGGGGCGGAAATCGAACGTCGTGTCGAGGATGGGCTCGTTGTGGCGTAGCATTTCGTTGATGGCGAAAGACCGCGCGGCCTGTCCGCCCTGTGCGCCGTAGGTCAGTGCAGCCTGCCGGATCTGCTCGCGTCGGCCCGGCTTGAGGTCATCGCCTGCTTCATCGTTCGGCCGCGCGTCCTGCAAGGCTTCAAGAGACGGCGGGGCCTCGCCGCCTGTGATGCGGTCGAGCTGAAGCGCGCCCGTGACCGGGGTGTTGGCCGGATTGCCCAGGGCCTCATCATTGGCGTTGACCTGATCCGCGCCTGGTTCAGGCGGGTTGGGCATGGAGACGAGCGTTCCGCTCCGGGCTGGCGGAGGAAGAGTGCTTGTGGACGGCATGATGGTGCCGTTGTCGGCCGCACCTGCGAGGGCGGGAAATGCGAGGAAGGCAGCCGTTGCGAGGCCGCAGAGCAGGGCGCGATCAGCCATGGTACGTCACCGAGATTGCGTGGGAGAGGGGATCGACAGAGACGGTGGCCTGATCTCCCGCCTGCTCGCCGAGCGTGCGCAGGTGGTCAATCACGGGGGCTACGGCATTGATCTGGACAATCACCTTCCGATGCGTGCCAAACGCGGTCACGCTGTAGCCGATGTCCTTGCCGAGTTTCCGCACGGCAGGCTCAAGCGGGCCTTGCCAGACAAACCAGACCTGTCGCTTGAGGTCAGCCGGAAGGCCGGGGTCCGGTGTCATGGGCGGCGGGGTAGGGCGCAATGTGCCGAGCTGGGCCAGATCCGCGTCGGTCGTGGCGATGGCGCGTTGCAGCGCAAGCTCGGGATTGGCCATGCCTGTTGTCGCGACAGGCTCGGGCGGCTTGGTGGCGCAGGCCGAGAGGGCCAGCAGAAGAACGGGTGTCAGAAGGTAGTGGTGTCGCATGGATCCCTCCAGATGTTGGAAGGATCATCGCGAGCCTATCTGCGACTTTCAGAAAAAAACCTTACGGCGGTTCATCGCCATTCAGGGATGAGTCTTGTTTACCCCGTTTTTTTTGTGTTGCTTTTGTTGAACATATGTTTGACAAACATTTCTAGTAAGTCGGTCCGATAGAGAAGATACGCGAGTGCCAGTGAGTGCCGCAGAGTAAAGAGAGATCCTGACACGATGCCCCAGATCACTGCAAACACAGCCCATTTCGGAATGCGGCTCGAAGCCGATTTCAAAGAAGAGTCCTTCAGGAAGGTCAAGGAACTCGGAACGACGCCTGCTGACCTGTTTCGGGACGTTCTTGAATATGTCGTCAGAAACAACCGTCTGCCGATCCGCAAAGAAGTCGTGAGCGACGATGACGCCGTTCTTCTTGATCTGGTCAAGAAACGCCTGAAGAACCCGGGGGAAATTATGAGGAACGTGAGCCTTGACGATCTACTCTCTGGACATCCCGGAAGTCGTAAGGGATGAACTGTACGCTCTGGATTATAGCGTTGCAGAACGGTTTTTAAAAAAACTTCGCAAGATCCTGCACAACCCCCATGTTCCAAAGAACAAGCTACGCGGTTTGCCGAACTGTTATAAAATCAAACTGCGTGATGATGGCATCCGGGGCGTTTATCAGGTGCATGATCAGGAGATCAGTGTGCTTTTGATCGCTGTCGGCAAGCGCGACAAAAGTGCAGTTTATGAAACTGCAAAAATCCGATTGTGAAAACAGGGGGGCTCTTGCCCCCTTCTTTTGTCGGTGGTGTGTCCTAGGCCGCCGCCCGTTGTTGCTCGTCCATGGCTTCCAGGCGTTCGTACAAGCCGCCTGCAATGCCCTGACCTGAGAGAATTTCCTCGACCAAAGCGTCCATGACCCCCTGTTGGGCCTGTTCGTCCTGAAGAAACGAGCTTTTCATCGCCAGAGCCTTGCGGCGTGCCAGTTCCTTTTCCGCACTCCCGCCTGGAAACACGATGGCAAGGCACCGCAAGGCGCGGCTTGAGGGCATCCGGGCGAAGAGACGCGACCGCAATGCGGTATCGTTCGGCGTGCTGGAGAAGGCCCAGAGTTCGATGGGGCCGAGCACATTGACCAGAAGCTGCTCGTATTTGCCCTCGGCCGCGTTCATCACCACGAAGAACGGCGCACCGTTGCGGCCTGGACCGGGCAGGCGGTTGCGCACTACATAGGCGCTGGCAGGTGTGAGCTTGAAGTTCTCGATCATCTCGTTGGCCTCGCGCTCGTCGCCGCATTTCAGGATCCAGCGGGCCGTGGACTGGCCGACGAGATCGGCGCTGAAATCGCCGCTGCGCTGGCTGATGAACGAAAGCTGGACGTTGTGCTTACGGCCTTCACGAACGTCGCGGATCGCCTGCTTATCGACCTGCGGAGCCTCCTTGGGACGATGCCACTCTTCGAAATCGAGGCGCTTGATCGTCTCTTTCATCTCGGTGAAGCGGCTGCGGTGATACTCCCGCACATCGTCCGGCATGACCGGCAGATCCGCATATTCCGGGTGCAGGAAGAAGTTACGGCCGATCAGGTAACGGCCGAGCATATACATCAGGGCCGTCTGCCGGTTTGCACTCTCTGAACCCTGTGGCGCGACACGGGCCAGATCCAGCACGATGATCCGGGCATCACCGAGATCAAGCTGGGTCGGCTCTGAGAGCGTCGGATATTTCTTGATCGCCGCCATGATATAGCGCTCGAACGCATCAATGAGCGTCTCGTGCGTCGGCAGGATGATCTTGGAATAGCGATTGAAGATCTCCGGCGCGCGGGCCGCTGCAATCAGATCCTGAAGAATCGGAACCGCGTGACGTTGGGCCATCCCTGCCAGACGATGCTCGCCCGCAGCGATCAGAGCCGTCACCACGTCCCGCCACCAGGTCGGATCCGCGCTGTCGAGATCGCCTTCGGCCGCAGCGTGGTGCGGGAGCTGGAGGCCGAGGCGGTGGATGGCCTCATCCACACTGGGCTCGATTCCTTCGCGGTAGTGCTTCGGATTGCCGCCCGCAAAGCCCGTGCATTGACGGTAGGCCTCCGGGATCACATCGCCGACGAGCTGGTCCATCCCCTCGAACGGGATGCCATCGAGCGGTGTGGCCAGCAGCGACACGAAATTGTCGATCGCGACCTCTTCGAGCGGCAGCGGGTATTCGAGGCCGACCTGAAGGTCGAAGATATTGACCTCAAACCCCGGAGCCATCTGCATTTCCACGAAGATGGCCTCATGGGCACGATCTGGCCCGAGCGCGTTGCGGACCATTTCGATGAAGCCGAGAGACGCATGGCCGATGTCCAGCTTCGCCAGCAGCGGCAGCTTGACGCCATTATTGCCCATAGCGGCAGAACTCAGGAGCAGGCCGAGAAGAATGGTGTTTCCGAGCACGGTCTTACCGCTGCCTGGGGGGGCTACGATAATATCCGCGATATGTTCGCGCACACCACCGCCAGTCGGATCGAACGGCCAGATCCCGCCATCGGGCTTGCGAAAAAGGATGGAGCCTTGCGGGAAGGGGGAGGCGCTTCGCATCCACGGCATCATGCCCATGGCATCCCCCAGAGGCGCAAGAGACGGGGTGGCCGTAGAGCCCAGAGAGAGCACGGGCACCGATCCCATGGCGGCCTCAAGCGGATCGCCCGGTACCCGGGTCGTTTTGCAGCCGCCCCAGCTTTCAATGCCCTGGGACAGATCGGCCGCACGGCGACGCAGCAGCTTGTCTTCGCCGACCGGAGCCCAGGTGCTGGCGGTCATCCGCATCCGGACGGAATTATGGTTTTCCTTCTCGCGCTTGGTTTTGATCGCCTGAAACGCCCGCGTGATGTCCTTGTTGCCCGGAAACATGCCAAGCATCGTGGCCCCCGTTTCCTTGATCGCGAACGCGGCCTTGCCACCGCCTTCAAGGATGATGGAACTCCGCCAGGGTAGGCGCTTGCGGCCCAGAGTGTTGAGCAGTTCGGAGAACGGGCGCGGATCCTCGGGACCGAGAAGCATGTCCACGGGCGCATAGGTGTAGTCGCCGACCGTCACGAGCTGACCGCCCTGATTTTCGGCGTCGGCATTAAAGATCTGGTCGCGCAGGGACGGCCAGAGCAGATTTTCAGTCTTTTTGCTCTGTTTTTCGTCATCCGGGAGCCGCGCCATGACACGATCGCCTACTAGCGTCGGCTTCCAGCCGCTTCCGGCCGTCTCGCGATAGAGCGTCTCACGCGCCAGCGTGATGGATTCATCGGCGCGCAGAAGCGTCGTGGAAATACCGAGATTGGACATGCTGTCCTGCACGCGCGCGACAAAGGCGTCGTGACGACCGGCCATCAGTTCGGAGCGCAGGGTAAAGCGCTGGCCGCTCCCCGCTTTTGGCCACGCCTTGACCTGCTCTTTCCGCTCCGCCGCCACCTGCTTCTTTTCTTCACGCGTCAGAACGGCCGGTCGGGTCCACAGAATGTAGCAGGCATCTTCCCACCGCATCACCTGAGGCCACCGCAGGCGGCGCTCATTGATGATGTCGTGGAAGTCGGCGTTCATCATGCGTGAAATCTGCTCGCATCCGTTGAGCGCGAGCAGATCGACGGCCACGCGGGCCTGATCGGGATCGGAGATGTACCAGCCTTCGATCGCATGGCCAGTGCCTTCGAGAAGGCCTTGCAGCTCGATGCGCTGTTGCTCGGCGATGGCCTCCACGTCCGCACGCGAGCACATGGTGCGCAGACCGTTCACGCGCAGGACAGAGACGTACTCGCCCCGCAGCGTCACGAGCCGGTCGTGATGTACGGCATCTGTGTGATTGGTCTCGACGTCGCAAAAGGATTCGAGGGGCTGACGAAGGAAGAGGCTCGCGCTGGCAAGCAACTCGGTCAAAAAGCCAGACATTGGAAACTCCGCGTCAGGATGGGGTAAGAGCAAGGGCCTTGTCGAGGAAGGCCGGATAAACGTCAGCGCCAGCGTCGAGCAGTCTGCCGGTCGGCAGAATACGAAGGCCTGCGCGGAGCAGATCGAGATTGCGTCGGACGGCTTCATCGGCGCTGCCACACAGGCGCATGGCCGTTGTGACCTGACGGATGGAGCCCGATTGCAGCCGGTGCTCGGCTTCCGCGCGCCGACTTTCGAGCAGACGCAGGAGCGTCATGGGTGTGCGGAAAGAGGGGGAAAACTGCGTGCCGAGCAACGGGTCCGGGATAGCCTTGAGGATGGTTTCCCAGAACTGGCGGTCAGACTGACCCTGCTGGCGGGCCATCAGGCGGAGCGTCTGATGGGCGGTCCGGGCGAGGAACATCAGGCGGGCCTGGGACATTTCGGGCCACCAGACGAGCATGGCTTCGGCGTCGATGGCTGCCCGCGACGTGTCCTGAAGAAGATTACACACCGGGCAGACCCGGAAACCGGCCTCTGAGGAGGGACCGGTCCAGGGGAGACCTGCACCGGGCGACGGCAGGCCGCAGCACGCGCAGGTGAAAGACCCATTCGACCCGTCTTTCCCGGGCCGGATCTCCTGGTCGAGACCAGGCTGGAGGAAGAACGGATCGGAAGTCATGTCGGCTTACTGGAACTGGTAGCTCTTGGCGGTATTGCTGATTTCAGCATTCCCGTTGGAGGCCGTGTTCGCAGAGTTGTTGATCCACTTCGGACCCGTCGCAGCCACACCGGCCAGAACAAAGCAGACGACGCCTGCAACAGCCATGCCGGGACGCTTGGTTTCTTCCTTCTGGGATTTGTAGAACAGCACGATGCCCGTCACGAGGGCGACAATGGCCAGACCGTAAAGGGCTGCGGCAGACCCGACACCGATGGTGTCCGTGCCTTCCTGCGCCATGTTCTGGATCTGCTGTCCAAGACCGTTGCTCGACGCCGTTCCACCAGCAGCGGCAAGAGCGTTACCGGCCATGACCATCGGCAGCATGGTGGCTGTCGCGACGGTTGCGCCGATCTTCGTGAGAGCGCGGGAAGCAGACGGGGTTGTGTGGGATGTCATGAGTTGGTTCTCCGTTGTGAGGGACAATCCCCTCTGCCGATCAATCTGACCGCGTGATCTGCGACTGAGGCGGCAGAGAGGTATTTTTTTCGTCAGCCCGTTTCAGGGCCAGAAAGAGAGGATCCAGGTCGCGTCCTTGACCGGATTGAGGAGCATGACGCCAAAGACGTACTGGATGCCGCAGCCAAGGCGTTCGCGGTTCGAGCGGCCTCTCTGGATGGCAAACCAGGTCAGGACGGCGAAGAAGCACGTCCAGGCCCCGAACATCTGAAAGAACAGGGCGAAGTCCTTGATGATCGCCATGATTGCGTCTTTGGGGCCGGTGCCGGTGATCAGGCTGTCCGCCGTGCTGTAGCTGGTGGCTGCGTCGCCCAGAGTGACCTGCACGTCCGTTCCGGCCGAGGCCGTGCTTTTGGTGAGGATGACGTTGAACGAGGCGAAGACACCGCACAGCACGAGGGACAGATAGGGCAGCCAGGGCTTGTCCTGCAGGGCCTGAATGGTCGGGTGGTAATACTGATAGATCCCGATCAGGCTGAAGATCAGGCAGGACACGGCCGCCGCATAGCAGGCCGTGGGCAGGAGCCAGCCCATGCCAACGGCGATTTCGTGGACGAGATTGACAAGGCCTTCCATGGTGGCCTCCTCAGTTCAGGTCGCCATGGGCCGTGTGCAGAACCCAGGTGGCGCCCTGCTGGCTGATGGTCAGGACCGCGCCGTAGCCCGGAATGACCGTGCCAACACCCACCTCGAACTGACGGTCCTGACCGCTCGGGGCCGCGCTGTCTTCGATCATGGCGAGCTGCGGTGAGGCCGCAACGATCCGGTAATGATGGATCCAGGCAGGCTTTGGAGCCGGTGCGGCGACGGCGGCCGGAGCGGGTGGGGCGCTCGACGATGAGAGGGCCGGAGCCTTGGACGCTGGCCCGTTCATGGCAGCGCTTAGAGCGGCACGGGCCTTTTCGGCAGCGGCATGGGCCTGAGCGGCTTCGTCCGCACCGGAGTTCTCGGCACCTGTCACGGCGTGACTGGCTTCGACCAGGGAGATGCGCCGTGTCAGATCATTCAGCTTGTCTTCTTCAGCCTTGCGCTGTCCTGCAAGGGACTGGCGCAGCTTTTCGACTTCGCCCCGCTCGCGCTCGATGACGCGGGCCTCGGCCGTGACGAGCTGAAGCACGTCGATCTGCTGCTGGGTCGCCATGGGCGCGGCCTGTAGAGTATGAGCCGCCTGCACGGGATCCGCAGGAGGCGCGGCAGGTGTAACCGCAGGCGCATCCGTCTGGGCTGCTGCGGACTGTGGCGGTGCGGGCGGTGTTGCAACGACGGCAGCGGGCGCGGCTTTCGCGGCCGGTACGGAGGCAGGCGGGGCCGCGGCAGTCTTAGGATGGCCGAGGGTCTGCATTTCCGCCAGATCGGCGCTTGCGGGCGGCGGTGCGGACGGAGCAGGTTCAGGGGCCTGAGCCACGGGCGCGGCCGTCTGGTCCATGCCCACTTCCTGACCCGGTGCCGAGACAGGGTGATGATGGTGGCCACTGGTCGCAAGAATCCCCGCGAGCAGGACCGCGCAGATCCCGAGGCCCGAACCGCCATAGAGCTTCTGGCGCGGCGTCAGAGCCTCGTAGCGAGAGATGAGGGGTGTGAGAAAAGAAGCCGGGCCTGACAGTGCGGGTTCCGTCGCGTGGCTGTCGTCGTGGGCCGTTGTTTCGGTGTCCTGACGCTCCGGATCATCAGACAGGATGTCATGCTGATCGGGCGGTGGTGGCGCTGCGTGAACGGGCTCCATCCGACGCGGCGCGACTTCGGTGTTCAGGTGGTGAACTGTGGAACTCATAAAAAAGATCCTTCTGGCTGAGACTGCCAGAAGGATCGGGTAACGATCTGCGACTGAGTGCGGAAAATCAGGGCTTATCAAGAACAGGATCCATGAACATCACACCGACATTCACGTTGGCGGCGAGGATGATCCGCGTGCGTGTTGGCGTATCCTGTGTCAGGGCGCTGTTGACGGCCGAAGCCGCACTTCCTGCGGCGACGCCGAGCTGCTGGCCCATGTTCAGACGCTGGATATAGTTCATGCCGCCCAGGGCGCTGTAACTGCCCGAGACATTGGACGTGGTTTCGATGGCCTGCCCAAGCCCCTGCACGAAGGCTGCGGCGGCAGGCATGACGAACCGCTGTATGATCAGGGGATCGACGCTGGAGGCGACACCCTGTTTCATGCTGTCGGGCGCCATCACCACGCCATTCGTCGATAGCGTGCGGCCCTGATGAATGATCTTGTTGACCTGCACGACCAGAAGCTGCTCGTTTCCGGGTGCCCTCGCAACCGTTGCAATCATGCGGTCGCCTGCAATGGGGCCGCTATCGGCCTCCAGCACGATCTGACCCGCCAGATCACTGTCCGTTGCCGTGACGGTATGGGCATAGATCCCGCGACCGGCCGGGATCAGGGCTGGCGCGGCGGCCGTATCATGTGAGGCCGTGGCCGCTGCGGATGCCCCTGTCGCACCATGCGAAGCCATCGCTTTCTCGGCCTGGGGCTGCGCCTCCTGCTCGGGCTTGAAGACGGCTTCCTGAAGGTCCGAGACGGGAGGCCGGGTCTGAAGTCCGCTTTCGATGCGCGCAATCTCGGCGACATAACGGGCGCGGCGCTTCTCGCGTTCCTGTTGCTCGGCCTGGGATGTCTCGCCATTGCCTGACGCAGAGTAGGCCGGATCGGTCTGGACGATCGAGGCTTGCGGAGCGGTCTCGATGTGGGGCGGCGTGGGAGGTGGTGCCGGGGACGCGATTGGCGCGTCATAGCCGATTTCCTGCGGCCGGGCAGGTGCTGGATCATCATGCGCGCCATCATACGACAGGACCGCTCCGGTCCTTTCGCCCTTGTCCCGGGTGACAGCGGGTGCCAGATCCGGGGTATAGGACTGTCCGGCGCGTTCGGATTTCTGTGCAGTCTCGGTGTTCTGCATCTGACGCAGACGGTCCTGCTCCGGGTTTGTGTTTGTGCCACCAGGCAGCGCATTCATCTCGGCAATATGCCCGGGATTGGACTTGGGCATCTGCTTGGTCTGATGGTGTGAGACAAGGAGGACAAGAGCGAGGACCGAGACGGCTGAACCCCCGAGCAGGAGCAGGCGTCGGTTCCCGCCGCGTGTCGCACTCGACAGGACGGATTTGAACTTGGGCAGTTTCGGGATCATGGCGTCATGTCCTTGAGAGACGCGGACACGGTCCGACCGGAATCCGACAGGAGAATGTAGGGGGTCTGGCGGAAGGCGTAGAGGGTGTAGCCGTCTTCGCCGCGCTCTGAACTGTCCCAGGCAGGCGTCATGAGCGCCAGCCGCGTGCGGATGTAGAGTTCATTGCCCATACGCCATGCTTGGACATCGTCAGGAGAGAGACCCTCGACGCTCTGGGGAACGGCGGAGGCCGGAGCGATCCCGGACAGCATGGCGTTCATGAAGGGCTCCGCCGTGCCGGGGGCGGCTTCCGGACCCATTTCCTGCTTCGCATTGGGGCCGTCTTCGTTGACGCGGACCGTCAGGTTGTCGTCATAGGTGCCGCGACCGGCCAGAAGCAGGAAGGAGATCGGCTTGATGGCGCCCTTTAACGTGACGAGCAGGCCGCCGCGTGGCGACAGCGACAGTGGCTCGATGTTGATGGTGTTGCTGCCAGCATAGGGAACACAGGTGTAAAACCCTGTCGTCTGCACGGCAGGAGAGCCACCTTTTCCGCCGTCCGACGAGCAGTTCTTCAGACCGTCCGGATTGGCGGATGTGCTGGTCGTGTTCCACGCAATCGGCCAGGGTGCGCCGGAGCGGTCCACGAAAGAGACGGCCGTGGGATAGCCCTTGGTCGTGAAAATCAGCGATGTCTGCTGACCGGGCGCGAATGACACGCGGATGGCTGGTCGGCTGGTCGGAGCCGCGACTTCCGTGGCGACATCTTCACGCGCCCTCTGGTTCTCTTTGAGGCGTTTACCCAGTCGATGAATCATCTCCGGTGTCAGAGGAATGGCTTCATCCTCGGCAGCCTGCTGGTCCTGCTGCTCTGGCGACAGGTGTGGCGCGGCGGGCGCGGCATCCGGAGCTGGCGCAACCGACTGAGCCATTGCGGTGAAGGGCATCAGGCCCAGGAGGCCGAGGAGGGACAGCGAAAAAGAGCGGGTTGTCATGGTGCGGATCCTCACTGCGGGCTGGCCACAAGCTGGGTAATGGCAATGCCGTCAGGGTGATCCGGGTCATCGACGCGCTCGACATGCACGGTCGCAATCAGGGTCTGGGAGCTTTCCAGATTGACGTTCTCGCAGGTCTGAACGAACGGGAACTGCACGACATAATGGTGATGACCGTTGACCATACTCTGCTGGCGAATGGTTGCGGCACGGGTCGGCTGCGCGTAGCAGAGCAGCTTGGCTTCTTTCATTTTCGCCAGATTGCCGTCCTGAACAAAGGACTGTGCGAACGTGTTCCAGCCGTTCAGGGTGAAATGCGCGCCAGCCGCGTTAAGCTGCGACGGGTAATCCCGGTAATTGATATTGTAGGGCTTGAGCGACCACTTGATGACCCAGGACAGGAAGTCTTCCTGACTGAGGATCGGGCTGTTCAGAGCAATAGCCGGGCGAGGGGCGTTGATTCCGTCCACGAAGAAATACTTCGGGAGCGGATGATACGACCAGGCGCGGGCCAGGAGCACGGCCAGCACCACCACGACGGCGGCGAGTGCGATGGACGTCTGCAAGGAACGCTCAACGATCTTTCCCTGAAAATCAGGATCGGTCAGGCGGCGGCTCAGGGATCCCGAGGAGCGGCTCATGGCGCGGTGTCTCCGTGGAGCGACAGCGGGGCTGCGGATGGCATTTCAAACCTCATGATGACTGTGTCATCGTTACCGTGACCCGTTGATCTGCGACTGAAGCTGAAAAAAGCAGAGAAATTTGCGGATCAATCGCCTGAGCGCATGACGGCAGTCTGCTGATGCAAACGACTGGTGCGGCGACCGCCACGACGTGGGCTCCAGAAGAAAAACCCTTTCTTTCCCAGGCACTCGCGGCGCATGTGATCCATCTTGTTCAGATAGATTTCATACAGGTTGGGATCGAACGTCTTGCGCATATCCTTTTTGGAACGTCGCGGGAGATGGAGCCAGCCGGACTGGCTGACGATGGTGCGATTGCTCAAGAGAAAGTCATCGGCCACAGCCTGAGGGGCTTGGTAGGCAAAATGCCGCATGGCCAGTTCGTGTTGCATTTCAACGGACCAGCGTGTGGTGCAGGCATTTCGGCTGAAGCCGATGACCAGTCCGGTGGGAGAGTTCCGGACCTGCCATCTGCGGCCCTGACGCTCTTCTGGTGTCAGACGGGACGCCTGTTCCCAGGTAAGAATGACGGATGAGTCAGCGGGAATGGCGAAAGGGTCAGCAGCAGGGCGGAGACTGACCAGCTTGCGCTGTAGGCTGCGGACACTGCGTCCCATTTTCTTGGCAATGCGCTGGAGCCCGATGCGCCGCTCACGGTGTGCCAACAGCGTGGCAACGTCAGCGTCTGTCCAGACCGCCTCGGCATAACGCTCCCGTGCGGGTAGGACCAGGGCGGCGCGTTTCTTGCGTACTGCCATGACGGTGCGGTTGAGGCGCTTTGCGATGGCGGGGAGGTCTTCGCCCTTGGCCCATGCGCGGCTGAGACGACTGATATCGCGAAGAGACCATGCCCGAGGCCCGCTTCTGAGCGGGGTGCGTTTAAGATCTAGTCCTTCCTTTTGCGCAATGGCCTCTATTTCGAGGCGGCTTATGAAAAGGGCAGCCGCGATATGCGCGACGTTCACACCTTTTATTGCCATCTTGATGACGAGTGTCCTGACTTCCTCGGAATTTTTTCCGGGAGAAATCAGGTGCTGCTCTTTTTCACTTTTAACATCAGACGAGTGAAATAACGCTTCTTCTACGCTGCCGAGGGCGGGGAGTGAGGAGCGGAGGCTGCGTGCAAACATCGTCGGAAGTCCCTATCACGTTTCAACGTATAAGGACTTATCCGATGATAGATCATCGGTTACAAGCGATATAACACTGAACGACTAAAAGTTTTCCGTTAGTTCACGGTTTTCTGTATGGCGCCGCTCAATGCGATGAAGCTGTCATTAAAAAATTCCACCTGTTCGCGGACGCTCTGGATATTGCTGTAGAGCCCGAGCGTGCGGAGAGAATTAAAAATATCTTTCTGATTGGGGAGACCAGGAAACAGATCGGCTGTAGCGATCTTCAAGGCCGCTGCGATGCGTCGAAGAGACTCAATTGATGGCTTTCGCAGACCAATTTCAATGAGCTGCATAGCCGGCGTCTGATGCCCGCTAGCTGCGCCTAATTCAGAAATACTCATCTGACGCGCAAGTCGGATATCTCTGATTCTCTCACCCAGCTGCTTTACAACAGGCTCTCGCGGATCGCTTTCTGAGGCGGTGGCACCCTTGCGGGCGGCAACATCATGTTCGCGGGCCAGATGAAGTTTTTGGATGAGGTGAGATAAAGACCCTGAAGTTTTCTGGAAAGCGTCAGCGAGCTCCAGATACTTCTGAGTTTCCTCCTCGCTGATTGTAACTTCGATCGGCAATATATCGTGATTATCAAGTGGGAGTATTTCGTTGGGAGGGGTTTTAAGGGCCAGAAGTATCTTATGCAGGGTCACATAAGATACATTTTTCCCCCGCTCGATATTTGAAATTGTCCCGACAGCCAAGTCTGTTACGAAACAGATATTTACGACATTCATCCCTTTGCCTTCCCGGACATCCTTAATTCTCTGTCCCAGGTCCACAAGGTATTCGTCAGATTGCCCGTCACTTACCTGCGTCTCTGTTTTCTTGTTCATGGCTAGTTCTCTCTCTCGGCAGGCCTACGCACCAGATTTCGGGTCCAGATACAGCAAAATACCAACGAGAGCGCCCCTGACAACTGAGTTCGTATTTAACATTTCTCCTTAGTCGCACGTCGATTTGCGATTGAGAACTTTAAGTCATTTCAGGAGAGACCGAATGTTTGTAATGTTGCCTCCAGCTCATGTGCAGCCTGCGCCCTCGGGACCAGTCTCTCTCGCGCCTCCTGTAGAACCGTCCATCCAGACTGCGCCGCCGAAGATAGTCCATCATTTCCGCATGACTGCTGGATATGGTCATCAGGTGCCACTCTCCTTCGCGATCAGACAAATCGTCCCCTCAGGAGTGCGCGTGACCTATGGCGCGGGCGTCGATCCGGGTGAGGCCGTGGACTGGCAGGGCGGTCGGGAATGGAACAAGGTTCTGGCCACCACAGTCAGCCCACTCGGTGAGCGTATCGAGGTTGGGCGCGCACACGTCACTATTTTGAAGAAATAAGCGTTAGTCGCAGATCGACTTGCTTCTCTGCTGGGACTTACCCAGGAGAGAGGCATGTCACCAGACGATCGAACACCGCACAGGGAGACCCCGCAGAGTTCTCTGGCTCCCAATCTCGCTCTCGCACGCCACAATCTGCTTGAGCATTTCCGTGTCCGGAATGGACACACGTTCGGCACCGACGGGGCGGTCACGGCCTCTCTGGCCGATCTTCTCGTGTCCCTCCCCAATGAGGAGCGGCGGACCCTTGTGTCCGAGGTGATCTCGACCGTAGCCGGTGGAGAGGATCTCGTGGCAGCCGCTGTCGCCAGCCGTGCCGACCTTGTCACCTGGACCGATAGCGAGAAGCGGGCAGAACTCTCTGCCCGGGTTTTCTCAGAGGACCGTCTGGCGCTTTTGCGCGATCTTCTTGACCCCGAAGAAGAAAGGTCGGCCGCATGAAACGGGCACCCTTTCTATTTATCGCGGCTGCCTTGTTGCTTCCCGTAGGTGCCTCCGCCGCAACACAGGGCAGTCAGGCCTGCGCCACCCTGACACGGGCCGCAGCGGACGCCGTCAACGGGCGGATCAAGGCCAACAATGCCTACGAAAAGCAGCCTGAAAGCGTCAGCGGCCTGTCGTGTCTCGACAAATTCTTTAACGGGACCGGCCTCAATCTCCTGACAAACATCGCCAACCCTGCGGCGCTGATCAATGACGTTGTCGGGCAGGTCGAAGGAGAGATCTGTTCTGCGGCCCAGAGTGAGTGGAACAACACCGTCGGGGCCGCGCAGCAGTGTGGCCTGAGCCTGAACGGTGTGAATGTCGGCCTTGGCCTCTCAGGCGGGAATGGCCTGATGTGCCCGTCCCTGAACTTTGGCGGCAACGGTCCCCAGCTCGCGGCCGGAAGTCTCGGGAACGGGGATTCCAATGGCTATGTGCGTGGTGAGCCACGCTTGCCGACCGGGTACACAAGCACACCGCTGGATGGGGTATTCTGATGAAGATCCGCCTCAATCCAACAATCGCAACGATGCTCCTCTGCACGACCGTTCTTGTCGCGATGCCGAAGCCTGCGAATGCGTTCATCGGTGAAGCGGCCGTGGTCGCGGCCATCAGCGCCCTACAGAAGTTTACGGGCAGTGCGCTGTCGTCAATGACCAAGACTCTGACGTCGCAGTTGAACAGCTCGATGGACAGCCTGACGAACCCGAACTCCGTCAGTTCTATGCTGAACAAGGGGTTCACCCAACTCAGTAATTACGAAAAGGCTGGTGTCGCCGCAGAGCAGCGGATCGCCGATGCGTCCAATACAGCCATGGCGGAGTTCGCTCGGCGCCAGCAGGATACGACAATCCGCGACGAGCACATGATGAACCCCGAGTTCTGCACGGGGATCGACGGGTCGCAGGCCACCCAGGGGGCTTCGCAGTCTGCGCGCACGGCAACACGGGCCATTGCGACAATTACGGACAGTCGGGGAGAAGCCGACGCCGGAACGCCGTCGTATTACGGCAAGGGCCAGGGCGTGGCCTCAAGCATGGCGCTGCACGGACGGCGGTATTGCTCACAGGAAGACGTCACGGCCGGTCTGTGCTCTGCTCTCTCCCGCCTGCCCAATGCGGACCAACGGGCTATTTCCCTGTTCGGGCAGGATACCCTGTCGGTTGACGGCGGTGTGGACGCTGCCAACGATTACAGCACCACACTCATTCAACCCGTGGCACCGGCCGCACTGCGCGGTGAGCAGCTTACGTCCACGTCCGGCCGCGAAGCCGCGTTGCGTCGTCGTGCCTACAACGCCCGCATGTCGCTGTCGCGCTACGTGATGAATTTCATCACCTCGCTTGAGATCCCGTCGATCAACCTGACGGATGTGCAGAAAACAGAGATGCAGGCCGAAGGGATGGCCGTTTCGGATCAGGCCTCGTGGCTGACCTCGATGAGCCTTGAGGTCAACCGTCGTGTCTCCGGTGTGACTTGGAACAAGAACCTTCAGCAGATGCCGCCCGCCACCGTGATGCGTGAGCTGGCCATCGAGCAGGCGCAGGCCAACTACCTCGCCCTGCAGAATTACCGCCTCGGCCTTTTCCAGTCCTCGCTCGCCGCAACGCAGGTGGCGCAGCACGAAGAGGAAAGCGAGGCCAAGAGACTTGCCCCGATCCCGTCCCCTAACGTCAATCCCGGAGGCTGACATGGCCCAGAACGATACCCAGCCCCCCGCCCTCGTAGACGTGTTCCAGAGCCTGGAGCGCGTGCGGCCGCAACTTGAAAAAGAGGCTCCCCAGCTTGCCGGTCAGATCACTCTGCTGGCGCAGAAGCAGCAGGATCCGGACCTCGCCGCCAATGACCGGTTTCGGACGAACGTGGCCTATGTGCTTCAGGATGCTGAGCGTCTGGTCGGTCCAGTCCTGCCTCAGGAGAGCGGGCTGCGCGAAGAGATGACGCAACGCGCCATGACCGTGCCCGGCCTGACGTCCGAGACCCTCAAGGACTTTATGCGACAGACCCCCGATCTGATGGATCAGCGGCTGGTTGACAACGTGCGCTCCGTTTCCGAGCAGGTGGCCTCCATGGGCGCTGACCAGCAGGGCAATCCGGAGATTGACGAGGTTCTGCACTCGCTAACGGATCGGGTCGCCAACGCCGCACGGTTCTCTACGCACGACCCGGAAGCGCAGACCGTCACAGAGAATGAACAAGCAGATGTCAGACCTGTGGAACCGGCCTCCGAGTTCGATGGGAGCCCTGAGCCACCGCCTTTTGAAGACGTCCCGGATGCTCCCGATCTGGATCACGAAGAAGGGCCGCAGGAGGAAGAGACTGTCGCTCCAGCGCGTTCGCCTGGACCCGAGGCCGCCGATAACAGGATGCACCCTTCGCCAGGTGGTGGTGACAGGAACAGTCAACCCGAGATGGATGGCCGCGCCCGCCCTCAGTCAACCGGAGCAGGACAAAATGAAAGCACAACCACGCAGAAGCCTGAGGGGGGAAGCAAGACTGGTCCGGCGCAGGATGCAGGGAGCCGCACGAAGACTGGTCCGTCCGAAAAGGCAGAAGACCAGCATGAGCAGAAGGACGATGAAAAGGTTGTCTATCAGGTGCGCGGTCCGGGTCTTTTTACCCGTCTCGCACAGGCCATTCGTCCCGAGGCTGTGCAGCAGACCGTAACGCCCGGGTCTAACTGGATGGCCAAGGCGCAGACGATGAACGCTGCCCATGGACAGCAGGCGGACGCCAACCATCTGGATCGGACGGAAGCCCTCGGCCTGAAGGCGCAGAGTGCTCTGGAAGCCGTGCAGAATACGCCTGCATCTTCGGTGATGCGTGAAATTGCAGACGCCGCAAAATCCGAGCCAAACGGCATGGATGGCGTGTTGAGCGAAATGCGGCCGGGAGGTCGGCATGAGGGCCTGCAATCACGATTTCAAGCCGAGCGGAGCACCAACCAGGCGTTCGCAGCGCAACTGAAAGAAGCGGGTGAAGCCGTCGCGGCCTATGGCGCTCACCGCGAAAAAGCCGCCGACATTGGGCTAGAGCGTGGGACAGAGGCTCAGGTTGAGCAGCGTTTCAACGGCCTGGACAGCAAGATTGGCGAACTCGCCAAGGGGGTGCCGGGAAAGGAAGCCGGGACCAGCATGGTCGAAGATCTCTCAGAGAAGGCGCGTGAGCTGCTGAAAAAGGCGGTCGAGGCCGTTGCCTCTGTCTTTCGGCCGTCTCCGTCCGCGTCCGCTAGCGCAAGCCCGGGAATGTAACTGATGATCTTCTTCAGACGGCTCAGCAGAACAGGTTGGGCGCTCTGCGCCCTGCCTCTCTCACTCGCAACAGGGATAGCTCACGCACAGTCGGTCACAGGCAACTCGACGTCCGGGAACTCCACCTACGGCGTGACCTGGAACATGCTCGATCCCGGTGATGACTGGGCCGCGACAATGATCAAGTCGGTCTTTCCGGTCTTCGGGTCGTCCTCGACCTCCACCGGCACCGAGGCCACGGTTATCGGAACCATGCTGGGCGATCTGTCCGGTTTCGTCATGGCGCTGGCCATGGCGTTTGTCTCTTACGTCATGATGATGAACATGCACCGCTCGGCTGAAACGTCGAAGGTGCTTGGTTCAAACCAGACGTCCATGAGCATCGTGCGGATGGCCTTCGGGGCTGTTATGATGCTTCCGGTGGCAGGTGGCTTCAGTGCCGGTCAGGCCGCGTTCGTCCAGGGATCTCTCTGGGGCGTCGGTATGGCGAAGACGGTCTATTCGTCGGCAGTGCAGGCGATCGGGCCAGACGGGAAAACCATCGCGCAGCCTATGGTGCCGGGCACGAAGACCATTGTGGCAGGCCTGATCGCCAATGAGATGTGCCGGGATCTGGTCAATCTGGCCTCATCCAATTCCAGCCTTGTGCCGGCTCCTACCGGTCAGCGCGTCTGGGTTCTTCCAGGCGCGGATGTCGGCGTCATCACCTACCCATATCAGATGACAACCGGGGATGGTCAGCCGGTCTGCGGCTCTGTGACCATTCAGGCGCCCCGGGCCGCGACAAAGGTTCTGGGCGTGACTGTGGATACGGCCGCCATGCAGCAGCAGATCCTCGACAGCGTCCTGGTTGGCGAGATCCGGCCACAGGTTCAGCAGGTTGCGAACCAATTCTGGCAGACCAAGAAGTCGTCCAGTCTCGCACCGCTCGTAGCCCTCATGACGCAGGCCACGAACGACTATACCAGCAAGCTGACGGCCAAGGCTGCCAGCATCCGCCAGCAGGTTCAGGCCGCCGTGATGCAGCGAAGCACAAGTTTTCAGGCGTGGAACAGCGGCACGAACGGAAGTGCTGCAAATACCAAGAACCGACTGGATAGCCTCGGCTGGACGGGCGCAGGGGCCTATTATCTTGAGTTCGCCCGACTCAACGGCGAGACCATGTCCCTGATGGCCTCAACGCCGAGCGTCAGCGCGCCAACCTATGCCGGCCTTGGCGAAGATCTACATGGGGACATCGCGCCGCTGATGCAGTCCATTGGTGCGCTTCTCGCCAATATCTCCAACATGGTTGTGACGCAGGACGGCATGAATGCTCCAGGCGGCAGCAGCGACCTTTACGCGGGTGTTACGCCAACAGGCGATGGCGCAGGCGTCCTGTCGCAGGTGGCGCGGTCTCTTCATCTGACTGACTACACACTCCAGACAGCCATGGCGTTCATCGAGCCGTCTGGTGCTGAGGGCTACTGGACGGATCCCTTCGGGAATCTCATGGGCCTGGGAAACTGGATGGTCACGACCGCCCTTCTGGTCATGGCATCAGCAGCGCTTCTCAGCTCGGACACCGGATCCGCGATTACAGCGGCTGGTGCGGCTTTGACGGGCAATTTTGCGGCTGCAACGGGTATTGGGGTCGGGCATATCGTTGTCAGTTTTCTCAGTACGCCCATTCTGTCGGGGTCCATGGCGCTCCTGGTTCCCGGCCTCATGCTGGCCTTTGTGCTGCCTATGGTGCCCTGGATCATGTGGATGGCAGCCGTTGCGGGCTGGCTTATTCTGGTCTGCGAAGGTGTGATTGCGGTTCCGCTCTGGATGCTCGCCCACATGACAATGTCGGGTGAAGGTCTTCATGGGCACGCGAAGGCAGGATACGCCCTGATCTTTAACGTCCTCTTTCGGCCGACCCTGATGCTGTTCGGACTTTTCCTCGGCTATTTCGTGTTTGATGCCATGTCCTGGCTGGTTCACCAGACGTTCGGGGTTGCCGCAGGGTTCGTGTTGTCGCATGGCTGGATCGTGACCAATCTGGTAGGCATTGTCGTGATGCTCGGCCTGTACGTGACGGTTCACATCACGCTGGCGCTGATGTGCTTCAGGTTGATTGGTATCCTTCCCGAACGCGTTCCGGCCATGATTGGCTTTCATGAAGGAAGCCGGGTCGATCTGGACCAGTTCTCTCGGGATGCAGCCGTCGTTGGTATGGCAGGAACCTTAAAAGGAATTGACAGTTCACTTAAGTCAGTGATGAAAAAAGAGGACGGTCAAGGCAAGGGTAGTCAAGGAGCAGCCGGGGACCGCAAACGGGTTATTGATACAACACTCTCCAAAACAACCTGAAGGTGGCAGCCGTGAGTAGTGATGGCAGTGGATTGAGCGGATGGGCTGGCTACGCTCTCGGGCGAATGGCAGCGGAAACAGACCTTGAAAACAGGCAGTTTGTCGAACGCTTCCAGAATCGCTTACGGCGCCGCAAAGAAGATAATCTTATCGACACCCTTACAGCGAAAGGCGTGGAGTTTCTTGATCACATTAAATGGCAAGAAGGGATCATGGCAGAGCGGAAAGCTCGGATCAGCGATCTCGAAAAGCAACTTGCCCAAGTGGCAGAGACTTTGGAGCGCCAGTGCGCCCTGACGAAAGAATGGGAAGAGTACGCCGATAAGGGCGATAGCAATCTGAGCCGCCTAAAGACTTGGGCTGACGATGCCGAAGCCTCACTCGCACGGTATCGTGCCCTCTACGGCCCTCTTCCACCAACAGAGAAAAGCAGCTCTTAGTCGCATCTCCCCTCGATAGGGTCTCCTTAATTCTTTGGGAGACCCTTCATGCGTTCTCGTACCTCTCTTTATCTCGCTGGATCTCTGCTCCTGGCAGGACCGGCAATGGGGCAGACCCAATGCGCCGTTCCTTCCCCTCCTCCCCAGACGTCCGCACCGCAAAAGGCCATAGCATCAGGGCCTCAGCCGACTGACGCAATCCAACGCCTGGTGCAGGCCGGAAGCGAGGTCCTGTGGGTAGAGCCACAGCACGGCCTCCAGACTGGCGTGGCTCATGGGGACAACCAGCTTCTTGTTTTCTTCACCCCGGAAAATCACAGCTTCATTATTGGCGGGACGCTTATTCCCGTCCCTTATGACCGCCTTCACGAGCTGATGGGCAAACGGGCGACAGATCTTGAGGTCTGGCACGGAACAAAGGGCATGTTTGTGCGCAATGGCGACCGCTTTCAGGTGCTCTATGCGACGCCAGACGGTCAGGCCGCCATCGCCGGCACTGTCTGGGACGCCGCGGGGAAGAACATCACCCGTCAGCAGATCCGCTATATTCTAGGAGCTGTCCCCACGGTTCGAATTGATGTCCCGGGCGGCGGAAAGGCCTCGGTCGGTTCGCTATCCGAGCAGATCTATGCCGGTGCAATCGGACAGAAGGGCGCGCCGGAGGTGATCATGTTCATTGATCCGCGCTGCACGTTCTCGATCCGCGCCATGCAGCTCCTTCAGCCCGCCGTCGATAGCGGCAAGCTGCGCCTGAGAGTCGTGCCGCTCTCGCTCTTGGACTATGAAGACGGGGGAGCCAGCACGCGCTACGCCAGGGCCATGACCTCCCTGCCCGCAGACGCCAGCATGGTTCAGGCCTGGACGTCCGGAGGCCTCTCGACTGCCCTGGATCAGCCTTCTGCCGAAGCGCAATCACGACTTGACGCGAACATGGCCGCCGCGAAGGCGGTCTCGCTGACGGGCACACCGACCTTCTTCTGGAAGCATCATGACGGATCTCTGGGGCGTCTCGACGGCGTGCCTCCCGATCTGGACAAGTTCCAGAAGGATGTCAGCCAGTGAGCGGGGCGAGCGAAAAGAAGGGAGTCCTGGCCAACACAGGCCGGGCCGCCCGGCTTGTTGTGGGTTCTCCATCCGTCGCAGTCGGGGCCACGAGTATCCGTGACGGCTACAGTCTGCTTCGGACACTCTGGGGCATTGTCCGGAGAAAGCCTGAGGCGGAGGACGGATTCCAAGTGGATGGAGCGGGTCGCATAGACCTACGTGCGACGGCAGAGATGTACGATGTCAGTCCGGCCGCAGTCGAGATCTATCTCCAGAACCAGCAAACCAAGACGTATCAACGGGCCTGGTCCGCAGGCCTCATTGGGGCTCTTTTGCTCGCGGCATGGATCATTGTAGGCCTTAGCGGCTCATGGCACAGCCAGACTCTCGTGACAGCGATCGAGATGATGCCGTTCTGGTTCGCTCTGGGGCTTTATATTCTGCAGAATGGCTGGCTGAACTGGCAGTTCCGCCAGAGGCAAAAGGCCGGCATGTTGGCCTATATCAGAGAGGCCGACACCCTTTTCCCTCGACGGCCCTGAAGCAGAAAGCGGCCCAGACGGGCCGCTTTTCTTTTAGAAGGTTCCGGGTGGGTGCGTGGAATTATTGTTGGGGCCACCAACGGCCCAGCCCGCGTGTTCGTAGTCCTCACGGCCTCCGGAATTATGCGGATCTTCGATTTTTACGATATGACCTTGCCGGTCATAGACAGGAGGTGCCCAGACGGCTCTTGACGACCCGTAGGCCGCGCCCGGCTCATAGCGAGCATGTTGAAGTGGGGGCGGCTTGGGGCCATGACCGGCCGAGACGTTGCCTGAGCAGGCCGCTAAAGCAAAAAATGCGATCGCAGGTAGGAAATATAGTTTCATTGACCAGTCTCCGCTTTGGTATCATGGAAACTGGCATGCACATCTGCGACTAAGGTGGCAAAAACGTCTCAGGCTTTGAAAGCGCGAGCTGATTCCTTATGAATGATAAAGGGATCTCCAGCCATGTCCGCTTCAAATGCACTGAATTTCTTCAAACATTCGCTTCTGAGTTCGAGAAATACAGTGTTTTGGCACTCTAGTTTTTTAAGCTCATCCACATAGCGAGCGCACTCTTCAACCTGATCAATATAGTCACGTATCAGGGCGGGAGATATAAAAACCATCGTTGACATCAAAGTAATGGTTTTATGGATTCCATCAATAAGAAATTGGGCTTGTGCGCACAAAGATAATTCATCGCATACGCTTAGTATCGAATATAATTCTTTATTATATTTCAGCACAACAGAACCCATCAGACACCTTTATTAATACCATATAAAACAAAAGTCTGACCGCACCAGGGTTCCAGGTACGGACCAAAACGACCTTTATTTATTTTATCTTCAATTTTCTCCTAACACGGAGATGTGAAAAGAAAAAAGTCTTCATTAACAAATTGTGAAAAAAAGTTATGAAAGGCCTCTTTTGTTCTCATAAGGTCCTAATAGGACCGCGCGGGAGCAGGGTAGAGATGAAAGTCGCAGATCGCCGTGATGTTCTCTGAACGGCGAGGAGAATGTGATGAGGATCTTTCTTTCTCGTTGCAGGACACGCATACAAGTCAGCCGCCTATTTGGGCTTGAAGAAGGAATTATTTGAGTGAGTTAGCCAGAGCCTAGATACGTTTAAGGCCCCGCTTTCACGAGGCCCTAAGAACGTAGTCCCATCGGTTTGGCGACCGATTGAACTGGATTGAAATTTCACTGCTGAATTTTCAATCCTACATTTCAGCCTCGAATGCAAGAGTTTCTTGCAAACGGGAGGGGCTTGTTTGAAGGGTTGGAGAGCAGGGCTTCGGAAACCCCGAAATCCTGAGAAGTTTTCCATGACCTATTCTCTTTCGTATGACCCCCACCAGGCGGGCGTGAGGCGCATCACCGCCGCCATGATCCTCGCGGAGATGCAGTGCGAGGCCCTGCCGCGAAGTGGTGCCAGCAAGGCGCAGATCCTCAGTGCGTTGCACACAGAGCCTCGTGCGCTTGGCCTTCAGCCGCGCCAGTCCGATCTGCTTGGCTTTCTGATCAGCCGCACGAAGCCGGTGGACTGGGAGGACGACAACCTCACAATCTGCGCCGTGCGCAATCGTGACATCTGCGAGCGGTTCGGCATCGAGCGGTCCACGGTCAAACGCTGGTTACGAGGCCTCAGCGAGTTAGGCTGGATCATCATGCGCGATAGTCCGAATCAACAGCGCTGGTTGAGACGTGACGGCCGCAATGGGGCCATCCTTGAGGGATACGGGTTCGATCTGTCGCCGCTCTCTCGGCGCTACGACGAAATGCTCCAACGCGTTGAGGCCTTCAGAGAGCGGGAGCGCGAAGGAAAGCGCCTGCACAAGCGTGCCATGATCCTGAGCCGCCGCATCACGGCCCTTTCTGCCACGGCGCTTGAGACGGTCAGCGACAAGGCAGAGGTCATGAGCATCCAGCAGAACGGGCATCAGCTCCTGGCGCTGCGTGGCAATGACCACGACCTGGACATTCTCTCTCCGCTGGTAGAGCAGATGGAGGGGCTGGTCGAGCGTCTGGAAGCCCTGATCGCAGGTGCTGACCCTGTGGAAATGGACCCCATGGGGCGCACTGATGGACCCCACAATACTGATACAAACCCAAATACGATACCTAAAGTTACTGTAAGCGGAGCCGGCTGCGCCGGCGTTGGCATAGAAGAAGGAGTAGTTGGGTCTGACAGTGCCTCCCCTGCCAAGGCCTCGCCGCTTCGGGGCTTCAAGGCCGGACCGAACTTCCTCCTTCAGCTCGTCCCGGACCTGCGCGATCTCTGCACCAGCAGCCGTCCCCATGAGGCCGAACTGATCGACGCCGTGGAGATGCTCACTGGCTCTCTGGGGATTTCGTCTCATGCCTGGCGTCAGGCGTGCAGTGTGATGGGTCGATATGAGGCGGCTGTCGCGGTGTGCGTCATTTCCGCCAAGGCGCGAAAGGGCAAAGTCCGGTCGTCCGGTGGCCTGCTACGGGCCATGATCGAGCGTCATCTGGACGGTACATTGGCTCTGGACCGGACGCTCTATGGCCTGGCGTCAGATCTTTCGGCCGACCGCACCTACCATTGAGGTGTCAGTCGCAGATGGGATCTGCAGAATGGGCGAGTGAAAGGAGAATTGTATGTTGGCACATGAGAAACAGGACGTAGCGGCTCTTAAGGCTCCAGCTCAGACCGGAGGAATTGCGGCGGATCGTCTTAGATCCATCATCGAGCGTGTCGAGCGGCTGGAAGAAGAGCGAAAGGTGCTGGCTGGCGATATCAAGGACATCTTCAGCGAGGCCAAGTCGGCTGGTTTCGACGTCAAGATCATCAAACAGATCCTGAAACTTCGGAAAATGGAGCCCGCCCAGGTCGAGGAGCAGGAAACCCTTCTGGACATTTACCGTCGTGCTCTGGGAATGTGAAACAGTAGTGTGTCCATTGCGGACACACCCGTTAGGAGAGAGCGAATTTCTACGCCAACAGTTGCGGCCTTATCCTACCGTGTGGCCATGGTGTCCGGAGCCGTTGGGATCAGCCTAATTCTCGCGGGGTATGCGCGACTGAAATATCTCCAGTCTCACCCCGCGTCATCTGGCTTGTCGGCCGCGACGACCGAGCGGCTTCTTGTGATCGTGTTCTGTGGAGCGATCATAAATATCGCCGTCGCTTTTCTTGTGTTCTGAAAATATGCAGAAGAATGGGCACAAACCTTTAAGAGATCTCCAACAGAAAATTTTATTGAAAGGTTTTCAGTACAACCTTTAATAAGATTGTTTTTCAAGTTCTCTGATAAAGGTTTGGGGCATGAAGCGAACTGAGCTATCCGGTGGTGTCCGTGAGCGTCTGGTCCGTCTTCCAGCCCCTTATCAAATCAGTCGTATTCTCAGCCGCCGCGAAGCCGTCAGCAGTTCGGCGATGGAAAGAACCCATAGCACCCTGGATGAACTTCTTATCGCCGACGAAGATGACGATCAGGCAGGGCAGACGGTTCGACAGGTTCGGGATACGCGCTGGCTTTGGAGCGGTTTGTACCATCGGCTCTCATCCATTGCGTAAATTTTTGCGCCCAAGCCGGGTTCCAGCGTGAGAGTGCGGGGCGATTGTGAATCATGTCGTCGACCGACCACTGAATGCGGCGTGTATCCATTTCGGATGTAACTTCGTTGTCCGGACACAGGATGTAGAAATCCTCATTGAATATCCGCTGCAGAAAATAATCTACGACCTGTTCCGCTGTCCATGCAGCCTCCGGTTTACGGTCATGAGGCCCATCCTTGCCGTGGAAATTCATAGGGGTCCATGTATAACCTGGTACCAGAAGGTGGGCCGAAACAGTTCCTCCCGTGGAGACTAGCAGTTCATGGGCCAACTGCTCCGTGAGCACCTTCACTGCTGCTTTGGCGACAGAATAGGCGGCGTGACCAGGCGGCGTAGTAATTCCTTCCTTGGAGCCAAGATTCACCACGGCCGATGGACGTTTTGCGGCGGTCATATGTGGCACGAATAGATGTTGTGCGCTGAGGACGGCGCGAAAATTTACGTTTAGAGTCCGATCCCATTCATCTGGTGAAGCCCATGGACCGGCTTTGCTCAGCACACCAACATTATTCACCAGTAATCCAACGTCCCCAAAGCGGGTTAACGTTTCGTCACGCAAGCGCAGAAGCACCGTATCATCGGTCACGTCACCCACGACAGTCAGTACGTCAACGGGAAGCGTGGGCGCCAGCGCCTCCAGCGCGTCTCCGTCCTGATCAAGAAGTGCCAAGCGCATCCCGCGGGTCGCAAATTCTCGGGCAAGAGCAGCACCAATGCCTTTTGCTGCACCGGTGATGACTGCGACACGATCCTTTGCGACGATTTTCCGCATTCTTTCTGACATGCACGTTGCTCCTTCTGTCTGGGGCACCAAGAAAGGTGATTTATCAACGGATCCTAGCGCAACCTCATAAGGCCTGGAATTGAGTCAAAAAGCACATGGTGTATGCTTACATTCAACAAATATGAATGAACGAGCGGGCGAAACGCATCATGCATCTTTCACGTGGAGATCTGGGAGATCTCAACCTGTTCTGCGCCATCGCCAAAACAGGTGGATTTCGCAAAACTGCAGCAGAACTGGATCTTTCTCCATCGGCCTTGAGCCACGCTATCCGCGGACTGGAAAAGCGCCTGGGTGTCCGTCTCTTTAACCGGACCAATCGCAGCGTCACGCTAACGCCGGCCGGACGGGAATTGCTCTCGCATGTCATATCAGGACTCTCGGAAATCACCAATGGGCTCGAAGCGCTCAATCGTTATCGGGACCGCCCTGCGGGTCAGTTACGTCTGAACGTACCGACGGATGCCGCCCGTCTGATTCTGGCTCCCGTTATAGCGGGCTATGTCGCCCTTTATCCCGAGGTGCGTCTGGAAGTCGCAGTGGATGATGTGGTGGAAGACATCATCGAACAGGGCTTTGATGCAGGTGTTCGCTATGGTGGCACAATACCGGAAGACATGATCGCGGTCCCGCTCTGTCCCGATCTAAGATGGGTGACAGTCGCATCGCCTGCCTATCTTGCTTCAGCTCCACCCCTTCGAGGCCCGGCCGACCTACACCAGCATCGCTGTATAGGGATCCGGATGGGAAGCGGAAAAATCTATCACTGGGAGCTGGAACGCGGCGAGGAGAAAGTCTTTTTGGACACGGACTGGTCAGTGATCGTCAACGAAACCGTTCTGTCTATCGAGATCGCCGAACGCGATGGGGGGATCAGTTACAACCTTGAAAGCCGGGCGGCAGTGCAGATTGCAAACGGGTCGCTCGTCAAGGTCCTGCCCGAATGGGCTTCTATGGGACCACCGCTCTTTCTGTATTATCCCAGTCGTCGGCAACTACCTGAAGCATTACGGGCTCTTATTCGCCTGGTACAGGAACAAAAGGCTGTCTACAGCAGTCCAGGTGAACAGGAGTGATCACCCCGTTGATTATAGCTCTTCGCCGATCATGTGGATTTTTAAGAATTGAGCGCTTATCTCCGGGGGGAGTGGCAGTAGATATTCCTTGCGATTTGTCACTCCGTTTTATCCAACTTTGGGAAGAGTGAAGACAGATGAGCAAACTTGCCATGATCAGCGGATCGTCCTCGGGCATTGGTTTCGAGATTGCATGTATCCTTGGCGGCATGGGTTATGATCTCGCCATCTCGGGGGCCAGCGATAAAATCCACGACGCCAAAACAGAACTCGAAAAGATCGGGGTGACAGTCTATGCCTTTCAGGCGGATGCAGCGACCTATGACGGCGTCGAAGGGTTCTGGCAGTTTACGAAAGATATTGGCAGAAACGTCGATATTGCCGTTCTCAATGTTGGCATCGGCCTGGGCGGTGCCTTTGTTGATAACAAGCTCGAAGATGATTTCCGGGTCATTGCCATCAACATCTCCGGGACGGTGCATCTGGCCAAGCGTGTAGTGCAGCACATGGTGCCCAACAAGGCCGGCCGGATCATGATTGTCTCGTCCCTCTCGGCAACCACACCGACGCCTTACGAAACGGTCTATGGTCCCTCCAAGGCATTCGGTTTTATGTTTGCAGAATCCCTGCGTGAAGAGCTTCGCGATACGGGCGTGGGTGTCACTGCTCTGCTCCCGGGTGCAACAAACACGCGTTTTCACAAGAATGCCGGCATGGCCACCAGCAAGATCGACCACGGGCCGAAAAATGATTTGCATATCGTAGCGCAGCAGGGTGTCGACGCTCTCATGCAAGATGAAGATATGGTCGTTGGCGGCGATGCCGCAACCAAGCAGCAGGCTATCGACAACCGCACGACACCTGAGACGGTGAAAGCGGCTCGTCATGCCGTCCTTTGCAAACTGAACGGCGTCGTCTGATCAGGTAAAGCACTGCTGACATGGTGTCGGATTGTTGCGGGCGGACTCTGTCGTCTGTCCGCAACTCAATGAGCACCCAAGGGACAAGTTCATGTCATCAAAACGAATGTTTCAGGCCCCTGAAATTAGCCGTTACCGTGTCGGCGAGTTCGCCGTAACGGTTCTGAGTGACGGCTCTCTGGACGGATCATTCGACATGCTTGAAGGCATCGACAATGATGAGGTATTATCACTTTTGATCGCGGCGAATGTCTCATCTTTGCCGCGTATGTTCATTAATGCTTTTATCGTCGAAATCGGAACACAGACCATTTTGATTGATGGGGGTGCCGGAAATATCAACGGGTGGGGCGGACGTCTGGTTCCTGCCATGGTTGCTGCAGGTTATGATCCCCTACAGATCGACACGATCCTTCTCACACATGGGCACAGCGACCATGTTGGAGGTTTGGCCGGTCCTCTCGCCACAAAACATTTCCGTAACGTCAAAAAAGTTTTCCTGCATAGGGCGGAACTGAATTTCTGGCGAGACGATGAGGCACGCAAGGTTGCATCTGCCGATTATCAGCGTCTGTTCGACGTGGCATGCAACGTCCTTGATGCTTACCAGCAGCAGCTCACACCTTTCGAGGACGGAGATGTTCTGCTTCCCGGGATCACAGCTGTCCATTTACCAGGACATACACCAGGTCATTCCGGTTATCTTTTGGAAAGCGAAGGCGACTCCCTCCTGGTCTGGGGAGATATCCTGCATTTCCCTTATATTCAGGTGGCACGTCCTGACGCCACATTTGCCTTCGATTACACTCCCGATTTGGCTGCAAAAACACGTCGTAAGATTCTCACCGAGCTTTCCCAGAATGGTCGATATGTAACGGGTGTACACTTCAATGCACCCGTTAGAGCAAAAATAGAAACTCTCGGAGATTCGTTCCAAATATTTTACGAGCAACAGTCTCGCGATGTTGATTAGCGGCTCTTACTAAAAAGCACTCGGCTCTAGGAAAAAGAGGAATTGTGCAATTTTAGGGTGCTATCGCCATCAGGCTCCCCCGACCCCATGACCGATCATTGTCATAGGGTCGGCGAGCCGATCGAATGTCTGCTCATCAATATAGCCGCTTTTGAGAGCAGCGTCCCTAAGTGTCATATCCTGCTCCATCGCCACATGGGCAATGGCAGAGGCTTTATCGTATCCGATATCAGGACTTAGTGCTGTTACCAGCATGATCGACCGTGAGACCATTTCACGAATACGTTTCAGATTAAGTTCTGTACCTTCGACAGAATACTGACGGAATTTCTGGCAACCATCAGACAAAATACGGATTGCATGCAGGACGTTATTGATGACGATCGGTCGCATGGCGTTGAGTTCGAAATTGCCCTGACTGCCGGCGAAAGCGACCGAGGTATCATCACCAATGACCTGGATCGCGATCATGACGAGGGCCTCGCATTGAGTAGGATTGACCTTGCCCGGCATGATCGACGATCCGGGCTCATTTTCTGGCAGCCGCAACTCACCCAACCCGCATCGTGGCCCGGAAGCCAGCCAGCGCATGTCGTTGGCGATCTTCATGAGTGCTACGGCCACGCCTCGCAAAGCTGCGCTCATGCGAACCATGGCATCTAGAGTACCTTGGGCGGAAAATTTATTTGGCGCTGTAACATATGGCTCGCCTGTTAGTTGGGCTATGGCATTGGCCATATCGACGCTGAAACCTTTAGGTGCATTTAGGCCGGTTCCAACTGCGGTACCGCCAATCGCGAGTTCGAATAACCCTGCACGTCCCAGCTTCAGGTTTGCGATGGTCTCTCGGATCTGATGAGCATAGCCGGACCACTCTTGCCCAACCGTCAGCGGTACGGCGTCTTCGAGGTGAGTGCGTCCGATCTTGACAACGTCCATCCAGCACCCTGCTTTTTCCTCGATGGTGGTGGCCAGAGCGTCCAGCTCCGGAAGCAGGCGCTTATCAAGCAGTGTAAGTGTCGCAATATGCATCGCTGTGGGGAAACTGTCGTTGCTCGACATGCCCATGTTAACGTCGTCGTTTGGGTGAACAGGGTTTTTGCTACCGAGTGTTCCACCTAAAAGCTGGATCGCCCGGTTGGACACCACTTCGTTGATGTTCATGTTGCTCTGTGTCCCCGATCCAGTCTGCCAGACAAAGAGCGGGAAATGAGCATCCAGTTCGCCAGCAATGACCTCGTCACAAGCTTGAATAATTGCACCTGCTTTGAGAGCAGTCAGGCGACCACCTGCCGCGTTGACCTGCGCTGCAGCTTTCTTGACGATCCCATAGGCATGATAGACTTCCATTGGCATCCGGTCGTTGCCGATGGAAAAATGCTCAAGACTGCGCTGCGTCTGGGCACCCCAGTAGCGGTCGGCTGGGACGTCGATCCGCCCCATTGAGTCTGTTTCGACACGCGTTCCCGAAACGTTGAGGCCAATCGAGGTGTCTCGCAGATGAAGCGGAAGAGCCACGGATCAGTTCTCCTCTAACGTAGAGTATTCCGGACGGTAGAGCTTAGCTTCAATCCAGTCCACGATGTCTTCGGGTTCAGGAACCTGAGCCAGGCCCGATTTGAAGATTTGACGCGCGACTTTGATGGCCGTGTTGATCTCCACACGTAGGACATCTTTTTGCGGCGGAAAAAGCAGGCCATGGGTACGTTGTTCCGTTGTGACCTGTTCAGCGGTTGCCTTCGCAGCTTCAAGGAAGACCTCGTCGGTGATGCGTCGTGCCTGTGTTGCCCAGACAGCCAGTGCCACGGCGGGGAAGATATAAAAATTATTGGCCTGTCCGGGGGTGAGCGTTTTGCCATTCAAAGTAACATCGTCGAACTGGACGCCAGCAGCGAAGAGGGCACGGCCGTCTGTCCAGCGATAAGCTTGCTCCGCGGTACATTCCGCCTTGTCGGTGGGATTGGAGAGCGCGAAAATAACGGGCTTGTCGTTGATGCTCGCCATGGTGCGAACGACTTCCTCGGTGAAGCCACCCGCGTTGGTGCTAACGCCGATCAGAACAGTGGGCTTAATGGCTCTGACTGCCGCCGCAAGGTCTTTCGTCGCGGCATGGGAGTGGGCGAACACTTTCTGAGACGGATTAAGATCCTGCCGCGAAGGTTCGATCAAACCGTTGATATCCATCATGGAAATGCGGGTGCGGGCGTCAGCTTCAGAAAGACCTTCGTCCTGTAATGCACTCACGATCATATTTGCGATACCGATCCCGGCAGACCCTGCACCGTAGAACAGGATACGCTGTTCTTTCAGCGCCTCGCCTTTGATCGACAGGGCGGTGTCGAGGCCCGCGATCGTAATGGCCGCAGTCCCCTGAATATCGTCATTATAGCAAAGGATTTTGTCACGGTATCGCGCCAGTAGGCGGATGGCATCGTCTCCTTTCCAGTCTTCAAAATGTAAGCAGCAACGAGGATAAAGCTCTTGAATGGCTGCCACGAGTTCATCAACGAATGCGTCGAGTTCGTCTGACGATGGGGGTGCCTGCCGCAAACCGAGATAGAGTGGAT
Source organism: Gluconobacter sp. Dm-74 (assembly GCF_018256135.1). Taxonomy (NCBI): domain Bacteria; kingdom Pseudomonadati; phylum Pseudomonadota; class Alphaproteobacteria; order Acetobacterales; family Acetobacteraceae; genus Gluconobacter; species Gluconobacter sp. Dm-74. The sequence goes on along the minus strand of NZ_JAERLX010000011.1, from coordinate 46,074 downwards.
CGTCAATCAACTCCTGATTGGTTGTACCGATATCCAGTAACATTGGCATCAGGCCCTGAGGCGGGATGGCGGCGCAGGCCGTATAGAGCTGCAGTTTGCCTACCGGGATCCCCATGCCATTGGCTCCGATATCTCCGAGCCCCAGAATACGGCCGCCGGAACTGACGCAAATGAAGCGCACATCTTTTTCGGGCCAGTTGGCGAGTATCTCTTTCACACGACCTTTGTGACGTAGCGAAAGATACATCCCCTGTGGTCTCTCGAAGAGACGGCTGTACTGAAGGCAGGCATCAGCGATTGTCGGATCGTAAACAATGGGAAGAAAGCGCTTCGGATCAGACATCACAACCTTGAAGAACAGGGTCTCGTTACGCTGTGACAATCCGTTCAGATGGAGAAAGCGCTCGAGATCGTTACTCTTGCTGTCAAGCTGCCATAGGACGCGCTCCATCTGCCGATCAAGGGTTTCGACGGCGTCTGGCAAGAGGCCGAGCGTACCATTCTTGTGCCGCTCTTCGTTTGTGAAGGCAGTTTCGCGGTTGTGAACCGCATCCAGAAGGGGAGGGAGTGAAGGTACAGTGCGATCGGACGTCATGTCTGTCTCCGTTCATTGATGTACTCACAATGGATGTGTGTTTATCGCGCTGGTAGTCACATAAAAGACATTGTATCTGTGTTTAAAATGCAAAGATGGTACTCTCAATGCACGATGACGCTGGTGATCTGAGATTTTTCGTACTTCTCGTTGAAGCGGGGAATCTGACTGCAGTCGCGCGTCACCTCAACGTTTCGGCAGGAGCTTCCAGTCGAAGACTGGCTCGGCTGGAGGAGCGGCTTGGCGTACGTCTGGTCACAAGGACATCAAGACGCTTCGACCTGACGGACGAGGGACAGACGTTTTATGAGCGTGCTGCAGAGATCATGATTGATATCGAGGCGGCTGAAGCAGAGATTTCTGCCAATCAGAAGGAGCTTCGTGGTGTCCTGCGGATCGGGGCGCCACTTGAACTGGGGCGCCGTCGGTTGGCTGATTTTGTCAGTAAATTTGCCGATCGTTTTCCAAAGCTGCGTGTGCATCTCCTCCTGTCAGACGAAGGACTGGATGTCGTTAATAGTCGCCTTGACCTAGCCATTCGGATTGGAATGCCAAATGAAGCAGGAACTGTCGCGACGAAGATCATGAATAGTGAACGGGTCATCTGCGCTTCTCCAGCCTATCTCGAGAGGTTTGGCATGCCGACCACCCTTGCCCAGTTAACTGAGCACCGTTGTATTTGCCTGATGCGGGGGCATGAACTGGGGATGCTCGACCAGTGGAGACTATCTCGTTCGGGTGAAGCTCAGATTGTAGAGGTAACTCCTCATCTCTCGACGACGAGCGGCGAAGTGGTGCATGACTGGGCCCTCAAGGGCAAAGGCATCGTATTCAAAGTCTTGTGGGACGTCAGCGACGACCTGCAACGCGGTAGGTTGGTCCGTCTTTTTCCAGAGTATCAGGGGGAAACAATCGGGCTATTTGCAACGATGCCCAGTCGACGCAACGTCCCTCTACGCGTTAAAACTTTTCTCGATAATTTAAGAGACTTTTTGGCGCACCCTCAGTCTTGATTATATGAGGAGAGGTAAGTGTCGATACATTATGAAAATAAAACAGAGGAAGACCAGTAAACGTTGATACGCATAATACGTTAACGATATCGGAACGTTTTACACCGTATTAACCCTGAAAAGGGAAAGACAATGAACCGGCATTTCAAAATTGGTGAAACGACGATTTCTGTGTTGCCTTATTTCCAACCAATTGTATCAATGAAATCTGATCAAATTATTGGTTATGAAGTTTTGAGTAGATTTTTTGATTGTGGAAAACTTCTCGATACCAAGAAAAGTATCGAGCGGTTCGAAAATAAAAAACTCCTTGATGGACTCCTTATTTTTCTTTTGGAATATACTTTCCGTCACCGACTTAAATTCAATCCCAACCTGTTTTTCTCGTTTAATCTTTCACCATCGCAGATATCGGATGCCTGTATTCTTGATGGCATCCTGTCCCTCATCAGCCTCTATGAGTTCCCGCACGAGCGCATCAAAATCGAAATTACTGAAAGCGTGATTATTTCTGATCTCGCGCTTTGTACTGAATTTATGACAAAGCTGAATACAACCGGAATTTCCTTCGTCATGGACGATTTCGGCACCGGCTATTCAAGTCTCACGATCCTGAGTTCTTTGCCATTTTCAGGTGTAAAAATTGACCAGAAATTCGTGCATTCCTGTGTCAGTCGTAAGGAGGATAGAAAAATAATATCTGCGATTGTTGGCTTGGCGAATAGCCTCGATATTGACGTGATTGCAGAAGGGATAGAGACGGTCGAGCAGGCAGATCTGTTACGGAAAATTGGTTGTACGAAAGGGCAGGGGTATCTGTTCAGTCCTCCTCGGCCATTAAAAAGGATTGGAAACCCGAATTCCAATCCGGTGGTACATACGGAAAACGAATATCAAAGACTATCTATTGAAGAGAGGGCATTTCAAATATCATCTCTCTATAATTCGAGAGAAGTTGCGATTTGTTTTATAGATCGAGACTATATCATCCGGGATGCTAGTATGACATTCTGTCGTCGGATTGGTTTTGACAAAAAAGAGGTTATTGGTGCCGATATCCATGTGCTTCTGCCTGATACGCGTACGATGCTCGAATGGTTGAAGTCTTTTAGAGAACGCGGTCTACCTTATCCTCCCTACAGGTTTACGCGGGAGAGTGGTGACATCGACCTTGTTATGCTGACCCAGGTCAGGGACGAATCAGAAGAAATTCTAGGTTATTCAATTATTTCACTCGAAATATTTAACAAGACAATTAATGGGATAATGGCGCAGAAACGGCTGAACGTCTGGTAACCTGCATATTCTGGAAGTCATTCGGGAAGACGCCTTCTCTCTGATGTAATTACAGCTCAGAGCCTGTTTGGAAAATCGGTCTGATGTGATTCAAGCTCTGGATGTGGACGCCAGAGCAGAGGGGCCGGATGGCCAGGATCAGCCGCAAGACGAAACGCTACCCGTCTGACATGACGGACGAGGAATGGGAGCGGATTGCGCCATTGATGCCAGGCCCTGGGCGTCGTGGCCGTCCACGGGAAGTCGAATTCCGTGAGGTGATCAACGCGGTGCGTTATCTTGTTCGTTCAGGCTGCGGTTGGCGCATGCTGCCGATCCATTTCGGACACTGGCGCACGGTCTATGGCTGGTTTCGGGAACTGGCGCGACGGTTCCTGTTCCAGACCATTCATGACGTTGAACTGATGCTCGACCGGGAGCAGTCAGGCCGCGAGGCCAGTCCGACAGCGGCGGTGATCGACAGCCAGAGCATCAAGGCGCCTCATGCAAAGACAAGGGGTTACGATGCCGGCAAGAAGGTCGTCGGACGCAAGCGCCATATTGCCGTCGATACGGACGGGCGCCTCCTGATGGTCAACCTGACCCCGGCCGACATCTCCGACAGTGCCGGCGCCCAGATGATCCTGGATGCGATCCGCAAGCGTTGGCCATGGGTGAAGCATCTGTTCGCCGATGGCGCCTATGACCGCCTGCAGTTGATGGACAAGGCGACTTATCTGAATTTCATCGTCGAGATCATCCGCCGCCGCGACGGAGCAAAGGGCTTCGAGGTGCTGCCGCGACGCTGGGTGGTCGAGAGGACCTTCGGCTGGATGACCCGCTGGCGGCGGCTCGTGCGTGACTACGAACGCCGCGTCGACGTGTCACAGGCCATGATCTTCGTCGCCATGGGCGCCAATCTCATGCGCAGAAATGCTCACCCGTGATTTTCCAAACAGGCTCTTATTGTTTTTGGTGGCGGGAAACGTCTATCGTCCACTATGGGAGATCTTGGAAGAGGTTTGAAAATATTTAAGAAAGAAGTCATCGAGATAGGATCGGACGACCACCCAGTCTCCATTGAGAACAAACGCATGCCTCTTGATAGACATTCCGAACAGGTCGTTCCTCCTTTTTTGAAAGAAGCAAAGAAGGACTCACTTTAAAATATTTTGAATAATATGAACTCAATATTTCCTCATAGTGTATTTAATGTTTAATTAAAACAATAACTGATTAATGTAAGAGAAATTATTTTTTTAACCGATTTATCATTCGTCACATTGATCGCAAAGGTAAATACAATGTCTGAAAATCCTATGATTTTTGAATTCGAGCGGGATTTTGCAGGCTCTTTGCGATGTATTCCAATGATCGCACGACAGAAGCTCGACCTTGTGGGAATCAAAATGACGCTTCGTCAGTGGAGCCGTCTGTTGCGCGAGGAAAGGAGCCATTTGGTAGAGGCACCATGTGAGACGGCTCAGGAACAGACCGCCTATCGCACTCTTGTCGAGGATCTGATTGACGTTCGAGCAGATGAGCCTGTCAGTTTCCTCCCGTCGCAGACATTTGAAGACTGGCGAGAGAAGGATCGGATGCCGGCGGCAGTTTCGTCTCAGGCTGAGGCAGACGCCGTTCCATCACCTACACCGGAACAATGGGCTGCGTTAACTCCGCTTCAACGTTTCGCATTGATCAAGCTCGCCAGATTGAAACATGAGAACGAAAATTTTGTACCTGCGTTGAAGGAGTTTGGCGTCCTTCAAGGGGAGGGTTGATATCATGAGCAAAGACAGAGAGTCCGAGTTTAAGCCTTATCATCACCCTGCAGGCGGCTGGGGAGCGGCCGGTGCAACCGCGAAGGTTCTGATGGAGCAGAGCGTTCTGGTCAAAGGATCACGCGGCCTGCTTGCCATGAATCAGCCGGGTGGTTTCAAATGCCCCAGTTGTGCGTTTCCCGACCCGGATCACCGAAAGAAACTTGAATTCTGCGAGAATGGCGCAAAGGCCCTCGCGCATGAGGCTACCAAAGCCCGTGTGACACGAGAGTTCTTTGCAGAGCATACTGTCACGGAGCTCATGGAGTGTAGCGATTACTGGCTGGAAATGCAGGGACGCCTGACCGAGCCTATGCGCTATGATCCTGCAAGCGACAAATATGTGCCGATTGCCTGGGATGATGCCTATGCCCTGATTGGAAAGCATCTTCGGGCGCTGGAAAGTCCTCATCAGGCAGAGTTCTATACGTCCGGTAGAACGGCTAACGAAACCGCTTTTCTTTATTCCATCTTTGTCCGCGAGTTCGGGACCAACAATTTCCCCGATTGTTCGAATATGTGTCATGAGCCGACATCCCGCGGGCTGCCTTCCTCGATCGGGATTGGAAAAGGCACGATCGTCATGGCGGATTTCGACCATGCCGAAGCCATCTTTGTCATTGGGCAGAATACCGGAACCAATTCCCCCCGTATGATGACGAACCTTGTGGAGGCTCGCAAGCGCGGCATCCCAATCGTTTTGATCAATCCGATGCCTGAACGGGCGCTGATCCGTTTTACGGAACCGCAGGATATCCTGCAGATGGGCACGTTTGGTTCGACACCCATTTCCAGTGAATTTGTTCATGTGCGCATTGGTGGCGATCTGGCAATCTTTAAGGGGATGATCGCGCGCTGTTCGAGGCCGAAGATCGCGGCGAGTCAGTGCTGGATCATGCTTTTATTGCTGAGCATACAGTAGGGCTGGAAACTCTGCGCGCTGACGTCATGTCAGTTTCCTGGGCAGATATCACTCGTATCTCTGGCATATCGGAAGAGCAGATCCGCCGGATTGCCGGGATTTATGCCAAATCCAACGCGACAATCATGTGTTATGGAATGGGCATAACGCAGCATCAGGAAGGGTCCCAACTTGTCCAGCAGGTTGCGAACCTTCTGTTGCTCAAGGGAAATATCGGCAAGAAAGGCGCGGGCATTGCGCCGATCCGGGGACATTCCAATGTCCAGGGTGACCGCACGGTCGGCATCGATGAAAAGCCAACACAGGCCTATCTTGATCGTGTGCGGGATGTTTTCGGTTTCGAGCCGCCACGCAAGCATGGCCATCATGTGATTGAAGCTGTTGAAGCCATGGAAGCCGGAACCGCCAAGGTTTTCTTCGGCATGGGCGGGAATTTTGTCCGCGCAATTCCTGATACCGAACGGTCTTATGCCGCCATGGCAAAGCTCGATCTTACGGTGGGGATCGCAACAAAGCTCAATCGCGGGCATCTGATCCATGGCAAGGAAGCTCTTATTCTGCCTGTTGTGGCTCGTTCAGAGATTATCCGTACGTCAGCGGGTGAACAGTTCGTGACCATTGAAGATGCAATGTCGAACGTTACGCCGTCGCGTGGCGTTTTCGAACCGGTTAGCCCCGATGTGCGGCCTGAGACTGAAATCGTCTGTCGGGCGGCTATGGCCACTCTTCCAGAGTCAAAAATTCCGTGGGCAGACTATATCGAAGACTATAGTTTAATCAGGGACAAGATTGCTGAGGTTTATCCGGCGATTTACACGGGGTTCTCGGAAAAAATGAAAGACCCTCACGGGTTTCATCTCGATATTCCGCCTCGTCGTCGTGTCTGGATGACCCCGAATGGAAAAGCGAATTTTCTTGTTTTGCCGGGGCTAACGGTGGACGACGTGATTGATGATCCGGCAATGCTTCGGCTGGCCACAATCCGTTCGCACGATCAGTACAACACGACAATCTACAGCAACAACGACCGGTATCGGGGGGTCTATAACACGCGTTTGGTTATCTTCATGAACAAAGAAGATCGTGAAGCGCGGGGATTGGAAAACGGGGCTGTCGTGGGGCTGGAAACCTACAGTGACGATGGATATCGGCGCTATGTCGATGGGCTGACCATTCTGGATTATCCAATGCCTCGTGGATCTATTGCGGGTTATTATCCAGAGTTAAATCCTCTTCTACCGCTGGATTTTTTCGATGAAATCAGCGGTACGCCAGCGGCCAAGGCTATTCCAGTTAAAGTTGTGCCAAGCGTGACGTCTGCAGCCCCAATCCGAATTGCGGGCTAAGTGGGAGCCGTATCGGCAAGAAAGAGCTATGAGAGCATATACAAGCTTTTTGTTGCCGGGAGCGGGCGTTGCACTCCTGACAGGCAGTATCAGTGAGAAAGGCGTATGACGCCATTATTTCAGAGTCGAACGGCAACCCTCCTTAGTCGCCCAGAGGAAGAGATCGTTCTGAATATTGCCGATGAAGTTCCGGTCAGGCTCGTCTTTAATGGCATTGTTCCGCACGGGGTGATGATGATGACCCCGGATCACCTGACGGACTTTGCTTATGGCTACTGCCTAACTGAACAAATCATTACGAATAAAAAGCAGATCCGCTCCGTCTCTGTTCTGGATGGTGAAGATGGTCTGACCTTGGACGCTACGATTTCAGGGGACCGTCTTTCAATCCTGCTACGACGCAGACCCCGTGCCCAGACCGGGCATTCAAGTTGTGGCCTTTGCGGGACTGATACTGTGTTGTCCGTTGATGCCCATGAAGAGGTGCCTTTTCCCATCAATGCCAAGATTGCGCCGACTGCGATCCTGCGGGCCCTGCATGATCTTGAAAAGTGGCAAACCCTGAATGCAGCGACACGCATGGTTCATGGAGCAGCCTGGGCCGACCAGAATGGGAAAATCCTTTTAATCCGTGAGGATATCGGCCGTCATAATGCGCTTGATAAGCTGATTGGTGCATGGATGTGCGATGATCGTCTTTTTGAAAATGGATTTTGTCTTCTGACCAGTCGCTATTCATACGAAATGGCACTTAAAACTGCGCGCGCGGGTATGGCGACGGTGGTCGCCGTTTCAGCTCCGACGGATCGCGCATTTCGATTGGCCCAGAAAATGAATCAGACACTGATTGCAATTGCACGACAGGACAGGCAGTTCGTTTTCTGTGGTGAAGCGCGGTTGATTAGGAAACAGGACTCGTAGCCAGAAGATGACGGTTGTAGCGAGGCAAATGGAGGGTTCGAAAAACCCTCTGGTTTTGAGGCTTTCTGTGTGATCTCATTTCTCGTGCGTTGATTGGGGATGCTGGAAGATGAAGCAGTCTGGTTTCTTTGATGTTGAAAAGCGGCTTGCTCGATTGAGCGGGCTTGGCGATCAGCTTGAAGCGTTTTCCCAGACTGTGGATTTTGAGGTGTTCCGCCCTTTGATCCGGTACTGATGTACAAAATCCTGGTGATCCAGACGCTGAACAATTTGTCTGATGAACGGACAGAGTATCTGATCAACGATCGCCTCTCCTTCATGCGTTTCCTTGGTCTGGGGCTTTCAGATCGGGTGCCTGATGCCAAAACGGTCTGGTTGTTCCGTGAACGCCTGACCCAGGCGGGAGCCATTGAAAGGCTGTTTGACCGGTTTGATGCAACTCTGCGGAACGCCGGCTATCTACCGATGTCCGGCCAGATCCTGGATGCGACATTGGTAGCTGCTCCAAAACAGCGCAATACCAACGCTGAGAAAGCCGACCTCTGGGCAGGACGTATTCCTGAGGACTGGCAGGATAAGCCATCCAGATTGTCCCACAAGCATCGTCATGCACGATGGACACTGAAGTTCAAGAAGGCGAAGCGGCAGGATGACGGGACGATCCCCGCAACGGATCTGGCCATTCCGTTCTTTGGCTACAAGTCCCATGTCTCCATCGACCGGAAGTTCCGGTTCATCCACAAATGGAAAACGACGCACGCCGCCGTCAGTGATGGTGCGCGATTGAGAGAAGGGCTGCTGGATAAAACCAATACGATCTCAACGGTTTGGGCTGACACGGCGTATTGCTCAAAAGCGAATGAAGACTTCATGGAAAAGCAGGGCTTTGCCTCAAAGGTTCACAGAAAAAATCTGCATCTCAAACCGATGCCCCGGCATAGCCAGCGATCTAATGCAGGGAAGTCGGTGATCCGATCACGCGTCGAGCATGTCTTTGCCGACCAGAAATCGCAGACGGGGCTCTTCATTCGAACTGTCGGTATAACTCAGGCCACCATGAGGATCGGGCTAGTCAATATCGTCTACAATATACGCCGCTTCCTCTTCCTCGAGAGGATCAGCACCAAAGCATAGCTATCCAGAGGGTAACAGCCCCCGATCTGCTCAAAACGCAGATCAAAAATAACCCAAAGCACCGTCAATCAAAGCGCTAAAAGCCAAAAATCACCAGCCAAGCGTATCAACCAACAGTTCTTCGATCCCTCCAGGTGATGGATAGATTGCACTTCTATCAATCATAATTTGCAGTTAAAGTGGTTGATAGAAGGTTGGGGTATCGATCATGCGTTGGAATTGGCAGCGTCCGGACTGGCCGCAATTTCAGTTTAAGAAAAGCCGTTTGCGCGAAGCTGAAACGCAGTTCCTGAAAGGTTCAGGCGTTGTCGTGGGCGCGATGCAGCATCTGGACAAAGACGCCAATCAGCAGCTCATTGTTCAGCTTATCTCACAGGAGATGGTCGAGAGTTCCGCCATTGAGGGTGAGGTGCTTGATCGGGCCAGTGTGCAATCCTCGATTGCCCGACAATTAGGCTTTGCTAAAGACAAGCGGCGCTCCACGCCAGCGGAGGCTGGGGCTGCGGAATTAATGGCCGATCTCTATCGGCATTATGCGGCTCCTTTAACCGACCAAATCCTGTTCGACTGGCATGCCATGCTGATGAATGGGCGGCGTGATCTGGAAATCATCGGCGGATATCGGGCGCATGCAGAAGCTATGCAGATTATTTCAGGCCCTCTCCATGCGCCGCATATCCACTTTGAAGCTCCGCCGTCACAAAATGTGCCGAGCGAGATGGCGCAGTTTGTTGAGTGGTTTAACAAAACAGCGCCAACCGGAGCGAAGCCTCTCCCTGCTATCGAACGGGCGGCGGTTGCACATTTGTGGTTTGAGACCATCCATCCCTTCGAAGATGGCAATGGCCGTATCGGACGGGCTCTTGCTGAGAAAGCATTAGCGCAAAGCCTTGAGGCCCCGACGCTTACAGCACTGGCTGCAACCATCAATGCACACAAGAAAGCTTATTATCTCGAATTGCATCGTGCCAGCGAAACCAATCACATTGATGCGTGGATGGGGTGGTTTGGAAATGTCGTTCTGGAAGCCCAGTCTCGCACGCTTCAGAATATTCGTTTTTTGATTGAGAAAACGCGTTTTCTGGATCGCCTCCGTGACAAGCTGAACACTCGTCAGGAAAAGGTTCTGCTTCGGATGTTGGCAGAAGGGCCTGACGGCTTCCAAGGCGGTCTGAGTGCCCAGAACTATCGTTCCATCACCGGCGCCACATCTGCCACCGCGACACGTGATCTGGCCGATCTGGTATCTCTCGGTGCCCTTAATCGGACGGGAGAAAACCGCTATGCACGATACTCTCTTTGTCTCGGGTAAACAGGGTGTTTGCCGTTCCGCCGCAGAACAATAGTGGAGGTCGTCGCATTTATGAACGCTGACAATCTGACAGGGCTTATCGGATATCTGAAGCAGGATCAGTGGCAATCCTGTTTTGAAGAGGTGTTGGGTGAGCATCTGGGACCGGCTTTGGAGGCGGCGGATATCAGCTTCGAAGACCTGGGAGATATCCTAGGGCAGGGTGCGGCCATGTCACTCTGGGGCTGTGCCTTCGAAGATTTCTTGGGGCAGAACTGGGATAACGAAAATTTCGTTGAGGTCTATCTGAAACGACGGGGCTGGAAAGAAGGTCCACGCAAAAGCGCTTATATGCGGGGCCTCAAAGAGGCCGTCATGAGCCTGTATGAGGTTTCGCAGATCGTGCCGGGTCAAAGCATGATGGTTCGTGACCTGTTGCGGGGTGGTGATCCTGTTCTGGTTCATGAGCGCTCAGCCACACAGTCCCTAAAGCCTTGGGAACGCATCGCCGCACGCCTTGTTTCTGAAGATGGCAAAATGGTTTTGGCAGGGGGTCTGTTGGCATATTCTCAGCAGGCTTGCGAAGATCTGGCTGAGAATTTACGCGAGGTTCTCAAGCGTAAGCGGGGGCAGGCTGAGTTTCCAAAGATCAAAACAGATGTGCTTCGTGATCTGGCTCCGGTCTTCACGTTGACCTGGCTCTTTAGAACTATGGAAAACATGCTGAGCGCCTCCGAGCCACCCGTTCTGTTTAACAGCGATGGCGAAGACCTGGTCTTTCATGACGTGTGTTTTCCTCTCAGCAAGGGAAGCACTCAGAAGAGCATTGCTGAGGTTTTGAAGACGATACCTTGTTTGCAGCATGCGGGGCGCATGATCTGGAATTGGACGCGTCAGGCGGGTGGCCATGTTCCTGAGGCCAATTCTAAGGCAGGAGACAGCAAAGCTCAGTTTTTGAGCACGACGTTGGATGATGGTGGTCTTGTTTTGGGGAACCTTGAACTGAAAGGCCGTCAGCTGAAATTGCAGGTCGATTCAGAAACGCGGGCTAAGCAAGGTACAGCTTTACTCCGCAACACCTTGGGGAGTCTGATTGGATCTCCTCTGACACAGATTATGACTGCTGAGCAGGCTATAGAAGAGCAGCGGACCTCTGGCCGAGGGGACGTGCGTGAAGATGAGATCCCGCTTGAAGAGGAAGCGGAAATTCTGGCTGCTGTTCTGGAGCAGCATTATCGTCGTGTTCTGGATGAGGTTGTTCCGGGGCTTGGGCGTGTCACGCCGAGGCAGGCTGTTAAAACAGCGGCGGGGAAAAAGAAAGTTGCGGCCTGGTTGAAGCAGATTGAAGCCACGACAGCAGGCTTGGGGCGTGAGGGGGCAGGGTCCTCTTTCAGCTTTGACTGGATGTGGGAAGAGCTGGGTATCAAGGGGCTGCGGAAGTGACAGGCATTGCTGGCCAACAACACAACCAGTCGGACCAAAAATCTGTTTTAGGCAGCTGTTCTATGAGAGACAGGCGCCTCGTTTTAGGTGGAGTGGTCGCGGCGTTGTTGTGCATGCCCATGACCGGTCATGCCGCTTCGTCTCGCTGTGATCCTGTTACTTATAGTGCACGGCATGATGGCCGCACCAATGACGGTCCGGCCATTCAACGTGCCATTACAGCCTGTAGCGAGGCTGGCGGTGGTGTGGTGTCGTTGGCGTCTGGAATATGGTTGAGCGGCCCTTTATCTCTCAAAAACCACGTCACGCTGAACTTAGAGAAGGGAAGTACCCTTCTGGGAAGTTCGGACACTCATCTTTTCCACTGGGCCTTTCTGGGGAATCCAGCGCAACCCGGTGAAGCCCTTATTTCTGCGATTGACGTTCAGGACGTAGCCATAACTGGTCAGGGTCATATTGATGGAAATGGCGCTGCTGTCTGGTGGCCTCAAGCCGTGCAGGCGCACAAGACGCAGACCTCAGGTCCTTTACCTTACGGGCCAGACTATCCGGGAGTTCCTGCTGCGAATGGTATGCCACGCCCCTGGCTGATTGAGTTCTCGCATGTGCAGCATGGACGGATCTCAGGGGTTATGGCGACCAATTCTCCGATGTGGACGGTGGTCGTGAGGGATTCCGGTCAGATCAGGATCGATCATCTCACGATCCGCAACCCGGCCTCGTCTCGGAATACCGATGGTATTGATCTTGTCTCCTCGGATCATGTCACGATGAGTACTCTCGATATTGCGACAGGAGATGACAACATCGCCATCAAGTCCGGTTTGATGCAGCCGGGCCGGGCTGCGAGCGATATTAGCATTACACAGTCTCGTTTTGGCGAAGGACACGGTCTGTCCATTGGCAGTGAACTGGCCAATGGGGCCCATCATATCAGAATTTCTGACGTCTCGTTTCAGAGCACGCTGTCCGGACTGCGGATTAAGTCTGGGCGGGATCGCGGCGGAGATATTGGCTGGATTAGTGCGGAACACCTGACGATGGACCATGTCCGGGTTCCGCTGTCGATCAGTGATTATTATGCAGGGCAGCCGGGGGGAATGCAGCAGACTGCGTTAATGAACGATCCCGCTGCTCCGGTAACATCCACGACCCCGCATATTCATGATGTCACCATAACAGATATAGCTGCGACAGATGCCGAGACGGCTGGCGTCGTGTTGGGCTTGCCCGAGGCACCGATGGAGCGGCTGACTCTGAGACATGTTCGACTGTCGGCCCGGACTGGGCTTCAGCTTAGTCATGTTAGCGGAAGTGCCTCTGGAATCACGCTTACAGTCCAGACGCCTCCAGTTCTTCAGTGTGGACCTGGTGTGCATATTGACGGATCAGATCTGCGCTGCACGGATGAGAGAAGAGTTCATGAATGAGTTTTTTACTCGTCATGATTGACCGTCTGTCGGCTCAGAAAAAACACAGCAGACAGGCGGTAATCGCCTCATGCCGGACGCTCAAGCTCTTTGGAGCCCGTCTTAAAAGCGGACTTTCGTTTACGACCGGACACGCAGCCCCGTTACGACCATCATAAAGTAGCTGGGGATATTGGCGAGCAACACCCGCATTACTTCTTTCTGCCGAGAGGTGGCTCACACCCCGCTGTGATCTATTACATTTCCTCACGCGAGGCTTAGGATTTTGGTAACGTATTGGCCTTGTGCCCGATTAATTAGTGATCTTAGTCCGTAGGCGAATACATAGTACCTTTGAATCCTAGCCCTCTTCTGCACGGAACTTACAATCAAAGTATGATCACGAACGAAGCGTATCTCCGACATGCTTTGCACTTGTTCAAATAGACGTTTGCTAGTCGCCGATATAAGGGTGCCAAACCACGCAACCAACGCCTCCCGCTCAGCAAAAAATTCCAGCGCATCGTCGAAGTCCCAACGTGGCATCATTACCAGCTTGTTTTCCAAACTGAAGCATTCGGTTGTGAAGCTAATGCGCTGCCGATCAGCATCGGAGTGAGCTATGACCTTGTTGCGCCGCTCTAACAGTCGCTCATGCAGAGCACGTTCGTCAGAGCTGGGGCTAATCTTGATCTGTTTGAAACTAAGCAAAGGCAAATTATTAGCATTTGTGAAGGCGCGCCCATAGGCAATTACAGCGGTGTCTTCAAAACATCGATAGCGCCGTCGCTCAACGCGAGTAACGAGGCGATCTTCGTCAAGTTCACATATAAATTCCATGGCACTGCATGCCATCTGGAAATCAGCGAGGGACTGAACCAACCTGATCTGCCGCGGCAGTAGTTGTTCTGCGTCACCATCTTTTATGTTTTTTTCCAATTACATCCTCCATCTAGCACCGACAAACTAAATCTCTTTGTGGGAGGTAAGAAATACGACCCGAAAGCCAATAGGAAAATTCCAGAATATGCGGATAACTCGCCGGACACCGGGCTTTCCAGCCCCTTGGAATCCCTTGCCGAACGCAAGGCAAAAAATTCCGTCCTCGCAGGCTAAAAAGCAATTAAGTCGTAACAGACTACCCAGATCGTTGGGGGATGGCTCCTTCCGCCTACTTCTCGGACGCCGTGGCACGGCCAGGCCGCTTCCTCGAAGCGGAAGTGGCTCAGGACGCGCAAGGAGCCGGTCTTCACCGATCCTGGGACGGTTCAGTGAAGGAAGATAATTTCTTGTAGAAACAATACTCCCATGTCACTAACTATGACACCATGCCCGATACCCTTCTTGCAGATACCGATATTGAAGAAGCGCTTTCCCAAGCTTACGTGACTGCCGTAGCCAGCATGGCAGGCTACGTAGTGGCTCATAAGAATTTTGACCGTGATGGTATCGACATAACTATCGAAGCCGGAGACTCGTTTCGACCAAAAATAGATTTACAATTAAAGGCAAGCATAAATATCGATGATAGCGCTGAGACGATCTCTTATTTCTGCCGAAAAAGAAATTATAACCTGTTGAACATAGCGACACAAACACCAAGATTACTACTAGTTATGAAACTACCGAAAAATAGGGAAGATTGGATAAATCTCTCCAGTGATCAATTAGTGATCAGGCACTGTGCTTACTGGATGTCACTTCGTGGTTACCCGGATTGTGAAAATGCAACCGGACAAACCATTTACATACCGACAACAAATAGATTCCACATTCAATCGCTACGCCTCCTAATGGACCGATCACGAAGCGGTACCGTTTGATGAAAACAAAAATTATAGATTTAGAGGCTTTGAAAGCTGTCTCACCGACCGCGATGGTCGCTTATGTGAGAGCAGAAGGTTGGTATCGTACCGATAGTTACGGCCAGCATAGTGACGTATATGAATGTGCTGGAAAACCTGAGTTAATTCTACCTGGTACAGACAATCTTGCAGATTATCCTACAATTGTTAGTGATATCCTGCGATTGCTATCAAAGCAAGAAAATCGGGACGAGTTGCAAATTTATCGAGATCTTGTGAGTGCAGACAAAGATGTTGTCCGCTTACGATCTCCATATGCGGATAGTGATGGAGCAATCTCGATTGATGCAGGCGTAGAACTCGTCATTCAAGGACGAGATTTGCTTCTATCTGCAGCATGCGCGGCCAAGGAGCCGCGAGCAACTTACCGGGCTGGCAAGGTTAAAGACGCTTCTGAGTATATGGAAAGAGTAAAACTTGGCCAAACAGAGCAAGGCAGCTTTATCATATCATTACTAGCTCCAGTGCCACCCGCTCTGGACATAGGAACCCAAGCTTCTTTTTGGCCTCTTCCTTCTGAAGAACCCTTTGATCGAAAAGTAACACGCACCTTGGTTGGAGCCCTCACGTCCTCCCGTCGAGCCGCTGAAGCAATCGTCCGTGGGAGTGGAAGCAGTGCGTTTCATCAAGCAATTCAGGATGGAGTAAGCGCCAATCTTTGCGATGCTCTGTCTATCCTGATTTCCCGTAACGAGGGCCTAGAAGTATCCGTCACATGGGCACGAACAAGGCCAACACCAGAAGCACGATGCGTTATTAGCTTTTCAGAGGCAGAAGGTGAAATATTTCGTGAGGCTGCTAGAGTGCTGCGGGCTATGGAGCCTCGTCCCGACGAGCATCTGGAAGCTTTTGTCGTAGGATTGGACAGACAGCTTGGTTCTGATAGTGGTCGTGTTACCCTGAAAGCGTATATTGACAACCAATTGATGTCTATAAAAACGACCTTACCTTCTAATCACTATGAAGAGGCTGTACGTGCTCATGAAGCACGTCAGATGGTGACTATTCATGGAGATTTAGTACGCTCCGGTCATAGATGGGTTCTTGAACATCCAAGAGGTATGCATGTCATTCCAAATGACCATAGCGATGATGAGGCTTAGGCCCCTTTGCAAAAGTCATACCATTGATCTGTGTTCCATTATTGTACAGACGCTCCTCCGTTGGGGAGCAAAACAGCTGATCCCGACGACGGCTCCCTTTCACCATCGTCTTCGGGACGGCAGCTATCTCCAGCCACTGCTCAAAAGCTGACTGTCGGCTTCCCCCCCCCCCAAAGCCGCCGCAAAACCGATAAAGGATTGCAGGCCTGTGCGGGGGTATAATTCCTCACACCCGGCATGGCAGAAGCGATGGAACCAACTTTCCACGAGGCGCCATTGTCTACTGAAGATGGCTTCAGGCCAGCACATCGGAAGGGCCTTTTGGGGAGGATTTTATGCATTCTACCCTATGTCCGATAATAAGAAAAAACGGACATAGGTTTTATGGCGGAAAACTGCCGGTTTTGGAGATTTCGTGCAGTTTCTGGGGTGCTCTTTGTCTGGATACACGCCATACCGCTCGCCTCTTTGAATTATACGCCGTTGACGTATAT
Source organism: Gluconobacter sp. Dm-74 (assembly GCF_018256135.1). Taxonomy (NCBI): domain Bacteria; kingdom Pseudomonadati; phylum Pseudomonadota; class Alphaproteobacteria; order Acetobacterales; family Acetobacteraceae; genus Gluconobacter; species Gluconobacter sp. Dm-74. The sequence goes on along the minus strand of NZ_JAERLX010000011.1, from coordinate 29,443 downwards.
GCTATTGGCATATATTCCATTGTGAATGTCAAAGCTGCAGACCGTTGTCGAACTGCCTGAATTCATAAAGCGGGCAAAAGCCCTGATGTCAGACGACGATCGTATGGCTCTGATTAACATGCTCGCTGCGATGCCAGATGCTGGCCTTTCTTTAGGCGGCGGTCTGCGAAAGGTCCGCTTTTCCCGCGAGAATGGTGGGAAGAGGGGAGGGTACAGAACTCTCTACGTTTTTGGTGGAAGACAGATGCCTCTGTTTCTCCTGACTGTTTTTGCCAAAAACGAGAAAGACAATCTGACGCGATCTGAACAGGCCGCCCTGGTAGAGTTGAGCAAGACGCTTGTTGCGAAATACGGAGAACCATCATGAGCGCTTATGACAGCATTCTGCAGGGGCTAAATGAGGCTCTTGCCTATTCGGACGCTCCGGCCGACGACTGTGTGACCCACCAGGTGCGTGTTCCGTCGGTTGACGTGGCGGCCATCAGAACCCGGACCGGACTCTCTCAGGCCCAGTTTGCCAGAAGCATCGGGGTCGCCAAGGGGACCCTTCTGAACTGGGAGCATGGCCGTCGTCAGCCAACCGGACCGGCTCAGGTTTTGCTGGCGATGTTGGATAAGCGACCGTCGTTAGTGAGTGAGCTGCTTGCTGCCGTTCGTTGAGAAAACACAGGTCCCGACACGCTCATTCAGACGACCGATATGGGGGGGGAAGCGGCATGTCCGGTTTAGAGTAGAAAAATCAATAAAATGGACATGCCTCTCTTCTACATGACGAATTTTCTATCACGCCATCAGCCGTGACACTGACAATGTCTTCATCTTCAGGGATCTGCTCAAGAAGCATGGGCAGAACCGGAGCATCACCGACAGTGTTTCTTGTCATGTCTACGGCTCTGATTTCCATTGATCCTTCGTCGATCCCGATATGAAGTTTACGCCAGATCCGACGCTTCGAACCGCCATGTTTGCGGGTGTGCCATTCACCTTCTCCCTCGACCTTGATCCCGGTGCTGTCGATCAAAAGATGAAGTGGGCCGTTCGAACCACGATAGGGGATATCGACCGTCAGGCTTTCCTGTCTGCGGCTCAGCGTACTGAAATCTGGAACAGACCACGGCAGTCCCGCCAGGTGTAGGAGACTTTCAACAAAACCCGTCGTCTGCCGTAGTGCAAAACCGAACAGGACTTTCAGCGTCAGGCAGGTCTGTATCGCAGCATCGCTATAACTCTGCCGCCGTCCCCGACGCCCCGTCGCCATGCCCTCCCAAAGCATGGATGGGTCAAACCACACCGTCAGGGAGCCACGCTTTTTCAGCGCCGCATTATAGGAAGACCAGTTCGTCGTGCGGTAGCGCGTGGGGGTCACTGCACTCATCCCCTCAGATAATAAACCCAAGGCAAAACCGAAATCCCCGCACGCCATTTATGCAACAAAGCCGATCTCCTGGCCCGATCAGACCTGCGATATAGGCCGGGCATATTTTACGCCGCGTCTTGTTACCAAGACCTTCCAGATACGGGACGAGCCATTGCTCAAGATCCGCTTGCCAGTCTTCTTCCAATGCCAGCCTCCGTCAAAGCTGGCTCACCATGAATCACGCAATCAGCCCCATGGGAATCCTAAAAAATATACTTCTGCCAAAGTAGTGCTAGTATCCCGTCGAGACGATGTACAGTACCGCCTCAACAACCCGCCAGAGTTCCGTTCTTCTGAACGGCATCAGAGAAACCAGAAGCGCCCATTTCCGATCGCGTAGATCGCTTTCATAGGTCAGATCATCGCGACGATACTGACGACGGGTGAGTTCAGTCTAGGCCACAATTCACTCCTTTTCTTTGCAAAGACCGAGGAATCACAAACCACTGGAATTGCGCAATTCATTTTCGGCCAGGCTCTTAAGTTAGAATTTGATTATTATCTCCTGCAGTAAGAAGAATTTGATGAAAGTTGGCGCTTGGACCAGTCAACTCTGTTTCCAGAGTGGCAAGAGAGATGCTGGCTCGAGGTGAGGGTCCTGAAATTGGATGGAATGTTGCGCCATCGGCATGGATTTGACTTAAGTAGGCAGGGACAATCGCAACACCTAGCCCAGCTGCAACCATCGGGATTGTTGCAGCGATCTGAGGGGCAGCTTGTCCGAAACGCGGAGTGAAGCCGGCTTGTTGACAGGCCGAGATAATAGCATCGTAGAAACCGGGACCGAGTGATCGATCAAAAATAAGAAATGGTTCCTTTGCTACATCAATCAATCTGAGGGTGTGGCGTTTGGACAGTGGATGGCCTTTTGGGATGGCGATCAGGGTTGGTTCATCAAAGAGGGGATGGAGTGCAATGTCCGGATCTGGCGCTGGTGGACGCACAATGGCGAGATCCACCCGGCGCTCCCGTAAGGCCTCACAGAGAGCAGGAGTGTTACTTTCTTCGAGTGTAATCACAATATCCGGCCACTGCTCACGAAATGCCCGTATGGCTTTGGGTATCAGAGGAAGAAGTGCGACGGCACCTGCCATGCCGATCCTGAGGCGTCCTTGTTCACCGAGGGACAATCCCCTGGCTAGAAGGTGAAATTGCTGCTCAAGACGCAAAATTGTCTGGGCTTTTTCAAAAAGCTGCTCTCCAAAATCCGTCAATGCGGCTCCACGTTTGGACCGTATAAAGAGTTGCACTCCCAGTTCTGTTTCCAGGGATTTGATCTGCTGACTGAGAGGAGGCTGCTCAATGCGAAGCGTCTCCGCAGCTTTTGTGAAGCTGCCATGCTCTGCGATGGCCACGAAATAGCGTAGGTGACGAAGGTCCATATATCCATATGATACACGTATGACAATCAGTCAAAATATATATTGGACGTTTGAAAAGGGGGCCTCCATTCTGTCCGAAGAATTTTTGTTGGAGATACTGAGTTATGGCTTTCACTGTTGGGCATTATCTGGCTGAGCGGCTAACGCAAATCGGCTTGAAGCACCATTTTGCTGTTGCTGGTGACTACAACTTGATCCTGCTTGATCAACTGATTGAGCATGGCGGTATGAAGCAGATCTATGACTGCAATGAGTTGAATTGCAGCTTTGCGGCAGAAGGTTATGCACGCGAAAATGGTGCTGCTGCTGCTGTCGTGACGTTTAGTGTCGGTGCAATTTCAGCAATGAATGGCCTGGGTGGGGCTTATGCTGAAAATCTTCCCGTTATTCTGATTTCTGGTGCGCCGAACTCTAATGATCATGGGTCGGGCCATGTCCTGCACCACACGATCGGCACGACAGATTATAATTATCAAATGGAGATGGTGAAGCACGTTACGTGTGCGGCTGAGAGCATCACCTCGGCAGACACTGCACCTGCAAAAATCGATCACGTCATTCGGACCGCACTGCGCGAGAAGAAGCCAGCTTATCTAGAAATCGCCTGTAACGTTGCGAGTCAGCCTTGCGTTCGACCAGGTCCGGTCTCGTCGCTTCTGTCGCACCTGGAAGCAGACGAAGTTAGCCTCAAAGCGGCGATCGAAGAAAGTCTCGCGTTTCTTGAAAAAGCGCAGAATGTTGCCATTCTTGTCGGGAGCAAGCTACGCTCTTGTGAGGCACTCACTGAAACAGTGGCTCTCGCAGACAAGCTTGGTTGTGCTGTGACTGTTATGGCTGCGGCCAAGAGCTTTTTTTCTGAAGCGCATCCGGGTTTCCGCGGAGTTTATTGGGGGGAGGTCAGCAGCCCTGGCGTTGAAGATGTCATCAAGAGCGCTGACGCTGTTATCACTCTGGCCCCGGTCTGGAATGATTATTCGACTGTCGGTTGGCGGGATTCCGTGCGTGGAGAGCGTGTGCTTGAAGTGGACCCGGGTCGTGTCACGGTGAGCGGAAAGACTTTTGAAGGTTTCCGTTTGAAGGAATTTGTGGCTGCTCTGACGGAGCGGGTGTCCAGTAAGCCTGCCTCTCTGGTGAAGCCGTATACTCCCGTTGCGTTGCCAGTTGTTGACGCTGCCAAGCCGCTCACTAATGATGAGATGACCCGTCAGATCAATGCGTTGGTTGATGGCAACACAACGCTATACGCCGAGACCGGTGATTCCTGGTTCAATGCAACACGCATGCATCTGCCTGAGGGTGCTAAAGTTGAGTCGGAAATGCAGTGGGGACATATCGGCTGGTCTGTACCGTCTATTTTCGGTAATGCCTTGGCTGCTCCTGAGCGTCAGCATGTTCTGATGGTTGGCGATGGCTCGTTCCAGCTGACGGCACAGGAAGTGGCGCAGATGGTTCGTTACGAACTGCCGGTTATCATCTTCCTTATCAATAATTTTGGTTACGTCATTGAGATCAAAATTCATGACGGCCCCTATAATTATATCCAGAACTGGGACTATGCCGCTCTGATGCAGGTCTTCAACCAGGGTGTTCCCGGCGTAGAAAGTGGTAAATACGGACTGGGCTTGCACGCTACGACAGGTGCAGAACTGGCTGATGCCATTGAAAAGGCCAAGAAGAATACGCGCGGGCCAACATTGATCGAATGTAAGCTTGATCAGACCGATTGCACCGAAACGCTCGTGCAGTGGGGTAAATTTGTTGCAGCTGCGAATTCCCGTAAGCCTGTCTGAGTATAGGAAATTCATCTTGTAGATTAACTGAAGGGTTCGAAAACTCTTTGGTTTTGAGGCTGCCTTTGTGATTCCATTTCCCCCGAGTTGATTTGGGCATGGATCATGAAGCAGCCGTGTTTTTTTGATGTTGCAGAGCGACTTGCCCGCCTGAATGGGCTTGGTGATCAACTCGAAGCTTTTCCCCGGACTGTGGATTTTGAGGTCTTCTGCCCTGATCTGGAAAAGGCTCTGGCCTATTTAGGTGGAAGCAAGGGCGGTCGTCTCCCGTTTGATCCCGTGTTAATGTTCAAGATCCTGGTGATCCAGACGCTGAACAATTTGTCTGATGAACGGACGGAATATCTGATCAACGCCCGCCTGTCGCTCATGCGCTTCCTTGGTCTGGAGCTTTCAGATCGAGTGCCGGATGCCAAAACAGTCTGGCTGTTCCGTGAACGCCTGACACAGGCGAGAGCCATTGAAAGGCTGTTTGAGCGCTTCAACGCAATCCTGCGCAACGCCGACTATTTGCCGATATCAGGCCAGATCCTGGATGCAACGCTGGTCGCAGCTACAAAGTCGCACCATACCAACGCTAAGAAAGCCATGCTGCGCGCGAAACGCTCATCCGTGAATTTCCAAAAGGGCTATCAGGCTGGGTTAGCGTAGCCTTCAGTCTAAAAAACCAGGCTAACTCTATTCAGGGATGAATCAGTCGCAGCATTCCTTGGTATTGATGGGACGCCTCACAAATTTGTAGAAAGACATTCAATTATTAAAATAGAAATTAATTACGTCAAACGTAATAGTTATTTACGTCAATTAGATCTAGAATACATAGGGGGATGTATTAAGTTGAATGAAAGAAGGGCAGTAAATATCACGGGGTAGGAATGAAAAACTCACTTCATGTGAAGGAAACACCGTCAATGGAGCTTGCGGAGCAAATCATTGGAACGTGGCAACTTGTTTCTTACCAAGTGGAATTGCAGGCCACGGGTGAATTTATAGACGCAATGGGTGACCACCCCCGTGGTCGAGTGATTTTTACAAACGATGGTTGGATTGCCTTTAACCTTGAGGGCACCGGCCGGGAGCCGGCGCATAGCGATGCGGAACGCTCTCGTTTAATGCAAACTTTGGTTGCTTATATTGGTCGCTATCGTATTGAAGGCAATCAGTGGGTCACGACGGTACAAACTGCATGGGCTCCTGAATGGGTGGGTACGGAACAGCGTCGTACTGTCAAAATTGAGGGTGATACAGCTCAGGTTGTGACTCCGTGGCGAAAAATGCCTAATTGGGCAAAAGATCAAATGTCGCGCAGTATCATTAAATTCGTCCGTGCACACTAGAAACAGTTATCGATATGTATCGGAACTCAGATGATATTTCGATTTCTCTTCTTTCGGGATCTGACCTTGAAAGAAAGAAACACGATATCATCGATTTTTTAGCGACCGGGGATCTGCGTATCGATGATCAAGTTACGACGTTCGTAGTTGCCTTGAGCCAGGATAATGAACGGATTGTCGCTTGTGCTGGATTGGACAAGAATGTTGTTAAATGTGTTTGCGTTGACAAGCAGCTTCGTGGTTCTGGTCTGAGTGTGCGCCTTGGTACAGAAGTTATAATGCAAGGATTGTCTAAAGGTTACGATGACCTTTTTTTATTCACAAAATATATAAATTCTAGGATTTTTGATGGATGGGGATTTAAGTCCCTAGTTGAAATTCCAAATGTAGTCTCGTTTATGGATTATGATTCTACGCAGTTAGAATATTATCTTGATACTTTGAAATCAACCTTAAGGGCAGGAGAGCGTATAGGAAGCATAGTAATGAATGCTAATCCTTTCACAAATGGCCATCGATATTTGGTAGAGCAGGCGTCTAAAGAGTGTGATTGGGTACATGTTTTTCTAGTACGAGAAGATGTCTCCTTTTTTTCGTATGACACTCGCCTCACTCTCGTCAGAGACGGAGTTTCCGATTTAAGAAATGTCGTTGTTCATGAGGGTTCTGATTATATTATTTCTCACGCAACATTTCCTCAATATTTTCTTAAAAAGGACGAAGAAATCACGGAACAAGCATCTGCAATCGATGCCTTAATGTTTCGGAAATATATCGCGCCATCATTAAATATAAATATCAGGTATGTTGGGACAGAGCCAACGGACAAAACAACAGCTATGTACAACGTTGTTTTGAAGAAGTTCTTAGAAGATTGCTCTTATTCAGATAAGAAAATCGAATTAAAAGAGATAGAAAGAGTAAAATTTCAAGATATAGCTGTATCGGCTTCTCGTGTAAGAAGCCTAATTCAGGAAAATAGATATAGAGAAACTGCGGATTTGGTTCCAAAGTCAACATATCTATATCTCAACAAATTCTTTGTGAATGAAAAAGAAGAAAGGAAATCGTGTCATGAAAATTAACAAACGTGGTATCGCAGGCACGCTAGAGTCTAGTGATGTCATGGTGGTAATTAATCCCCATGATTCTCAAGAAATAAAATTGATTGTGCAGAGTAAAGTTGAAAAACAATTCGGTTCTTCGATCAGAAAAACAGTCAAAGATACACTCACAAAATGCGGTGTTTTGTCAGCAGTAGTTGACGTGAGAGATCAGGGTGCGTTGGACTGTGTAATCAGAGCGCGTGTTGAAGCCGCTGTTTACCGGGCTTCTGACGAAAAAACCGTAAAATTTGGAGATCTGTCATGAGACTTCGCCGTAGTATGATGTTCATTCCAGGAGCTAACGCTGGAATGTTGTCTAATTCATATATCTACAAACCTGATTCAGTGATGTTTGATCTGGAAGACTCAGTGAGTTTGACAGAAAAAGATAGTGCACGTTTTCTGGTATTCAATACATTAAAAGAAAACTTGTATGGCGATATTGAAACTGTTGTTCGCATTAACGGGGTAGAAACGCCGTTTTGGGAAGACGATCTTGATATGGCCGTAAGAGCAGGTGTGCAGATTGTTCGCTTGCCTAAAACAGAAACTGTAGAAGAAGTCAAAGAGCTCGAGCAACGTATCGCAAAAATTGAAAAAGATTGTGGACGCACAATCGGCGATACAAAAATTATGGCCGCTATTGAATCTGCTTGTGGCGTCGTAAACTCAGTCGCCATTGCAAAATCGACACCGCGTATGGTGGCAATTGCTTTGGCGGGTTTTGATTACTTGGTTGACATGCAGACCTCCCGGAGCTCAGGCAGTGAGCCCGAGCTATTTTACGCACGAGCTGCAGTACTGCATGCTGCCCGAGCAGCAAAAATTGACGCATTCGATGTCGCTTATGGAAACGTCAATGATGAAGAGGGATTTTTACGCGAAGTCGAGATTGCAAAAAATCTTGGGTATAACGGGAAATCGCTGATTCATCCTCGCCAAATCGAGCTCTTACACAAAGCATATGCTCCGGCCCAGAAAGATGTCGATCACGCTAGAAAAGTTGTCGCGGCAGCTGAAGATGCCGAAAAAAAAGGTCTTGGGGTCATTTCACTTGATGGAAAAATGATTGATCCGCCGGTTGTGCATGAAGCGCAGCGTGTACTTCTCCTAGCTGAACATTCTTGAGGAGGAAAGAAATGGCTTACAATAAAAAAGCAGCCGAAGATTATGCGGCAAAGAATAATATCCCAGCTTTTAAAGGAGTTTTCGCTAATTCTCCGCAGCTGGAAGACATTACGACGAAACAGAAGCGTAAGTTAAAGCCTTCTCTTGAGGACGTTATAAAGTCTTCAGGTCTAAAGAATGGCGGTACGATTTCTTTTCATCATGCCTTTCGCGAAGGCGATAAAGTAGTTTTGCAGGTTGTAAAAAAACTTGCCGAAATGGGCTTTAAAGATCTCACCATTGCTCCCAGTTCGCTGTTGAATTGTCACGATGGACTTCTTGAATTTATTAAATCGGGCGTGATTGCGAAAATCTTTACGTCAGGCCTGCGTGGTGAGTTGGGAGAAGCTATTTCTAAGGGGATCATGAACACACCCGTTCAGATTCATTCTCATGGTGGGCGTGTTCATCTTATTCAAACGGGCGAAATTTCAATTGATGTGGCTTTTCTGGGCGTTGCATCATCAGATGAGTTTGGAAATGCGAATGGAAGTCATGGTGAGCTAAGCTGTGGATCGTTGGGGTATGCAAAGGTTGACGCTGCATACGCACGCTATGTTGCGGTCTTAACACAAGATATAGTGGAATTTCCGAATTATCCAGCAAGCCTCTCTCAAGACCAGGTAGACGCGGTTGTGCAGGTTGACGAAGTAGGAGACCCATCTCTCATCAGTGTTGGCGCAGCTCGGCTTACAAAAAACCCTCGAGATCTGTTGCTGGCACGAATTGCGGCATCTGTCATTGAGAATTCAGGTTATTTCAAAGCAGGATTTTCTCTTCAAACAGGATCCGGTGGTGCTGCAACTGCAACTACCATCTTCTTGGGAGAGAAGATGATTGAAAAGAATATTAAAGCCAGTTTTGCGCTTGGCGGTGTAACGGGTTCTATCGTTGATTTGTTAAAAAAAGGCATGATTGAAGCGATTGCTGATGTACAGTCCTTTGACGTCGACGCAGCTCAGTCATTAAGAGATAACCCAGCTCACACCGAAATTTCCGCGAATGAATATGCAAATCCTTCGTCAAAGGGTGCATACGTCGATCGTATAGATACTGTTTTGCTAAGTGCGCTTGAAGTAGACACCGATTTTAATGTTAACGTGCTAACTGGCTCAGATGGCGTACTACGTGGGGCTTCTGGCGGGCATTGTGACGTTGCTGCAGCTGCAAATTTGACGGTTATTGTTACGCCTCTTCTTCGAGCAAGAATGCCCTGTATTGTTGATTGTGTGAATACGGTGGTCACACCAGGAAAAACTGTCGACGTAGTGGTGACGGATCATGGGATCGCCGTTAATCCGAATAATGTAGATCTCAAAAAACGCCTCGTAGATGCGAGACTTCCTGTTACAACTATTGAGGAGCTTCAGAAAAAAGCTATTCTCCTCGCCGGAAAACCTGATCCTATTCAGTACACAGATAAAGTAGTTGCTGTAGTCCGCTATCGCGATGGAAGTGTGATGGATATCGTTCGTCAGGTTGCGTCGTAAGACGATAGCGCGGAGACCTGATGAAATGACAGAAGGTCCTGAGATTTTTGATTCTATCCTGCGAGCGCGCGAAGAGCGCGCTCGCAGGCAGTTATTTATTTTGAGACGCTTCGAACGCCCGATTATTTCGGTAACGGTTGTTTCTCCAGGGAGTGATAAATGTTCTCCTATCATAATGGAAATATTTTCCGAAGCGCGTAAGAGTATTTGCTCTACTGTTAAAAGTTCGGGCTCACGTGTTTTGCTGGAAGAAGCAAGTGTAAGCTCGTCGGGGCCGGAGGCGATTTTTGTGGTATCGGCTTTGTCTCAAATCGATATCAAGAAAATGACTATGCTATTAGAGGAAACGCATCCTCTCGGCAGGTTGTGGGATCTGGATGTTATCGCACCAGATCAATTTTCCCTTTCTAGAGAAAATTTTGATTTCCCTGCGCGTAGATGTCTTTTGTGTTCCGATATTGCAATGAATTGTGCGAGAAGTAGAAAACACTCCATAGAGGACCTTCGTAGAGAGATGAAGCGGATTTTTTTTCTCTTCGAAAAGGAGAAAAAAAATTGATTACGTCAGAGAAGATATCCCAAATAGCACGATGTGCTTTGCTTAAAGAAATTAATCTTTCGCCTAAGCCAGGGCTGGTCGATCGTTTTGATAACGGTGCCCATTCAGATATGGATCATGCTCTATTTTTAGAGAGCATAGATGCAATAAGTCCTTTTTTTTCGTTATTTTATGAATCCGGCTGTGCGTCGACGTCTTCGAAAGAGGCGCTTAATGATTTGCGTAAAGTCGGCGTGAAATGTGAAAATGCAATGTTTTCCGCGACTAATGGAGTCAATACCCATAAAGGTGGGATTTTCGCTCTTGGTCTTTTATGTGGTGCATCAGGAAGATTAATTTCTAACAATCAGGAATGTACTATAGAAAACGTCTGCATCGAAGTAAGCCGGATCTGCGACGGGTTATTGCACAATGATTTAAGATCGGGAAATGAAAGATGCGCACCCCCTACAGCGGGGCAGCTTATTTATCGACAATACGGCTTCGGTGGTGCACGAGCTGAAGCAGAATCTGGCTTCTTAACCGTTCAACGTTATGCGCTTCCCGCTTATCGCGATGCCTTGTGCGATGGATACTCCGCAGTTGAATCCGAGTTAATTTCGCTTATTTCTTTAATATCAAACAATAATGACACAAATGTTATTTCAAGATCCGGAATATATGGATTGAACTACGCTAAGGTTTTCTCCAAAAAAGCTTTAAATACTTTGCGGGAAAAAGGTTTTGGAAATTTTGAAACAGAGGTTTCTGAGATGAATACTGCATTTATTTCACGGAATATCAGCCCAGGTGGAAGTGCCGACCTTTTGTCCGTGATGTTATTTCTTGTTGATTTCGAGCGTTATTTCTTGAATGGAGAGAGCGTATGTTAGAGATTATTTGCGGAGCTATTTTCCCGATTGTAGTATCGATGATGCTCGGATATCTCGGTGCTTCTATGGGTATGTTTGATCGCGATCAAGCAACTGCGATAAATCGAATGGTACTTAAATTTGCACTTCCAATGGATTTATTTGTTGGAATTTCTAAAATTGATCGTACGCAAATTTTACATTCTGGTAGTTTTGCAGCAATTATTATTTTCTGGATGATTGGCAGCTTTTTTATAACCTATTGGATTTCGCGTTTTGTTTTTAAGCGATCAGTGTCGCTTGCGACACTTCAGGCTTTGGCTATCGGAAATCCGTCGGTCCCATTTGTGGGATCTGCTGTTTTGGGATTTCTTTTCGGTGGGAAAAGTGCGCTTGCCGTTTCTTTGGCGAGCTTAACAATAAATGTTATTCTTATTCCTGTAGTATTTTTTTTACTGTCTAGTGACAATAAGGAGACTATGGGGAATGGCGAGAATTGGGTTTCTCATTTGAAAAATGCGCTAAAACAACCTGTCGTTTTAGCACCACTCTGCGCATTTATCTGGGTTTTATCAGGTATTCCGATTCCAAGATTACTTGATATTTCTTTCATAATGCTTGGAAAGACAACTGGCGGAGCTGCGATGTTCGCAGCTGGCATTTTACTTTGCCTTATGAAACCAATGATCAACAAGATGGTCATTACATCGGTATTTTTCAGAAATATCGCAGCACCTATGGTCGCATGGGGGTTAGCTATTGCTGCACACCTTTCTCCTTTTTACTTAAGGGAAGCAGTATTAACATTTGCTATGCCTTCAGCATCAGTGATAGTGATTTTATCAAATCAAATTAAAAAAGGTGAGAGAGAGGCCGCATCAACCGTATTCTTTTCTACAGTGGTGTCCATATTCACGATGGGAGCACTCATAGCTCTCACATCGTGAATAAATAAAGATTTGGCAATTATTACGATGAAAAAATCTTTTTTCATTTTTTCATTTTTGTCTTTTTTTATTTCAACATCCGTATCGTTCGCCCAGACCAATTCAGGAATATCTGAATTGGTCAATGAATTAAAAAAACAAGATAAAAGAATTAGATATTTAGAAAAAGAAATTATTGAACTGCAAGGGCATTCCTATCAAAAGCAGAAAGTAAAAAATAATTATAATGATCATTCAATATTAGACATTCCATATTATAAGCAGAAGAAGTTTAGGTCTGTTAAAATTTCACATAGAGAAATTAATAATAATTATATAAATTTCCCATTGGTTGCATCTCCTCCAGGAACATTTGGAGCCGTCTCAAATATGCCTTCAAATTCCGGTTCTATTTTGGGTATATCATCACAAATACCAAATAGAACTACTGAGTTTGATGGTTTAGTATTAAAATGGGGAAAAGGTTTACCATCGTTCTCGACGCCTGATGGCAATTATAGCTTCAGAGTTCGTGGTCGAATATTGGCAGATTATGGTGCGTCGTTTTCGAGCCGCTTTCCGCAACAAAATATTTCAAGAACAATACTTCGCGCGGCTAGACTAGGGGTTCAAGGTAGGGCCCGTAATTTATCGTGGGTATTGGAAGGGGATTTTTCTAGCAATACATTGCAACTCATGAGTGCATTTGCAACCTGGACTGACAAAACAGCTGGGTTACTATCAGAATACACAATCGGAAATAAATTTTCTGAACGAGGTTTTGATGGCTCTACGGGGTCGAGTGATACCGTATTTCTTAATAGAGATATTGTTGCCAATCTGTTAGTGCCCATGATGGGTTGGTACGGCTTAGGCGGTGCATATAAGATATATGGTAAAAACTGGCATATTGCGACGCAAATATCTGGCGATCAAGTCAATTCAACAAATAATACTAACAACGTTAGAGATGATTTAACGTATCTTCTGCGTGCTCACTATATACCTTTCAAGGATAAGGTATCGTTAATTCATTTAGGGTTTTGGGGGTTCTACGAAGATTCAAAACCGACACAAAATTTTACCCAGAACGTGAATTTATTAAATTATACGGATAACGCATTTAATTTTCAGGTCGGACCAACAGCTCCTCTTTCTCATTCTTTATCTGGTGGCGTTGAGCTTTTTGGTATTTGGAAATCTTTTTGGGCATTATTCGAGTTTGGCTTACGAAAGTTATCGCTAAGGCGCACGTATTCATCGTATCCAAATTATGCTCTTTGGGCCGGAAAATCTGGCTCCGAAGAGGCCCTTAGTGTTCAAGGAGGCGTTTTTTTGACGGGTGAGACGCCTAATTACTTCGCGCATTCAGGTGTTTGGGCTGCACCAAGAGTTCTCCATCCAGTAACACAAGGCGGATTGGGTGCGTGGGAAGTTTCTCTTCGATATGATCGTGCGAGTGTATCCCGGAGCTTGGGTAGTTCGAATGCATCTACCGTTACATTAGGAGTTAATTGGTATTTTTTGAATTACGCTCGTTTTATGTTTAATTTTACGCATGCTAATGTTTTAAATACACATGGTTTGTATATCGGTTACAATTCCGGTAATACTCTCGGTGGAAGAATGTCTATAACCTTCTAATATCGAAATTTCGGTTGCTGTGGAATACTGAAGATGAGTCTCGAAGAAATCAGCGATTTAAGATTTTTTGTCGACCTGGTAGACGCAGGCGGTATTACAAGCGCGGCACTGAGATTTGGTGTAACACCACCTTCTGTTTCGAGGCGTCTAAGTAAAATAGAAAAAAGACTCGGAATAAAACTTATAGAAAGAAATACACGACATTTTCATTTAAACGATCATGGGCATTATTACTACGAAAAAGGATCATTGATATTATCAGATATTGATGAACTTGATTATAGAATTTCTTCTTCAGACAAAAAAATTGAGGGCTTTTTAAGCATAGGTGCTCCATTAGAGCTTGGATCAAATAAAATAGCGCCATTCGTTGAAAAATTTGTGAAGAAATATCCGAACATCAATGTTAATCTTGCAGTGGCGACTGAAGGCTCATATAATTTCGATGACTATTTAGATATAATTATTCGTATAGGACTTCCAGAGTCTTCAAGCGCAATCGTCACAAAAATTGCATCGACTATTCGTGTGCCATGTGCTTCTCCTGAATATATTAGGATACATGGTGAGCCCAAGTCTCCACAAGAGCTTCAGCAGCATACATGTCTATGTTTGAGACGTTATAAAACCATGGAAGCTATTAATCAGTGGTTGATGGAAAACAATGAAGAATCATTTATCATTAAGGTTGAGCCCAAATTTAGCAGTACGAGTGCAGAGATTATACATAGATGGGCACTTTCCGGTAACGGAATTGCATATAAATTATATTGGGATTTATCGGAGAGCTTACAAACAGGAAAGCTTGTAAGAATACTTCCTAATTATAACGGAGAAATTATATCTTTATATGCTGTATTACCTTCGAAGTCATATGTAAAAAGGAGTGTTCGTATTTTTCTTGATGAGCTAAAATTGTTTGCGAAAGATAATATAGATACTACAATACAAACTATATGATATAGTCTGTACGGTTATAATATAGATAGTTCGAATAGAGGTGGATGGATCGAAAAACTGTTGGTTGATGCGCTCCAAGAAGAGAAAGCGGCGCATGTTGTAGACGATATTGGCGAGCCCGATCCTCATGATGGCCCGGGTGATACCGACAGTTCGGACGAACAGACCCATTTGGAGGGTTCGAAAAACCCTCTGGTTTTGAAACCAGCTCTGTGATTCCATTTGTCCAGTTCTGACTGTGGGAATGGCGCTATGAAGCAGACTGGCTTTTTTGATGTTGAAGAGCGGCTTGCCCGGTTGAGCGGGCTTGGCGATCAGCTCGAAGCATTTTCCCGGACTGTGGATTTTGAGGTGTTCCGCCCTGATCTGGAGCAGGCTTTGGCCTATTCGGACGGCCGTAAAGGCGGGCGTCCGCCATTTGATCCGGTGCTGATGTTCAAGATTCTGGTGATCCAGACGCTGAACAATTTGTCTGATGAGCGGACAGAGTATCTGATCAACGATCGCCTGTCCTTCATGCGTTTCCTTGGTCTGGGACTGTCGAACCGTGTGCCGGACGCCAAAACACTCTGGCTGTTCCGCGAGCGCCTGACGCAGGCTGGTGCGATTGAAAGGCTGTTTGATCGTTTTGATACCACCCTGCGCAACGCCGGATATCTGCCCATGTCAGGCCAGATCTTGGACGCGACATTGGTGGCAGCTCCAAAGCAGCGCAATACAAACGCTGAGAAGGCAGATCTCCGGGCAGGACGGATCCCCGAAGGCTGGGAAGACAAGTCGGCAAAACTGTCCCACAAGGACAGGCATGCGCGCTGGACGCTGAAGTTCACGAAAGCAAAACGGCAGGAAGATGGAACCATGCCGTCCATGGACCTCGCCATCCCGTTCTTTGGCTACAAATCGCACATCTCCATCGATCGGAAGTTTCAACTGATCCGGAAATGGAAGACGACGGATGCCGCTGCCAGTGATGGTGCCAGGCTGCGCGAGGGCCTGCTGGATAAAGCCAATACCGCCTCAGGCGTCTGGGCCGATACCGCGTATCGCTCGAAAGCCAACGAAGACTTCATGGAAAAGCAGGGCTTTGTCTCAAAGGTCCACAGGAAAAAGCCGCATCTCAAGCCCATGCCCCGCCANCAGCGGTCCAACGCAGGGAAGTCGGTGATCCGGTCGCGTGTCGAGCATGTCTTTGCCGATCAGAAATCGCAGACGGGTCTGTTCGCCCGAACCGTGGGTATCACCCGGGCCACCATGAGGATCGGCCTGGCCAATATCGTCTACAACATGCGGCGCTTTCTGTTCCTGGAGAGGTTGAACGCGAGCGCGTAGCTATTCAGCGGGTGCCAATCCTCGATCTGCTCAAAACGCAGATCAAAAGCTACCCCAAAAACCGTCAATCAAATCGCCAAAAGCCTGAAATCAGAACCAAGGCACATCAATCAACGGTTCTTCGATCCCTCCATCTGCACGCCTCATCGCAACGGCTGTGAAAAAGGCACACCCGCAGCTTGCACCAAATATGTCTTTCTCACCTTCATTCATCAAAACCGGTATGAATGGATGAATACAATTAAAATCATATTCTGTTATTTCACAATCTAGACTAACAACGAAAGATTCGTAACCTTCATGATATTTTTATTTTCTTTCTATTTTATTCATATTTACTCCCCTATATATAATTTTTACATTATATTTTCTTTACTAAATAATCGTAAATTCTTCCGGATTACCCTCCCTGCAGCACCTTGAACTCGCCGTGATCTCCATAAGATCCGGCTTCGGGATCAGTCAGCACACACCATCGCTGCTCCGGGCCACAGCGGGTTATATCCTGCAACATCCCGGCCTGTTTCCAGTCCTGTTCCCGCTGCTCCATATGCCGTAGCTCTTCCGACAGAACAGCTTTGCGGTCCTCCAGCTGAACCAGACGTCCCTGCTGCCACAGCAGGAGTCCGGAGGTGATCAGCCACAGCCCGCCTCCCAGCACCAGCAACCCTGCCACAACCCGCAGAAACAGCCCCCAGGTGGCGTAATGGACCAGACGCTCCAGAGCCTGCACGGCGCGGCTCGTCTGCAACGGCAGATGATTCAGTTCGGAGCGCAGTCCTGAGAGGGTCAGCCGTACACTTTCCGTCCCGCTTGCCAGCATGTCCTCCAGACCGCGCCGCACTTCCGTCTGCGTGGCCTGCCGCACATCCCGCCTCCATCGTTCATGGGCCGCGTGCTGCTCCTGACGCTCCCGCGCCAGAGCCTCTTTCTCCCGTGTCAGTGCCTGCAACAGATCCCCGGACAGGGCCTGCTGACGCTCAGCCATTTCCAGCAGACCAAAGATCCGCCGTTCCGTTTCACTTACCATGGTGTCCGATCCCTCTCCGGCTGATACGGAATGCTACGCAGGCTCTGCAGCTTCCGGCTTTCCTCCATCATCCGGCGCTGCTGTCGCATCCTGTCCAGAACGCCCTGTTCATGGGCAGACAGACCCGCATACAGCGTCCGGGACGCCTCCACATTCTGCCGCACCACATTCCTGAACCACGCTTCCCCCTTCCTGACCGGATCCAGACGCTCCCAGTCCCGCAGAACCCTCTGCCGGAGAGGGGCATCCTGCTGCAGGGCACGGGCACAGTCAGACAGACCCCTCTTCACCTGTTCAGACACGGCCTGTCCGGGAACCAGACCATGAACGGCCTGAGCATAGGCCTGCCAGGACTGCCCCCAGTCCTGGCACCAGCGTTCAGCCTGCACGGCCAGCGCCTTCTCGCGCTGCCAGTCCCCATAAACTTTCCGGGCTTCAGCCCGTCCCTTTTGCAGAAAATCAGGAGACAGAAGATCAGGGTGTTCCGGATCTGATGTCTGCGCGGGTTTGGATGGGACAGACCCCTCTTTGCCAGCCCCGGAGGCCATTCCATCTTCTGAAACATCCCCTCCACGTCGTCTGGGAGATACGGCGTCTTCATCCCGGACAGGATAATCCAGCGTGGTATCCTTCAGCCGTTCGCGGGAAAGCCTCGCCACCAGCCCCTCCCGGCTGCCCACATCATCCCGGCTCCAGTGGACGGACACACTGTCCCGGTGCCGCGAGAGCGCCACGTAAGCCCCATGCCGGTCCATGCTTCCCGTCGCCAGCACATGCGTCCGGTCCACCGTCACGCCCTGTGCCTTGTGGATGGTCGCCGCATAACCATGATCCAGCGCGTCATATTCCCAAGTCCGTACGGCCACGGTCCGTCCGGTGCCCGTACCGTCCGGTCCGTCAAGCTGTACGGACAGGAGGACCCTGTCGTCCTCCATCCCGAACAGTCCCCGCACCGTCCCCAGAGTTCCGTTCTTCACGCCCAGATGCCGGTCATTGCGCAGAAAATACAGCCGGTCCCCCTGCGCAAACTGCCGCTCTCCCTGAGTGGTCATCACCGCAAGCTCAACATCCGCCTCGAGCTCGCCACGCTCCTGACGGATCCTGCGCGCCGCCTCATTGAGGGCGCGGACATCCACCCGCCGATGCGCCAGCATGATCGCGCTCTCTCCGGGATGCGCCTGACGTTCGGTGTCCCAGTCCGCCACCACACCGGACAGTGCCTCTTCCTGCGTCTGATGGTCCTGTACCAGGCCGGCTGTTTCATAACGCTCCAGTGCTGATCCTGTCCGGCCTGTCGCCAGCTCCTTTGTGGCCCCCTGCTGCCACTCCTCACGCTGCCGGCGCACCGTCGTGATCTCCACCGACCCGACCCGCTCGGCCACCGCCCGGAACGCTCCACCCGCCTCGATCGCCTGCAGCTGCTCGGGATCTCCCACCAGAACCACCTTGGCCCCGGCCGCACAGGCCGCAGACAGCACCCGCTCCATCTGACGTGACCCCACCATGCCGGCCTCATCGACCACCAGCACATCCCCGCGTTCCAGAAGACCGTCTCCATGACCCCAGGACAGTTCCAGAGACGCCAGTGTCCGGCTTGCAATCCCGGATCCACTTTCCAGTCCTTCCGCGGCAATCCCCGACAGCGCCGCACCCCGCACCCGGTACCCGGCCTTTTCCCAGGCTTTGCGGGCCACACCGAGCATGGTGCTCTTGCCTGTTCCGGCATAGCCCACCACGACAGACAGATCTCGGGACTTCGTCACCTCTCCCACCGCGAGAGCCTGTTCCTCCCCAAGCCCGGGTACGCGCATGGCAGCCTGCCGGATCCGCAGGGACATGGCATGGCCCTGTGTCTGCCCAAGCGTCACAGACATCTCGGCCAGCCGCTGCTCCACTGCAACCATATCACGCGTGCTGAACCGCTCCTGACCGCGTCCGTCCTTTCCGAGCGCCAGCAACTCCGGACAGGCTTCCACTTTCGCCATTACCTGAACGAACTGCTCCGGGTCCGCCGTGTGCCGGTCCACAAACCGGGCCAGGTCCTGACGGGTAAACGTACTCTGCTGCCGGGTCAGGGTTTCCAACACCAGAGAGGGCTCAGCCCGCAGCCGGTCGCCATTACGGCGTGCAATCCCGATATGGTCCGAAACACGCTCACTCTGTTCACCACGTACCTTCCGCCGGAAGGCGGAAGCACCGATCTTGTGCTGCGGTTCAAGAGCGATGCCCCGGGCTACGTTCGAGCGATGATCAACGCTCAGATCCAGATCATGCTCAGCCAGACAGGCATTAACCTGCTCTGCCCAACGCTGCCGCCAGATGGCCAGCAGAGCCGGTCTGTTCCACTCACGTTTCTTGAGGCCGAACCCGGTCCGTTTCTGTGCACTGTCCGGTCCGGAAACTTCCTCAACAGCCCGCAGAGAGAGCATGACATGGGCGTGGGGTCGAAGCAGTCCGTCTTCTTCTCCGATATCCCAGTGCACGTTGAGATCGGCCACCATACCGCGAGCGACAAACTGTTCGCGCACGAAGTCCTGCGCCAGGGCAATGGCCGCATGCTTTGGCAGCTCTCTGGGCAGGGCAAATTCGACTTCCCGCGCCAGCTGGGCATCCCTGCGGGTTTCAGTCCGCTCAACCTCGTTCCACAGAACCGAACGATCGTTCCATCGCTCTGGAGCGCCAGTCGGAAGAAGGATTTCCGAATGCACGACCCCGGTCTTGTTCGTGAAATCATGCGTCCGCTGCAGGCGGTCGTCTTCGAGCCGGGACGCAGAGCGGTAAGCCGCCGCAGCTACGGCACTCCGACCGGTCGCACGGCTGATCAGTTTGACCGAGAGGTGATAGATCGCCATGGCGTCAGCGGGTCAGTTCGAAAAAGCGCACGTCATGCAATGACGTATAAGCGCGCACTCGCTAACGAAACGTAAACGGTTGGTCAGTCATAAGGGAGACGTGACGGGCGGCGCGCTGCGCCGCAGGCATGCAGGACAACCTTACGGGACGGAACAGGGACATGCGCAGACCGCGGGATATTGATGCCGAACTGAAAGCCCTTCAGGAAAAAGCGAAACAGCTCAGAGCACAGCGGACCATCCAGCTGGGAGAGCTGGTTGAGGCAACGGGAGCGGACACGCTGGCCGTCGAGGCTCTGGCGGGGATCCTGCTGGCAGCCGTCGAGCAGGCTACGGACAAACCGGAAGCTGTCGCGAGGTGGAGCGAACGTGGACACGCCTTCTTTCAGGCAGGCGGAAAGAAGCACAGCCGGAAGGGCACTGAAAACCGTCAGAACGCAGCTTCTGACGCTTGAAAAACGGATTGGCAGACAGGACGTCCTGATCGCCCGTCATCAGGCACGAAAGGCACGGAGCGACATGCGGGACTGGGTAAAGGAACGGCGGGAACGGACCAGGCATCTGATCGAGCTCGGGGGACTGGTGCAGAAGGCCGGTCTCGTCGAGCTGACTGCCGATGACCGGGCCACACTGCTCGGAGCCTTCCTGGAGCTGGTAGAGCAGCTTCAGGGAGATGAAAACCCGTCTATCACTGACCTGAAAACACGCTGGCGACGACGGGGGCTGAACCGCTTCCGCGCGGAGCGTCAGAACGACGAAGGAAACGGGTTATGATCGTTCAGAACGGAAGCCGGAAGTCGCGGGGGAAAATCGTTGCATGATCCAGATTCTGATTGCCTGCATGCTCCCGGTCAGCCTGATCGGACTAGCCATTCTGATCCCCAGGATTCTGAAACGGCTGGAAGGTCTTTCCTCAGATCAGAAAGGGGAAACGTCTTCCTCAGCTCCGCTCCCGAACACTGATCTTGTTCTGACGGAACTGATGACCTCATACCCGTCACAGTCCCATCATCATGACAGTGCTCATCATGCTCCAGCGGCAACGTCCGATCCGGGCTCATCCGGAACGGACTGGTCGTCGTTCTGAGAAACATCCGGATGACCTTCCAGACCGAAGAACAGGGAGAGAAGGTCGTCCTGCCCCATGCGATCAAAATCCTCCGATATCTGAATCTTTCCCGTCAGAAAACCCAGACGCTGTTTGGGCTGTCCTGTGCAAAACGATGTTTTCATAAGCCATTACACCACCAGGACAGGGCGAGTTTCCTTCTCGCAATGAGAAGATCACCCCTGAGGATATCGGTATCAACAGCCTGATCGTCTGTATCACGCCACTTTCTTCGGTCGGCCGCCCTTTGCGCCATTCCGCCGAGCAGCGGCGGCTTTTGCCTCACTCGATGATGATCCCCCGGCACGTCCCATCTCCGCTGCCATCCAGCGTCTGGTGCCATAAACACCGTGGATCAGTCCCTCCACCAGAACGTCAGCGTCGAGACGCGGCCAGTGAAGACCCGTGCCCAACGGAGTCATCTCGATCTCGGCCAAGTCTGCCAGAGAGGCTCCCTGCAGGTCCTGCAACAGGTCCACAGGCACGCTCATTTCAACACCGTTCGAAAGCACGACATGAAGAGCACGTCGTGCGCGGATCAATCGTGCAGACACGGCATGAGGAACAGCAGTCCTGTGAAGGTCTCCTGCTTCACGAGCAGCCTGATAATTCACGTCATGCGCCATGTATCGTCTCCCATGCTTCGGCCAGCATCCCGGCATTGTCCTGAACAATCTCAAGTGCGTTCTGGATAGACTTATCCTTCATGCCGCCTGATCGGATCAGCCGGGCTTTTCTGCCAATCACGATCACTGCTTCGCCCTCTGCATTTATCACGTGGACATGCATCGGTTCATGGTCTGCCGTGTAAATCACAACACGAAATCCATTGATGCGAAGAAGCGTTGGCATGTTCTCTCATAACCTGAACGCTTGGGTTTTTCAATATAAAACGAAAAGCTGTTAGCCTGGATGATACGGCAATGCGCCAGAAGCCATACCGTATCCAGTACTCTCATCACGCTTGAGCCTCAGCCGCGCCTGCAAAGTGATCCTATACTCTTAGCACAGTTGTGAACCCTGACAGGGGCGTTTTCGGACAAACCTGTCCGTCAGTAACAATAGCCAGTATGAGCAGAAGATTGACATCAGACAGCTCATTTCCAACCTTGCCTTTTTACTTTTCAGGGCAATGCAACTCGCCCTGCCCGGGCTTGACGGTCAGTCTCTCCGGCAGTTGGGGCAGCCATCTTGGCGTGGTCCAAGCATGATTCCGCCATCATCAGAGCCAATGTTCGTTTCCCTCCATCGAAGGTCCGTAATGCTGGATTTTTGACTGTTCCAACCTCTGTTACAGTTTCACTTCTCGGAATCCGTATCCTCAGACCCGGTTGGTGAAGCGGTCTCCGGCTTCGACGGAACGGACGGTGATGTCCACCTTCCGCTGATAGATCTCAGAGCAGAGAAAGCGGATCTCCTCTTCGACTTCTTCGGGCGGCCTGTCGATGAACCAGGCTTTGGGCCGACCATCGGAACCGTCGTTCCAGCGGTATCCCCGAGCTTTGAGTATATCCTTGAGCTCGAAGGGCGCGTATTCGGCCCACAGACGCTTCCAGACTGTTCTGGCACGTTCCAGCAGGAGGGACAGGGCGGAGCGGCTCTCCGGGAAGCCTGTATGGCCCAGAAGGGCGATGGCAGCCTGACAGTCATCCACGGCCCGGTGCCCGTCAAAGAAAAATCCGGCCTGCAGACCCAGATGTCCCAGTTTGCGCCCCTCAAAGCCTGCCTGCTCCCAAGGAACGTCTTCCATGGAGCAGGCCCAGGGTCTGTTCACAAAAGTCGGGCAGAAACGTTCGAGGAAAGGACGATCGAATGCGGCGTTATGAGCAATTACCAGACTGGCATCCGGGGCGAAAGCCGCCACGTCATCAGCCGAGACGGTCTGGCCGGCCAGACGTTCGGGCGTCAGCCCTGTCAGATCCTGGACAAGGGAAGGTACTGGAATGGAAGGCTCTCGCAGACGGCTGAAGGCCGGTAGGGTTCCAAGTAGGATCCCGTCGATGCGGTAAATGAACGGGACCATGCCGATTTCGATGATTTCGTCTTGTCGGGGATCGAGGCCGGTGGTCTCCAGATCCACAAACAGACCGGTACGCAGCCCTCTGCCCTCGGGTCTGTGGTTCAGAACGGAAGGACGCAGGCGTCTGAGTACTCGGTAATCTTCCGAAGCCTCCAGACGGTTAGCCAGAGCGTCCAGAGTGCGGTCAGGAAGAGGAAAGTTGTCCACAGGCATTCAGGTTTCAAGATAGTTTTAAAGGGTTTTAAAAGGTTTTAGCTCAAAAAATGGATGATTATTCGTTTGTTTTCAGTACCTTGAATGTTTTTATTGCCCCCAATGTACGGGATTTGGCCCCCAATGTACGGGATTTGGCCCCCAATGTACGGGATTTGGTCCCCAATGTACGGTTTGTTCACATCCATACGTCTGTTTTTGCCTTGTTGAGGATGGAAAAGGCTGCTTCTATCTTGTGTCGTAGAGGCAGATTCGAACTGTCCGTACATTAGGGACCAGCATTGTTCCCCATCTGGAGAGACGAATTCCTATAAGTCATAACCAATAATGGACCAGAATTTCCTAGTTCTTCTTTAATATTATATTCAGGTAAATCGTTAGAATTAATAATTTTTCTCAAGTTTTCGGTGAATTTTTTCAAAGTTCCTGAACTACCGCTCCGATCATAAATAGTTTGAAATGACCATCTTGCTTCGGTCTTTCCCGCTGCACGGCGAGCTAACCTGTAAATAAATCGTCCTATGCCCGGATCTATTAAGAAATAATCTGGGTGAACAGTTAAAACATCTGGATTTTTTCCATCTGTTATTTCTCTATACATCCAATCTGCCAATTCTATTTCTATATATTCTGGTTTTCCAGTATCGCTTTTTATAACTTTGTATCTACTAATAAGAGGTTCCCCCTCATCAACAGTTATTGTTTTACCTTTACTATTTTTTTTAAATCTCTGAACTGCGACATGTGTTGTGTTTAATCTGATGCAGGTTTCGACTAGGTCATCTTTTTGTTTGCCACCATCGGAACGGCGACAAAAACGCAAAACATCTGCAACATGCGGACGAAAAATCCGGCTAGGACGTTCGGCTTTTCCTTCACGGAAGCGGTTCATTTGTTCTGTAAGATGCGAGACTGCCATAAGGACTAAGTCATAATCCCAGACTGAGGCCATACCAGCAGCTCCACCAGAAACTGTTACATGACCATCTGAGAGTTCATAGTGAATGATCTCACCTGCACGGCGATCTCGTTTAGATAAGCGAAAGACCGCTACATCCATAATACTACGAGAGTCCTTTGTACCTACATCATAAAGAGTGGGCACAAAAAAATCTGCTTGGCTTTCTGCTTTTGGAGCTTTGCGAATGGACATCTTATTGCTTCTCTTATCCCACCGTTTCATCCGAAAAGACAGAAAACCTTAAATACGATTATAAATTTCTACTGATTTCCGTATTTCTGTAAAAGAAGTTCACGGACTTCATCGGCAATTTTTGTCCCACGCATGGCACAAGAAGATTTAATCATTCGATGCAAGCTAGCTGGAACATCAATCGTAAGCCGTTTCATCGCTTCAGGCTCATCTGGGTTTTTCCGTGTTTCGACCCACGCATCAGCTGATGGTGAGATGGCTTTGTTCGTAGGCTTCATACCTATTTGGATTTTTTTTGCGCTCATTTGATGAATCCCACCAACTCGTCTTTAACAGCATCTATTTCTAGGGCAGCTGAACTCTGTGGATCTATTTCGTGTACTGACTTTCCTTGAGCCGCAGCTTCAGCGAAAATCACACGCTGAGTAATGCTCGATGTGAAAACCGGAACAGAATATGATGAGAGAGCTTCCTTTACATCTCGACCTATCGCCGTATTTGCGATTTTACGATTAACCACAAAAGCAGATTTCAATTTTTCTTTATAAATTCCAGCTTCCTCAATGAGTTTGACAACCTCGTCAGCAGCCCAAATATCATATGGGGAAGGCTGTACTGGGATTAGAATGAGATCTGATGCCATGATAGCGCTGCGTGCCAAATCGGTGACACGGGGTGGGCCATCGATAATAATATAATCGTAATCTTTTCCGATCTGATCTATATCTTTGTGTACGCTGGCCCGCGGCAATCCCACCACCGGGAAAAGTGGTTTTCCTTCACGGGCGGCTGCCCAGTCTAAAGCGCTACCTTGGGGATCAACATCGAGCAGGAGTACGCGAGCACCAGTATGGGCAAGACTTGCCGCCAAGTTAACACTCAGGGTCGTTTTCCCAACCCCGCCTTTTTGATTCAGAAGACCAATTATCATACCGAATTCCTTTTTTGTGTTTTTACGATTAAGCGTAAAAATGTTCAATCGCATTTAATGTAATAATTTTGTACGATTTTCAGGTTTGAGCTAATTCCACATTTTTCTGGCAATGGTCTGCTCCTCGTCGCCGGAGGCGTTGGCATAGATGGCGGTGGTGGAAAGCTGGGCATGACCGAGCCATTTCTGCACGAGATTGAGCGGAATGCCGGTGGAGACCGCCGCCACGCCAAAGGCATGCCGCAGACCTTTGGGGGAGGCGGCCGGTCCGGACAGATCAGCCTCATCCATGACCCGGTGCACCATCCGCCAGCCGGTCATGCGGGCCACCGGCCACAGACGCAGGGAGCGGCCCCGGTCCCGACGCGCCTGCGCTTCGCGGACACCGTGCACCAGATCAAGGGCGTCGAGCAGGGCAGGGGGGACGGGCACGGCCCGGTAAATCCCGTCCTGACGCTTCTTCAGACTTTCGAACACCAATACGCCGCCAGCCAGATCCACCCGGTCGGCGGTCAGGGCCAGGGCCTCGGACAGACGGCAGCCCGACCAGGCCAAGGTCATGGCGAGGGTGCGGACATCGCGCGGCGCCCGCTCGGCCGCTTTCAGGAAAGCGGTGCGCTCGGAAACGGTCAGATATTTCCGTGCCCCCGAGGGATCAAACAGCTGCATCCCCGTCTGCGGCGCCCCGCCGCCGCCAGACGGCGTCTTCCTGTTACCCCCCCGAGGTGCAGGAGCCTGAGGCTCCTGCCGGGAGCGCGAGGGCAGCGCCCTCGTTTTCACCGTCACATCGCTTGCTGTCATCCGTCCATATCCTCTCGATAGCCCCGACCCTGCTTTACCAGCATCCACTCTTTCTGAGCGGCAACCGGATCACCAAAGAGATCATCCTGCAGGGTCAGACGGTAGAACCGCCAGCAGTTGGTCGCCGGATCAATCCGCTGCAGACGGGCGCTCTCGGGAAAGAGGCTGAACTGGCGGGACGGGGCCGTTTTCGGAGCTTTGGGCATCAGATCCCGAAAAGTGTAACAGGTCCGGATCAGAACCGTCAGGGGCTTTTTCTCCAGGGATGCAGGTTTTCGGGTCTTTTCCGCCGATTGTGAGAGCGGAACAGGGAGGAGCTGTGTCCCCAGGCATGGGAGCGGAAGGCGCGTTGTGTTACACTATAGGTAATAGGGTAACACACAGCTTCCTTTGATATTTAAAATTCATAAATGATTTTTTCTTATATTTCATTATCGATGGCTGAAATTCTTATTGTTAACCTCGGATAGGCCAGAGACCACTAGGGTCTGTTAGGTCTTGAGATAATCTGCGGTTGCTGCGATGCAGATGATGGCCATGAAGGAAGCGGCGGTTTTCTCGTATCTTGTAGCAACCGCCCTCCACTCCTTAAGACGATCCCAGAAGTTTTCGACGAGATGTCGGTGCCGATAGGCCCATTTGGGGCAGGCGACCGGAGCCTCGTTGCGTTTCGGCGGGATGACCGGGCGCGAGCCTCTGTCCCATAAAGCTTCTCGAAACTGGTTCGAGGCGTATCCACGGTCGCAAACGACATAGCGTGGGGCGTGCGGCAATGCGTTAAGGAGCGCCATCGCTGACGGCAATTCATGTGTCTGACCTGGCGTCAGGGTAAACGATAGGGCTTTTCCGCGTCCGTCTACAGCGACACAGACCTTGCTGCCAAAGCCTCCACGTGAGCGACCAAGTGCTTCACGATCGCTTCGGCTGCCTCTGAGTCCCCCTTTTTGGCGGCTCCCGCCGCCTTGTGATGCGCCCGAATGTTTGTGCCGTCGAGAAAGACCATGCCGAGGGACGGGTCACCGTCTTTCAATCGCTCGAAAAGAGCCTGCCATACCCCGAGCTTTGTCCAGCGAAGGAAGAGCTGTGCTGCGGTCCACCATGGGCCGAGGTCCGACGGGACGGAGCGCCATTTCGATCCATTCTGGTGGCGCCAGAATATGGCCGAGATGGTCCGACGAAGGTCACGCGGCGGCGTTTTGCCTTTCGGGCGAACGGCCTCGATCAGGGGCTCCCAGACTTGCCACGCATCATCGGAAATCACAGACTGCATCGTGCTCATCACACAAAGCTATGCACGTCCGCCAGTCTTTCAAGACCTAACAGGCCCTAGGTATTTTCCTTCTCAGTGACAGGTAGCTGCTTCACAGAAGTCCGACGAATTTCAGTGAAAACACCTACCCAGAAATCCCTTCGGGCTTTGGTCCGAGCATACGAAGCGAAAGTAGCTCGGTCGCTTGCGATCATAGCCGCCTTTTCTCCGTAAGTTTGGAGAAGCTCATTGGCAGCCGACTTAATGTCGCTTGTCGCATCCATTATCGGTTTTTCTAATAATTTTTGAAATGGTGATTGCGGAATTTCAAGCTGATAAGAGGCACCAGAGACGTTCAGTTGGCCAGATGAAATGTCGACGCATTCACTGTCGGAAAGAGGAAGGACAAGTCCCATTTTCTCGGCGGCGTCCCAGTCGATCTGACTTGTCATGGTTATATCTCCATCTGTGATGAAACTATTTTGCGCTGGAGAGAATAACAAACAGTTAATCTAATTCGAATATTTGCGCGTGTGGCGGGATGGACGCGCTTTACATCAATCTCGCAACTGAAACGACAGACCCGAACCTGGAGGGGGCGAAAAATTCTCTGGTTTTGAGCTTTTCTCTGTAATTCCATCTCTTGTGTGATGACTGGAGGAGTGGCTCATGACGCAACCCGGTTTCTTGGACGTTGAAGAGCGGCTTGCTCGGTTGAGTGGGCTTGGTAACCTACTTGGAGCG
Organism: Gluconobacter sp. Dm-74; assembly: GCF_018256135.1. NCBI lineage: Bacteria > Pseudomonadati > Pseudomonadota > Alphaproteobacteria > Acetobacterales > Acetobacteraceae > Gluconobacter > Gluconobacter sp. Dm-74. The sequence goes on along the minus strand of NZ_JAERLX010000011.1, from coordinate 1,384 downwards.
TTCTCCTAGCAACTGTGTTTAAACGACGGGGCTAATGCGCCACGGCAGGCCTGTTTTCAGGACAGCATTTGCGATTGTGACGAGACGCCGCGCAATCGCGATGATGACTAGTTTATGTGACTTGCCCCGCTGTTTCATGCGCTTTGCCACAGCTTTCAGAACCGGATTATGACATGAAGCTGCCAATCCGGCCTGAAACAGGACATGGCGAAGAGATCTTCGTCCCCCTGAAATGACACGTTTCCCGCGCAGCGCGCCGCTATCGTGAGACATTGGTGCAAGTCCGGTCATGGCAGCGGCTTCGGTCGCTGTCATACGGCCGAGTTCTGGCATTTCTGCGAGAAGCATGGCGACTGATACCGGGCCGATACCGGGGATGGAACGGAGAAGTTCTGCTTTGGCAGAGAGTTCTTTGCCCTGTGCAATGACTCCTTCAATCCGTTGTTCGAGCTCGCTGATCTGGCTCTCAAGAAATGCTTTGAGACTGCTGTCCATATCCTCCAGTTCAGCGCTCACACCCTGCTTGCGACGCGCCGAAATCTGGGCAGAAAGCCGTTTACGCGCGTCTACCATCTGAGCTCTGCGAGCCGTTAATGCCCGGAGAAGCTGAAGTTTTTCATCTGGCAGTGCTCGGCCGGCCTCTGGGCGGACAACCATGAAGCGCGCAATCAGTTCCGCGTCGATCTGGTCGGTCTTCGCTCTCTTCCCCATGGAGAATGCGAAAGCCTTGATTTGTGCTGGTGGCAACTGGACCGCATTGATCCCCATACTTATGAGAACACGCCAGAGTGCCCATTCCTGTCCGCCTGTGGCTTCAAACCCAACCTTGAGATCGTCCGGCATACTCTGAAGGGTTTCCAGTAATCTGGCATAGCCATCAGGTGAATTTTGCAAACGGAATCTCTGTTTTCCGGGCAGACAGAAGCCATCAAGCCAGTCTCGGGACACATCTATTCCGATGATGGTTTCCGCAGACATATCACTCTCTCTTTCTTATGTTCGCGGTCCCAGAACCGGGCCGCCGTCAACTGTTCGAGACGGTGAAGAGAGGCGAGATCAGCCTGCTAGAAAACGTGGTCAGGCTACCAGATGTTAAGCGCTGTATCTCACCTCCTGAACGACCCTGGCCAGGGTCGTTCAGGAGGTCATCATATCAGGCTGGAAACACATAAGGTGTTTAGTCCCGTGTTTCGATGGTTTGGATTGATGATGAATCTTTCTGGCTCTGAAGTCCAGATTTTGCAGATGTATTCGTAAGGGGTGAGGCCGTTTAGGGTCTTGAGCCTTCGCCCTAAGTTGGAGGGATTGAAGAACCGTTGGTTGATGTGCCTTGGTTCTGATTTCAGGCTTTTGGCGATTTGATTGACGGTTTTTGGGGTAGCTT
>NZ_JAERLX010000010.1:0-115249 GCF_018256135.1 Gluconobacter sp. Dm-74 | reverse complement strand
AAACGCAGATCAAAAGATCTCCCAAAAACCGTCAATCAAATCGCCAAAAGCCTGAAATCAGAACCAAGGCACATCAACCAACGGTTCTTCGATCCCTCCACCTGCGAACAGCCAGTCGTATCCGAGAGGCAGTTCTGGAAAGGCTTTCTCACAGCACAGACGTCGATATTTATGTGATTGTACCTGAAGATCCCCTCTGGCTGAATGGCGTATTGCCCGTCGATCCTGTCGCCGGTTTAGAAGAAGGGTTGATCCGGACCTTCAAGCCAAAGTGGAATCGTCGCGGATGCGGAGCGGAATGACTGAAGTGAACGGCTCCGGGATTGACGGCGACTATTCCTCGCGCGACATGAGCCACGTCCGCTTCGAGGAAGCATGAGGCAGCTCTCCCACGTCTGAGATGAGGGCGAAAGCAGCAGGTCCGCTTACGCCTATATGCCGGACATACAGCCTCCCATTCGCCACGCCCCTAAGCGGACAGTCCGCAATCACCATGAACTGATGCCGTTTCCTCCCGCCCGAGCGCATTCTCCGCTCGGCTGCATACATGCAGCCCTTCTGGAGAACGTGTCATGGAACAAGGCATACGCTTCCCATCACCCACCTTGAAAACCCAAACCCCCTGGAACGCTGGCAAAATGGTCGGCGCCAAACGGGCGCTGAAAGAGAAACACGTCTGGGCCATCCGCTTCTGGCTGGTCCATGAGGGCAGGATCCGTGATCGAGCGCTGTTCGATCTTGCCCTCGACAGTAAACTCCGAGGTTGCGATCTCGTGACGCTGCGCATCGGCGATGTCGTTACCAGCGGTCAGATCCGGAGCCGCGCGATGATCGTGCAACAGAAAACCAGGCGTCCGGTTCAATTCGAAATCACGGAAACGACGCGCGAGAGTGTCCGCGCCTGGCTGGAGCATCGTGGTGGCTCACTCCAGGATTTTGTCTTTCCCAGCCGCCTGAGCGCGAAGGCACATTTGAGCACGCGGCAATATGCCCGTTTGCTGGACGAGTGGGTGGAGGCGGTTGGCTTAATCCCCGGCGAATACGGCACGCATTCCATGCGTCGGACGAAAGTCGCGATGATCTATAAGCGCACAGGTAATCTGCGTGCGGTGCAAATCCTGCTGGGTCACACCAAGCTGGACAGCACGGTTCGATATCCGGGTGTCGATGTTGAAGATGCCCTGGCTTTGTCGGAGGCGACGGACCTGTGACGTCTCCTACGTTTGCCGCTTGCTCCCTCCCTATGTGTACATGCTATGATGACACATAGGGAGGGGCACATGAGCGAACAGCTTTCTGGCAGCCAGAGCAAGCCACTGAAAATCGGCGTAAGAGAATTCCGCGGCAATCTGACCGCCTACCTTCGTCAGGCGCGACAAGGTAGCACGATTCTGGTCACGTCCCATGATGAGATCGTGGCCGAACTGCGCCCACCGTCCCCGTCCTATCGTCCCCGTCGCCAGCCAGGTGCGCTGCGCGGGCGGATCAAGCTGAGTGATGATTTCGATCAGACGCCGCAGGATATGCTCGACAGCATGGATGGGGTCCTGTGAAGGTTCTGCTCGACAGCATGGATGGGGTCCTGTGAAGGTTCTGCTCGATACACATGCACTGCTATGGTGGTTGTCAGATTCCGAAAAATTGGGGCCTACATCACGCGAGATCATTGCAGATCCAGCCCATGACATTCTGGTTAGTGTTGTCTCTCTTTGGGAGATTGCTATCAAGATCCGGATCGGGAAGCTGGATGCAGATCTTATCGAGATCACCGATGCTATTCCCACAGAGGGTTTCGCGCTTCTGCAGATTACCCCCGAGCACCTGAAAGTGCTGATGGGCCTACCCATGCATCACCGCGATCCCTTTGATCATCTGCTTATGGCGCAGGCACTGTGTGAACAGGCGTCATTTTTGTCCGGAGATAGCCAGATGACGCATTACTCAATCGAAAGGATAGGCTGTTCATAGCTGTTCGGTTGGTGTCTTAACAAATTACGCATGTTGTCCAGAAAACGGTGGTTCAAATGACACAAGATATTCGCTTCTCTGAACAACGCTTTCCCCGCGTGCGCTTTCGAGCGATTTCCGCCCAGTTTATGGAAAATGGGGTTGTCGCAATCAATATTCGAGTTGACGCTGCAAGATGATGAGATTCGGGGGGCGGCATTACAAACTGGTGCCCCATTTCGACGTGGATCCTGCTACCATCCGAACTTATCGGTGAATGTTATTTGTTGTGCTGCTCGTCCAGACTTTTGTGGCGAAGATCAATCTTACGAGGTGGAGGGATCGAAGAACTGTTTGTTGATGCGATTGTCTGATGATTTTAGTTTTTTGGCGCTTTGATTGAGGGTTTCGGGGGTGACTTTCGCTCTGCGTTTTGAGCAGATCGCGGTCCATCGCCAGTGGGGGACTACGCGCTCGCGTTCAATCTTTCGAGGAAGAGGAAGCGGCGCATGTTGTAGACAATATTGGCAAGGCCGATCCTCATGGTGGCCCGGGTGATACCGACAGTTCGGACGAACAGACCCATTTGCGATTTCTGATCGGCAAAGACATGCTCGACACGAGATCGGACCACCGACTTTCCAGCATTCGATTTCTGGATATGCCGGGGCATAGGTTTGAGATGCGGCTTTTTCCTGTGAACCTTCGAGACAAAGCCCTGCTTGTCCATGAAGTCCTCATTGGCTTTCGAGCGATACGCTGTATCAGCCCAGACGCTTGAGGCCGTATTGGTTTTATCCAGAAGGCCCTCGCGCAGTCTGGCACCATCACTGGCAGCAGCATCCGTTGTCTTCCATTTCCGGATGAACCGGAACTTCCGGTCGATGGAAACATGGGACTTGTAGCCAAAGAACGGAATGGCGAGGTCCGTGGCTGGGATCGTCCCGTCATCCTGCCGCTTCGCTTTGGTAAACTTTAGTGTCCAGCGCGCATGACGGTCCTTATGCGACAGCTTTGCGGGTTTGTCCTGCCAATCTTCAGGAATACGCCCTGCCCGGAGGTCAGCTTTCTCAGCGTTCGTATTGCGCTGCTTTGGGGCGGCTACCAATGTCGCATCCAGGATCTGGCCGGACATTGGCAGATAACCGGCGGTCCGCAGAGTGGCATCAAACCGGTCAAACAGTCTTTCAATAGCTCCCGCCTGGGCCAGACGCTCACGGAACAGCCAGACCGTTTTGGCATCAGGTACCCGGTCCGACAGTCCCAAACCGAGGAAACGCATGAAGGACAGGCGGTCGTTGATCAAATATTCCGTTCGCTCGTCGGACAGATTGTTCAGCGTCTGGATCACCAGAATCTTGAACATCAACACGGGATCAAACGGCGGTCGTCCACCTTTGCTCCCATCTGAATAGGCCAGAGCCTTCTCCAGATCGGGGCGGAACACCTCAAAATCCACAGTCCGGGAAAATGCCTCAAGCTGATCGCCAAGCCCGCTTAACCGGGCCAGCCGCTCTTCAACATCAAAGAAACTCGGCTGCTTCATCTGCCATCATCCCCAATCAACGCAGGAGAGATGGAATCACAGAGGAACCCTCAAATCCAGAAGGTTTTTCGAACCCTCCAGGTCTATAAACCTGATCACGCCAGTCCGAAGAAGCAACCTCGTCGAAACCAACCGAGACCGCATCGTCCGTATAACCCAGAATAGCGGTAACTTGCTGGGTGATCGCATCCGCCAGACGCTGTTTTTGCTGCTCGGATTTACCTGGCCAAAGCTTCACGATGATATGCGGCATTGAGGATTCCTCACCAGGCCTGATTGGCTGGCCCTACTGTAAACTCGTTGATCGTTGTGTCTGCTGGGGCAGAAATCGCAAACGAGACTACGTCGGCAATGCGTTCGGGTGGGATAGCATGCTGATCGTACAGCTTTTGCATGGCTGCAGCCGCCCCGGGATCAGAAATGCCGCCGAGCAATTCAGTTTTCACCGCTGCAGGATAAATCGTGGAGGTACGAATATTGCTACCCTCCATGGCTGACTCCATACGAAGCACCTCCATGAAATCGCGAACGAACCACTTGGTGCCGCCGTAGATCGCGCTGCCAGGGTATGCTTTGAGACCGGCCACTGAGGAAACGGCAATGATCTGACCGTATTTCTGTGCCAGAAAATGAGGCATGGCGGCAGCAACGCCATTCAGAACGCCTTTGATGTTAATGTCGACGGCTGCATTCCATTCGTCTGTCTTCAAGGCGGATACGGGGGCTGTCGGCATCAGACCTGCGTTGAGGAAAATAACATCAAGACGACCGTATTTTTCTTTGGCCATGTTGACCAAAGCCTCATTATCACTCGGCTTCGTTACATCCGTCACGAGGTAGGTCGCTGTGCCGCCCTCGTCTTTGATAGCACTGACAATCTCCTTTAGACGCTCTTCTCTGCGCGCACCCAGGACAACTTTCGCACCCTGCCGTGCCAGAAGCCGCGCCGTCGCTTCGCCAATACCAGAAGATGCACCAGTGATGAGAACAACTTTATCTTTAATCATGATGTGTCACCCGTATAAATATTTGACTTATTGCCCGTATTGGTCGTCAGAGACGTGCTCGAGCCAGTCTACGACTTTCCCATTCTCGACTTCCTGAATCGCGATATGGGTCATGGCCGTCTCTGGAGCGGCGCCATGCCAATTTTTTTCACCTGGTTCGAAGAAAACCACGTCGCCAGGACGGATTTCTTCGACGGGGCCGTCCCATCTCTGTACGCGACCAACGCCTGATGTCACAATAATGGTCTGGCCCAGTGGGTGGGTATGCCAGGCTGTCCGTGCACCCGGTTCAAATGTCACGTTTGCACCCTGAACACGATCGGGAGCGGCGGGGTTGAAAAGCATATCAACCCGGACCGTGCCTGTGAACCAGTCTCCGGGCCCTTTGAAAGACGGCTTGTGACCTACGCGGAAGATTTCCATAAAAATTTCCTGTGTTTCGCTGTCAGGCCGGACGAGGCCTTGTTCCGAACACGATAAGGGATCTTGCTGAACTCGATTAGAGCATATAACGTGCATGAACCTTTGAAATAAGCTCAGCAATGCCACGCGATCATATCAATGAACTGACGGCTTTTCTCGCGGTTGCCAGGGAACGAAGCTTTACGCGAGCCGCTGCCGAGCTCGGTGTCACGCCTTCAGCCTTGAGCCACACGGTGAGAGGACTTGAGGAAAGGCTCGGAGTTCGCCTGCTGTCTAGAACGACCAGAAATGTTGCAACTACCGATGCCGGAGAGCAGCTTCAAAAGCGTGTCGGGCCCCTTCTTGAACAGGTCTCTACCGAACTCGACTCAGTTGCGTCTCTTGGTAGCAAGCCTGCCGGATCAATTCGTATCACATGCACCGATGCGGCCATAGAACTGGTGTTTCGACCTAAACTTCTCGAATTTCTCCAACAATACCCCGACATCAACATCGAATTCAGCATGGATTACGCTTTTGTTGATATCGTTGCAGAACGCTTTGATGCAGGAGTCCGTATCGGGGAAGCCATCGAGAAAGACATGGTCGCGACGCGTGTGGGCCCCGACTGGCGCTTTTGCGTCGTAGGATCACCGGATTATTTTCACCGTCATCTGCCCCCTGCAACGCCTCATGATTTGCGCCGTCATAACTGTATTAATATGCGGATGACGACTGCTGGAGGAAACCTGAAGTGGGAGTTTCGTGAACCGACAGGACGCGAAATCGCATTTCGTGTGGCAGGACAAACAACGTTTAGCAACTCTATGTTGGTCCTCGGTGCTGCTATTGATGGGATTGGGTTGGGCTACGTTCCTTATGATCTGGCAAAGCCCGATATTGAAATGGGACAACTGGTTGAGGTGCTTTCTGAATGGAGCTTAGAGTGTGAAGGCCCCTATCTGTATTATCCCAGCAGGCGATTACACTCACCAGCTTTTGCAGCGTTGGTAGAAGCCATGAGATATCATCTTCCTGTTTCTTAGAAATAATACCGTCATAACTGAGGAACAAATTTTTAAGGGATTTGCGCCATCTTCCATAGCGTGTCGCGTATCCAGCAGTGCGCCTGATCGTCTCCGTAGGATCCATGCCAGATCATGTCGATCCTGACATCTGTGAGTGCTACAGGAGGCGGACTGGTCGTAAGATTGAAGATCTTTGCCAGCATTTGCGCAGGGCGGCTGTGCATGGTCGCTATCACGGGAGCCTGCACGAGCAAAGGAGCAACGCTCATAAATCTTGGCGTTGTCAGGGCAATTGAGCGGCTCAATCCCAGGAGCGCCAAGGCCTTATCAACCACACCATGCTCCCCAGGTCGCAAGCTTGTCAGCAGATGTGGGAATTTAAGAAAATCGTCGAGAGAAAGTGGTGTTTTTAATTTTGTGATATGAGAATTGAAGAGAACCAGATATTCATCCCGCATTAAAAGACGGCTTTTATGGTGGGTTTGTGCACCACTGAAGGGTCCTATACTAATCGCGAGATCGATTTTGTTTTCATCTAGCGTATTGAGGACGGATTCAGGATCAACGTTATGTAGGCGCAGGCGAATTCCTGGAGCCTTTTCCTGAAGGTACGCTAGAAATCGAGGCATCAGAAGCATTTCGATACTGTCTGGGACTGCAATCCTGAAAAGACGTTCAGCTGTGGCTGGATCAAATGGTGTTTCACGCCCTAACAAAGCCTGAAGACTACTGAGGGCCTCTCGCACGGGTAGGCGGAGAGCTTCTGCGCGCGGGGTGCGTCGCATGCCGCCCGCATGTCGTGTCAACAGTTCGTCTCCAAAAAGAGTTCGAAGACGCCCTAAATTATGGCTCATGGCAGATTGGCCGATCCCCATCAGCTTTCCAGCTTTTGTCACACTTCCCGTTTCCAGAAGAGCATCCAGAGCGATCAGAAGATTCAAATCGAGCCCAGCCAAATTGATATGATCGATACCCACCATTGACCTCATTTGTTTGTTTGATCCTGGCTGTTCTCTTATCTTCTGGCAACGGCTCTGGGGCAGATAAGCCAGTCAATCAAAAAGAATCAGGGGAGGGGAAGCATGGCGTTTATATCGCCCGATACGAAGGCTGTTTCCGACGCTCTGTCGACAATCGTGACTGAGATTTCTCATGCCTTACACTCTGTACGTATTGAGAACTGTAAAAGGGCAGCACGCATGATCGCATCTGCGCCGCGCCTGTATTTTGCAGGTGCCGGTCGCAGTGGCATTGGGATGGGAATGAACGCAATGAGGTTCATGCATCTCGGACTGAAGGTCCACATGCTGTCTGAATCAACGGCACCGGCCGTAAGTTACGGAGATGTCGTAATTATTCCGTCAGGATCCGGGAGCACGGACAGTATGCTCGCGATCGCTCGTAAAGTGGTCCGTGCGGAAGCAGATGTGATTGCCCTGACCACAGCAGCGGACAGTCCCTTGAGCCAGATCGCGACTGTCTCGATCATCATAGATGCTGCTGGGAAGCAAAGTTCACATAGAGGATCCACGGTTCAGTACGCCGGGTCGCTGTTCGAACAGGCGGCCATTCTGGTTCTGGACAGCCTCTTTCATGCCATCTGGCAGGCCAACCACCTCGAAAAGGACGTGCTTTGGGCCCGTCACGCAAATTGGGAATAATGTCATGAAACTTCAGATTGCTTTGGATCTTCTGCGCACGCGAGATGCTCTCCTTCTGCTGGGAAAGGTTGCGCCATATGTTGATATTATCGAAATTGGTACACCGCTCGTCAAAGCAGAGGGTTTAGCGGTTCTCAGGGCTATCAAGACTGCTTATCCAGAGAAAGAACTCTTCGCAGATTATAAAACAATGGATGCCGGGGAGCTTGAAGCCACCATGGCGTTTGAAGCGGGGGCTGACTCCGTTGGCGTGCTGGCCCTTGCGAACGATGCTACGATCGCAGGTGCCGTTAAAGCCGGACATACGTATCAAAAACGGGTCGTTGCTGATTTGATTGGTGTGCCTCCACAGAACCGTCTCTCCCGGATTTCCGAACTAAAAGATCTGGGGGTTTCTCACGTCGAACTCCATGCGGGATTGGATGAGCAATCTTTACCTGGGTACAGCATTGTTGATCTGCTCAAGACAATTTCCGGAAGCGTGCTTCCATTCGCCGTAGCGGGTGGGATCAATGCTTCTACAATCGTGACAGTTCGGGATGCAGGTGCCGAAGTTGCTATCGTGGGAGGGGGAATCTATGGCGCGGAGGATCCTCAGGACGCAGCCCGAAGACTGCGCAGTGCCATCAAATGAAGCAATAAAATAATTAAGGAGCTGAACATGAAGTCACGGGCTGCTGTTGCTTTTGAAGCAGGGAAACCGCTTGAAATTGTCGAAATTGATGTTGCGCCTCCCCGTAAAGGAGAGGTGCTCATTCGGATAACGAATACTGGCGTCTGTCATACAGATGCGTTCACCCTGTCAGGCAATGATCCGGAGGGGCTTTTCCCAGTTGTGCTGGGGCACGAGGGCGCTGGCATTGTCGTCGAGGTTGGCGAAGGTGTCACAAGTGTTGCCCCAGGAGATCATGTGATCCCGCTTTACACGGCGGAGTGTGGGAAATGCGAGTTTTGTCTGTCTGGGAAAACCAATCTTTGCATTGCTGTTCGTGCCACTCAGGGCAAAGGTGTGATGCCTGACGGAACAACGCGTTTTTCGTATAATGGTCAGCCTCTGTATCATTATATGGGCTGCTCGACGTTTAGCGAATATACGGTTGTTGCAGAAGTTTCGTTGGCTAAGATCAATCCTGAGGCCAATCCCGAACACGTCTGCCTTTTAGGGTGCGGTGTCACGACGGGTATTGGCGCAGTGCATAATACAGCCAATGTTCAGCCGGGGGATTCCGTTGCGATCTTCGGCCTGGGCGGTATTGGTCTTGCTGCGGTTCAAGGGGCACGGCAGGCGAAAGCAGGGCGCATTATTGCCATTGACACCAATCCGGAAAAATTTGCGTTAGCACGCCAGTTTGGTGCTACAGACTGCTTGAACCCCAAAGATTTTGATCGGCCAATTCATGAGGTGCTGATCGAGATGAGTGGCTGGGGCATCGATCACACATTCGAGTGTATTGGCAATGTCCATGTCATGCGCTCAGCCTTGGAGGCCGCGCATCGTGGATGGGGACAGTCTATTATTATTGGTGTCGCCGGAGCGGGGCAGGAAATCTCGACACGTCCGTTTCAACTGGTTACAGGACGTGTCTGGAAAGGCTCTGCTTTCGGCGGTGTCAAGGGACGTTCCCAGCTTCCGACTATGGTCGAAGACGCTATGAAGGGGGATATTGAACTTGCGCCCTTCGTCACGCACACGATGCATCTGGATCAGATTAACAAGGCTTTTGATCTCATGCATGAAGGAAAATCTATTCGGTCAGTTATTCACTTCCATTGAGGGAATAGGTGGACCCGTCTGTCCGGACAATTTCGGGCTTGAATAAGCTAGAGGGTTCGAAAATCCCTCTGGTTTTGAGTTTATCTGTGTGATTCCATTTCTCCTGAATTGATTGAGGGCGTGGATGATGAAGCAGTCTGGTTTGTTTGATGTTGAAGAGCGGCTTGCCCGGTTGAGCGGGCTTGGTGATCAGCTCGAAGCCTTTTCCCAGATTGTGGATTTTGCAGTGTTCCGTCCTGATCTGGAGGAGGCTCTGGCCTATTCCGATGGAAGCACGGGCGGACGATAGCCTGTCGTCCATGCGCTTCCTTGGGCTGGGGCTTTCAGATCGTGTTCTTGATGCCAAAACGGTCTGGCTGTTCCGTGAGTGCCTGACGCAGATGGGAGCGATCGAGGGTCTGTTCAATCGCTTTGATACAACCCTGCGGAACGCAGGCTCTCTGCCGATGTCAGGCCAGATCCTGGATGCAGCATTGATAGCCGCTCCAAAGCAGCGCAATACGAACACTGAGAACGCCGACCTCCGGGCAGGACGTATCCTCGATGACTGGCAGGACAAGCCGGCAAAGCTGTCGCACAAGGATCGTCATGCGCGCTGGACACTGAAGTTCATGAAGGCGAAGCGGCAGGATGACGGGACGATCCCCACAACGGATCTGGCCACTCCATATCCAGCGGTCCAATGCAGGAAAGTCCGTGATCCGATCCCGCGTCGAGCACGTCTTTGCCGATCAGAAATCACAGACAGGGCTGTTCGTCCGAACTTTCGATATTACCCGGGCCACCATGAGGATCGGGCTCGCCAATATCGTCTACAACATGCGCCGCTTCCTCTTCCTGGAGCCGATCAACGCGAGCGCGTAGTCATCCAGCGGGTAACAGCCCCCAATCTGCTCAAAATGCAGACCGGATGCCATCGCAGAATCAGAACCAAGGCACATCAACAAACGGTTCTTCGATCCCTCCATATGGACAACAGCCCAAAGTATTTCGCGAAAGCCAGATCCGCGAGCTTGAACAACGGATTGAAATCGTTATCGCAGAGGCAGAAGAACTCTCCGCCAAAGCACAGCTTCTCCGTTCCATTCCTGGTATCGGCCCGGTATCAGTCGTCATGCTTCTCGCAGAAATGCCAGAGCTCGGCCGCATGACAGCGACAGAAGCCGCTGCCATGACCGGACTTGCGCCAATGGCTCACGATAGTGGTGCAATGTGCGGAAAACGTGTCATTTCAGGGGAAGGAAGATCTCTCCACCACGTGCTGTTCCAGGCAGGATTAACAGCTGCCTGCCATAATCCTGTTCTGAAAGCTGCCGCCGAACGCATGAAACAGCGGGGTAAACCACATAAACTGATGATCGTCGCTATCGCACGGCGTCTCGTCACAATCGCTATCCTCAAAACCGGAGTGCCATAGCGCATTAGCTCCGCCGCTTAGACACAGTTGCGGGTTTATTTATATCCTTGAAATAATTTCGACAAAATTACACGGTTTGTGATTGCTATCTAGCTGATATTTTAAAATATCATCCCACCCATCTTTGACTGCGCCTGGTGATCCGGGAAGCGCAAATAGTAATTTCCCACGGGACACTCCCGCCATGGATCTAGATTGTATTGTAGAGGTCCCTATCTTTTTATAAGACAACATTCGAAACAGCTCTCCAAAACCGGGAATGTATTTATCTAAAACCAGATCGAATGCTTCCGGAGTGACATCTCGTTTGGTTAATCCAGTTCCTCCTGTGGTAATTATAACATCAACATCCTTATTATCGATCATGATATTGAGCGCGTCAGTAATTCGATTGATATCATCTATTTCAATCGACCTAGCCGCAAGAACGTGCCCTGCCTCCATGACTCTGTCGGCCAAGATCTTACCAGAAATGTCGGTTTCTAAATTCCGGCTATCTGAAATAGTCAGAATGGCAATCCGAACGGGTATAGAGTTGTTCAAGTTATTATCTTTCCACTTTTATTCCGGACGCGACTTTAGCTTCCCCGTCTCAAGTTCATCAGCAAGAGCATCAGCGTGATACACCGTCCTCAATGCAGCCATGATGGCACTTGTATCCGTGGAAACAGCACGATTGCGCTCGATGTCGTAATAAAGATCGCCCGCCAGGCTATCGAGGTTACCGTCAAAAATCAGGCCAACGACATCGCCTTGACGGTTAATAACAGGGGAGCCTGAATTGCCGCCGACAATGTCATTGGTCGACACATAATCAAGCTTCGTAGAGAGGTTTAGATGTGGCTTCGCATCCAACCAGACTTGCGGCAGACGGAACGGATCACTGCCCGTTGCATGTTTGTACATCCCTGCAAAATCCGTGAAGGGTGCAATGACCTTTGCGCCATCCTGGAAGCCTTTAACTGTGCCGTAAGATAGTCGCGGCGAGAACGTGGCATCCGGATAAAGTGTATCTGCCTTTCCTTCTGCCTGAGCACGCGCGAACTGGGCCCGTGCAATCGTACCCTGGGCTTCGTGCATCGGTGCTTCAATCTGGTCACGGCTGCGATTGCGGATCGTGTCCAGAACCGGCTCTAAGTGACGTGCCAGAACGATCATTGGATCTTTGGATGATTCAATGGCCTTGACGCCACCTTTGTAAAGCGCGAGACGCTCTGCGGGATCCGCCAGTTTCGTGCCCTGTATCAGTTCTACGGCGCGCTCATCCGGGCTTTTTTTTCCCAGAATCAGATGGACCGCTGCATCATCCTCACCGAGTATCTGGCGCATGGTCGTCATACCTAACGCCAAAGTCGTAGTTTCCAATTCAGTATGCACCGGCACTTTCGCAGCGATCTCGGTTTCAAGTGCGGCTAATTCCGCATCATGGTAACCGGACCGACGCTCTGTATCTGGCTTCTTTCGTTCATGCGCCGCTGACACCAGCATAACAGCGTCCCCCAGCAGACCATGAACTGTGCGTGTTATGGCAAAATCATGCACATAATACTGACGCTGCACAGCAAGAGCGGCTTCCACTTTTTTGTACGGATCACCATAAGTCTTGCGACGTTCTGCATCTGCGTCAATCCACGCCTGAAGGGCTTGATCTTCCGCCTCGCGCTTTTCTATCACTTCAGGTTCACGCAAAGCCTTTGCTGTACCAGACAGAGATTTCAGTGCGTTCTGAACACCGAAAAGCGTATTTTGTGCGTCAATTAGGTGGGTCTTGCTTTCTCTGGAATACTGCCACAGCGCTCCTTCAAGGGTCGAATAAGCAGCAATAATGGTTGGCAGACTGACATCTCGTTGAAATGCCAATGCGCTGGCCGGAAGGGACCGTTGTGTGCGTCCTGGGTTTCCGGATGTGAAAACCAGATCACCAGCCTTGGGGCCCTTTGGATCGAATTTAAAAAACGGCGTATGAACCGGCTTGCCGTCTTCAAACACCCGCAGCATCGATAGATCAATATCATAACGCGGGAATGTAAAGTTATCGGGATCACCACCAAAGAATGCTATATCCTGATCGGGCGCCATCACGAGACGGATATCCTGATAACGGCGGTAACGATAAAGCGCCGTCTGTCCACCATGATAGAGTGTCACGACATCGCAACGCCAGTGTGAGGCATCACCCAGCGCGCATTCCTTGGTCAGGACACTATTGGCAACCTGCAAAGCTTTGCCATATTCCGCACCATGTTTTCCTGCGGTCATTTCTGCGACACGACCCGTTACATCTTTCACCTGATCCAGACGATCCAGTTCCATCCCCGGACACTGAGGCTCTTTTGAGACCTCTCGAGCCGAGAAACCATCATGGAAATAATCGTGATTTTTGTCAGACAGATCCGTGAGACACGTATTGGCACAATGATGATTTGTCATCACCAAACCATCACCTGATACGAACGAGGCAGAGCAGCCTTCCGCCAAGCGTGCCGAAGACTGAATGACATGGTTAATCCATTCGACAGAGGGTTCAAACCCATATTGCTGCTTCATCTGCCGAATAGGCAAATGATCAAACGTCCACATGCCTTCTTCAGCCTGAGCAGATCCAATAAACGCAGGAATAATTGCAAACAAAATTGATTTTTTTCTCATAAATAAACCCGAATTAAGAACCTTAAAGATACGGAAACATAACTTTACTTGACGTTTTACATTGTAATAATTCCCGTTCCTTGTTTAACGAATTTTAGTATGTTAACTCGCGTCGAAACACTTTATTTTCGGTGGCTATCATTACGTTATAACATCACAAATAACCCGACATCGCAATATTCGTCAAGCATAAGACTAACGTATTCGATCCCGGACTTAAGTTGCGTAGAAATAATCAATAGCCTCTTTGTATATATTGGGATTTCGAA
This sequence comes from Gluconobacter sp. Dm-74, assembly GCF_018256135.1. NCBI lineage: Bacteria > Pseudomonadati > Pseudomonadota > Alphaproteobacteria > Acetobacterales > Acetobacteraceae > Gluconobacter > Gluconobacter sp. Dm-74. Next base: position 101,549 of record NZ_JAERLX010000010.1, on the reverse strand, counting down.
ATAGATGTCGGGGCGAAGTCAGAAATGTAGAAATTATTATAAATATTATTCGTATAATCACTTATCCCAATGATATCTAACAACCAAAGAAATCGTGTCGATAAGCTAAAAGACTTGTGCCAAACGAGACTCCGATGCTTTGGCGATTAAATTGATAGCGGATTCCATGTCCAACATTGGTGTTTCTGATCTTCCATATTCCCGGATAGACACGGTGCCTGCCTGTGCTTCCTTCTTCCCGACGATCAGCAACATGGGTACTTTCGCGAGGCTGTGTTCGCGGATTTTGTAAGCGATTTTTTCATTGCGCAAATCGGGCTCTGCTCGGACTCCACGTTGGCGGAGCGCTTTAATCAGATCGACTGCGTAATCGTCTGCAGCGCCGGTGATTGTTGCCACCACGACCTGAATGGGTGCAAGCCAGAAAGGCAGGTGGCCGGCATGGTGTTCAAGGAGAATGCCGATGAAACGTTCAAGCGAACCGAACAGGGCGCGATGCAGCATGACGGGCGGATGTTTTTCTCCATCCGCGCCAATATAATGCGCGTCCAGACGCTGAGGCAGATTGAGATCGACCTGAACGGTACCGCACTGCCAGTCCCGGCCGATTGCATCACGCAGTACGAACTCCAGCTTGGGACCGTAAAAAGCGCCTTCTCCTGGATTGCGTGTGTAGGAGAGGCCTGAAGCTTCGACCCCGCGCTGTAACGCTTCCTCCGAGCGATCCCAGATCTCGTCCGATCCGACACGTTTGTCAGGCCGGTCGGAAAATTTGATACGGACATCTTCAAAACCGAAGTCCTTATAGATCGAAAGCACGAGATGGCAGATCCGCTGCGTCTCGGCCTCCATCTGTTCCGGTGTGCAGAAAATATGTGCGTCATCCTGCGTGAATGCACGTACGCGCATCAGGCCATGCAACGCTCCTGACGGTTCAAAGCGATGGACTTTGCCGAATTCGGCCATCCGCAGGGGCAGGTCGCGATAGCTCTTCAGGCCTTGGCGGAAAACCTGCACACCACCGGGGCAATTCATAGGCTTGAGGGCGTAGGTACGGCCTTCGGTTTCAGTGGTGAACATGCTCTCCCCGAATTTTTCCCAATGGCCAGAGGCCTGCCAGAGCGACAGATCCATGATGTCGGGCGTATTGATCTCCACATAGTTCTCGGCCTTCTGACGTTCGCGCAGATAAGCGAGCAGGGTCTGGAACAGTGTCCAGCCGTTCGGATGCCAGAACACCGCGCCTGGAGCTTCGGCCTGGAAATGGAACAGATCCATCTCGCGGCCGAGACGACGATGATCACGCCGTGCTGCTGCTTCCTGACGCTGCTCCCACGCGGCGAGTTCGTCGGCATCACGACAGGCCGTTCCGTGAATCCTCTGCAGCATTGGATTGCTTCGATCACCTTTCCAATAGGCACCAGCCGTACCGAGAAGTCGAAAGGCGTGTCCGATCTGTCCTGTGCTGACGAGATGTGGCCCTCGGCAGAGATCGACGAAGTCGCCTTGTCGATAAAAGCTCAGGGTGGCATCAGCAGGCAGGGACATGATGATCTCGGCCTTGTAGGGCTGTCCATTCTCCCGGCACCAGGCAAGTGCTCTCTCGCGATCCCACTCCTCCCGGATGATCGGCTCGTCCCGGTCGACGATCTCGTGCATCCGTGCGTCGATCCGAGCGATGTCATCATCGGTGAAAGCGTGCTCAGCGGCGAAATCGTAGAAAAATCCCTGTTCCGTGGCGGGCCCTGTCGCAAGCGCGGTGCCGGGATACAACTCACTGACGGCTTGTGCCAGAACATGGGCCGTGTCGTGACGGATCAGGGAAAGCGCATCGGCGTCCGACCGGAAGACAGGGTCAGCCCGTTGGTCACCAGTTGTGGAGGAAAGATCGCTGATAATGCCGTTCACACGGCAGGCGAGCATATCCTTTGGTGGGTGGGATGAAGGACGGGAAGAGATGGTGGTCGGTAACATGAGAGAGCCTTAACGGAGAAGAGCGGCGAGGGGGCGCGGTTCATTTGGGCGCGCGTGTCGGAAGCTTGTGCTTTTGTTGTGTCGGCAAGAAAGACGGGCAGACGCTGCATCGTGCGCAGACGCCCTGAACTTCGATGACCCGATGCCGGACCTGAAATCCAAGGGTCTCGGCCGCAGCGTCGATCAATTGACAGGATAGCGTATTTTCCACCGCTTGCGCGGCACCACATCGATCGCAGATACAGTAGACGAGGTGAGAGGGATCGTTTGCCCAGATCCGCACGAAGGCATTTCGACTTTCGAGCCGTCCCACTAACCCGCTGGCAATCAGCTTTCCGAGAGCCCGGTAAATTGTAGTCGGAGCAATCCGCGGGCAATTCGAATGACTGACACACCGTAGGATGTCGTAAGCCGAAAGTGGGACGTTTGCCTTCGTCAGCACGTCGAGTACATCATTCCGTAAAGACGTGGTCCGCCTTTTGAAGGCATCGCAACCTTGACGTGCGTCGCGAGACGGCGGCATGACACGCTCTATCATCGGGAAATTGTATCCATCACGAGGACCGGCCCAGGCCTTGCACCGTTTGCGATATTTGCCGGGAGACGATGAAGGCATCCGAGTTTGCCTTCAGCCGCCCCTTTAATGAACACTACTGCGAACGGTGTCAGGGTACTGACAATACCACTCTTTGGATTTTGGCTGCCGCACCACTCTGGTCCAGCGCTTCCATAGGCGCAGATCAGCCGAAGTGCATCGGGGGGCAACTCGAACGCAGTCTCCCCACGGGATGGCGTTATTAGCTGGATGTGCTGCCGGACGCCTCCTGTCAGCGCACCGAACAGTGCGGACAAGTCCCTGACATCAGTCAGGATGAGGGGAGACCAGTCCTGATGTAAAGCCGGGTTTACAAGGGAATCTGCGATTTCCGAAGGTGTGCCGGCGAGAGTGAGAGCAGATGGGGCTTGTGAGCAGTTTGTGAGAGTTCCTTCCCATGTTGCCGGAATCCGGCGCCCCCACACGACCATATCGACATCCGGTCGCTGCAGATCCATCACGACTGTCGCGTGGGCACAGGCGACCACATGCGGTGCAAGACGGCCCAGAGTACTGTTTTCCGGTGGGTCGATTGTTGGCGCGGGCCAGCTCTCAATGAATAGCATGGCGCCGAGACTTTCCTTCGGCGCGCGCGCGGGTGGAGTCATATCCGTCGAGACAGAATGTTGCTGTGAGGGAGGGGGCATGGTTCCCGAGCTTGACGATAGGTGGCGAACGTCTTTATGGTTACGTTATAACATAACATAGTCAATAGCAGATAAACTTCAATGGACACACTGATGGACGTTCCACGGCAAGTGAGAACCCGGCCGACCCGGGCTCAGGCGGAAGAGGCGGTGCGAACCCTGCTCGCCTGGACCGGTGATGATCCTGATCGCGAGGGGCTTGCCGGTACGCCTGACCGCGTGGTGCGGGCCTATGAGGAGTTTTTCGAGGGATATCATGACGACCCGGTCGCTCTTCTGGAGCGGACCTTCGAAGAGAGCGGTAACTACAACGAGATGGTGGTGCTACGCGATATCCGTCTGGAATCCCATTGCGAGCATCATATCATTCCGCTGATCGGTAAGGCGCATGTGGCGTATCTGCCCGACAAGCGGGTAGTTGGCATCAGCAAGCTGGCGCGTCTCGTGGACGTCTTCGCCCATCGTCTACAGATCCAGGAAAAACTGACGGCCCAGATCGCGGATACAATCCAGGGCGTGCTTCAACCGCGTGGCGTCGCGGTCGTGATCGACGCGGCTCACCAGTGCATGACCACACGCGGAGTACATAAGCCAGGCGTGAGTATGGTGACCAGCCGCCTGCTGGGCGAGTTCGAGACGTCGGAATCTCTGCGGCGCCAGTTCTTCACTATGGCGGGAATGGGTGGCGTGTGATGGGCACAACTGTATCTTCTGTGTCCACGGCATTTGGGTCGCGCGTCTCAATTGAGCAGGTCGAGGAGGGGAGCGATCTCGCCCCACGTTTCGACGCCAGCGGACTGCTGACCGTGGTCACAACGGACGCAGAAAGCGGTGATGTCATGATGGTTGGCGTCATGAACGCAGAGGCGCTCGCACGCACTATCGCAACCCGTGAGGCGCATTACTGGAGCCGGAGCCGTCAGTGTCTCTGGCGAAAGGGCGCCACGAGCGGGCTGGTCCAGCATGTCCTCGAAATGCGGATCGACGACGATCAGGACGCGATCTGGCTGCGCGTTCACACTGCGGGCACAGGAGCGAACTGCCATGTGGGTTATCGAAGCTGTTTTTATCGGCGTGTTGATCTCACTTCTGAGGAAGGCCTTCCGTCATCATCGGCAGCACTCCTCTTTTGCGAAACGCACAAAATATTCGATCCGCTCGCCGTCTATGGCGACGCCCCAAACCCGACAAAGCTTTAGAGGAAAAATCCCCATGGATGACCAACTTCCCGTTACCGTGCTGTCCGGCTTTCTTGGCGCGGGAAAGACGACCTTGCTCAATCACGTACTGAATAACCGCCAGGGCTATAAGGTCGCGGTCATCGTGAATGATATGAGCGAGGTCAACATTGACGCCGCTCTGGTGCGCGAGGGCGGCAGCAATCTGTCGCGTACCGATGAAAAGTTGGTTGAAATGACCAATGGCTGCATTTGCTGCACGCTCCGCGACGATTTGTTGCAGGAAGTACGGAGGCTCGCAGAGGAGCGGAAATTCGATTATCTGCTCATTGAATCTACAGGCATTGCGGAACCGCTGCCCGTAGCCGCAACGTTTGAGTTTCGTGACGAGAGTGGCGTCAGCCTGAGCGATATCGCACGGCTGGATACGATGGTGACGGTCGTTGATGCGGTCAATCTCCTGCGCGATTATTCTTCCAGCGATTTCCTGAAGGATCGGGGTGAAACGGCCGGGGAGGACGACGAGCGTGCCCTGGTCGATCTGCTCGTCCAGCAGATCGAGTTTGCGGATGTCGTGGTGATCAACAAAGTCTCCACCGCTACATCGGATCAGGTTGATGCGGCGAGGCAGATCATTCGTGCGTTGAATTCGGACGCTGATATCATCGAGACCGACATGGGGTCTGTTCCTGTTGAGCAGATCCTGAATACAGGCCGTTTCGATTACGAGAAGGCACATCAGCATCCGTTGTGGTTCAAGGAACTTTACGGCTTTTCCAGCCATGTTCCTGAAACAGACGAATATGGCATCCGTAATTTTGTCTATCGTGCGCGCCGTCCGTTCGAACCAGCGAAATTCCAGGCCTTCCTTGATCGGAACTGGTCTGGCGTCGTACGCGCCAAGGGCCATTTCTGGTTAGCTACGCGCCCGGACTGGGTAGGTGAAATGAGTCAGGCTGGAGCCCTGGTGCGAAGCGAGGCGATGGGGCTGTGGTGGGCTGCGATTCCGAAAAATCAGTGGCCGGATACTGATCAGTGGCGCGACTTCGTATTGGGAAACTGGGATCCGGTCTTCGGCGACCGTCGTCAGGAAATCGTCTTTATCGGCAATGGAGATATGGATGAATCCGGTCTTCGGCAGGAACTTGATGCCTGTCTTGTTCCAGATCTCGGAGACACCGCTTTTGAGCCGTCACGCTATGCACGCCTCCCTGATCCCTTTCCGCTTTGGCGTCGCCAGTCGGAAAGTCTTGAGTCGGCCTGAACGAATTCCCACACGCTATTATTGAGGAATATTTTCATGAAAACCCGAGCTGCAATTGCGTGGGAACCTAACATGCCGCTTGAGATCGATCTGGTTGATCTCGAAGGCCCGAAAGACGGCGAGGTTCTGGTCCGTATCGTGACCACGAGCCTGTGTCATACGGATATGTTTACCCTGTCGGGGCATGATCCGGAAGGACGTTTTCCATGTATTCTCGGTCACGAGGGGGTCGGGATCGTCGAGGATGTGGGTAAAGGTGTTACCTCTGTTGCTCCGGGTGATCATGTCATTCCGCTCTATATTCCCGAAGACCCGAACTGCCCGATGATCCGTTCGGGCAAAACCAATCTCTGCTCGACTATCCGCGAGACACAGGCGCTCGGTCTGATGCCAGACGGCACCAGCCGTTTTTCATACAAGGGCCGCCAGATCTTTCATTACATGGGCACCAGCACGTTCAGCGAATATACCGTGCTGCCCGAAATTGCCGTGGCGAAGATCACCAAAGAGGCGCCGCTTGCGAAAGCCAGCGTCATGGGGTGCGCCGTCCCGACAGGTATGGGAGCCGTGCGGAACGCCGCGAAAGTGGAAGCGGGATCGACTGTGGCCGTCTTTGGTCTCGGTGCGATCGGCATGGCCGTCATTCAGGGGGCTGTCATGGCCGGTGCTGCAAGGATCATCGGCATCGACACCAATCCGGCGAAGTTCCTGCTGGCCCGAAATCTGGGGGCGACCGATCTCGTCAATCCGACCGATCATACCGATCCAATCCAGAAAGTTATCGTGGAGATGACGGGTGGCGGCGTGGATTATTCCTTTGAGGCGATCGGTCGGGTCGATGTCATGCGAGCGGCCCTTGAGTGTTGCCATAAAGGCTGGGGTGAATGCACAGTCATCGGTGTCGCTGGGGCTGGCGAGGAGATCTCGACGCGGCCTTTCCAGCTGATCACGGGACGGGTCTGGCGGGGCACGGCCTTTGGGGGTGTAAAAGGGCGTTCGCAGTTACCCGGTATGGTCGATGAATGGCTGGCGGGGAAGTTTAGCGTTGACCCTTACATCACCCACAACATGACTCATGACCGGATCAATACGGCATTTGATCTTCTGCATCGGGGAGAGGCCATTCGCTCTGTCATGCATTATCAGCCGGGCGAAACCATGTCGAATGACCTACCTGGCAAAATTCTGACCGATCTTTAAGGAGACGAAATGTGGCTATGCTGAGACCAAATCCACGTGGTGATTTCCCCGTAGTTTCTGAAAGCGCCTTTATCGACCCGACCGCGATCCTGTGCGGTCATGTGATTGTCGAGGACGATGTCTTCATCGGTCCCTATGCCGTTATTCGCGCCGATGAAGCCGATGAAGACGGCCATGTCGAGCCCATCCGGATCGGGAGTGGGTCGAACATTCAAGACGGTGTGGTCATCCACTCAAAAGATGGCGCGGCCGTGACGATCGGGTCGCGCACGTCCATTGCACATCGCTCGATCATTCACGGTCCCTGCGCTGTTGGAGACGAGGTATTCATAGGCTTCAATTCCGTGATCTTCAACTGCACGGTCGAACGGGGTTGCGTGGTAAGGCATAACTCCGTTGTCGAAGACTGCGTCTTGCCGGAGCAGTTTTATATTCCGTCCACGACAACAATTCATTCGAATACAGATCTATTGACGATTACGCAGGTCACTCAGGATGCGACGGCATTTTCTGAGAGCGTCGCGGAGATGAATGTTAGTCTGGCACACTCCTATCGACGTATAGCCAATCAACTTTAAAACTTCCGTCAAGGGACGCAATTAAAGAGGTACGAACCAATTTTGGCTGAATGGGGACCTTATTCTCCTGGAAAAACCGGAGGGTTTTTAGAGCCCTCCGGTTTGTCGGTTCGGTGAACACCACGGGCGCCAGGAAATCCAGTTGGAACCGCATATCTGGCGATCATCTGCTAAGTGGACACTATCGTACCATGAGCAGTGGCCCACGAGGTTTTGCCTGACACGCCAGGATGTAGCCCGCCTTCTTGTCTGCCGCCGATAGACCGACTTCGCAACCGGTTGTGATGGTGCCTTTTATGAGCTTGACTTTGCAGTGTAGGTTGTGCCCGATAGCGAGAAGCTGATCGGATATTCCTTGGTGTCCGGCAGGTTATCTCCGTGCGACAGAACGCCGCCGAACGATTCACAGGCGATCCGTTCAGGTGAAGTCCCGAGTTCATCACACAATACAAGCGCCGCGGCGACCATAGCAACTGGGCCGCAAATACGCATATGATGATCGGCTATAAAACGGAAGGGAAGCCGTTCACCTACCAGCGGGCGTCGTCTGAACGAACGGATATCTGGCGTTTCGGCTCGCACGTGAATGATATACATGGTGCCCGCTCAGAATCCTGCGGGGCGTTTGTTTTCTTCCAACGCCGTGCATGCCGCTGCATTGTTATACGTTGTAACGATATCGTTCAGTGCGATCCTTGTGTTAACGCCGGTGCGTGCAGACCGAGTATTGATCGCTACACGAAAAAAATGATTAAAGCGCGCGGGATTAGACCATGCCGGCTGCGTCCGGCGCCTGTACTCTGCGAAGCGGCGGGCAAAAGCATTGTCTCTCTGACCAGTTAGCGGATCGCGAGACGGCACGACACAACGCTGACAGGGGTTTATTCCCAACCACTCTGTGCCACCAAGGTGAAACTCGACTTCGTCTCCAAGTCCTCCGAACAGTGCATCTTCCCAAAAAGCCGGGACGCCCCCGATCTCGATATTGGTCCGAAAGCGGGCCCGAACTTGCTCGACTGGCAACCCGAACCATATTCCAATCGTCTCTAGCGTCGCAACGCTGATGATAGTCGGACCAGGCGAATCCGTATCATCAGGATGTCCCGTAGTGGTATCCGCCCGAAGGTGGACTGGAAAACCGAAAAACCGACTTAGCCATGCCTCTATTGGTCTTGCAGTGCCATCAAGATTGAACAGAACAGTAGGCAGACCTCGACCAGAGTCATCTCGTAGGCTTACGGTCCGTTTATCAAGATCGAAACCAGCGCGGATGCGATGAATCTCTGCGTGGTTCTTGCCGTTAACCACACGCCCCTGTGCGTCAAATAGAGCCCAGCACCGGTCGTCTGCCAAGGCCCCGCTAGTAAGAACCCGCGCATTTGTGACTTCCACCGGATCCAATGATTTAATCGGAAAGATCAGAATGCGGGAGATAAACGGAACCGATCTGGTCATTTTTCATAATCTCGCGAGGAAATTTCAGATGTTAGAAACTATGTTGGAGCGGCGGATCTAATACGTCATGGCAGCCTTGTTTTGAGGACTGTATTGGTGATTGCAATGAGACGCCGTACGATAGCGACGATCACCAGTTTGTGTGGTTTACCCGATTGTTTCATGGGTTTGGAAACATCTTTCAGAAGGGTTTATGGCACGCAGTTGCCAATCCTGCCTGAAACAGGGGCTGACGGAGAAATCTTCCTCCCCTTGAAATGACACGTTTTCTATGCATCACGCCATTGTCATGAGCCATTGGTGCAAGTCCGGCCATGGCAGAGGCTTCTGTTGCCAGAATACGATCAAGTCCTGGCATTTCAAACGGATAGTGTTTCTTTTTCTAACTGATCCTGGCCACTCGGCCCCTCTGTTCTGACGTCGACATCCAAGGCTTGAATCACATCAGACCGATTTTCCAAACAGACTCTCAAGCCGTCGATGCCCGCCCGAGCCTGATCTTATACGGAAAAATGGAATAAGCGCTTGAATATAAGTGAGCGTTCACTTACCTTACTTCCGTAAGGAGAACCCATGCCGACCTCACGCCGTTCCAGATTGTCCGCGACTGACCGCAAGCAGGCCATCCTGTCCGCTGCAGCTCCCATTTTCGCCCGGCTCGGTCGGGACGGTGCGACGACCAAGGAAATCGCCAGAGCCGCTGGTGTTTCCGAAGCTTTGCTTTATCGGCACTTTACCAGCAAGGACGTGCTTTATGCGGCGCTTGAAACTCACTGCGTTGAAGCGAATGCAGTTGGCAGCCGTATTCTCGCCGAGGTGACGCCTTCAACTGAAACACTGGTCATGGGTGTCGCCATACTCGTGCACGCAGTGTTTCCCGGTATTGGCGATGCGCAGTCTCACGAAGACACCAAACGCCTTGTGACGGCCAGCCTGCTTGGCGATGGCCAGTTCGCAAAGGCGTTCCTCGACCAGCATGTAAAGCCGTGGGTCAGCGTTTTTTCGCAATCATTCAGGGCGGCTCAAGACGCGGGAGACGTCGAATCTGGCATTCATATCGGTCATGCAGAGATATGGTTCGTCCATCATCTAGCGAATACTTTGCATCTCATCAGCCTGCCCGACATCACGGTCGTTGAATACGGCATCACACGAGACAAGCTGGTCGAGAACACTATCCGGTTTCTGTTGCGCGGGCTCGGCCTCCAGAACGCCGTCATAGACCGGCATTACGACCCGAAAAAACTCAAGATGATCATTATATCAATGGATCAGAAAATATGATGGAACCGATCAGGACTATAGGCGTCATCGGTGCAACGGGGCGGCTTGGCGCGCCAGTTGCAGCGGAACTGGCAAAACATTTTCAGGTGAGGGCAATCGTTCGTTCGCCAGACAAAGCTCGGAGGATACTGCCGCCTAATGTCGAAATCGCCCAGGCAGATCTGCGGGACATTGCGGGGTTGCACAAGGCGCTCGACGGGGTGGATGCGCTCTATCTCAACCTTGCGACCGACACGGCGGATTTGACGCTTCCCTTCTACGAAGAGAGGGAGGGTGTGCGGAACTTGATGAGCGCCATCAAAGGGTTGAATATTAATTATATTGCTAAAATCGGTGCTCTGGGCGCCTATCCTCCCGCGCTCAACACTATCAGACATAACATCGTGCCCAATATTATTCGGATGGAAGGGCACAAAATCATCGCGGATTCCGGTATTCGTCATACGTTTTTCGCGCCGACCCATTTCATGGACCTGCTCCCAAATATGATCAGCGGTCGAGCGCTCCAGTGGATCGGGAATACACACATCAAAATCTGGTGGATCAGCTCCGCCGATTATGCGCGCTGGGTGATTGAGGCGTTTCAGAATCCTGAGGGAATGCCTGTACATTGCCCCGTACAGGGGCCGGAAGCGATCTCCGTCAGGCAGGCGCTGGAGCGGTTTGTCCGAAATTATGATCCGACACTTAAAATTCGCGTGGCTCCACTTTGGATCATGCGGATGATCGGTCTTTTTAATCCGAAAATGAAGTTCGTCGCGCATTTGTTTGCGTATTTCGGGGATCACGAAGATCCGTTCTATGCCGAAAAAATCTGGCAGGAACTGGGCAAGCCCACAACGACGCTCGAGATGTTCGCGCAGGAGCTGCGGCAAAGTCGGCATTTACAACAAGGCGCGAAATGAGCGGGTCAGGGAATAAAGCGATGATCACACCTAAATGTCTGAAAGACGGCCAAACAGGACGGGTCATGCCGGTCGTAGACTTTAATCGCTGTGAGGGAAAAGACGCCTGCGTCGCCGTATGTCCTTACGACGTGTTTGAAGTGCGCAAGATCGATCCGTCCGATTATCGCGATCTTTCATTTGTGGGCAAAATCAAGAGCTATGTCCACGGAGGGATGGTCGCCTATACCCCGCATGCTGATCAATGCCGTGCTTGTGGTTTGTGTGTGAAAGCATGTCCTGAGCGCGCAATCAAATTGGTAAAAATTTGACGTTCATACAAAGATGACTGCGCATTTTTTTCTATAATCAGAATTTCTGCTGATGTAAGTCGTCATGACTCCTCGTGCTTTGGGGAAGCTATGACAGCCTATCTCTTTCTGGAGAGATTTATCTGTCATAGCTATTTTGAGCGCCCATTAAAAATCTCACTTTACATGACTACCCAATACTGATGCGACAGCATCGCGCAGCCATACTGCGGCAGGATCACGATCACTCCGGGCTGACCAGATCATCGATACTGCCGGGATACGCAAGTTCAGTGGAACGGGACGGATCGTTAAACCGAAATGCGCGGCATGTTGCTGAGCGATCCGGCTGGGAAGCGTAGCCAGAACGGGGGCGGCTGCTGCGGCAGCAAGTGCCGTCAGAAAATCTGATGCAGCGAGGACCACGTTGAGTTCCTGACCAATCTGCATCAGTGCGTCTGACAGGCATCCCTGGATGTCATCTTTCAGCGTCATGAGAACATGGGGCAATGCAAGATAACGCTCAACCGTGATTGGAGCATCCGGATCGATCAGCTTCGGGTTGAAGCAGCAGACGAGAGACTGCTCATACAACGATACCCCACAATGGCGTTCCAAACCGAAATCAAAACACCCAACTGCGATATCCAGCGCCCCCGTATCCAGTAATGTATAGACCTCACTCCGAGGAGATCCACGTGACAGCAGTCGTATTCCAGGTGCATGCCGTTGCAAATAGGCCGTCAGTTTAGGCATCAGAAAGACTTCAAGTTCGGACGAAAAGCCGAAACGAAAGATGCGCTGTTCCGTCGCAGGATCAAATTGTTCCTCAGACATCAGGATGTGCTGAGCCTGCCTTAACAACTCCGCAACATGTGACGCCATGGTTGACGCTTTGGCGGTCGGTTGCATGACAGCACCGGTTCTGACGAGCACATCATCGTCCAGTAACATTCGGAGGGTGGCGAGTGCATGGCTCATTGCGGGTTGTTGAATGCGAAGGCGTCGTGCCGCCTTTGTGACGCTGCGTTCTGAAACGAGGGCGTCGAAAGCAATCAGAAGATTGAGATCGAAGGAACGAAGATTGAAATGATCAATGGGTTTCATATTTCAAATCGATTTGTATGATGTTTGCGCGCACCCTAACGTCTGATGCGACGTAAAACAATCGTATTGAGTCAATCATGGCAGCAGCTTTTCAAGTGGGTGACGCCCGTGTCACGCGTATTCCCGAACTTCATTGGGATAACGCGCGCCCTCACAAACTGTATCCGGATATCGACGCTGAGGCACTTGCAATATTCGGTCCGTATTTGACGCCAGGATCATTTAACCCCGTGACCGGTGGGCTCGCGCAGGGAACTCATGCGTGGCTTGTTCAGGTTTCTGGTCTCAATATCCTGGTTGATACCGCCACAGGAAACGACAAGCCGTTACCTGCCGCACCGGCACTGGATCATCTGCATACGTCGTTTCTCGAACATCTTGCAGCCGCAGGCGTACAACCGGAGCAGGTTGATACCGTTCTGCATACGCATATTCATGCCGATCATGTTGGATGGAATACGCGTTTGCACAACGGAAAATGGGTGCCGACCTTTCCGAAAGCCCGTCATGTTTTCTCAGTGATTGAGGCCCGATACGGCGCCAGCAATGACGGTATTGACCCTGCTCCAGACCTACCTCCAGAGATCTTAGGGCGCCCGGACCATCGCCCACTCCCACGTGTCTATACAGACAGCATGCTCCCCGTTATCGAAGCCGGGCTGGGAGAGGCGATTATCATCGACGGTCAAGATCTTCTTGCAGGTTTCTCTTTTCATCCGACCCCTGGGCACAGCATCGATCATGCCTCGATCCGGCTGCGGTCGGATGGTGAAGACGCGTGGTTTACAGGAGATGTCATGCACCATCCTCTGCAGGTTTATCGTCCGGATCTGCGGTCCGTTTACTGCGAATTCGTTCAGCCTGCCGAGCGCTCGCGGCAGTGGTTTCTTGGAGAAGCGGCGGAAAGCGGGAGTCTCTGCTTTACCAGTCATTTCGCGGAAACGGGTGCCGGATATGTCAGGCGTCGTCCAGAAGGTTTTGCATGGGAATTTGCGCAACTAAATGTAGGAGACGCCAGATGACAAATCTGCTTATGGAAAACCTGTTCATTCCGAGTGATACGGACAATATCTCGCTTCATCTGCGCCATAAACGACGTGCAGACATCCAGATATTTGGTTCACAGCGCACTATCTTGCTGATGCATGGCGCGACGTTGCCGGCAGAAAGTCTTTTCGATGTTCCTGTTGGGGAGGGGGCATTCATGGATGTTCTCTCGCGGGAAGGATTTGACGTTTATGCGCTCAACGTGCGGGGCTTCGGAGGATCAACGCGTCCTGATGGAATGGGAGGTGCACCTGAAGCTGCGCTGCCTCAGGTCAGGACCGAAACAGCAGTACGCGATCTGAGTACTGCTGTTGACTATCTTCTCGCAACGCTTGCCATCCCACGTCTTTGCCTGATCGGAATGTCCTGGGGTGGCACGGTTACCGGCGCATATACGGCTGCTCACAATGACAAGGTGGAGAAATTAACGCTGATTGCACCGCAATGGATCAATGACGGGGTTTCTCGTCTGGATCCGGGTGGTCCAGTGCCTGCTTATCGCCGCTTTAATGTTCAGGCATTTCGCCAGCGCTGGCTTGAAGGCGCACCTGAGCAGAAACGCGAAGAGATTCTGCCAGCAGGGTGGTTTGAACAGTGGGCCGCAGTTATTCTTGCGAGCGATCCCGCAGAGCAGGATGGAGTGATCCGGGCGCCTGCGGGTGTCATTCAGGATGTGCGTGACTACTGGTCCGCAGGGAAGGCGTTTTACAGTCCCGAAAAGATCACGGTCCCGGTTCTTCTGCTTCATGCTGAGTGGGATTTGGATGTAACTACTCAGCAGATGGGAAACCTGTTTCCACGTTTTCTCAATGCCCCGTATCGTCGCTGGACGGAGATTGGGGAAGGAACGCATATGGTGGTTATGGAAAGGAACCGATGGCAGGTGCTTGAAGAAATTCTGATCTTCCTGCGGACTGCCCCTCATTCAAAGGGTTAAATTCTAGGAAGTGTCCTGATCTGCCGCGTGTTTGACCTGTTCTAGCGGGATAGACGCGATCCATCATTGAAGTGGATCTCGTCGGGATTGCTTGCAAAACGAGCTGCTTTCTCGTCCAGGAAAAATGAGCACTCTCAGGTCGCCTCGGCCGCAGCATTTCGCCTGATAGCCTGAGGCGGCTGATGGAACTCCCGCAGGAAGGCGCGTCGCATCCGTTCGGGATCATGAAAGCCTGTCATGACGGCGATGGCTTCAATGGGGAGGGTAGATCTCTCCACCTGCTCGCGTGCGGCTTCGAGACGCAGTCGTTCGACTGCTTTTGCGGGGCTCATCCCCACCGCTGCCCGGAAACTGCGAGAAAAATTTCGGGGGCTCATGCCGGCCTGACTGGCCAGAATATCCACGGTCAGGCGCTGTTCCAGGTTGGACCGGATCCATCCCAACAGTTCGGCAAAGCGTTCCTGAGGGCTCGTCATCTCGAGGAGTGCCGAGAACTGGGACTGTCCTCCGGGACGGTGATAGAACACCACCATTTGCTGCGCCGTACGACGGGCAATATCGGCCCCAAGATCTTCGGCAATCAACGCCAGCGCCATGTCGATGCCAGCGCTGATCCCCGCAGATGTCCAGATCAGGCCATCATGAATATGAATGGCATCTGCCGAAACCCGGATTTTAGGGAACTGTGCTGCCATGGCCGGGGCTTGTTGCCAGTGTGTCGTCACACGACGGCCATCAAGCATGCCAGCTTCTGCCAGCAGGAAAGCCCCTGTACACACACTGCAGATACGTCGCGCATTTCTGGCCTGATGCCTGATAAAGTTCAGTAATTCTGGGCAGCTCATAGCCTGCCTGTGGCCTTCGCCTCCGACAACGATAAGCGTATCGAACGACCCTGCCGCCGCGAGCGGAACCGTCTCGATCGTCATCCCGGAAGACGACCGGACCAGACCACCATGGTGGGACAGGGGCGTCATCTCATACGGAGCCGCCCCAAATCCTCCGGCAAGCTCGAAGGCTGCCGTCACTCCGGCAGCGTCGAGCAACTGGAAGTCTGGATAGAGAAGAATACCGATCTGTCTGGTCATGGCTTGAAATGAGGGATCGTTGTCCTTTCGTCAAATGCTCTTTTGGAAAACACTGACAGGTCTCGGATCAACTCGTGATCCGTCCCCGAACCAGAGGCGGAATTCCCAATGTCCCGACCCCCATTGCCTCCCTTCAATGCTGAAACTGCTGTTCAGAAAGTCCGTCTCGCGGAAGATGCCTGGAATGGCCAGGATCCTGAAAAGGTGGCGCAGGCCTATACGACCGATAGCCAGTGGCGCAATCGCCTGGAATTCATCCACGGACGCGAGGACATCGTTGCGTTCCTGACGCGCAAATGGGAGCGCGAGCAGGAATACCGCCTTATCAAGGAACTTTGGGCTTTTCAGGATAACCGGATCGCGGTCCGCTTTGCTTATGAGTGGCAGGATCAGGCCGGACAGTGGTTCAGGTCCCATGGGAACGAGAATTGGGAGTTCGATGAAAACGGGTTGATGCGTTACCGCGCAGCGTCAATCAACGACCAACCCATTTCGGCGACCGACCGTCTGTTCCGATGGCCTGAGGGACGGCGTCCGGACAGTCACCCCGGTCTTTCGACGCTAGGATTGTAACTGTCCGGACGCGTTTCCTTAAGGCGTTGACTGGAACGCCTTGCGGCCTTCTGCGTCCAGCGCCGCGAAGTCTTCATCGGACAGTGTGATGTCGGCAGCCGCGACATTCTGTTCCAGATGGGCGACCTTGGACGTGCCAGGGATCGGAAGCATCGCCTTGCTGCGCATCAGGACCCAGGCAAGAGCAATCTGGCTTGGATGCGAGCCGTATTTCTTCGCCATCGTGTCCAATATGGATCCCGGCCTGGCGAGGTCGCCGGCGGCGAGAGGGAACCACGGGATGAACCCGATGTTCTGCTGCGTGCAGTAGTCGAGTACGTCCTCGCTGGTGCGATCGACGAGATTGTAGCGGTTCTGGACGGTCGCGACCTCGAAGAATTTCGATGCTGTTTTGATGTTGTCGACAGAGACCTCGCTCAGTCCTGCATGACGGATCAGTTTCTGATCAATGAAGGAGCGGACCGCGTCGAACTGTTCGTCTGCCGGGACTCTGGGATCGATCCGGTGGAGTTGCCACAGATCAATCTGCTCGACGCCGAGGTTGCGCAGGCTTTTGTGCACCTGCTGCAATAGATATTCTGGGCGTCCGACCGGTTTCCAGATGTCGGGGCCGGAGCGGGTGAGGCCGCCTTTCGTCGCGATGACCAATCCTTTGGGATAGGGATGCAGAGCTTCCCTGATCAGCCATTCGGAGACGTCCGGACCATAGGAATCCGCCGTGTCGATGAAATTGACGCCGAGTTCTGGGAGGCGCTTCAGTGTGCGGATGGCCTCGTCGTGATCGGCGGGCGGTCCCCATATACCCTGGCCAGTGATGCGCATCGCACCGAAACCAAGCCGGTTGATGCCGAGATCGCCGCCAATCCTGAATGTGCCTGATCGGGAAGCGTTAGAGGGGGACTGGATCATGGGTTTAGGTTCCTTCATGACAATGTCGTCTCTGAGGCCAGTATCTCGGCCAGTCTGTCGAAAGCTGGCTGGTAGATCTGTGTCGGCATCCGGGCCTCCATACTGGCGGCATGTTCGGCTGGGGCCTCGAACTGCCCCCGCCATTGGATGAACGTGTGGTCGCTCTTCGTTATGGGAAGAAGGCTGATGGTAGAGCGATAGTTCCGGACCGGCAGGGCTGATTCAACGATCGAGAACGTGACCGCGTGATCCACGTCGGAGAGTGCCAGAAGCTGTTCGCGGATGAGTCCGACATCCCCCATCTCAACCAAGCGGATTGCGCCGACGCGGTCACCGGACTCATTGCCTTCGATCGCGCAGCTTCTGACGCCCGGCAACCAGCGTCCAAGGGCGCCAAAATTACGGACCAGCCGCCAGACAGAGGGAAGGGATGCAGGAATGATACTACTGGCCATAACGTGGATCATGAGGCTGGCTTCGCTTGGAATTGTGTGGCCCTCATAGCGACTGCCCTCCCGTCACCTCGATGCGTTGGCCATTCATCCAGCGCATGTCGTCCGACAGAAGGGCACGGACCGCAGCTCCGATATCGTCGGGCTGTCCGACACGCCCGAGGGGTGTGATGTCTGCAAGGCTTTTATTGATCGTGGCATCGTCACGGACCAGACCACCACCGAAGTCCGAGGCGATCGCACCAGGGGCGACGGCGTTGACGGTAATGCCTCGCTCTCCCAGTTCTTTTGCCATGTAGAGTGAGATGACTTCGGTAGCGGCTTTCATGGCTGAATAAGGTCCATGATCCGTTAGGTAGAAACGGGTCGCGGCAGAGGTAATGTTGAGAATACGACCGCCGTCCCGAATCAGGGGCAGGAGGGCCACCGTCAGAAGATAGGGGCCTTTGAAATGGATGTTGTACTGGTTATCGAGCTGTTCGGATGTCGCAGCATCGAAGCGAGTGTGAATGATATTGCCTGCGTTCTGAACGACATAACTCAGTGCACTGTGCTCGAACTCATGTGAGAGAAGTGCTCTGACCTGTCCGGAAAAATCCGCGAACGATTCATGGTCCACGATATCCAGCTTCAGCATGCGCAGTTTTGCATTTTGGCCGACGAGGGCTGCTTCGGCAGCGTTCGCCTCGTCTTCGTTGGAGTGATAGGTCCCGATCACGTTGATGCCCGAGGCAATCAGATGTTTCGCGATACTGTATCCGATGCCGCGATTGGCACCCGTGACGAATGCGATGTCCTGTTTGCTCATAACTGGATTCCTTGGCCGAGACACGGCGATGTGTTCCGGAATTTAATTCCGTACTGGATGGTCCATAATATGTGCGCAAAACAGGGTCAAGGAGTTATGGAGTGGTCGATATGGAATTAACGGCATAAGGCTTGGCCTGTTGCAGGCTCATCAATGTCTGGCAGACCGTTTCACGGCGTGGTGAGCAGCGCGTTGGCATCCCATAAGGTCAGAAGCGAAGTGATGGCGGCATCCAGATGTGTTGACGTCATCCCGTCCCGCGCTTCGCATGTCATGCCATGGAAAAATGTCGCGAAAATATCGGGCAGGGCCGCTGTTGTCGCGCAATCGCGCAGTTCGCCGCGGGCAATCGCGCGCTCCACGCAGACCCGGATTCCGGTCCGCGTCCGCTGGCGCTCTGCAGCGAGAAGGGCCTGAACGGCTTCGTTTTCGGGCGAACAGTTACTGGCGCCCGAGACGACCAGACAGCCACAGGGATGCGTCCGGGTCGCCTGCATACGCGCTGAACCGCGCAAAGTCCGTTCAATCGCATCCCGCGGTATCAGGTTTTCGTCCCATAAGGGCGACATCACCTGTCCGTAGGTCGCCAGATAATGCTGCACGACTTCGCGAAACAAGGCTTCCTTCGAGCCGAACGCGGCATAGAAACTTGCCGGCGAAATATTGCCCATGCAGGATTTGAGCTGTGTCAGGGAGGTCGGTTCGTAGCCCTGCGCCCAGAAAAGCGTCATGGCGGCATTGAGTGCTTTGTCCCTGTCAAACTCCCGGGGACGCCCTGTTCGCGCCATGGTATTGCTCCTTTTGAAAGATTTTCATATTAAGTGATCCAGAAGTAATTGCCAAGAATTTACGCTCTCATATATAGATCATTCGATCCATATATGAGAGCCGCATGACCTCCAAGACGATACCCCTTCGCAGAAGTCCCGATGACAGATTACCTATGGCCGGCTTACTCGCCTTGGCGATGACTGGCTTCATCTGCATTATGACTGAAACTCTTCCTGCAGGTTTGCTGCCTGAGATCGGGGCTGGGCTGCATGTTTCCCCCGCCTTGGCAGGGCAGATGGTCACGGCTTACGCCTTGGGCTCCCTGAGTGCTGCGATCCCGCTAACATTGGCCACACAGCGCTGGCGGAGAAGGCGGGTTCTACTGCTGGCGATCATTGGTTTTGTAGTTTTTAACTCCATCACAGCATTCTCGACGGATTATGACCTGACCCTCGTGGCGCGATATGGCGCGGGTGCAGCGGCAGGGCTCGCCTGGGCCCTGCTGGCCGGCTATGCACGCAGAATGGTGACACCCGCTCAGCAAGGACGTGCTCTGGCTATCGCCATGGTTGGCACGCCGATCGCGCTTTCTGTAGGTGTTCCGGCGGGCACTTGGCTGGGCGCGGCTGTGGGATGGAGACTGGCCTTCTGGATCATGTCGGGTGCCACCTTGCTGTTAATTGTCTGGGTTCTGGCGAAGGTTCCTGATTTTCCAGGCCTTGCACATCATGAGCGCCAGCCGTTCGGTCATGTCCTGCGAACACCGGGGGTGCGATCTGTTCTGGGCGTCGTGGTAACATGGATGCTCGCGCATAACGTTCTCTACACTTATATCGTACCGTTCATTACACCGGCAGGGCTGGCAGGAGAGGCGGACCGCATCCTCCTGCTTTTTGGCCTTGCTGCCCTTGCAGGCATCTGGCTCACCAGTTGCACGGTCGATCATGCCCTCCGGCTTTCTGTTCTGGTCAGTCTGGCAATATTCGCTGCTGTTGCAGTTTTTTTTGCAATTGGATCAGCATCGCCTGCGGTGATCATGATTGGCGTTACGATATGGGGTCTGACTTTCGGAGGGGCCGCGACGTTGCTCCAGACGGCTCTGGCTGATGCAGCCGGGGAGGGTACAGATGTTGCGTTATCGATGAATGTCGTCGTCTGGAACAGCGCCATAGCCGGCGGTGGCCTGTTGGGTGGTGTGTTGCTGGAAACGTGGGGAGCTCTGTCATTCCCCTGGATTGTGATGGCACTCGCTGCTGTAAGCTTCCTGATCGCATGGCAAGCCCGCTCCTATGGGTTCCGACCTGGCCATCGGCTCGGGCATGGAAAAGAAAACTGAGTATTCGATGACAAGCAGCGGATTGCGTTACCGCGTGATCACGCCCTGGCTAAAGATTGGTGCGCCGCTATACCTGCCAGGACACCCGACGCTGCTGCGACCGTTGCATTATGCATCGGGCTAGCCGCATCCCCAGCTACATAGACCCCGGACACAGAGGTTGCGCCCCAGGTATCGACCTTGATGAACGGACCGGTAGGTCCGTTTTCCAGAATACAGCCCAGATCCTCGGCAATCGGGCTGGCAGGTCTGGTTTTCGGTACCGTGAACACAGCTGCGACTTCAATGAGCCGTCCATCCGCCAGCTTCACGGCATCCAAACCAGGAGCATCTCCGATGAGAGAAATGATTGGAGTACGTTCGATCACGACGCCGCGCTTGTTAAGCAACATTGCCTGCTCTGGATCAGGCTCGTAAATTCCCTGAGTGAAGTAAGTTGTTGGCCCCCAATCGGGTATTAATGTTGCCTGATGGATTGACATTGGGTTTGTGGCGATAATTCCAAGCTGATGATTGCGGACCTCATATCCGTGGCAATAAGGACAATGAAGAACGGTCTTGCCCCATCGTTCCGCTACACCAGGGATATCGGGCAAAGTATCGGAAACGCCAGTAGCGAGTATCAGCCGCTTCGCCTGAAATTTTGCTCCGTTGGCTAGAGACACAGTAAACGTCTTGCCATTCCGTGCCACCTTCTGCGCGTCGTTCTGCAAGATCTGCGCAGTTGGATATCGCCGTAATTGTGCAGTGGCTTCACGCATAATGGTGTTCGGCGCTTTGCCGTCCTGGCCGAGGAAACCATGAGACGCGTCTGCGAAGCGGTTTCGCGGTAAGCCAGCATCGATCAGCAAAACGCTCATGCGAGCCCGTGCCAGCTGAATAGCTGCCGCTTGTCCGGCAAAGCTGCCGCCTATCACGATCACATCATACATGGTTAAATCCTATTCAACTTCATATGTAATGTCTGAAGTTACATATATGCATATCAGCTTTTTGCAACTCTTGATGTGACATGATAGAAGAGCCTAAAGGGCAGGCGATGCAACTGGACGGGCGATTATCGAGAATGATGCATTTGCTGATCCATATGGATCGCGCGAATGGGCCCATCACCTCCGGTGAAGCAGCGGAAATGCTGCATACCAATCCGGTTGTTATTCGGCGTACGATGGCAGGCCTGCGGGATGTGGGGTTCGTTCGTTCCATCAAGGGGCACGCTGGCGGGTGGACGCTTCTGAAGCCGCTGGAAAGTATCTCGATGCTTGATGTCTACAAAGCCGTGGGGCAGCCACGTATTTTCGCAATTGGCCTGGCCGACCCGGCGCCCGATTGCCTCGTCGAGCAGGCCGTAAATGCGTCAATGACGAGCGCACTCGAAAAAGCTGAGGCGCTTCTGATTGCTCAACTAGGCGAGGTCACTCTTGCAGCAATCGCCAAAGATTTTGACCGGCGCTTTTCTGCGTCTTGTGCGAGCTCTCCCTGAACCAGGGTAGTCTGCCGCTTTAGAGCTCAAAAAGCTTTGCAGTTACTCGATGGAATGAAGCTCAAACGTAAAGCCGCACAATGCATAAAAATGGTAGCGGCTGTTTGCAGGGGACCCTTCTTCTATGTGAGGTGTGCTTTGAGAGACCTTTTTGCCATAAACCTGTCTTTCATCGCGGAAACAAACGTTCGAACATTTACGGACTGACGTTCTTTGGCAGGGAACAGGATGAAGACCGGAAGTACTGAGGCGGGGGTGTCAGTCAAAATTCTTCGAAGCTGCCCATTTTCAACAAATTGGTGAGT
Organism: Gluconobacter sp. Dm-74; assembly: GCF_018256135.1. Taxonomy (NCBI): domain Bacteria; kingdom Pseudomonadati; phylum Pseudomonadota; class Alphaproteobacteria; order Acetobacterales; family Acetobacteraceae; genus Gluconobacter; species Gluconobacter sp. Dm-74. Next base: position 79,363 of record NZ_JAERLX010000010.1, on the reverse strand, counting down.
TTGGTAGGATAATGCCGTGACGATGCCTAGATCTTCGGTGGCGGCTGTGAGAGCCGCATCGACACTGTTCACGAAAAGCCGGGGCGAGACTTTTATCGAAAAACCAGATTTCCCGCCCTGTCGCCACTCAGAATATCCCGCTGCATATTCATTAACCTCAATGAGGCTATGCGTTGCGAGATCCTCAAAGACCTGTGGCTCTCCGTGTTTCTTCAGATAAGCTGGGCTGGCAACAAAAATTTTCTGGACCTCTCCGATTTTCTGCATCTTCAGGGCGCTGTCTTGTGGAGGCGCAATCCGGATGGCGAGATCAACTCCTTCTTCCACAAGATGAACAACCCGGTCTGTCAAAAAAAGCCTGATGTTCAATTGCGGCCAGGCTTTTAAAAGTTCTGTGACAACGGGAAGGACGTGTACCCGTCCAAAAATAACGGGGGCGGTAATCGACAATACTCCTTGGGGAGCAGTCCTCGCACCTTGCGCTATAGCAATCGCACCATCTAGGTCGAAAATCGCTGCCCGACACCGAGCCAGAAACACCACGCCTTCAGTGGTCAGATGTACAGAGCGGGTTGTACGGTTGAATAAGGAGATTCCGAGAGCTGTCTCGAGGCTTCTCACCGTCCGTGTTACCGTTGTTGCGGAAAGACCCAGCTTTCGGGATGCTCCGACAAAACTGGCGTGATCGGCCACGGCCATAAAGATCCGCAATGCCGGAAGGTCGATCAGATCTCTCTCCTGTAATCAACAAATTATAGCCACAAAACGTAATAATGAAGTGCGCTTTTGGTAGATTATCGCACGCTTTGTTGCGTGAGAAGACAACGTATCTGTTCAACCGTTTTTTTCGGGAGTTCCCCATGAAGCTCTATTATCATCCCCTTTCGGGGCATGCGCATCGGGCGCACCTCTTTCTCTCTCTTGTCGGCTTGCCTCACGAATTGACGCTTGTCGACCTTGCCGCGGGTGAGCAGAGAACTCCGGAATTTTTAAGGCTGAACGCCTTTGGAGAAATTCCCGTTCTAGATGATGACGGGACTATCATTGCGGATTCCAATGCCATCCTTGTTTATGTCGCGCGAAAAATGGGGCCATCTCATTGGCTGCCAGAGGACCTAGTAACAGAGGCGGAAATTCAACGCTGGCTGTCTGTTGCGGCAGGAAAAATCACATATGGATGCTGTGCTGCGCGTCTTGTGACAGTCTTTGGAGCCCCCTTCAATCCGGAAGAGGTCATCCAGCGTGCTCATGACACACTCAAAGTGATCGAGCAAACCTTGCTGGGCCGGACCTGGATCGCAGGAACCCAAGAACCGACAATCGCGGATGTCGCGCTTTACAGTTATGTCGCGAGAGCTCCGGAAGGAAATGTTGATCTATCAGAATACAAGGCCATTGGTAGATGGTTGCAGCGCACGGAACGCCTGGAGGGATTTGTTCCATTCGCGAATATTGTAGCGGATTTAAAAACAGGAGAGGCGCAATGAACTTCTCTCATCTGAGTCTAGATCATGTAGGCATTCGTGTGACGGATCTCGCCGTTTCCGAACGGTTTTATGCCAAATTTGGCTTCATCCGTGATCCAGAAGAATACGCTCCAGCGGTGAAAGCCTGTGGTCTACATCACCCATCCGGGCTTCGTATTCATCTTATTTTTAATGGTGTGTCAGACCCGGCTGGTAATATTCTGATGGATGTTCCTGTCAAATATCCAGGATACACACATGCGGCATTTATTATCGAAAGTATGGTGGGTCTTGTGGCCTGGCTGAAACAGGAACGGATTACGATCACAGAAGGCCCAGTGCATATGGGGCATGACAGACGCGTCGTCTGTTTTATTCGTGATCCAGACGGGAACGTTTTGGAATTTAACGAAATTCTCCAGTAATTTGTCTTTCTGGAACTCTGAATTTGATAGCCGAATGAGGACACCGATAATAAAATTCAGCCGATATCACTTAGATCGAGTACTACCAAGGTAGATTGTTCGACGCATACGCTGAACGAATGAATCAAGAAGGTCGACGCCGGTAAGCAGACTAGTCTTGAATTTCTATCTGTTCGTGCATTTTAAACCAGATCAGGGACGGAGAGAATGGAGCAGGGTTCATGAGGCGGCATGCCTACCATTCGTGGCGGCAAAGAGCGCGAGGGAGGCGAGGCACATGAGCGTTCCTGCGATCGCAAAGCCCCACCAACCTGCAATGCTGTAGAGTGCGGCCCCGCAAGACGATCCGAGCGCACCGCAGACGAACACACCGCCCATATAAGCAGCATTCAGGCGTCCGCGCGCAGTGTCGTTGAGACTGTAAACCACGCGCTGGCTGATGACCTGATTGGTTTGCACCCCACCATCCAGCAGCAGCGCAAGTACCGCGAGGACGATAATCCAACCTGCAGCGACGGCCCAGCCCGAGGTGAGAGACGTTGCGCCTACGAGTGCGATTGCGCTCAGTGTCGCCGGACGGGTCAGTCCGGCGTCAGCCAAGCGTCCTGCGAGAGGAGCGGCCAGTGCGCCGCCTGCTCCCGCGAGTGCGAAGAGGGCAATCTTGCTCTGGCTAAAGCCGAACTGGGCATGAAGCAAAAGCGGAATGGCGGTCCAGAACATGTTGAAGACAGCGAAGACGAGACCATGACAGGCGATGCGAACCCTTAACGTCCTGTATTGGACCAGAAGATGCATGATCGACCGCAAGAGGCTTCCGTAAGACATGCGACGGGTTGGGGCCTGAACGGGCAGAACGCGCGCCAGCCCAAGACCCGCGAGCATCATGACGACAGCAGAGACCCAGAACACGGCTCGCCAGCCGAACGCGGCCGCCATAGCGTTTGCGACGGGCCGCGAGAGCATGATCCCCGACAGCAGACCGCCCATGATATTGCCGATCGTTCTGCCACGTTGACCGGGTTCCACGAAATGCGTGGCGAGCGGCAGCAGAATCTGCGATCCCACGGAACACAGACCGATGGTGACGGAAAACAGCATGAATGTCGCGACTGAGGTGCTGAGCGCCGCTCCGATCAGACTGACGACAAGCCCGGCAATCGTTAGGAGGATCAGACGACGGTTTTCGGACTGGTCGCAGAGCGGCACGATCAGGACCAACCCAGCCCCGTAGCCGAGTTGGGTCAGCGTGACGATACTTCCCGCCCATGTGGAGGAAATGGCCAGTGCACTCGTGATGGGGCCGATCAGAGCCTGCGCGTAGTAGATGTTCGCGACCGTCAGGCCGCACACCCCGGCGAACAGTCCGGTTATCGCCGGTGTCAGGCGGAATGTCGTGTGAGCGGTAGCGTTTGTCACGGGCGGCCTTCTGGCAACTTTTGAGGCGAGTGGCGGCTCAGAACGTGTTCCTGAAAATGATCTCGTCTGTCGGAAGGATGCCGCCGGTCGGGTGAGGGGACTTGGCACATTTACCGACCGCGACGAACATGACGATTTCATGGTCCTCGGGAAGATTGATCAGCTTGCCCACTGCGTCGAAGTCGAAACCGTCCATCGGGCATGTGCCGTAGCCCATGCTTTCGGCCTGTAGCATGATGGCTGCCGCTGCCATACCGCACGAGCGCATGCCTTCGTCGCGCTGGACCTGTTCGCGTCCACGATAATACTGATCGATCGCGCCGGTCATGAATTGCTGCACTTCGGTGGAGGCGTTTTCCCAGTAGCGCGTGGTGGATTTCTCCCACGCCTTGATGTCAGCGCAGAGAACCAGAAGCACGGAAGAGTCGGTAACCTGAGCTTGATCCCATGCGACGGCGCGGATCTTGGTGCGCAGTTCTGGATCGGTCACGGCGACGAAGCGCCAATTCTGGATGTTGAACGCCGTTGGCATACGGCGGGCGAGACCGAGCAGTGTGTCGAGTTCAGCGTCCGTCATGCGGTGGTCGGGATCGAAGACTTTGGTAGCGCGGCGTTGCAGAATGGCACTGGCGACGTCGAGGGGCATGACATTTCTCCTGTTGTGTGGCTCTGTTGTACAATTTACCCTGTCAACGCGGAGAGGGCATTAAGGGTGCTTAGGCTTATGAGACGGCCCGTCTGATGGGTGTTCCATCGTTCCCCTTGGCCCGTCCGGGATAGCCGTAGGCCTACAGAGTTTCATTTCGGGTGATGGCATCTTTGCTGATGCGAGGCGCCATAACACTACATTCTTTTTGGGAGGTATGATCTACCATGTATCAGGGCTGGTAATGGTTTCATGAGATCGCCTTGTGTCATACACACTACCAGCCGTGACGCTGACTGGCGATCTCTTCATCGTCGGGGATCTGTTCCCGAGACTGGGGCCGGAGCATAGCATCACTGATATCGCTTCCTATCATGTCTATGCTCCTGATTTATATGGCTATTCATGGAATTTTTCAAATGTACGGAAGGAAAAAGAAAGGCATGTTTAAGACATTACTATTTCCTAACATGCCCTTCAGGAAGAATACTAGCGCGTCATAGATTTAAACAATTGTGTCTGTTCGACCAGCGCGCGTTCGGTTGGCAACCGTTCCATACTCGATGCACCATAAAATCCATGGCAATCAGGGCAAGCCTTGAGGACTTTCTGGGCATCTTCAGGCATTGCAATCGGTCCGCCATGGCAAAGAACGATGACGTCGTCTCTCACACTTTTGGCAGCATCCGTCATCTGGTTGATCAGCGTTATACAGTCGTCCAGTGTGAATGCTGTTTCTGCACCAATATTGCCACCAGTTGTCAGGCCCATGTGGGCAACCAGAACATCCGCGCCCGCTTTTGTCATGCTGACAGCTTGCTCTGGGTCGAAGATATAAGGGGTCGTGAGCAAATCTTTCTTGCGGGCCCGAGCGACGACATCCACTTCCATAGCATAGCTCATGCCGGTTTCTTCAAGGTTTTTTCGGAATGTACCGTCAATCAGCCCGACTGTCGGGAAGTTTTGTATACCAGAAAAACCCACCCTGCGTATTTCGTCGAGGAATACATCAAAGTCCACAAATGGATCGGTACCATTCACGCCGGCAAGTACTGGCGTGTTTGGGACAACTGGCAGCACCTCACGTGCCATCTCCATAACGATCTGATTGGCGTTGCCATAAGCAAGCAAGCCCGCAAGTGAACCGCGTCCAGCCATGCGGTAACGACCGGAGTTATAAATGACGATCAGATCGATGCCGCCCTCCGCCTCACATTTGGCGGAAAGACCTGTTCCTGCTCCGCCCCCAACGATGGGGCGCCCTTCTGCGATAAGGCCGCGCAAACGACCAAGAATAGTTTCGCGTGCAATGCTAGGCATTGAATTCGGTCTCCTTGAACATTGTCTGAAATTCGTCCGCCATTGCCTGAGCAAAAGCAGAATCATTGAGCGCATATGGCAGGCGTATCAGCCTTCGCCTTGCGCTTTCGCGCAGCATCCCTGATAACGCCGCGACGAATGCTTCATCGGCTTCGGGATCGAAAAAGACCTCTCCAGCCGCATCAAGTAAAGAAAAGCCGCCTTCCGGTATAAAGAATGCGACGGGGCCTTCGCAGTGATTCAGGCGTTCGGCAATCATTTGCCCCATCTGACGACATTCTTCGGCTGATGTACGCATCAGTGTGATGTGTGGGTTATGCTCTACCAGAACACGATTTCTATAATTTTGTGGAACCGTATCTCGGGCAGCGAAATTGACCATGTCGAGACCACCGCAACTGCCGACATAAGGCACTTTAGTGCGTTCAACTGCGCCGAGCCGGTCTTCTCCACAAGGAAAAATACCATTCGCAATGAGGTCGCAGAATTCCGTTGTTGTAACGTCAATTACACCGCGTATGACTCCACGATCAATAAGCTGTTCCATCGAACGACCACCCGTGCCGGTGGCGTGAAACACCAAACAGTCAAACTGATGATGCAAGGTATCAGTCAGGTGTGTGACGCAGGGTGTCGTTACACCAAACATCGTCAAGCCAATCGCAGGGCGTTGGTCTTCGGGTTCATGCGTCGCAGAACGCACCATACCGGCCATGGCATTCGCTGCGTTTTCGAGCACTCGCCGCGACACACGGTTCAGCCCTTGCATATCGACCACGGAATACAGCATTGCTATATCGGATCCACCAACATAAGGCGCAACGTTTCCAGATGCCACGGTGGACACAAGAATTTTTGGAATACCGATGGGCATTGCCTGCAAAGCAGGTGCTACCAGTGCGCTGCCTCCAGACCCCCCTAGTGCCAGTACTCCTGCCACATCAGGGCGCGAGGAGAGATAGTGCAACAACGCGTCAGACATTCCTGCAATTGCTGGACCTCTGACATTCCCGAATACGGCATCGGGCCCACGCGGGTGGCATGATGCGACGTCCCATGCCACGACATCGGTGGCTTGAATGACACCGGTGCAATTGTGTCCTGTGGAGACATCGACAACTCTGGAGAGCACACCACGTTCCGACAATTTGGTTTGCAGATAACGGAGTTCTGCGTCCTTGGTGTCTCGCGTTCCGATGATATAGACGTATTTTGCCATCGTCAGGCCATCCGGGGACACGGCTCAAGCAATGTGACCGTCAGTGGTCTTTCCAGTCCTGCCGTAAACGTCTCTTTCATGGCCAGGAAATGTGCCGTCTGCTCATGAATTAGAAGCGCGTCGAGACTCTCCCACTGTTCGATAAACACGAGATGCTGCGGGTTGTTTTGGTCACGCTTGCAGTCATAGGAGATATTGGACGGCTCTAAACGCGACGCGATAACGCATGCCGCAACTGCGCCGAGGACGGCATCTTTGTGTTCAGGTCGGATGTAGATTTCGGCAATGATAGTAAGGACATTTGTTGATAGGTCTGACATGCTTTCTCTCCGCCGCCTGACTGTTCTTGTCAGACTAACGCGGAGTGACACTTTCAGCCTAAGACTATAGTGTCGCGTGACACTTTTCTTTCTACTAGTTCGCATGCCTGACGTATGCGCGTCAGCGCTACGGTCAGATTTTTGAAGGATACGGCACCCAGGGCGAGCCTTACGCCTGTTGTTTGAAGGGTGTCGCAACTGGCAAAAGCGCTCGGTGGTGCGATTGAAACACCGAGTGCCTTTGCGTTTTCAGCGACGTTTTCTGCTGTGGATGCATCCATGGGCAGCCAAAGGTGAAAGCCGTCTCCACCCGGTTCTGTCATGCGTTTGCCCAATATATTACGGGCAAGATTCCGTCGTCTTGCGGCTTCGGCACGTAAAGATTGACGGACGCTGCTAGCCGTTCCATCGCTCAACCACTGAGCCATCATCGCATAGGACAGGGGAGCGATCATCAGGGATGATGCAAGCAGTACTGGAAGTGTCTGCGCTGCGAATGCAGCTGGGGGGGCAAGCGCGCCTATGCGCAAACCTGGACTGATGATTTTTGACAGACTGGAAACATGAAAAGTCCGTTCCGGAATGAGCGCCGCGAGAGTGTGGTTTAGCTTGCTCTGTCCAGCATAGACACCATCTTCGATGACCAGAGCATCGAACCGGCGGCATAACTGGGCAATGGCATGTACTCGATCGCTATCCATGCAAGCGGTGGTTGGATTATGCAGGGTGGGCGTTACATACACTAATGCCCGTCCAGTTTGGGGTGACGATAAGGCGGCTTCCAGCCCATCAGGCATCATCCCGCGCGCATCCATGGCAATACTTTGCAAGGTTTTTCCTCCGCGACGCACTGTGTCCAGCATGCCGGGGTAGGTCACCTCTTCGGTTATAATGCTGCCCACATGTGGGCGCGCGACGGTGAACGCCACGCTGAGTGCCTGTTGCGCTCCACCAGTCAGTAACAGATTTTCCGGATCGATTTCGATACCGCAACCTGTCAGCCAGTGCGCCATAATTCGACGGTGTTCGATATGTCCAGCAACAGGTGGATAAACGTTAAAAAGGGCGGCGTCGACGGTACGGGCCAGACGTGACAGGGTGCGAGCGAGTGCTCGGTCACTAAACATGGGCGGGGGCATATTGGTGGACATATCCAGCAAAATCGACCGATCATCCGCCCGTGCTGCAACGAAAGATCCACGCCCATGCTCGGCCCGCACTAATCCGCGTCTTTCAAGAATGGCATAAGCGCGCGTAACGGATCCAATGCCGATGCCCAGACGCCACGCGAGGTCACGGTGTGCTGGCAGTCGATCGCCAACAGACAAAATACCATGGAGTATGTCTGATCCCAGCACGTCGGCTAGACGCTCTGCTGACGATCCGGTTCCGTCTGGGAGACGTGCATTCCAAGGTGACTGGCTTCGCATTGTTTTGCCTAATTAATTTTAGAAAGCTCAATAGTGGGGGAATACCCCGCTCTGGATGGCAGATGGAGGGTGGTTAGGACTATTCTATCGTATCGTCCCGCCCCCGCGAAGCCAGAAGCCAATCGTCAGGGCTACCTGGAGGGTTCGAAAAACCCTCTGGTTTTGAGTCTGTCTCTGTGATTCCATTTCTCCTGCATTGATTGAGGGAGAAGATGAAGCAGGCTGGTTTCTTTGACGTTGAAGAGCGGCTTGCGCGATTGAGCGGGCTTGGTGATCAGCTTGAAGCGTTCTGCCCTGATCTGGAGAAGGCCCTGGCCTATTCAGATGGAAGCAAAGGCGGGCGACGGCCATTTGATCCGGTGCTGATGTTCAAGATCCTGGTGATCCAGACGCTGAACAATCTGTCTGATGAACGGACGGAATATCTCATCAACGACCGGCTGTCGTTCATGCGTTTCCTTGGTCTGGGGCTTTCAGATCGGGTGCCTGATGCCAAAACAATCTGGCTGTTCCGTGAACGCCTGACACAGGCGGGGGCCATTGAAAGACTGTTTGAGCGCTTTGATGCGACCCTGCGGAACGCAGGCTATCTGCCGATGTCGGGTCAGATCCTGGATGCAACGCTGGTGGCTGCTCCAAAGCAGCGCAATACTAATGCCGAGAAGGTAGATCTCCGGGCAGGACGTACCCCCGAAGACTGGCAGGACAAGCCGTCCAAGCTGTCGCACAAGGATCGCCATGCGCGCTGGACGCTGAAGTTCACGAAGGCGAAGCGGCAGGATGATGGAACCATGCCATCCAGCGATCTCGCCATCCCGTTCTTTGGCTACAAATCCCAGGTATCGATAGCGGGGCCGGGTTTGATGCCATGGAGAAAGTCGGAGAAGCGCAGGCTTCGGAGACGTGGTTGTGGATCAGACCCGGTTCCCAGCATGCCGGGAACCGGGTCTATACTCTCAGAGCGAACCAGGCCGGTTCGGGGCTGAAGTCCCTGAGAGATCCGCCGATCGTCTCGTCTTTTGTGAAGCATGAACCCGGTCCGGCCGCGCTGACGGGGCAAGAGTAACAAGATTGTGGCGTCTGCTTTGAGTGAAGTTGATCGGCCACGAATGACACACCTGACTGTGACCGTAGCGTTGGTTCCCTCACCAGAAAGGACCGACCATGACATTCCGTATCATTGGTATTGATCTGGCCATTCGCGGAGATCACCTCGCTCAGATCTATGACGATGGCCGCCCTAATGGCCGTGCAATTCGTTTCAGGCACGATCAGCCCTCACTCGCCGCTTTTGTTCAGACAGCCGTGATGGGGCTGAGAGCGGATGACCACATTCAGGCCATCATGGAGCCAACCGGCATGAGCTGGTTTCCTGTTGCCCACCATCTTGCAGATGCTGGCGTCACCGTGGCTCGTGTCAAGGGAAAACGGGTCAAGGCTCTACGCCGTTACCTTTCCGAACACGCCAAAACGGATATGGCTGATGCCCAGATCCTGGCGGCCATACCGTCATTTGGTGGACCACGTCTTGATCCAGTCCACATTCCGGATCCGCAAAGCCACGCTCTTCAACGTCTAATCAAACAGAGAAGCCGCTTTCAGAACGAGATCGCGGATGCCAGGCGGCGCCTGCTTGATCTCATTCGTTGGGCATCCCCCAGGCTTGAAGCAGTCTTGCCCGACTTAGGAACACGGCTCTCTTTGGCCCTGTTGCAGAAATGGTTTCACCCCTCGGATGTTTTGAAGGCGCGTCGTACGACATTCGCCAAATATGTTGGAGCTCATGCGGGAGGGAACCATCCGCGCAGTGGGCCCTTTGTGGAAACGCTGATCACAGGGTTACGTGAAGCGGCGCAATACGCTCAAGACCTTCATGGGACACACATTGATTTTTCGGAACTACAATTCCAAATCGCGACGGGAATTGAGAATGTTCTGAAGAAAATCCAACCAGTTGAAGATTTTGAGCAGCATATTGCAGATCTCTATAAACACCTCGACCCACAGGCTCTTCTGCTCAGTGTTCCGGGTGTCGGCCGTCATCTCGCGCCAACCCTGATCGGTATCTTGCAGAACATTGAGCGGTTTCATTCCGAAAAACATTTACGGTGGTTCTGTGGCCTGTTTCCCAGGAGGGCTGATAGTGGTGGTGTGGAGCGAGCGGGCCAGACCCTGATCCAGGGTGGCAATAACCGCATCAAACATGCACTTTATCTTGCTGCTGATACGGCACGAAAAACAGATCCTGAACTGGCAGAACTTTATTGGAGGCTGATGACGGCGAAAGGTCATCATCACAAACAGGCTTTATGTGCCGTTGCCAATCGTATTGTGAACCGGATCTTCAGCGTTCTCAAACGAGGAAAGCCTTATGAAGTGCGCGACAGGGAGGGAAACAGCATCACCCTCTGTGAAGCAAAAGCTATCACTCTGGAGCGCTATACTGTCGGAGAAAACAGTAGAGCAGGACGTCGTTCCAATCGGATCGAAAAGAACTCCTGAAACCGGAAAAATTGCTTGCGCTCTCGGTACAAGATCACGTCTCCATCGACCGGAAGTATCGGTTCATCCGGAAATGGAAGACGACGGATGCCGTTGCCAGCGATGGCGCGCGATTGAGAGAGGGGCTGCTGGATAAAACCAATACGGCCTCAAGCGTCTGGGCAGACACGGCCTATCGCTCCAAAGCCAACGAAGACTTCATGGAAAAGCAGGGCTTTGTCTCCAAGGTTCACAGGAAAAAGCCGCATCTCAAACCTATGCCCCGGCATATCCAGAAATCGAATGCCGGAAAGTCTGTGATCCGATCTCGTGTCGAGCATGTCTTTGCCGATCAGAAATCACAGACGGGACTGCTGATCCGAACTGTCGGTATCACCCGGGCCACCATGAGGATCGGGCTCGCCAATATCGTCTATAATATGCGCCGTCTTCTCTTCCTGGAGCGAATCAGCGCGAGCGCGTAGTCATCCAGCAGGGGACAGCCCCTAATCCGTTCAAAACACAAACAGAAAACGCCCCAAAGAACCGTCAATCAGATTGCCAAAACCCAGAAATCACGGGCCAAGCACATCAATCAACGGTTCTTCGATCCCTCCATCTGCATTTCGTGCCCTCTTGACGAGGCAAGCATCTCTTCCAATTTTTCTTTCGCTGGACGCCATCGGGTCCGGCATAGGCTCTGTGAGCCAGACAACTGAAGTCCATGTTGCTTTAATCGGAGGATGTGGATGTCGACACTGAAAGGACTTTATTCCCGCTATCGCCGCTCCTTGCGCACAGCCGCCCGGAGATGGCGCAACCGACTGGAGGGAGGCGTATCATGGTAACGCGCCCCCTTTTTGGAGACGATCCGCTAGCTCCGCGTGTCCTCTCCGTGCTCCGCCGCCTCGGTCATGACGGACGTGGCGTGATGCTGACGTCTCTGGTGGCCCATACCGGTATACCGGGGATCAGACTTCGCTCTACGCTGGAATGCCTGGTCCAGGCGGGCACGGTCACCCCTGCCGGGTGTGATCCTCTGGCTTCTGATCTCGCGTTCCGTGTCCCCATGCGGGCAAGAGCCGCACCGCCAGTTCCGATCGCGGCGTAAGGCACAACCGCGCCGGGTAGATCAGAAACGCCTTCTCCGAGCGGAAGCGCCATCTTTTCTGGAACGACCGCACGAATGAGAGGGTGGAGCGGGGCCTTCCATCGGAGGTCCCGCGTTTCTGCAGATGAAATCAAAAGCAGCGAGAACAGGGAGATGTCGAGTTTTATTCATTTTCTCAACCTGAAGGCGCTTCAGCACTATTGGAATAACCATCCCCCCGTGCCCCGTTCACGGGGGACAATGCGGCCAGTTTGGTCGCACTCCGCGGGAAAGACGGAGCGAGCGGAACAGACAGCCAAGCAACCTCGGCACCTTCGGCAGCGGGAGAGGCCACATGTCGCTGTCGGTCTCATCCTCATGCTGCTGGTCGGAATGGTCTCGCCGACATCAGCTCATGCACCGCAGGGTATGCTGTCGTGCGAGACAGAAAAGCAGCCGGTAAACATTCCATCCATGCCACTGGCCCGCGCCATAGAGATATTGAGCCGGCAGACCGGGTGCCCGGTCCTAATCGACCCGATCCTTATGGACGGCAGGACCTCGGCAGCCGTCAAGGGCGCCTATACGCCTCAGGCCGCCCTCCTGCATCTGTTCGGATCCGTGCATATCGACGTCACCGCCACTGTTTCTGGCTTGAGCGTCAGTCCTCTGGATGCGACGGCTCTGACATCGGGTGACACGCGGTCCGGCCTGAGGAGTGCACCATGACTCTTCATACGGACAGGCCGAACAAAATTATGTCGCTTCCGACCGTTCAGATCAGCACAGAACTGGCGGTCCTGCTTGCCCACTATCTCAGCTACGAGGAAAAAGACCGCGGATACGGCGGCCTCATGCATCGGGCGGCTGACCATCTGATTTACCACCTGGTATCTCGCTGGAGAACCGCGCCAGACCCGGAAGCGACGACCCGACCAACGCCGTGGTCCGAAAACTCCTGCCTGTCGCTGACCGCACGCACATGGCCAAGGCCTTGGGCTAGTCGTTGGGAGACCTCGAAAATCAACTGACATTGGCCTTGCCAAAGGCCGTGCGAGATCATGCCAGAATATTGTCCTGTTGTCTGCCATGCTGGCACCGGATGTAAGCCGGAAGGGCCATGAGCCCTTCCAGAGACTGATTCAGTCCGCAGGGGAGTTCGCATCCACATCCGAGGGATCAAGCGGTTCGACCAGTCCTTTTAACTCTGGATCAGTGGAACTGCTCTAAAAGAAAAACCAGACCCAGGGCGTGGGAACTATAACGCAATTCATAGATGGGAAAACGGCTATGGAAGACCTCTCCATGAAACGTTCCTGGCAGAGCAGGGACTGGTCCCACTTCATCAAGCTGTTCAGGGGCCTGACATTCTACGAGCGTTTTGAACAGGCGATCATTCTGACCCTGATTGCGCTCATCATGCTGGTCACCGCCATCGCGACGATTCATCTGATCGGCGCGGTATGGCATCTGGTCGTCGATGTCGGAATCGATCCGATCAACCAGACGATCTTCCAGGCGATTTTTGGCGCGATCTTTACTGTTATCATCGCCCTTGAATTCAAACACTCCCTGCTGGTCGTTCTTGCCCAGCATGAGAACGTCATCCGGGTACGGACCATCGTCCTGATCGCCCTCCTGGCGATTGCCCGCAAATTCATCCTGCTGGATCTGCATGATGTGACTGCCATGGAACTGTTCGCTCTCTCGGCGGCTGTTCTGGCGCTGGGTGCCGTCTACTGGCTGGTCCGCGAGCAGGATGCGCGTGTCGCGCGCGATGCCAGAGAACAGGCGCATCTTGAAGATAATCCTGCGGCCCGCTGTGAGCCTGAACGGTCTTCATCCTGAAGAATCGAAGTAAAGGCGGTCTATAACGCCGCCTTTACTCAATCCCCACTATGTCTCGTGCGATGAGGACGTCTTCTTCGCCGTCTCTGGCCCTGACGGTGCCAGATGATCTGTGTCGATGGGCCGGAACGGCGGAATGGGTTGTCCGGGAGAGTAGACCGGTCCCTTGTAGTTCTGATCCAACTGGCTTGCGTTCAAGCTGTCGACCAGCATATCACCTGTGCCGTCTTCGTAATGAGTGCGAGCCCCGGTTTCGGGGATTGTGGACGTTCCCTCAGTCGCCCTTGCATCGAACGATGTTGCAGTCGTCCGGACAACATCACCAGCATGTGCGCCCGACTGGCTCAGTAGAGACAAGCTCAGAGCAGCGCACGACAGAGATATTTTCATCCTCTTCATGCTCATGACCTTTCGAGATTCTCCCTCGGCCGGATGAATGGCCGGGGGAGAGTTTTCGTCACGCCATCAGGCTGCCTCTTTCCGCGCCTCAATCTGGGGCACGGCTTCCTCCGCACGTGCTGTAGAGGACGTAATCGCGATACGACGCGGCTTCATCGCTTCGGGTATCTCACGTTTCAGAGTAATGGACAGAAGTCCGTTCTCGAAGTGCGCATCGGTGACTTTCATATGCTCGGCCAGATCGAAGCGGCGTTCGAATTCTCTGCCCGCAATACCCCGATGGAGATATTCGGTGGCGCTTTGCGGCTCCGGCGCCTTTCGACCTGTCACGACAAGAGTATTGCGCTCCTGTGTGATCGTAAGGTCGGCCTCGGCAAGTCCGGCAACCGCCATGTCGATCCGGTAATCATCCTCACCGGTCTTGACGATATCGTAAGGCGGCCAGTTATCGACCGCCGGAATCCGGCTGGCGAGATCAAGGGCGTTGAGCATTCTGTCAAAACCCACGCTCGAACGGAACAGGGGAGCAAAATCAACGGTGGCTCTCATAGCCATATCCTCCTTTGAGCAACATGGACACAAGATCAAAACTGATAGTTCTGTCTGCCGACCCCTTCGGCGGCCGGCAGATTCAATCTGGGCACTCCGTGCATGGTGTCAAGAGGTATCAAAAATGCAGAAAGGCAGGTTTGGGCGTCCTCAATCGTTCGCGTGTTCAGAGTGGACCAGAACAATGCCTGATAGTATCGGATGGAAGTTGCTGGCCGTGGCATTCGCCGCGACCATGCTGATTGCCGCTCCGGCGGAGGCCTGGCCGTGGATTTATGCTGGACCACCCATTGTCGTTCCACCACCAGTCCTGGTCGCGCCGCTAGCTGTCAGTTGGGGTGGGCGGTCTCCTTCAGAAGGCTTATCAACCGCCGGTATGGCACATCAATGCCGCAAGGAGGCCTTCCACCCCATCTGACATGTCTTGTTCTATGATACGTTCTCAGAAGGGGCTGCTTTTATGCAGCCGAGCGGAGAATGCACTCGGGTGGGAGGAAACTCCATCAGCTCATGGTGATTGCGGACTGTCCGCTAAGGAGCTTGGCGAATGGGGGCTTGTATGTCCGGGATGAGGGCGACTACAGCCCGTCTGCTCTGTTGTTGATGAGCCGACAGGCTGTTTAGGGGGGGAAGCGGCAGGTCGGCTATGCACGCAGATATGACAAAAGCGGACACGAAACTTTGTGCTGCGATCTGGTTGCGCTTAATTTGTCTACCTTAGAATAAATCTCCGCGCTATGAAGTGACTAGTTTAATGGTCAGGAGATTCGATGTGCAAACTGTGAATTTGGTGGACGCAAAAGCCCACCTCAGTCGTTTGGTCGATCAGGCCATGCAGGGCGAACCCGTTCGCATTATGCGTCGGGGGAAAATCGTCGCACAAATCGACAAAGTCACATGCAAGCGCAAGCCTGTTGATTTGAACGCTCTGCGCTCGCTTACAGCCAATATGACAGTCCAGGCTGTGTCCGCGCGAGAAATGGTACGGGATATGCGAGACGAGGCACGATATTGAGCGTTTATATCGATACGTCCGTTCTGGTTGCCGCGCTGACCAACGAGGCAGAGACAGACCGGATGCAATCATGGCTTTCCAGTCAGGATCCAGACGAATTATTTATAAGTGATTGGGTCGCGACTGAGTTTTCTTCCGCACTTTCAATCAAACTACGGAGCGGTCAGATCAACGTTGCTGACCGTGCAAATGCGTTAGCCCTCTTTACTCGTCTGTCCGCTGAAAGCTTTCAGATTTTGCCCATAACGACACAGCAGTTCAGGGCAGCGGCGCGTTTTTCTGATCAGTATGCGTTAGGGCTGCGTGCAGGTGATGCCTTACACCTTGCCGTCTGCGCCGATCACGGAGCAACGTTATGCACTCTTGATAGACGCCTCGCTGAGGCAGGTCCTAATATAGGCTTAAAAACAAAGCTACTATAATTTGTCAGGAATGGGGGGGTAGCCGGTTGTGTTGGGATAAGAAGCGTAACCAAAGCCATCCCATCAGGGCAGACAGAACAGAGCCAGCAAAGATGCCCATCTTAGCTGGTGTCACAAGATCTGATCCGGAAAATGCCAAGTTTGCGATAAACAGACTAATCGTGAACCCAATGCCGCATAGCAACGAAAGCCCAAACAGCATCCCCGTCGGCGTTTCAGCCGGAAGCGTGGCGATCTTCAGGCGGGTCGAAAGCATTGTTATACCAAAGATGCCGACCGGTTTGCCAACAATCAGTCCTAATATAATCCCGAGCGGAGCAGCCTCCAGCATCATGTCCGGATGAACGCCAGCTAGTGAAACACCCACGTTCATGAAACCGAACAGCGGTAGAACGACCCAGGTAACGAAAGGGGTCAACGCAGAAGATGTCCGATCAAGTGGCGTAGCTTGTCTGGCATCCATTCCTGAGGTGACTGCTGGAAGGCATAGGCCGGTGATGACTCCAGCAAGCGTCGGGTGCAGGCCGGCATCCAGAAGCGCCACCCATAACAGGACGCAACCGATGCCGTAGCTCCAGAGAGTTCTGATCCCAATCCTGTTCGCGCCGACCAATGCGGCAGTCACGATCACGACCGCGATAAGCCCCGGCCAATACAGAGCGCTCCCATAAAATAGGGCGATCACCACAATCCCCAGCACATCGTCGAAAATGGCAAGCGCCATCAGCCAGGCCCTGGCTCCCGGCGAGACATGCCTTCCAAGAGCAAGGATGATTGGCAACGTAAACGCGGCATCCGTTGCAACAGGAACGGCCCAGCCGCGTGTCGCTTCCGGATGATCGCATGTTACCAGCAGATACGTAAGGGCCGGCACGATCATTCCCCCCAACGCTCCGATAAGCGGAAGGGCGATGCTGCGTAGTGATGAGAGGTGCCCGGAAACAATTTCCTTTTTGATTTCGAGAATGACCACCAGAAAGAATAGGGTCATGAGTCCGTCAGAGACCCATGCATCAATGTTTTCTGGCCCCCGCTCTCCCAAGATGGGTAATTTCATGGGCGTTGTTATCAGGGTGCCGTAACCCGACGCCCATGACGAATTCGCCAGGACAAGACCCAACAGGGATGCCAGCAGGAGAACAGACGCCCCACCTGCGGGAGAGGCCAGAAAACGTCGGATATGCGTTGTGGACGGAACAGAAAATTCGCTCATTCCTCTTTGTTGAATGAGGCAGGCTCCCACACAAGCCTGTAGCGATGCGCTACCTTGTCATAATGTTTCTATTAATGCCCGCTTTCCGGATGGCCGTTTAACGCGGCTGATGTTCGGCGTGTAGGCGTAAGCGGACCTGCTGCTTACGCCCTCATCTCGGACATGCAAAGCGCCGTAGAGAATTTCCAAAAGCAGACATGCTTTCTGTATGCCGTCTAACTACCGCTCATACGCCTGACTATGCATCCCATAATCTCTCAGGAATTCTTATCTGCCTCACCCAATGTCTGCGCCGCGACGATCGACCAGTCCTTTTCTCCATGCCCAGCATCAATGGCTTCTCCCATCTGTCCGAAGATCGCAGCCAGCATTGGCAGTTCACGACCGGTCGCAGCACCCGCTTCTGTCGCAAGCCTCAGATCCTTGAGGCCGAGAGCCGCACGGAAGCCGGGTTCGTAAACCCGGTTCGTGATATTCTTCGAGTAGACCTGATAAGATCGACTGCCAAACAGCGTATTTAGGATCAGATCAAAAAATACCTCGCGTGCGACACCATTAGCCTCTGTCAGCACAACTGCCTCCGCCATCGCCTCAATCGCCATGGTAATCATCATATTACACGCAATCTTAGCCGCATGAGCTCCCCAAGGTTTGTCCCCCATCGGCCAAATACGTTTGCTCAAAACCTCGAATACGGGCACGAGCCTGGCCAAATGTGTTGGATCGCCACCCGTCAGGATCTGCAACGCGCCGTCTGCCGCAACATCCGGCCTGCCAAGAACAGGGCTTGCCACAAATGCCACCCCGGCTTGGTTGTGCAGCGCCGTCAGCTCGCGCGAAAACGCGACCGAAATCGTGGACATCATCACATGGATCACACCTGATTTTGCGCGTGACAGCAAATCTGGATCGACGATTACGGAGCGAACAGCCGTATCATCTGACAATATTGTCAGTACGACATCGCCCTCGAAGGCCTTATCCGGTATTTCCAGCGTGGTCACACCTGCAAGCGTGCGGCCCGAGCGAGTCCAAGCGGAAACGTCATGGCCGTTGCGGACCAGATTGGTGGCCATAGCACGACCCATCGCACCGAGGCCGATAAAGGCTATCTTCATGCTAACGCCTCTGTGTTCGGCGCAAGCCATGCCAGTACTGGAGCCAGTGCTTCGTCAGAGTTTTTCTCGTAAATCAAGCCATGTCCGTTGCCGTGCACGCCATAATCCGGCAGGTGCATCAACTCGGCTGAAGCCCCCGCATTATTCAAAAATGCAGCAGTGGGCAGGCTTGCGGCGGCAAAGTCGCTAGCCTCGGCGGTCACGATCAGGATCGGCAATCCGACCAGAGACGGCAGGCGATACGTACCTGGCTCTGCAGCTTGCAGGACCGTTGCATCGCTCACAGGCGGTTCGAACGCCAGTGGCGCGGCAGCAGCGCCCCACGTCATCGGTCCGATGTTGGGAATGGTCGCAAAAGGCGGCCCCATTGGCTCGATCGCAACGATACCCCGCACGAGATCAGGTCTCCGATCAGCGACCAGCCAGCCATCCGGGCCGGAGGCAGAATGCGTCAGCAGGATCGCAGGGCCAATTTTATCCAAAAGGGCTGCGGTCCGGTCGGCATCCATCGTCTGGGAGACGCACAAATCAGCGGGCAATGGCCCATAACCCGCGATAAAATCGTCCATTGCCGACTCGTTATCCGCAGCAAACGGCCATTGTGTATGGCGCGGATTGGTACCAGGGAAATAGATCTGACGGCCGCCTTCATAGGAAAACGGCGGTCCCATTGCCCCGGTGATGTCCGTATGCAGGGGCGAACGCCCGTGCCCCGGCCGGTCGATCACTAGCACTGCATAACCTGCTTCAACCAGACGCTGCGCCCATCCCGCTCGGCCATCGGGCGTATCGAACCATTCCGTCCCCTGAAACCCGCCCCCATGCATCAAAACGATCGGGTAAGGACGTGTAACGTGTTCGGGTGCCTCCCACTCCACATACATCGGTGCACGCTGATAGGTGCGGCCAGATTGGACCACGCGCTCGCCTGGTATCCAGAAATGGCCTCGGCGAATACTGCGTAGCGGTGCATTCGACCATGGGTGATGAAAATTCATATCAGAACCTCAGAGAGGCAATACGCGCAGGCGCAGTGGTTCAAGATTGGTAAAGCGAGGCACATCCGCCATGACGGCCGCAACTTCCCGACTGCTGAATGCGACCTCGATACTGGCTGAATCGGTAAAGCGGCACTCGCAGATCGCGACAGTTTCGGAAGTGTCCTTCGCTGGGTAGAATGCTGCGAGCGACACAAGCCCATAGGCACCAAAGGCATTCCTCACCAGCGGCAGGTGGCGCTCCACATAGTATACCCGGTCGAAACGATCGGCTGGTGTGCCGCGATAGATCACATATAAGACCGCTTCATTCATGCGCCGAACCCGCCGTCAATCGTGTGCATGGCGCCCGTGATCCCACTCGCATGCGGACCTACGAGATAGGCCACCAAGTGTGCCACATCTTCTGCTGTGCCGTGCCGTTTGAGCGCCATCTCGTCATGCATCGCCTGCACGAGGGGACCGTCATGAGGATTCATGTCGGTGTTCGTCGGACCCGGTTGCACCACGTTAACCGTGATATCACGCGCGCCAAAATCTCGTGCCAGACCACGCGCAAGACCCTGCAATGCCGATTTACTCATTCCATAAGCCGTAAGACCTTCGAACGGCATTCTGTCTCCATGCACAGAACCTATCAGGATAATCCGGCCGCCCTCACTCATCTGACGCGCAGCTTCGACGGATGCGAAATAAGGGCCGCGAATATTGACGTCGATCAGATGGTCTACTGCATCCGGCTCCAGCGTTAGCGGGTCGCCTGGCAACAGAAGGGCGGAATTATAGACCAAAACATCAAGCGGCCCTATCTCGCGCAGGAGGGCAATCGTCGCATCGCGGTCTGAAGCGTCGCTGCGGATCGCGTGTGCGCCAGTACGAGCCGCGACTGCCTCCGCAGCTGTCTGCGATCCAGCCCAGGTGAATGACACGTCGTCGCCTTCTGCAGCAAAGCGCGCGACGATCGCCGCCCCAATTCCACGACTGCCGCCGATGACCAGAATTTTGCGTGTTGCCGAAGCCAACATTAGGAGCTCCTTGAATTTGTTGATTGATCGCTACATAATTCATTAAGCACTAACGTCAAGGGTTTTTGAGTGACCGATCATTTATTATCAAAAGGAGCGCGTGGCCGCCCCCGCCGGTTCGATCCAAATGCCGCTCTCATCACCGGGCGCGCATTATTTCACACGCACGGTTATGAAGCGCTTGGTATTGCCGCCATTACCGAGGCACTCGGTATCCGGCCGGCCAGCTTCTATGCTGCGTTTGGGAGCAAGGCCGCCTATTTCGAGCGAATTGCAGAAGCGTATGTGGCCGAAGTTCTGCCGCTGGAGGCCTTCTTTCGTGATGACTGTCCGATTGTCGACAGTATTGCCGAGCTGCTGGGCGAAGCCGCACGCACATACACGACCTGCAGTGATCAAGCAGGGTGCCTGATCCTTGAAGCGTTGCGGGCCGATCGTAGCGGCGAAGGAAGGCGCATCGCTATGCGCGTTGCTCAGATCCGTCGTGAAAAGCTGCAAGCCTTCATCGCCCGCGGGGCACCAGCGGTAGCATTAATCGCAACCGACGTCGTGACGGTGACAATGGCCGGCATGTCGGCTGCTGCGCGAGATGGTGTCAGCTGTGTATGTCTGGAGCAGGTCGCAGCGGTTGCTACGGTCGGCCTACGTTCACTTATCGAGGGAAGCGCGTAGGCAGTTGATCAATAGTGATGATATGGTGATATGTTCGCAATCCCGACTCTACGAACTGATCTCAGGCTGACTTTCATTAAACTGCCTATCTGCTCAGTGATGTAGGAGCAGACAGGCGGCTTACGCCTTCAAAGCGGTCGTTCAGACGGTGTCTGCAACTTCCCAAAATCGGACGCAGCTAAATTTAGGATCTGACAGGCGATGGATTCTGCGTAATGTCGGGCAAACTGTGCATCCCAACCTTGGACTACCGCATTTCTCATTTTCGTCGTGGGCCTTCCTCTCTCTATAGACGGGCGTCGGTCGAAATCCGTGCCGGCAGGGTGAAGACGACATGGAAATACCCGACCGGCAGCAGATCGGCCTCCCGCTCGGCCAGCCATGTCCGCGCGGCGTTCACCTGACAGCGCGGACAGTGACGGTTGCGGCAGCTGTTATAGGCGATCCGCCAGTGTCCGCAGTACCCGCAGGGCGCGACATGCCCACCAGCGGCGCATGTTCCTGATGATATCCGCTTTGCCACCAAACCGGCGCTGGCAACTACGATGATCGGACGTGCGCTGGATGCCGACATATCGTTCGCTTGGGTCGCGGGCGACAGCGTGTATGGTGTCGGCGATTTGGAAATGGCTCTACGCCGCACGGGCAAAGGTTTCGTGCTGGGCGTGAATGCCAACCACTGGTTTTACTCCTGGCGACCTGACGTGATGTGGGTCGCCGAGGCCCGCGAGATTATCAACACCCTGCCTGACGAAGCCTGGGTCCGGTGTTCGGCCGGGCACGGTACCAAGGGCGAGCGATGGTATGACTGGTTGTATTGCCCGATGGCCGATCTCCACGCGTCGGAATATGCTGACACCCTGACCGGAACATGGACCCGAGGCCTGCTGGTCCGCCGCAATCCCGCTGATGGCGATCTGCGCTATTTCATAACCTGGTGCCCCCAGGGGACGCCGCTTGAAACGCTGGCCCGCGTTGAAGGCGCGCGCTGGCGGATCGAGGAAGGCTTTGAGACCGCCAAGAACGAATTTGGCCTTGACCACAACGAGACCCGTTCCTGGCACGGCTGGCACCGCCACGTCTCTCTGGTCATGCTCGCCCACGCCATGATGGCCGCCGTGCGCTCCCAGGCGAACGTCCTTGCGCTCAAAAAAAGACCGCTTCCAACGCGCAAAAGCTTATCCAGTGGTCAATTCAGGAAATCCGTCGCCTCGTCGTGAAAATCACCCAGGCCCAGATCCGGGTCCCGCATATCCTCCGGTGGTCCGTTTTTCGACGAGCCCATCAGGCTCAGGCATTAAAATAAAAACGCAACTGTGTGCTGATCACGGAATTTTCAAGCGTCGTATTATGTTCAATGTCGTATGCAGAGCGAATCGAACATAGGAATGTTATGAAAAACAACTTTTTTGTTACCTCATCTATCTTAATCGCTACGTTCCTTGGCTCTGCAAGCCAGGTATTGGCTGTTGAGCAAAAGCCAGCACTCGAGGACGCAGATGTTTTGAAGATGGCGTCGGCCGCCCGCAAAGCTTTAGCCGAGCAGCACATTAATGGCTGTATCGTTATCGCGGACCCTGATGGCGTTCCTCTCTATGTCGAGCGTCAGGTGAATGCTACTCCCAATTGTCTCTCTGCAGCATTAGGAAAAGCCAAGTCGGCCGCCATTTTCAAGACAGACACCAACGTGTCCTATGAAGGGCTGGTCAAAGGAGAGGTTCACAATCTCGCTGTGCCGGATCTCTCAAGCAACCCAGGTGGTGTTCCGCTCTTCGTCGGCAAAACCGTCGTCGGCTCCATTGCCATAAGCACTCCCGATGGCTCGAAGGATCTCGCAGTCGTCCATGCCGCTGCTAACGCTCTCTGACGCGCTGGAGTTGTCTTTGTATGAGCTCTAACCGTCTTTGGCGCTGCTGCCTCGCTGCCGCTGTAACACTGCTTGCGAGTTCGTCCGCAGCTTACGCTGATAATGCGACCAACACCCAGAGCTCGCCTGCATCTGTGAAAATGACAAACCTGCAGCAGACTATCCCCGGTTTTCTGCAATCGCCCTATGGGGCCCCATCATTCGGTGCACCATATGGGACGACGCACGCCCTCGGAGACTGGGGCGGGATACAGCCTTGGCTTCAAAAGCACGGCGTTTATGTCGCTCTTGCCCTGTACGAAGGGATTTCCGGAAATGTATCAGGAGGTCGCAAGAAAACTTACACCGTTGCAGGTCAGGTTGGCAGCACCGTCGATATCGACTTTCGCAAGCTTTTTGGAACCGGTCAGTGGTCAGATGATTTGTGGCTGCACACCCTCATCGTCAATGGGCACGGAACCAATCTCAGCCGCTCCTTTGGTGATAACGGCAATCAGGTTCAGCAGATCTACGGTGCGCGTGGAAACGTCGTTGCCCATCTCGTCTGGGCATATTTCGAGAAATCCTGGTTCAACCATAAAATCGACCTGGCCACCGGCTGGATCCCGACCGGGACGTTTTTCAACAATGCCCCTTGGGTGTGTAACTTCATGAACGTCTGGATGTGCGGAAACGTCACGCCGACGAAGTACCTCGTAGGCGGGCGGGACTGGCCTTCTGGCAATATCGGTGGGGTGCTGCGCCTGATGCCCAATCCTCATGTTTATGTCATGGGAGGTGTCTTCGCCGTCTCGCCACATTCATATAACGGCGGTATCTCCGGCTGGTCCTAGGGACAATCCAATCTGGGCAAACTTTCAACGGAAGCTGAAATTGGCTGGATTCCTGAATTCGGACACGACAAGCTGATCGGTCACTACAAGGTTGGAGTGATGTACGACAACTCGCGCTACAACAACCTGTATGAGGACATCAACGGGCGGCCATGGGTTGTCACGGGTCTGCCCGCTCGCAAACAAAGCGGTCAGACGTCTGTATGGGTCATGGCAGACCAGATGCTGGTTCGACACGGCGATGGCCCATCCAACGGCCTCGTCTTCGGTGCTCAATACGCCTACGCAGACGGTAAAACCTCACAGATCAACCACCATATCGTCGCGGCGCTTATGGATACAGGGCATCTGTGGGGCCGCCCGGAGGACGGTATCGGCATCGCTTTCCAGTGGGCCCATTTCTCCCGCAGTGCGGTTTTGTCCCAGCAGGCTGCTCTTGCCAACGGTTTGGCGCTGGTCGGTGCCAATTTCGGAACGCCATACGGCATTCAGGGCCATGAGACCATTTATGAAGCGTATTACACCTATCATGTCCGGACCGGTGTCACCCTTCAGGGCGACTTCCAGTACGTCAACCATGTCGGTGGAACGACGGTTTTTAACGACGCTGCTGTACTGAGCAGTGCTTTGAATGTTGCCTTCTAGGGAAGACGGGATGTTGAGGGTGTTAAAGCCTGCGTCACTGTCAGAACGGTATTTCAGAACTTGAGGATCTATCTCTATGCGCTTCACAAAAAAGGGTCTCTCCCGCCGGCAGGTTCTCGCAACCTCGTTGACGCTTCCAGCTCTCGGCAGCCTTCCGGGCTTTGCGCGCGCAGCCGGTCTCGTCACCCTTTCGCAGTTTCATGACCTGTGTGGAACCCTGACAGGAAAGTCAGGACTCAATCTTGAAATTTCCAACAGGATCCTCACAGCCCTGACGGCCCTGGACAGCAGCTTCCCCCAGAAGGTCGGTAGCCTCATCAGCGCCATGAAGACCTATGGTCTGAAGGACATGTCCGATTTCAAGCAGTTTGCTGAGCAGAATGCGAATCAGGCTCCTGTTGCGATGAGCATCATTTCCGCATGGTATCTGGGCTATACGGGCACACCCCTCATGGACGCCACGCCCGCCGTGGGCCATCCTGTCGATGACGCAACCTTCGTCACCTATGTGGGCGCCCTGATGTACGCGCCGACAGCCGACACAACCGTCATCCCAAGTTATTCCCGTGGTCACACCAATTACTGGGTGAACCCACCCGCCAGCCAGAGCGCTGGTTGATTGCTGATTTCAGGTAGGTAGAATCATGACCACTCAATACGATGCAGACGTGATTGTCGTCGGCTCAGGCGCAGTTGGCAGCAACGCAGCCTATGAACTTCTCAAACAGGGCAAGTCTGTCATTGTCCTGGAATCCGGCAGGTGGATCCCGCGTTGGAAAATCGTTGAGAACTTTCGTTCGTCTCCGCGGAAAGGCAACCATAACGACCCCTACCCGAACCAACCCTGGGCGCCGACATCTTTCTCACCCGATTATATTGAGAACACAGGTAGCTTTAAATTCCTTCCCGGAATGCTCCGCCTGGTCGGTGGTACAACCTGGCACTGGGCAGCGGCCACCTGGCGCTTCCTGCCCAACGATATGAAGCTCAGGACCCTTTATGGTGTCGGGCGCGACTGGCCTATTTCCTATGATGAACTGGAGCCTTATTACGGACGCGCCGAGTTCAATCTTGGTGTGGCCGGCAGCGACACGCAGGATCAGTCCGGGCAGGGCGGAGCAGGCCAGTTTCCACACCGCTCCACACCGTATCCAGTGCCTCCCGAAGCGGAAACCTACTACTTCCAGCGCATTAAGGCCCGCCTGGCTCCGGAAGGGTTCAACTTCATCCATGAGCCCAACGCACGCACCAATCAGCCCTGGGATGGTCGCCCTGGCTGCTCAGGCAACAACAACTGCATGCCCGTCTGTCCCATCGGGGCCATGTATTCCGGCGATGTCCATGCTAAGCACGTCGTAAAAATGGGCGGCAAAGTTATCGAGGACGCCACGGTCTATAAGCTCGAGAAGGGCTCGGACGGCAAAATTGTCGCAGCGCACTACAGAACGTCCGATCACAAAGACATCCGCCTGACTGCACGGTATTTCATCATCGCTGCAAACGGCCTGGAGACCCCAAAACTTTTGCTCATGTCTGATGTTGCCAACTCGTCCGACCAGGTCGGGCGCAACATTATGGACCATACTGGCATGGGGCTGCAGTTCCTGGCAGACGAACCGCTGTGGCCAGGTCGCGGGCAGGTTCAGCAAGGTGGCATCTTCAACTGGCGTGATGGTGAGTTTCGTCGTGAACACTCTGCCATCAAACATGCCTTGACCAACA
Source organism: Gluconobacter sp. Dm-74 (assembly GCF_018256135.1). Taxonomy (NCBI): domain Bacteria; kingdom Pseudomonadati; phylum Pseudomonadota; class Alphaproteobacteria; order Acetobacterales; family Acetobacteraceae; genus Gluconobacter; species Gluconobacter sp. Dm-74. The sequence continues at coordinate 53,224 of NZ_JAERLX010000010.1, read as the reverse complement.
CCGTGCCAAACAGAGCCATCACACAGCATCTTCTGTCCCAGGGTATCGTGGGACCTGAACTCGATGAAAAAATCAAGGACTGGGCGGCACGTTGGGTGGATATCTCCTCGGTGTTCGAACTGCTTCCAAACCCTGAAAACCGCATTCAGCCCTCGGCGACCCGCAAGGACGCGCTGGGGATTCCGACCATGACCGTCCACTACAACACCGATGATTACATTGAGCGCGGAGCTGTCAAAGCCAAGGCAGATTACGCAAAGTTCGTTCAGACGATGGGTGGTACAGTTATTAACGACAATACCGGCTGGCAGAACCGTGACCACATCATGGGAACCGTCATTATGGGTAATGATGCCAAGACCTCGGTGGTCGACAAGGACTGCCGGGCCTGGGACCATAGTAACCTGTTCATGGCGACAACTGGCGTCATCCCGGCTTGCGGTGTCGTCAACCCGACCTTGACAGGCGTAGCCTTCGCCATTCGCGCTGCCGATATTATCGCCAAGGAAGTCTGAGTCATGACACGTTCTCTCATCGCTGGTCTTGGCCTTCTCACCCTTGCCGCCATCCCGCATTTCGCGATGGCTCAGGATGGCACTGACGATTTCATTAAAAAGGGAGCTTACATTGCCCGCGCGGCAGATTGTATGGCCTGCCACACCAATCCGGGTGGCAAAGATTATGGTGGCGGTTACGTCATTTCTTCACCGCTGGGGGACATCATTGCCTCCAACATCTCGCCTTCAAAAACCTACGGTATTGGCAACTGGACCGAAGGCCAGTTTGCTCAAGCCGTTCGTGAAGGCGTCGCCCCTGAAGGTAATCTTTACCCGGCGATGCCCTATACCTCATATTCCGGTATCAGTGATGCTGACATTCACGCGTTATATGTGTATTTTATGCAAGGTACCGCGCCTGTCGATGAGGCCCCGGTCAAGAAAACGAACCTTCCCTTTCCATTTTCCCAGCGCTGGTTGATGGCGGGATGGAACGTGCTGTATGCGAGCGGAAAGCCCATGCCCGCCGCAACCACACAAGAGGGGGGCGCCAAGCGCGGTGAGTATCTGGTCAACGTGTTGGCTCATTGTTCGACTTGTCACACACCGCGTAACATTGCCATGTCTGAAGACCAGAGCCGCTTTCTCGGCGGTGCGGACCTCGGGGGGTGGCACGCACCAAATATCACCTCGGATCCTGTCAGTGGCATTGGCGGATGGAGTGACGAAGACATCAAGTCCTATCTGCGTGACGGCAGTGCTCATGGCAAAAGCCAGGCGGCAGGAGGCATGGCAGAAGCGGTCGAACACAGTCTGCGTCACCTCACTGATTCTGACCTGACCTCGATTGTCGAGTACCTGCGTACCGTCAAGCCTGTTCGGGACCCGAACCAGAAAGCTCCGGGCTTCAGCTTCAGCACGCCAAAGCTCGCAGACCTCGCAAAGCTTGACGCACCGATCGACCGCAGCCCTGATGCGATGACACTGGGAACAAGCACCAATGGTGCGGAATTGTACACCGGTGCGTGCGCCTCGTGCCATCAGTTGAACGGGCAGGGGACACATGACCAGTTCTATCCTTCACTGACCTCGAACACCATTGTCGGTGGTCCAACGTCTCAGAACCTGGTTATGGCCATCCTCAAAGGCGTGGACCGTGCCACCAACAACGGAACCGTTGCGATGCCAGCCTTCGAAGGCCAGTTGAACAACGAGCAGGTTGCCGCTGTTGCAAACTATGTTCTCTCCAGATTTGGGAATGACGCCTTGCATGTCAGCGCTAGCGATGTCGAACTGCTCAAACGTGGCGGCCCCAAGCCCTTTATAGCACGCTACGCTCATAGCATGAGTGTTGCAGGAATAGCTGCTGCAGGATTGTTTGTTTTGATTATCATTTTTCTTCTAGCTCGCCGCAAAGTGGCAACGCGCTAAGGGACGAAGCTGGAGGGACCGAAGAACCGTTGGGTTGATGTGTCTTGTTTCTGATTCGCGGCTTTGGACGTTCTGATTGACGGTTCTTTTTGACGTACCCCGTTTTTTATGGCTTTGGGTTGATGGGATGACAAGTATCTCGTGGGCGTGCCCCCGAGATACTTGTCTGGCAACCTGATCCGGTGTTCTGCCACCCAGTTGGAAATGGGGGCGCACCGTATTGTAGTCTTTCCCGCCAGTCAGCCAGAGCCTGTCGGGCATGGCTGAGAGACGTGAACAGCGTCTCGTTGTGGCATTCATCCTTCAACCGGCCGTTGAAACTTTCGACAAAACTGCTCTGTTGCGGTGTCCCGGGGGCGATATAATGCCATTCAACCTTCATCTCATCCGCCCATTTCAGGATGGCATGGGATGTGAACTCCGTACCGTTGTCACTGACAATCATGAGGGTTTGCCATATCTTTCCACCAGGGCCGTCAGTTCCCGCGCCACACGTCCACCTGATAATGATACCGAAGGCTGTTCTGATTCAGTCCTTGGACGGAGGGTCGGGTATGGCTAGAGCGATTGCTTTACGGACGGATTATACGGCTGATGCGCTTCGGTGGCTGGCCGCTCGTACACGGGATGCGAATGTTGCAAGGCGCCTTTTGTCTCTGGCTGCGGTGCGTGAGGGTAGCAGTCGAGGCGAAGCGGCGCGGATCGGTGGCATGGACCGGCAAACCCTGCGGGACTGGGTGCTCCGGTTCAATGCTGCAGGCCCAGCCGGCCTGCGGTATCAATGGTGCAATGCCTCTGTCTGCCGCCTGACGGCGGACCAGCAGGCGGAGCTCTCGGCATTGATCGTCGCCGGACCTGATCGTAACCGAGGCTGTGTGGTCCGTTGGCGCAGTATTGATCTGAAGCGGGTGATTGAGAAGCGTTTCGGTGTTTCATATCACAATCGCCAACGCTATCCTCAAAACTGGAGTGCCATGGCGCATTAGCTCCGCCGCTTAAACACAGTTGCTAGAGACTGAATCAGCAAACGGTCTGATCGACTTCCGCAGAACTTCAGCAGATATCCTCGCTCATATTGCAGCCGCTTTGTTCCACGCGCTCATCCGCCGGGATAGAGTCTTCGGCACGATGGCTCCCATTCAGGCGATACGGTCAAACATAGATGAATAAATTCAAATAATTTTATCTGGACGCTGTCCACATGGTGAATGAACTATTTCAATAGTTCCTCTTCACGAGGCTCTTTTGAAATACTTTTCATAATGAGCCTCGTAAGGCGCTGCGCGAATTCAGCATCAAGTTTGCCTCCCAGAAGAAGGTGATACCAAAATGCACCATGAAACGCGGCGACCGCCATTTCCACATCGGCATCTTCCAGGATTTCTCCGTTTGCAATGCCGTCACGAAAAATGGTGGCGACGATTTCCGCTCTTGGCTCAACAAAACCGGCCCGGAAACTCTTTAGAAATTCGGGATCGTCCTGCGCGGACGCAATCAGGTTCCTGATCGCAGGTCCATCCTGCTGCAAGTTCCTGAACACGTTGACCAGAAAATGCAGCAACCGCTTCTCGGCGCGGCCGTCCGATAGAACGTCCGCATCACCAGCGCTTTCCAGGAACGCGGCCAGAACGAGTTCAGCCTTACTCGGCCATCGGCGATAGAGCGTCTGCCTGCCAACACCAGCCTCTGTTGCAATCATCTGGATGCTGACACCGCAATATCCGTGTTGCAGGACGAGCTGCCGGGCTGCCGCCAACAGGCTTGGCCCAACTTTATTATCGCGCGGGCGCCCCGGAGAGCGAGTAGAGGTTGTCATTTTCGTCATTGCGGTACGCCGGTCTCGTATATATTATGATACCTTGGTCTCGTATTTAGATTGCCCAAACAGGAAATGTCCATGTTAAAGCGAAGGGGCGTCTTTGCTCTGCTCTGTGTCGCATGTCTGACGATCATGGTCGGCTGCGTTATCGTACCTGGCCTGCCCGGCATCGCGACGGCTCTCGGTCTCTCCCAGGAAGCAAGCTGGCTGGTCACCTTGCCCTCACTCGGCGTAGTGATCTTTGGCCCCTTTGCCGGCCACCTGATTACACGCCTTGGCTCTCGCCAGGCCTTGCGTATTGGCCTCGCTCTGTACGGAGCGCTCGGGCTGGCATGTATATGGCTGAGCAACGCAGTATTGATCTTTTCTGACCGGCTTTTGCTCGGGGGAGCAACAGCGATCGTGATGGCTTCGGGCACAGGGCTTTTATCCGATTTTTTTGAGGGACACGCGCGGCTCAAGATGATCGCACTCCAGGGCATGGCCATTGAACTGGGAGGCGTTATCTTCCTGTCTCTGGGAGGACTCCTCGCCAGTATGGGATGGCAATGGCCGTTTTCGCTCTATCTGATGAGTTGGGTCTTTCTCGTCCTCGTCGAACTGTTCGTACCGTATCCGCCAGTCAAACCCGTTGCGTCACCCCAAACAGAAGCAGATCGAGGTTCTGTTCTGGGCAAACTGGCGCGAATATATATAGCCGCTCTCCTCTCCATGACCGTGTTCTTCACAGCGATCATCTCCTTGCCCAGACGGCTGGAAGGCATTCACTTCTCCGAGGCGCAAACAGGGTATTTTCTGTCATTCGTCTCTCTTGTCGCTGTAGGAGCAGCGTGGTTTCTCCCAAAAATCTGTCGGCGTATCGGGGAGCAAAACACTTTGCGGGCGGGCTTTCTGGCCTATGCAGCCGCCCATGCACTTTTTGCTTCCATGATGACGGCAGTCCCGATGATTGGCGCTGCAATCATGCTCGGGACCGGTTTCGGACTGACAGTTCCCCTCGTCAATCACCTGACGATCGAACGCACCCACTCTGTCGAACGCGGCTCAGCACTTGCCTACCTGTCTGTTGCCATTTTTATGGGGCAATTCCTGTCATCGTTTTTGGAATATCTCCCTGGCAATATAAGTTCTGCCTTCATAGCCGCCATTATTCTGGCTTTGGGCGGCGTTGCTGTCTCTGGTCGGCCATCGTTGTAAGAAACTGACCAACCTGCGGCGTTTTGCGACACCATCAACTATCCGTCGATCGGGTCTTCGTTCTCTTCAGATCCCAATGATCTGCGATACACCCCATTCAAACCCCTGCGCAGCAGCTCCTGCTGCTCAGCCGACCCGTCGACGGGCAGAAGGGTGCGCCTGGCAATCATCCAGCGACCTTTGTGCCGTTCAAGCTCCCAACGGTTCACGACCACGCGGTGAATGCGGTATCCCGTCGAGGCCCCATGATTTGGCAGTTCGCGTCGATGACCTTCATGGTCAAGATGAATAATCATGAGGTAGGATGTGACAATCGCGACGTCACCCCGCAGATCGATAAGCGGCAGACCAGTAAAATGGGCAAGGCCGCCTAGCAACTGTGTTTAAGCGGCGGAGCTAATGCGCCATGGCACTCCAGTTTTGAGGATAGCGTTGGCGATTGTGATGAGGCGCCGTGCGATAGCGACGATCACTAGTTTATGTGGTTTACCCCGCTCTTTCATGCGCTTGGCAACAGCTTTCAGAACTGGATTATGGCAGGCAGCTGCCAATCCTGCCTGGAACAGCACGTGGCGGAGAGATCTTCTTCCCCCTGAAATGACCCGTTTCCCACGCATCGCGCCACTATCATGAGCCATTGGCGCAAGTCCGGTCATGGCAGCGGCTTCTGTCGCTGTCATGGGGCCGAGCTTTGGCATTTCTGCGAGAAGCATGGCGACTGATACCGGGCCCATACCAGGAATGAAACGGAGAGGCTCTGCTATGGCGGAGAGTTCTTCTGCCTTTGCGATAACGCTTTTCAATCCGTTGTTCAAGCTCGCTGATCTGGCTTTCGAGAAATGCTTTGAGACTGCTGTCCATCTCCTCCAGTTCAGCGCTCACACCTTGCTTGCGGCGCGCCGAAATCTGGGCAGAAAGCCGTTTACGTGCCTCCACCATCTGAGCTCTGCGCACCGTCAGTGCCCGCAGAAACTGGAGCTTCTCATCCGGCAGTGTTCGTCCTGCTTCTGGACGAAAAGCCATAAAGCGCGCAATCAATTCCGCATCGATCTGATCGGTTTTCGCGCGTTTCCCCATGGCGAGTGCGAAAGCTTTGATCTGTGCTGGAGGCAACTGGACGGCATTGAGTCCCATACTGATGAGAACACGCCAGAGTGCCCATTCCTGTCCACCGGTGGCTTCAAATCCAACCGTGAGACCGTCCGGCATACTCTGAAGAGTTTCCAGTAATCTGGCATGGCCATCAGGTGAATTCTGAAAACGAAATCTCTGCTTTTCTGGCAGGCAAAAGCCATCAAGCCAGTCTCGAGACACATCTACTCCAATGACCGTTTCCGAAGACATATCACTCTCTCTCTTTCTTATGTTCGCGGTCCCGGAACCGGGCCGCCGTCAACTGTTCGAGACGGTGAAGAGAGGCGAGATCAGCCTGCTAGAAAACGTGGTCAGGCTACCAGGTGTTAAGCGCTGTATCTCACCTCATGAACGACCCTGGCCAGGGTCGTTCATGAGGCCATCATAACAGGCTGGAAACACATAAGGTGTTTAGTCCCGGGGTTTGATGGTGTGGTATTTTCACGCGAGTGGAAGGAAGCCTTATGGGACAGATACGTCATGGCAGCGCCACGACCACGCACGCCGTGCGAGCAGCAATACAGCGATCGCAGGCTTCGCTCGCGACGCTGAGCAAGAAGTTCGGGGTCAACCCGAAAACAGTTGCAAAGTGGCGGAAGCGTCAAACGGTTGAGGATCAGAAGACAGGTCCCAAAGAGCCGCGATCCACAGTTCTGTCCGAGACGGACGAAGCAATGATCGTGGCGTTTCGCCGGCATACGTTGCTGCCGCTGGATGACTGCCTTTATGCCCTGCAGGCCAGCATTCCCCATCTGACACGCTCGGCCCTGCATCGCTGCCTGCAGCGCCACGGAATATCCCGGCTTCCGGATATCGAGGGAGACAAGCCCAGACGACAACGTTTCAAACGCTATCCCATCGGCTTTTTTCACATCGATATTGCCGAGGTCCAGACTGCTGAAGGCAAGCTGTATCTCTTCGTCGCCATCGATCGGACCAGCAAGTTCGCTGTCACACAACTCGTCGGGAAAGCCGATCGGAAGACCGCCTGGGAATTCCTCGAATATCTCCTGAGCATCATTCCTTACCGGATCCATACCATTCTGACCGATAACGGCATCCAGTTCGCTGATCAGCCCCGTAACCGCAATACGGCCTGGTCTCGCCCCATGCGCTTCGACATGATCTGCGAAGCTCACGGGATCGAACATCGTCTGACGAAACCCAATCATCCCTGGACGAACGGTCAGGTTGAGCGGATGAACCGGACAATCAAGGAAGCAACCGTCAAACGCTTCCATAATCCAACCCATCAAACCACGGGACTAAACACCTAGATGATTTGGAGAGTCTTAAGTAATCAATTTTTCGTTTGAAGCGAAGGAGACTAATCAACGATGTCTGCTTGTTTGTAATAGGATCTAAAAGCAGACCTTTCGCTTCCCCCCCCCAAAGCCGCTGCACAACCGATAAAGGATTGTGGGTCTATGCGGGGGTGTAATTCCTCACGCCCGGAATGGCAGAGGCGATGAAACCATCTTTTCCAGAGTTGTTTTTGTCCGAGGACAAGGGCTCCAAATCAGCACATAGGAAGAGCATTTTAGAGACGATTTCATGCATACTACCCTATGTCCGATAATAGAAATTAACGGACATAGGGGGTGGGGAGGGGTCTATTTTTTGGAAAATTTGTACAGACCTGCCAGCTAAGACTAAAGCTTTAATTTTTTTTGCATTCGTATCAGTGGAACGTTCACTCCATCCCCTGTGGCTTCAACTCTTTCTAAAGGGTAATAACCGGAGGCGATGTAGAGGGGTTCTCCACTGAGAGTGGCCATGAGCTCAGCAGTTCTGAAACCATGATCTGCTGCAGCTTGTTCGCACTGCTTCAAAATAAGACTGCCGATCCCTTTTCGCGTGAACGCGGGGTCGGTGTACATTGCCCTGATCCTCGCAGGGTCTCGTTCAGGATTGAGTAGAATAGGATCACGAAGATCGCTGCTGTGATCACCTCCGTAAAGCGTTGCGCGCTTACTCCATCCTCCGCATCCCGCTAAAACCCCGTCATATTCGGCTATGAGATAGGATCCGTCTTGAACCAATTGGGTATCCAGACCCATGACGGCGTGACTGGCGATGATTTGCTCAGGAGTGAGAAATCCTACCTGTAATGCGTCGATAGATCTGTTGATGAGATTTTTTAACGCAGGAAGATCGCTGCTCGTAGCCCAACGTGTTCGAATCTTTCCTGCAGCGTAAGTCGTCATAATGGTCCTAAACTGGTCTCAGCCGAGCATTCATGGCTCGAACCTCATCAAAAATCTATTTTCTAAAACGTAGCTCTAAAGAAAAAAACCTATCAATCGGATGCATATCCTGCGGTGCTGAGGCAGACTACCGTCGGCTCATGAGAGATATCGTTGATTTTTCTATAGACCGTATCCTGTAGGGTGGCAGGAACAGTATTCCTTTCTGAGATCGGAGAAGAACATTCTCGAGTTTTAGAAGGTTGGCCCTTTCTGCTTGGCACATCCCACAGTTCACCCCACCTGTATGGGCAAACTGCTGACAGGGCGTTGCACATGATTCCACTTTCAATTCTCGATCTCGCGTTCATCACCGAAGGCAGTTCGGCGACCGAGGCGCTTCATCGGAGTGCGGATCTTGCGCAGCATGCGGAAAGTCTGGGCTTCAAGCGTTTCTGGCTGGCTGAACATCACTCAATGGCGGGCATTGCCTCCGCTGCGACTGCGGTAGTAATCGGCTATGTCGCAGGCGCTACGAAAACCATCCGGGTGGGTGCAGGCTGGATCATGCTGCCAAACCATGCCCCGCTTGCTATTGCCGAGGCGTTCGGCACGCTGGAAAGCCTTTATCCGGGCCGGGTCGATCTTGGGCTTGGACGCGCGCCCGGCTCCGATCAGGCCACAATGCGCGCGCTGCGTCGTGATCCGGCCTCCGCTGACCGCTTCCCACAGGACGTGTTCGAACTGCTGCGTTATTTTGAAAAACCGGAACAGGGTCAGGCAGTCTTTGCCGTTCCGGGCGCGGGGCTGACTATACCGGTCTGGCTGCTGGGATCGTCCTTGTTCTCCGCTCATCTGGCCGCCATCATGGGACTGCCATTCGCATTCGCCAGCCATTTCGCTCCTGATCTGATGGAAGAGGCTCTGACGCTGTACCGTGAGCGGTTTGAGCCTTCGGAGCGACTGCAGTCACCTTATGCCATGCTGGGCATCAACGCAGTCATCGGAGAGACGCAGATCGAAGCACAGCAGGCGGCAACATCTCTACAGCAGCATTTCATTGCTCTGCGTCAGGGACGTCCTTCGACTTTTCCTGCACCTCGGTCAGTGTCCTGGAATAGTCAGGAACAGCGTCTCCTTGACAGCACACTGCGTTATACCTTCGTAGGAACCGCAGAAGACGTCACAAAAAACATTTCCGCTTTCGCAGAGCGGTACAGGCCTGATGAACTCCTGATCGGTACGCCGTTATATTCTCAGGAGGCGAGGCGAAAGACCCTCAGTGGCATCGCGCACCATTTGATGGAAAAATAATCCCATACCTGAGCACACGGGGCGGCACCGCATGGGTTGTTTGTTATAGATGGTGGTGAAGCCGAACGCCATGACGCACATGGCCTTGTTTTTGTAGCATTGGGCAGCCACCACTAGGTCGCATAATATTTCTTATGCCAACTAGTGTTCGTTTTTTGAAGGATTCTGCTTTACTGTGGAATTTCGCAAAATGGAGGGATCGAAGAACCCTTGATTGATGTGCTTGGCGATTTGATTGACGGTTTTTACGATGCTCTCTGCTCTGCGTTTTGAGCAGATTGGGGCTGTACCCCGCTGAATGACTACGCGCTCGCGTTCAATCTTTCGAGGAAGAGGAAACGGCGCATATTATAGACGATATTAGCCAGCCCGATCCTCATGGTGGCCCGGGTGATACCGACAGTTCGGATGAATAGTCCGGTCTGCGATTTCTGATCGGCAAAGACGTGCTCGACGCGGGATCGGATCACCGACTTCCCTGCATTAGATCGCTGGATATGCCGGGGCATCGGTTTGAGATGCGGCTTTTTCCTGTGGACCTTTGAGACAAAGCCCTGCTTTTCCATGAAATCTTCATTGGCTTTGGAGCGATACGCCGTGTCTGCCCAGACGCTTGAGGCCGTATTGGTTTTATCCAGCAGCCCCTCTCTCAATCGCGCGCCATCATTGGCGGCGGCATGTGTTGTTTTCCATTTCCGGATGAACCGGTATTTCCGATCGATAGAGAAGTGCGATTTATAGCCAAAGAACGGGATAGCGAGATCCGTTGTGGGGATTGTTCCGTCATCCTGCCGTTTTGCTTTGGTGAACTTCAGCGTCCAGCGCGCATGGCGATCCTTGTGCGGCAGCTTTGCCCGCTTGTCCTGCCAGTCTGCAGGAATACGTCCTGTCCGGAGGTCGGCTTTCTCAGCGTTGGTATTGCGCTGTTTTGGAGCAGCTACCAGTGTGGCATCCAGGATCTGGCCGGACATCGGCAGATAGCCTGCGTTCCGCAGGGTTGTATCAAAGCGATTGAACAGACCCTCGATCGCTCCCACCTGGGTCAGGCGTTCACAAAACAGCCAGACCGTTTTGGCATCAGGAACACGATCTGAAAGCCCCGGACCTAAAAAACGCATGCAGGAGAGGCGATCGTTGATCAGATACTCCGTCCGTTCGTCGGACAAATTGTTCAGGGTCTGGATCACCAGGATCTTGAACATCAGGGCGGTCGCCCGCCCTTGCTTCCATCTGAATAGGCCAGAGCCTTCTCCAGATCAGGACGGAACACTTCAAAATCCACAGTCCGGGAAAAGGCTTCGAGCTGATCACCAAGCCCGCTCAACCGGGCAAGCCGTTCTTCAACATCAAAGGAACCCGGCTGCTTCATCTTCCATTCCCTCAATCAATGCAGGAGAAATGGGATCACAGAGAGAGGCTCAAAACCAGAGGGTTTTTCGAACCCTCCAGATCCAACGGTCGACGCCATGAACACACCAATGAAGAGCATGGCCAGGATCATGACGGCCATGACCCAGTGCAGGACGCGAGACGGCATGGTGAAAGATTTCACGTTTTTCATGACTTTTTGTCTTTCGCGTTGGTAGGCGGAACCGTCATTTCAGGCGAAACAGCAGGGGCAGTCGGCCGTTCGCCGGAACGCAGATAGAACGAGCGCATATAGGCCGCAGATCGGGCCTGTAGGATCGGATCGCCTGACAGCATCATGCCCTGGGGTAGGACAAGCGGGTCGAAAGTTATGCCGGTGCATGGGCCGTTTTCCTCACTCTTAATATCTGTAAGGGTCAAGGTTCCCGCATCGATCTGCCGATTATCCCGCGACCATTCCTTGCTCGGGTTATCAATCGCGTCGCCGCTACCCGCCAGTGTCACCATCAGCCGCCATTGCAGGGGGTGAGCGTGAAGGTCATTGATCAATTGGCGGAAGAGGTAATCGTGATCGTCCGCGTGACCATCGGCCGGTGTGACGGGCTGCAAAGGTACCATGGACCAGCGCACGGCTGTTTTCGCGCCGTCTTTAGCGACGAACAGGAAACTGTTTAGACTACGATAGGTGTCATCAGAAAAACCCGACGAAAGAGGCCGATGAGTGATCTGTGCGCCTGCCGCCTGCAACCAGGGATGAGCCGCCCGGAATGCCTTTACCCGCGCGGGGTCTGGTTTTCCGCTTGCCGGGTCGGGGCGCGACGCCAGCTGGAGGTCCTGAAACTCCTGCGGGGTCCGGACGGGAAAGACCGGGATGTCGTTCATGCCCATGCGCCACTCCTGGCTATCGGCTGGTTTCAGGCGCAGCGCCAGGCTGCGGACCTTTGCGGGCGCATCAGCCTGAAAGGGCATACCGCCCGCGAGGGCGAAACGTCCGATCACGGGAACTCTACCCGGTTGGAGGACGGACGCCGCCGAAATCCTGGCAGCATTGCCGTTACCTTCGAACCAGCCCGTCACGCACACACCCTTGGCGTGATTGCGCCGAAAGCCGGGGTGCGTGCCGTCCACTGCACGCAGGGCATCCAGCAGGCTGGTCTGTGTCAGGCGATGGGGCGTCAGCCCGCCGCCGGCCCACAGGAAACTCAGCGCCAGGGCCGTCGGTGCCGCGATCACACCGAGCCAGCGTAAGGCTGAGGCAGAGGGCACGAGTGGCTTCGTTGCCATGGTTTTCGATCCTTTGAAAGCGTCTGATGGCAAGACGCCCGACAGAACGGATCTATTCCCTTTGTGCTGCGTGCATTGCGAAATATTTTGCAGTCGCCCTGTCCGGGCGGGAATAAACAGACGCCAGAGGCGTCTTCATCAGCAGCGATACCGGAAACCATATGAGGCACGTGCAGGATTGAACGACGGTGATGATAGCAGGTTGCAGAACGCCATACCGGCCCTGAGACGGTATGCCCGTGTGCTGACACGTGACCCGCATCAGGCCGACGATCTGGTGCAGGACTGCCTGGAGCGTGCCCTGACCCGGATGGATCAGGTGCGTTGTGGGCCGGACCTGCGGCCCTGGCTGTTCACCATCGCGCATAACCTCAATGTCAGCCATTGGCGGCGTCTGCGGCGTCTGGTTTCCTTCATGGAAACGACCGATCCGGAACCGATGCAGGAGGCGGGGCAGATTCCCCATCTGGAATGGAAGGAAGTGGCGGGCGCCTTCGAACGTCTTTCCGACGACCACCGACAGGTATTGATACTGGTCGGTGTCGAAGGGCTGGAATACGCGACGGTCGCGGACATATTGGGGGTGCCGGTGGGTACAGTGATGTCCCGGCTGTCGCGGGCCAGGACGGCCTTGCACCGGCTTGTCGAACATGAGGAGCTTCCCATGCTCAGGAGGGTAAAATGACACGGCCCGACCGCCCCGTGACTGAGGACGATCTCCAAGCCTGGGTCGATGATCTTCTGTCTCCCGAACGGCGGAGAACCGTAGAGACGTGGCTGGATACCAACCTCGATACACGAACGCGGGTCACGGCATGGCGTGCGGAACGCGATCTGTTGCGGGCGACGATGGATGCCGAACTCCGACAGCCCGTACCGGCGCGTTTCAACATCACCCGGCTGAAACGACGCAGAGCCCGCCGTTTCAGCATGCCGCAGATGGCAGCTTCTGTCGTGCTGGCCCTGTCTCTGGGACTGGGCGGCGGATGGATGCTTCGTGACCGGGAAGTGCCCCTCGGCCTGGCCTCCGTCGAGCAGGAGGCGACGATCGTGCATGACGCCGGTAAGGGCAGCACAATCTCGTCAGGCAATGTCGCGCAACTGGCGGCATGGGGCGGTCGGACGCTCGGGCGACCGGTTCGTCCCCCCGATCTGTCGGCAGCGGGTTATCAACTCACAGGCGGACAACTGGTCACGACGGATCATGGTCCTGCCTGCGTCTTTTTCTACAAGGAAGGTAATGGCAACCGGATTACCCTATTCGTTCGACCCATGTACGGCCATGACATGACGGCTCCCATGCGCCCTATGCGACATATGCCGGGCTATATCTGGGCGCAGGACGGGCTCGGGATCAGCATGGTCGCAGACACGCCTGATAGCGATCTGCATCGTCTCGCCAATCATGCCCGAGATATGATGGGGGAAGCGGGGTAACGGTCAGATTGCCTTTTTTGACCCAAACGGGACTTTCTGCTTTCCCCTGATCCGCCTGTCTGTTCAGCGATACAGGAGCAGACAGGCGGCAGTCGCCTACATCTCGATTATAGATCAGAAACGGTGCATAGCCTGAAAGCGGACTTCATCCAATTCGACAATAACTGTTACGGCACATCTCAAACCTGAACGATAATCTATACAAAATCATGCCCACTGGTTTCAAACGCTGTACGGGAGAACAACCCGTTTCCTTTCGTTAGCCCCAGTAAGAAAAAAACTACTCCGAAGGAGTATTGATTTTCTGCTGTCCAGAAGCCTCCTCTCGTGAGAAGGCATCGCAGATGGCGAGCCCTAACCCTTCATCCGACACCTACTTTTATCGGTTACAGCGTAGCTCGTATTCTGAAGACAGCAGACATAGCATTCATGGTTATGATAGCGTTCTGCCGCCTCGCAATGACATCTGTCATTCGTCGGATCATGGCTCTTCGCCTTTTGACGCGAGGATGCTGGGTAGCCGCGTCTCAATCCAGTCTGCAAGTGCGGAGACTTTTTCTGCCGCCTCCTGCCCCAGCGGCGTAAGGCTGTATTTGACATGGGGCGGGACCACATTAAGTGCGACCCGATCTACAAGGCCGTCGCTTTCAAGCCATTGAAGTGTCTGAGCCAGCATACGCTCACTCACTCCGCCGATGAGACGACGTAGTTCGCCAAAACGATGTGTCTCATTCTGTAGCGCAATCAGAACCAAAACTCCCCAACGACTGGTTATGTGCTTGAGGACCTCACGCGAAGGGCATTGAGCAACCATCAGGTCGCCTCGACGGAGTTGTGCCGACAGGGGTTCTCCCTGAACTTTTGAATTTTTCTTCATACTTACATTTATGTATGTACTTACGAATAAGAAGCAATAGTCCTATCCTTGGACACGTCACAAATGACGATCAGGGAAATAAGCCATGACGATAGCGATTAGCGGTGCGAGCGGTCAGCTCGGTCATCTTGTTCTCAACGCTCTTGAAGGCCGGACAAACGCGGGAAACATCGTCGCTCTCGCACGCACGGCGTCAAAAGTCGCAGTTAAGGGCATCGAAACGCGAGAATTCGATTACACGAGAATCGAGACACTCGCTCCAGGTCTGACGGGAGTGGAAACCCTGGTCCTGATCTCATCGAACGAAATCGGCCAGCGTGTCACCCAGCATCGCAATGTGATCACAGCCGCAAAGGCGGCCGGAGTGCGGACCATTCTCTATACCAGTGTCCTGCATGCGGACACGTCCGTTCTGTCATTGGCTGACGAGCATCGTGCGACCGAAGCCGACCTGAGATTGTCCGGCCTGTCTTTCACGATCCTGCGCAATGGTTGGTACACCGAAAATTATACTGGTTCCGTTGGAGCTGCACTGAAAGGAGGGGCTTTCATCGGGAGTGCCGGAGACGGTCGTATCTCTTCTGCGGCTCGCGCTGATTATGCACAAGCGCTTGCTGTCGTTGCAACAGGCCCGGGCCATGTCGGGAAAGTCTATGAACTCGCAGGTGACGATGCCTGGACGCTTTCCGATCTGGCGGCAGAGATCTCGCGACAGACCGGAAAGGATATTCCATACTGTAATCTGACTGAATCCGATTACGCCAAAGCGCTTATCGGAGCAGGTCTTCCCGATGGACTGGCACACGCCATTGCGGGTTGGGACATCGCCGCGTCACAGGGCGCGCTTTTTGATGACGGACGGCAGCTCTCGGCTCTGATCGGACGGCCACCGACGTCCCTTGCGGAGAGTGTTGCGGCAGTGCTTAAGAAATCGTCCGAATGATGTAAATTGCGAGGATGTCTGCTTTCGGGACTTCGTCTCTGGCAGACTGTCGGGTTGGGGTGCCCTTTAAGGTGGAGGGATCGAAGAACCGTTAATTGATGCGCTTGGCTCATAATGTCTGGGCTTTGTCGTTTGATTGACGGTTTTTCGGTTCGTTTTTGAACTGCGTTTTGAGCAGATCGGGGGCTATTACCCGCTGAATGACTACGCGCTCGCGTTCAATCTTTCGAGGAAGAGAAAGCGGCGCATGTTGTAGACGATATTGGCGAGCCCGATCCTCATGGTGGCTCGGGTGATGCCGACTGTTCGGACGAACAGCCCGGTCTTTGACTTCTGATCGACAAAGACATGCTCGACACGCGAGCGGACCACGGACTTGGAGGGTTTGAAACCAGCTCTGTGATTCCATTTGTCTGGTTCTGACTGAGGCAATGGCGCTATGAAGCAGGCTGGTTTCTTTGTGGATTTTGAGGTGCTCCGTCCTGATCTGGAGCAGGATTTGGCCTACTCAGACAGGAGCAAAGGCGGCCGTCCCCCGTTCGATCCGGTGATAATGTTCAGGATCCTGATGATCCAGACGCTGAACAATGTGTCTGATGCACTGACAGAATATCTGATCAACGATCGCCTCTCCTTCATGCGTTTCCTTGACCTGGGGCTGTCGGACCGTGTGCCTGATGCCAAAACGATCTGGCTGTTCCGCGAGCGTTTGACCCAGGCGGGGGCCATTGAAAGGCTGTTTGACCGATTTGACGCGACCCTGCGGAACGCGGGCTATCTGCCGATGTCGGGCCAGATCCTGGATACCACGCTCGTAGCCGCCCCAAAGCAGCGCAACACGAACGCTGATCCGGGCAGGGCGTATTCCTGAAGACTGGCAGGATAAGCCATCCAAATTGTGCCACAAGGGTCGCCATGCGCGCTGGACACTGAAGTTCACTAAAGCAAAGCGGCAGGATGACGGGACGATCCCCACAACGGATCTTGCCATTCCGTTCTTTGGCTACAAATCGCATGTTTCCATCGACCGGAAGTTCCGGTTCATCCGCAAATGGAAGACGACAGATTCCGCCGCCAGTGATGGTGCGCGATTGAGAGAGGGGCTGCTGGATAAAACCAATACGGCCTCAAGCGTCTGGGCAGACACGGCGTATCGCTCCAAAGCCAATGAAGACTTCATGGAAAAGCAGGACTTTGTCTCAAAGGTTCACAGAAAAAAAGCCGCATCTCAAGCCCATGCCCCGCCATATCCAGCGGTCCAATGCATGGAAATCGGTGATCCGATCACGCGTCGAGCATGTCTTTGCGGATCAGAAATCACAGACAGGGTTGTTCGTCCGAACCGTTGGCATCACCCGAGCCACCACCAGGATCGGGCTGGCCAATATCGTCTATAATATGCGCCGCTTTCTCTTCCTGGAGCGGATGAACGCGAGCGCGTAGTCCTCCAGCGGGGGACAACACCCGATCTGCTCAAAACGCAGACCGGATGCCATCGCAGAAACTGTCAATCAGTACGCCCAAAATCCAAAATCAGAACCAAGGCATATCAACAAACGGTTCTTCGATCCCTCCATCTCATTTCGAAAAAGAGAACTCTACCGCTCTTCAGTATTGGGAACAGAAAACTTATTCCAAGAAACGCTTTGAAGTGATATATTAGAATACTAATCTCGATTAGAGTAAAAAATTGTCTATTTCCGTCCTCTCACGTAGCGCCCTGTCTGATCTTTCTTTGTCTGAATGGCAAGGACAACCTACCGTTCAGCACTATACGACCTTGCTGCGCCTGATCGACGCTGCTGGCCCCTTACCGTTCTCTTTCGCTGAACCCGTCGTTCAGTGGGTTGTCGATGACAAGCCGGGCCAGATCACCTGGTACGGGACTGTCGAGCACCCGTTCCGGCCTCTGACGGACTATCCCCCGCTACAGCAAGACGCCCTGCTCAAAAACTTGACAGTCTGCCTGCAAAAGCTCCAGCGGGTCGCCAGCAGTCATCCGCAGAGCTACGCCACGCTTCTTGAAAAGGCGCTTTTTGTTCCGAACCTAAAAGCTGTTTTCACAGACGGAACCCAACTAATTTTGGCGCCGTGGGGCGCGCAGGATGCCACGCACCGGATTGATCCCGCACTCCCCGATACCTTCTCCCGCACCCCTCTGGGGGCTCTGCTTGAACCCTCCTCAAAAAACCCGGACTTCCTGAATACCTCCGCACCCCAAAAGGGGGCAACAGCCTCTTATCCGGCGCAAAAAGCAGATCCTTTTTCCGGTACGACATCGGTCGGGACCTCTTTCGAGGCGCGACTTCACGACGAGTCTTCTATCGTTACAGCGCCCTTCCCGGCTTCTTCCGCACCACTCCCCTGGCTTCTGCCGTTGTGGATACGCATCATTCTGCATGTCCTGACATTTACGGCATTTTTTGCTCTGGCTTTCTGGGCAGTTCTGGCATTCGCGAGTCACTCGAAACTCATCACCATGTTCGGTCATGTCATGTTTGGAACGCATCTATGAGCCGCCAATTCCTGGGAAAAACCACTGGACATGACGTCGTCGCGCTCATGGCACAGGGCCAGCGGGTCATTGAATACTGGCCTGATTTCTGCCGCCTGCTCACTCAGCATTTTGGAGTTGAGGGCACGTCGCTGCTTGCAGAACCAGCTTTTCACGACAATGGCAGCATTGATTGGTACGGCGAAACTGGAACTCCAATTCCACAGGACGAATTGCTCGCACAATACGAGGCCATTAAGACAAAAATAGAAGCGCTGGGAGCACACCCGGAGAAAGCCACCACGGACACGGACAGAACTTTCCTCAGTCTCTTGCTCTTTGCAATCCAGATTCCAAGCCCAGACTATCTGCGATCCGGCCCGAATGGTCCTGTGCTGATTGGCTGGGGCCATCAGCCCGTGACCACCCGAATCGAACAGGTCGATCTGAAAGGCTTTGGCAAGCGCCCGCCTCCACGTCCGAAGGCCGATCCTCCGGCCTCTGAAACCAAGACGGCAGCCCAGCCTCCGGTAACCATCTTGCCTCCCCCCCCAGAACCGCCCGTAATGCGCCTCTGGGGGCCATGGCAAAGCTGGCTTCAACTGTTCGCCAAGCTCGCCGGACTGGCATGCATTCTGTGGCTCTTATCCCGTCTGGGCGGATGGATTGGTTCTTGGATCTGTCATTATCCAAACTTTCCGCTCTGGATCACTCTGCCACTCGTCCTGCTTATTGGCCTGCTGCTTCTCCTGCTCCTTCCCTGGCGCACTTGGTCGGACTTCCGGCGCGTTGGCCGTGTCGGGGCACAGACAGGAATTTTGCAGATCGTTCTGGCCTGGGACGACCTCAATGACCTCGATCTCCATGTCCTATGTCCCGATGGTGGACGTATTTATTTTGGTAACCGGAGCCATGGAGGAGGAATGCTTGACCACGATGCAAATGCCAGAACGACCGGAGCCGTGGCACCTACCAAGCGAGCCGTTGAAAACATTGTCTGGCAGGGAGCACCTCCTCCCGGACTCTACACGGTAGAAGTCGATCCTTTCTCGATGCCCATTTGCCCGCACACTCGCTTCCGTCTGACGGTACGCCATAACGGGCACGTGCTTGTGGCCAGACAGGGCATCGTATCGCAGACACGGGGCACGCTGTCGGTCTGCCAGTTCCGTATTTCGTCCTGATGCCCATTCTCGATCAAACCGGACCGCTGAATACCGTTGGCCATACGGCTTTTCTGGCTGCCCTCACTCAGAAATTCGGGCCAGATCATGCAGCGCTATTCGCAGTACCCACCCCTCACCCTCCCAACCAGACACTCTGGATCAAAGAGGGGCAAAACATCGTGCCGTTCAGGGATCTGCCTGAAACAACACGTCTGGAAGTCCTCCGCTATGTTGGAACCGCACTGTCCGACATCCGCCGCATGTCGCAGGTTGAAGAGGGAGATCTCAGAAGGCTCTTTCCCCAAGCACGGCGCATCCCGTCATTCGATTGTATTTATGTCGTCGATAGCCGCCCGGTTCTCAGTCAATGGGGCCTTGCAACAACACAGATCGATCCCCTCGCTGCCTATGACGATGGCCAGTTTCCGCTCATCCAGCAGACCCGACTTCCCACGCATCCTTCTTTATTGGTTTCGGGTCTGGCAGGTGCGCTACTGGGGCTTTGTCTGGCCTGTATCCTGACCTGGTTCAGTGCAACGACGCCTTATTGTGCCAGCGTGCCCCATCCTGCGGCATCAGAGCATATTGCAGTTAACGAACTGCCGCAGGGCGCGTGGGAGCAGCACGACCTTTCGGTTATGAAGGGGTGCTGGTTCCGTATCAGCAACATGAAGACCGAGAATATCCAGTCCAGTGCGGTTCAAAGTGTTGCAAAATGGACGTTCTGCTTTTCGGAAGACGGCTCACGTGGGCAGCAGCACCTAACCTATACGGATGGCAGCATGTGCACGGGCCCGATCTCCGCTGCTTTCGAAAACGATACACTCGCCGTAAAAGCCGAACGCTGTTACACGGCCCCCCATACCTTTCTGGTCCGGACAATTTTTCGCTGTACGCGCGGGCTGGAAGGACAGGCAATTTGTCCCGGTCATGATGCGGACCCTGCCGTTCCCGACTATACTGATCATAAGCATAAAATTGCTACCGGCGTTTTTCAGCGAGAGGCACCCTGATGAGTGCGCCTCTGATCCTGTGCCGGGACGCACGACCGGCCGATGCTCTTTTCGCGCGTCAGATTCATGATGCCGTTCTGCTCAGGCTTGGGGCTGCACATGCTGCCCTCTTCTCCTTACCACAATCCGATGTCTCGGCCACCGGCACGGAATGGATGACGACCGGCACACAGGCAATTGCCGCCGAAGAGCTACCGACCACAACACGAGAAGCCCTCTATGCCCATGCCGGGTCTATTCTCGCGGACCTCCGGCGGGTCGCCCAGAGCGAACCAGGCATTCTCCGCACCTATGCAGACCGTCTGCGCTCCTTTCCGGATCATGGCAGTCTGTTTGTGGTCGACGGTCGGCCCGTTCTAGCCCGATGGGGACAGACGCCCTATACGCCAACCTGGGTGTCTCGGTTCGATGATTTCCGTCCCCCCCAAGCAGCACGCGTTTTATTTCCGGCTTCCCCTAACCTTCTGATCACAGCTTTGGTGGCCATTCTCTTCGGCCTGATCGCTGCTGCGATCCTGATCTGGACACTCCCCCAAAACGGACAATGCCTTCTCGCAGACAATATTGCACGCTGGAAGCACCATGATCCAACCGTTATGGCAGGCTGCTGGGAGCGCGCGAACAACATGAGTGCAGCCAGTAACGACGTTCTGACACCGAGTGATTATAAACTCTGGGAAGTCTGCATGAAGCCGGACGGACAGAACGGATCACTCCGGCTGGAACTCGCCAACCAGGCCCCCTGTACCGCAAAAGCGACCTCCCATTTCGACGGCGACAAGACCGTTCTTGAGACCGAAGCCTGTCAGCTTCCATCTCTGATCTATCTGCCGCGCACCCTGACCTGTCATCAACACGACAGCGGACATATCGCGTGCATCATTCATGTTGATGCTCCTCTGAGCGAACTGCCAGCGGGGTATCATCAGGCCCATGAGGGATTGCTTGAGCGGATCAAACCGGAGTAAATCAATGACACATTCCGCAATAAACCTCCCGGAGCCGTTCTGATGTCTGGCAACCTGATTTCCCTGATTCCGAACAGCCTGATCCAGTTTGAAACACACGATCTGGATGCGAAAGGCTGGGGCAACGGCCGCGTCAGTTTCTGGGAAGAACCCTCTGAGCATAATGCCAGCTCCGATGCGACAGATGCTCCCGAGTTTACACTGCGCATGCTCGAACGTGATCCCGATACGGGAGACATGGTCTTTTTCAGCAAAGGTCGACTTCATAAGGTGCCCGATGACTGCGGCTATGCGATCGGACGCAAAGACGTCTTTGAAATGTTTGAAAACCAGTGGGTGCCACTTCCATTTCTGGCTATCATCGGCGACGGTGACAGAGAGAGTTTTCGCCCGGGGCCATCAAACTGGGTGCGCGGCCGCCTGCGGCGCACGGAAGACCCCGATACCCCCGAGGGGGAGAAAATTTTTCTGAACATTGCCTTCGATACGACACTGGCCTCGTCTGACGAAAACAGCTCCTATCTGGCACCAACGGCCGAGGACGAAAGCCGGGAACAGCGATATGCCTTTGTTTCGGAACCGCACAATATAAGCTGGCTTCTCGACAGTGACTGGCTCAAGGACTGGATTAGCGAACTATATCGCGTTACGCAAAGTGCCATTCCAAAACGCCGCCGCCCACGAACCGACGATGAAGACGAACAGCTTCCGGTTCTCAAATTCCAGGCCATTTATCAGACCTTTCTGAAGTTCCTGTCTGAAGCGACACCGCCACTCCCCGACGTCCGGCTCCTGAGCATCAAGGATCAGAAACCCGTTGATGTCGATCTTGTTCTCGATCTTGGAAATTTCCGGAGCTGCGGTATTCTGATCGAAGAACATCCCGGAGAAGGGCGCCGCGAAGCAGACAGCTACGTTCTTGAACTCCGTGATCTCGCCTCGCCGGACCTCACCTACAGCGACCCGTTTTCGAGCCGGATCGAATTTGGGCGTGCCCTGTTCGGATACGACATCTATTCTCGCCGATCGGGCCGTCCCCATGCTTTTTCATGGCCAAGCCCTGTCCGGACCGGTCTGGAAGCAGAACGAATGATGGGCGCCCGGATCGGTACTGAGGGTCTGTCCGGACTTGCCACGCCGAAACGTTATCTGTGGGACACCCGTCCGTCCGATCAAGGATGGCGTTTCAACAATGGCAAGGGCGCAACAGGACAGATCTCGGACCCACCGGTTAATGGGCCGTTCCGCCGAATGCTCGCCGAAACACTCGAAAAAGGTCGCTATCGCGCCGCACCTGAAGATCGAAAGGCTGTCAACCCCATCGGCCCGGGTGTCATGTCCCGTAGCCTGCTGTTTGTTCTGATGCTGAACGAGGTTCTGGTTCAAGCTATGGCCTACATGAACGCACCGGGGTTCCGCTCCCGCCGCCGCGACAGTGGCCGGGCGCGTCGCCTGCGCTCTGTCATGCTTACGATGCCGCCGGGAATGCCCGTCGCAGAACAGAGAGTCTTTCGTATTCGCGCCGAAGCCGCGATCTCGTTTGCCTGGAAAGCCGCCCAGCAGTCTGGTCCGCAACCTGCTCTTCGGGCAGGACTGGACGAAGCCACAGCAACCCAGATTGTATGGCTCCACAACGAAGTCACTCAGAGATTGGGCGGCCATGTCGAAGCCCTGTTCGAACTGTACGGCCAACCCACGGCCGAAGGCGAAAAACCGGCTATTCGCGTTGCCAGCATCGACATTGGCGGCGGCACCACGGACCTGATGATCACGACCTACACACTTGAAGGCGGGGATGCCCTCTCCCCTCGGCAGGAGTTCCGCGAAAGCTTCAATATCGCTGGCGACAACCTGCTGGAACGTGTGATCGCAACTGTGGTGATCCCACCACTTGAAGCCGCCCTGACCAAAGCGGGCGTCCCGTTGGCGGACCAGCTCCTGAACCGCGCCCTGAGCAAAGACCATGGCAATCAGGACGAAAAAGACCGGCACCGTCGCAAGCTGTTCGTCTCGACGGTTCTAGAACCGGCGGCTTTGCATGCGCTTGAACTGTATGAACAGATTGATAACTGGCAGCAGGGACCGTTGGGGAGTTTTCCTCTCGGAGACGAGACCCTGCGCAAGGCCGATGCCGACCAGCGCACGCGTTGCGTTGCCTTTCTGCACGAACAGATTGCCGCCCATCTGCAAGACCAGACCACATCTTTTGAGGCGAAATCATTCGATCCGTTCAGCATTGAAATTCAGGTCGATACCGAAACCATAGACCGCGCCATCCGCAGCACCCTGGAGACCATCATTTCCAGCCTGACCGAAAGTGTCTGGGCCTATAACTGTGATGTACTGCTCCTATCGGGCCGCCCGTCCAAACTGCGCCGGGTACGCAGTCTCATTACGGGGGCCATGCCCGTAGCGCCTCACCGCATTATTGCCATGCATGACTATACCGTCGGAAAACATTACCCATTTTCAGACTCGCTCAACCGAATCAACGATCCAAAAACTACCGTCGTCGTCGGGGCGGCCCTGTGCGTTCAGGCTGAAGGCAAGCTCCAGAACTTCGTACTTCGTACCAAGAGCCTCGCGATGCGCTCGACCGCCCGCTTCATTGGCAAGATGGACAAGTCGAGCGAAATCCGGAACGTCAATATGCTGCTGGAAAATGTTGATCTTGGCGGCCCTCCCGCCGGGGATGAGGTTGGGTTCTGCCTGAAGGATTTTGGCGGTTCTACCATGATCGGCTTTCGGCAGCTTCCCCTCGAGCGCTGGACCACAAGCGCGCTCTACTGCGTGGAATTCGACCTGAGCCAACAGAAACACCTCGCCGAATGCGCTATGCCCCTGACCGTTACTCTGGAACGCAAGTTCATTGAAGACGACGAAGATGAAAGCGGTGATTTTTCCAATCGCGAGATGTTTGAAATTACCCGCATTACAGACGCCAACGACGAGGATCACAGTCTGAGCCTTGTTAAACTGCGCCTTCAAACGACCCTGACACCCGAAGGTCACTGGCGTGATACCGGCTGTCTGATTCTGAAATGAGTATGCCTGTGACCCTCGCTTCCCAAACCCGCACCCTTGCCTCTCTGGCGACCACATGTGCCGACTGGGTGCAGCACCATGCTGCGGGAGCAAGCCCTTCCTGTCGTGCCGCCCTGCGCCGCGAACGCCGTCTGGCGCACCGGCTTCAGGCTGCGGCCTCCCGCCCCGCCGCTGTCGCAGTTTACGGGGCGTCCCAGGCTGGAAAATCCTATCTGATGTCGAGCCTCTCCAGTCCTGCAGAGGGACCGCTGCTTATCCGCTACGGTCAGCATACGCTCGACTTCCTGATGGACATGAACCCACCCGGGGGCGATGAGTCGTCTGGACTGGTTTCGCGCTTTACCCTCAATCCTCCAGCCGCACCGGCCAACGCTCCCCCCATTCCCGTCCGCCTGCTCTCGGTGACAGACATCATCCGGATCGTCGGTAATACGTTTCTGTCAGATTTCAAACTGATCGGCATCAAGCCAAGGGAATGGCGCGAGACGTCACAAATGCTGGAAACCCTTCCCCGGTCTGCTGGCGGGGGTATTTTCACCATTGATGACATCGAAGTTCTGGAGGAATACTTCACTCGGAAGTTCGGAGACCGCATCTGGCTGTCGGTCCTAGGCGAACCCTACTGGGATTGGCTTGCCGCCGCTGCGCCAGAGCTTCCTTTGCAGGCCTTGATAACCGCCCTGTCTCCGCTGTGGGGGCAGACACCCGAGCTGACCACCTATGCCACCGAGCTGGTTTCGGCCTTGCTTTCGCTTGGCCAGGTCAATCTCGCCTTCTGCGACGTTGAGGCGCTGGTCCCGCGTTCAGACAGCATTCTGAACGTCTCCACGCTGTTTCGCCCTCCCATGGGCATGGCCCCTTTGCGGCTAGTCGGTGAAAATGGCTCCACCGTCACGCTGCCACGCAACATCGTCTCGGCCATCGTTTCCGAACTCGTCGTTCCCATGGCGCAGAGCCGCTGGGAGTTTGTGAAAACGACTGATCTGCTCGACTTTCCCGGAGCCCGGTCCCGCTTGGAAATCCGCGAACTATCGGATGTCGCAGGGGTCTGCGGAAAACTGTTCCTGCGCGGCAAGGTCGATTACCTGTTCGAGCTGTATCAGGCCGATATGGAAGTCACGTCCACCCTACTGTGCGTGGCGGATTCAGCTCAGGAGGTGACCGGGCTTCCCGCCATGATCGAGGGGTGGATCAACGACACGATCGGCAAAACGCCCCGAGAACGTAAAAATCAGGCTGATGCGCTGTTCGTGATCCTGACGAAATTCGACCGGCAGTTCGAGGAAAAGGGCGGGGCAGACGAAAACAGCAGCGATGTCTGGGACAAGCGTCTCGAAGCATCCCTCATCAATTTTTTCGATGCCCCCTGGGTAACGGAATGGAAGCCCGGCCAACCGTTCAATAATGTCCAGTGGCTGCGCGCTTCAACTGTTGGGAGCCTGTATCGCCGCGACGCCCAGAAACGCGAAACCGAAATGCTTCCCGAAAATCACCTGCGGGTTGAGAGGCGCCGCAACTCGTATCTGGCCAGCACGACGGTGGATCGGCATATCCAGCATGCCCCCCGCGCGTTCGATGAGGCGATCCGGCCAAATGACGGTGGCGTCAGCTATCTGGCCGAGCGGCTGAAATCGGTTTGCGAAAGCAAAACCAAGAACGAACAGCTCGCCGCCCGCCTCAAGGCCTGCACCAGCAATCTTCTGTCCCTCATGCGGCCTTTCTATCACGATCCGGCCGGAATAGAGTCCGGCGCAGAAGCCCGCAGAGCCGCGTCTGAAATCGCACAGGCCTTGCTGAGCCTGCACCGCAATCGTCTGTTCGGAGCATTCCTGCTGCGACTGGAACTGGACCGCTCTGCAATCATCGAACAGTGGCGCGATTTCAGCAGCACGATCCATCATACCCCGCCGCCCGTGCCCGTAGATGATCTGCTGGGGGACATTCTGGGCGATGCGATCCCAGTTTCCGCCCCTCAGGAAGACCAGCATGACCGGTTCGCCAGCCTGATTATCGAACATTGGATCAACGACCGCCTATTGAGCCTACTGGCGCATCCCGAACAGCTTGCGGTCTTCAATCTGGACCTGTCTGTTGCCCGGCAGTTCATTGAGCGCCTTCAGAAACTGGCCGAAACCCTGAACCTGCGCGAGGCGATCGCCCAAAGGCTGCGCCTTCAGTGCAACCATGTCAGCACGCTGAACCAGTCCGGTGAAAAACAGGCGCTCATCTGTGCGGAGTTGATAGGCCGATTCGTAACCTATCTCGGTTATGCCAATCTGGCGTCGGAGGCCCGCCCCCGTCAGCGTAACAGCGACATCGCCATTTTCAGTGCTCCGCCCACCCCCCGTGATTATCCTGTCCTGAGCGAACAACCTTCCGTCTATCTCGATACCTTCTTTCGTGACTGGGTACTCGCTCTGCGCTCCCGTTTCGAAGAGGGTGGCCCACAGTTTGATGTGGATGCCAATCATGCCCTTGAAGCGCTGCTTTCCAGACTTGAGACCTCACCGCTATGAACACTGAACTACACGTTTCTGCTAGCCACGAAGTTGAGGAAGCCATCCTTCACCTCCCCGGCCGGGCCGCGGATGCCAGCCGGGAGCACGTGACGATCCGTGCGCCGGATTATTTTCCTGAAAGTCGGGCTACAGGCCGTCTCGAAGCCCAGGGGGCAGATCTTCTGGTGCATATCCCCCGGGAATTCGCGACCATGTTCGAGGCCAATGCGAGCTATCAGCTGGAAATCCCTGAACTCCAAATCGTCGGCGATGTCTTCGACTGGCCTGTACTGCGCGCCCGTCCCATCGTAGTCGAACCTCGTCCCGTCATACTTCCAAAAAAAATTACGACGAAACCCACTTCGGAAGAGGATGAAATGATCCATTCCGAAATACCCGTCGGGCCGCCTGAAAAAAAGACCGAACGCAAACACCTCGTTCCTGTTCTGGGTGGGGGGGTGATCGGGCTAGGCATTCTGGGATTTCTGGCATTTTATCTTCTGCATCACCCCACCCTCCCCGGCCAGGATAAGGTCGCCTCTTCTCGCAGTCCGATCGCCGCGCCCCTGAATGCGACCGCACCGGACAGCGACCCCTTCGCCAACAAATCCGTGCCCGATGTGATCCGAGAGGCAGGAACAGCCGTCCAAATCAGGCAAGAAGGTGAAACCCGCCTGAAAAACGGCAAGACGGATGATGGTGTCCTGCTACTGGAAGCCGCCGCTGATCGCGGAGATACTCCTGCCATGAACCATCTGGGACATCTTTACGATCCGACGACCTTCGATCCGAAAGGGCCTATCCCCAGCCCGGATGTGCGTGAATCCGCCCATTATTATCAATCGGCCGCCAAGGCCGGCGACACGAGCAGCGCACAGGACCGTGCCCGCCTCCATACCGCCCTGCAGCAGCAATCTGCCAACGACGACATGACAGCCCAGCTTGCCCTGAAGGATTTTTGGCCATGATCCCGGACGTTCGCCAGATCGCTAGAGCCACTCTATGCAGCCTTTCGCTGCTTGGACTGGCAACCGCCGTACACGCCGCCACCCCGCTCTTGCAGCCGGGGAAACACACGCTCTATCAGCGGATCATTACCCGCCCCGGCGCATCTCTCTTCAGTGATGCGAGTGGAAAAGACGCAAAACCACTGCCGGGCTTCGAAGTCTTCTATGTATTCGGTCGCGCTCAGGGGCGGGTTCAGATCGGAAGTTCGGCCCAGGGCCCGGTTCAGGGATGGATTGATGATGACCACACAATCCCCTGGGCACACACCATGGTGGCAACCTTCACAAATCCCGCGGGCCGCAACCGCGCGCTTTTCCTCGACACAGCTCAACACGAGGAAGATCTCCTGTCCGCTGCGGACTCTGCGGCGCGCGTCGATGCTCTGACCAAGGGTGTTCAGGCTGGTCATTCAGCGCCGGTCGTCGCTATGGAACCGGAAAATTTCGTCGATCCGTCCAAGAATTTCTATTTGCTTCCCGTGCTGGATGCCACGCAGATCGAGCGGGACAGTGGTCCGGCAATCAGAATGCTACATGTCATTTCCGCCTCCACGACTACGGGCAATACCGCCCGGACAGCATCGCCACAGACCCTGAAGCAGTTCAAGGCCGGGTTGGTCTTCGTCATCGACACAACAGCCAGCATGCAGCCTTATATCGACCAGACGCGAGCTGCGATTTCCAGCATCATTCATTCCGTCCAGAATACGGCGGTCTCGCAGAATTTTCGCTTCGGCCTCGTCGCCTACCGCGACAGTCTCGCAGACACGCCTGGGCTGGAGTACGCGACAAAACTCTACGCGTCGCCAGATTTTTCCCAGTCTCTGGATGCAATCCTTCCGGCCATTTCCACGGTTCACGACGCCAGCGTGTCCTCCAGCAGTTTTGATGAAGATGCGATTGCCGGTGTAAAAACCGCAGTCGATCAGGTTCCATGGCAGACGTTCAACGGCCGTTATATCGTTCTCATCACCGATGCCGGGGCACGAAGCAATGACGACCCCCATAGCCTGACGCATCTCAACATCGAGGATATGAACCACCTTGCCGCGTCAAAAGGCATTGCCTTGTTTGTCATTCATCTGCTGACCCCAGCAGGGAATGCGGCGAATGATCACGGCAAAGCCGCAACGCAGTATCGAAATCTTTCGAAGTTCAACAATGCTGGCAGCCTGTATTATCCTGTCCCGGGAGGTAGCCCGGACGCGTTCCGGCCTGTTATCCAAACCATGTCTACCTCCATGCTCCAGCAAGTGGCGGACATGACCGGCCGCCCCGTCGCCGGACTAACCCCGCAGGATGCGAAAGTCGATACGAAACTCTCAGTCGTCAGTCAGGCCATGCGTCTGGCCTATCTTGGCGACACACAGCACACAGCCGCACCGGATATTATCAACGCGTTCACCTCCGATCGTGATCCAGCCGATACGCTGCATAGAACCCTGAACATCCGTGTGCTCCTGACACGCAACCAGCTCTCCGATCTCGCCAACGCCCTTCAGCATATTCTGGATGCCGGGCTAGCCGGTCGAACCGCACCGGAAAATTTCTTCACCCAGCTTCAATCTGCCTTTGCGGCTTCGGCCCGTGATCCAAATGCTTTCTCGCATATCGACACGATCGGCCCGCTGCTTGGCGAATATCTGGATGGCCTGCCGTATAAGTCCGACGTAACATCTATCACACAGGAATCATGGCTCGCCATGGGCGCCGTCGGACAGCGTACCATCCTAAACAATATCGCAAGTCGTCTGCGTCTTTATCAGGAATATGAGTCCGACCCGTCATTGTGGGGGCAGATCGGGCAGTCTCACGATGATGGAGAGCGCGTCTATCCGGTACCCCTGGAAGCGTTACCTTGAACCCCGACCAATCCCTGCTCTTTGCAGAAAACCTATCTTGGCAGGCACCGGGGCAAAATTTCACGCTTAAAGTACCTCATTTTCGCCTGAACCCAGGTGACCGTTATGCGGTCGTAGGGCCATCGGGCTGTGGCAAAAGCTCGCTTTTGGGCCTGCTCTCCCTTTCACTTCGTCCAGACCGTGTCGACGTGCTGGACATTATGGGCAGTCCCACGGCATCCCTCTGGCGCGTACCCGGACAGGGGCGTCTGACCGCCCTCAGGGCGCGACATATCGGGTTCGTTCCGCAGATGAGCGCATTGCTGCCCTTCCTGAACGTCGAAGCCAACATTCATCTACCACTGGATGTTATGAACATTAAAAATCCTCATCACATCAACGATCTTATCGAATGTCTGGGCCTTGTCTCCTTACGGACAAACAGACCCGCTGCACTGTCGGTCGGGCAGCGCCAGCGTGTCGCCATTGCCCGCGCACTTTCGCATCAGCCTGATATCATTCTTGCCGACGAACCCACTGCGTCCCTGCATCCAGAACAGGCAACACATGTCATGACACTCCTGCATCAGCAGGCTGAGCGGCACGCAGCTGTTGTTATGGTGACGCACGACGCCGAACGCGCGGCGGCAGCCGGGTTCACGCTGCTTCCAGTCTCGATGAACGGTTCTACGACCCAGATCGCTACAGCATGACAGACCGGCGCTTCATATTTCATGACATTCGTCTGGCGGCCCGTCTGGCCTGGTACGATCTTCTATCCGAAAAAATTCTGGCACTGTGCCTTATCATCGGTCTAGCAGCGACGGCAGCCCCCCTGATTATCCTGTCAGGCCTGCGAGGCGGACTTGTTGAAGGATTGAGAACCGTCCTTCTGGAAGACCCGCATGTGCGTGAGATTTCCAGCGCCAGCAACCGGGATTTTACAACAGGCTGGCTGGATAGGCTGCGAAAAGAGCCGGATGTCGTTTTTGTCATGCCCCGAACACGCACTCTTGCGGCCAGTGTTCTGCTCGTTCCGCCCGGCCGCCCCTTTGCGGGTCGACGCATCGAACTGATACCGTCCCACGCGGATGATCCCCTGACCACACCCGCGACGATGCCCGCAGACGAAAGCACCATCCTGCTTTCCGCAAGTGCCGCCGCCTCTCTGCATATTCAGGCGGGTGATCTCCTCGAACTGCATGTCACCCGTCTAGGCCTCGGCCCGGAAACAGTTCGGATTCCCCTGCATGTTCAGGCGATTACCCCGCAACGCGCCCTTAACCGGGATGCAGCTTTCGTATCGCTGCGTCTGGCTCAGACCGTAGAACTATATCGAGAGCACTCTCTTTCATGGTCCGATGCGTGGGCACAGGCGGCCACGCCAGCCCCGTCCTATCCCGGCTTCCGTCTCTATACCCGGCAGATCAACACCATCCCCGCCCTTGACACCAGATTGCGTGCAGCAGGCGTGGATATTTCGGATCGGGCGCAGGATGTCTCGGACCTTCTTCTTCTGGACCAGCGATTGACCGTGCTGTTCCGGCTGACAGCCCTGCTTGGAGTGACCGGTTTTTTCGCCAGTCTCACCGCCGCGCTATGGGCCAATGTGGAACGCAAACAACTTTCTCTCGCAACCCTGCGCTTTCTCGGCGTACAGCGTCTAACGATTTTTCCCGTCATCCAGGCACAAATTCTCGCGCTGACCGGTATTTTTCTGGCTCTGACAGGTGCGCTGATCGTAGGCAGCGCCATCAATCATGTCTTTGCAGAGACCCTGCCGCCCGGACATACGCTGTGCAGAATCGGGGCTGGTCTGTGGCTTGAAACCTGCCTCATAACCGCTCTGGGAGCTTTTCTGGCCGCCCTGGCCGCCGCCCGAAGCCTTCGCCGCATTGATCCCTGGGAGGGAGTCAGCACACCATGAAAACCCATCACACAGCCCTGCTTTTGCTGGGTTTCGCACCCGTGTTGTCTCTACAAACGGCTGCCGCACAGAGTTGGGACAAAAAATTCGTCGACCCACATCCCCTGCCGGATGATCTGGTTCTGCCTATGCCCTGCGGTGGCGCAATGACGTTCCGTCCCGTTGACGTTCCGACAGGAGACAATCTACTCGATGACGATGCCATTATTCTGGGCAGAAGCGATCCACAGGATGGCTACAACGAGTTTATGCGCCACGCCTATGTGGCTGCCCCTTTCGCCGTCAGCCAGCATCCGGAATTGCGCCGGTACTATCTCGGCAAATATGATGTAACCCAAAATCAGGCTGAAAGCCTGAGCGGAACCTGCGCGCCCCCTACCCTGGATGGACAGCATCCCAAGACGCATATTTCGTGGGATGAGGCCATTACCTTCTCCACGAAATATTCAACGTGGCTTCACACCCAAAAGATTCCGCTGCCAAACCATGACGGAGCAACCAGCTTTGTGCGTCTACCCACCGACGACGAATGGTCTTATGCTGCCCGTGGCGGCATGCATGTCAGCCCGACCGATTTCATGGCTCCCACATGGCCCATGCCGGAAGGTGCAGACCAGTATATCGCCGCAGGGCCAGACCTTGGCGGCATGCAGCGCGTCGGGCAGATGAAACCAAACCCGCTGGGTCTGTATGATATGCTTGGGGAAGCCAGCCAGATGATGCTGGAGCCGTACCGCCTCAACCGCGTTGGCCGCCTTCAGGGTCTGGCTGGCGGAATTCTGGTCTGCGGTGGAAATTACCTGTCCAACCCCGATGAGATTACGACCAATTCACGCGCCGAAGTTCCGCTTTATAGCCCGCAGACGGGTGAACCAACCCGATTGCCTGAAATGGGATTCCGCCTTGTTCTGGCGACAGATGCTATCGGCTCCCTTCACGGAACGGAACAGGCCCAGAACGCTTTCAACACCCTGATGAACAAAACCCTGCCTGCAAGTGCAGACGCCCAGACCGCGCTTGCAGGCCTTCAGAAAAACACGACTGACCCGGCCACACTCAACGGTCTGAAGCTGATCCAGACCGCCATGGCCAGCGACTCCCGTGCCCGTTTCGATGCAGATCGTCAGGCGCTGGCCGCACAAATTCAGGCACTAGTTGCCCTGGCAGCGGATATCTGGGAGGTCGACCATGCCATACAGCTTATTCAGAAATCGGCCGATATTCTGAAGTCGCAACCAACGCCTCTAACACCGGCCCAGACCGCACAAATCGCAAATCACCTTCAGGCCAGACAGACGGAGCTTGGAGGCGCCATCAATGGTTACATCAGTCTTCTTCAGGCCGTAACGAACAGTCAGGCCCTGCCCGATCTCTCCGCCATCACAGCACAGCAGGCAGATGCTATCAAAGCACTTCAGGATGATCGGGCAATACAGTTCCTGATGGTTACTGCTCAGAACATTCAAAGCAGTCATTCCGGAAAACTCCCTACAGGGCAGACTATAAAATCGCAGATCGAAGCAATTCATTAATTCTTTTCGTGTAAATTTTCACTTCCCAAGAGAATGCTTTTTTCTTATTCACAATGAAACATTATGTAAAAAGGTTGCTCCGTGTCACTTTCGCCCTTTCGTATCTCCGCTGCTTCTGTTGCTATGTGCGTGTTTGTTTCCGGATGCGCTCCTTCTTATGATTCCTCACTCACACCGGAACAGAACCGTCTGCGCCAACGCTCTGCCCAGCAGAACAATATGATTGGAGAGGGCGCCGCAGTGCTCGGTGGCCTTGCTGCTCTTGGTGTTGGCCTGGGAACGGGAAGTGTCAAAAATGCAGCCCTCGCCGGTGCAGCCGGCGCTCTGGTTGGCGGGGCTGTAGGCGCACTTGTTGCTAATCGTGCCCAAGCTCAAGAGCTGAGTGAAGATCAGGTTAAATCGCAGATCGCCACCGAACAAAAAAATATTGCACAAACTCAGACTGACATTCAGGATGCACAGAAAGAACTTCTGGAAACGCAGAACAATCTGAAACAGCTCCGTCAACAGCTAGCTCAGGGACAGATTTCTGCTGAAGCCTATCAAGCCAAGATTGCCGGTTATCAGAAAGATGTGCAGGCTCTGCAAAATCTTGCCAGTATGCGGCAGAAGCAGGCAGACAGTATGAAGTTGATTGCCGATGCACACGGAAATTCTAGTGCAGCCCTTGCCTCCCAGCAGAGCGCGGCTCAGTCAAAGCAGCTCGCAGAAGTTGCGTCCATTATGGCTCAGGACGTCGGACAGGCTGAGCCAATGCCTGCCGCCAAAGCCTGAATTTTCATTCTCCAAAGGGCTGCCTCGTGATGTCGCATCGGAAATTTACGATTCTTCCCCTTTTTGGCGCACTCTGTTTGAGTGCGTGTTCTGCCCAGCAATGTGACCCGACCACCGCCAATCTTTTCTCAGGTATCGGATGTTCGGTCGGGAATGGCTACCAGCAGCGAAACCAGCAACTGCAAACAGCACGTGATGCCTGGCATGAGCGCGCGCAAGCGACCGCTAACGAGAGCGCGGCCCTCAACCAGTCCTTAGCGGAGACACAGAAAAGCGTTGCTCAAACACGAACTGAGCTACAAGCTATGAACAGTCGCATCGGTGGATACAGGAAGCGTTTAGCCAAAGCTTCCAGTTCGAAATCCTCTGCCTATCTTGCCGCACAGAAGAGTCTTGCAAATCTGGAACAGATTAAAAACCAGGCTGCTGCCAATCCGACAGCAGAACAACTTGCCCGGGTTAAGGCCGCCGAGCAGGAAACACAGGATGCCGTTGATCTTGTCGCCACACGCTAGGTATTTAATTCCCGGATTTGATGGATTGATGATGAATCTTTCTGGCCCTGAAGTCCATATTTTGCAGACATATTCGTAAGGTGTGAGGCCACTGAGGGTCTTGAGCCTTCGCCCGGAGTCATAGGCTGCCATGAAGTCGTTAAGGTGTCTCCTCAGCTGCTCATGGCTGTCGTACTGGAAGCGTTTAACGGTTGCTTCCTTTATTGTCCGGTTCATCCGATAGAGGTTGCCCCCCGTTTTTCAGACAGGGGCATACGCTATAGACCGTTGTGAGAAAAGACAGGTTTATAGGCAAGGTCACGCGGAAGAGGTATTCGGGCGAGTTCAAGTCGCGTGTTGCGCTGGAGGCGAGCAGACGCTTTCCAAACTGGCGTCGAAGCACGGTGTGCATCGGGCAATGATTTCCCAGTGGAAGCGCTAGGCTGTCGCCGGCATGGCGGCGACCTTCTCTCGTTAATCCGGCGTCCAATCTTCAGAACGTAATCCATTTACCCGGGTAAATTCTCGTAGATTTCCGGTTATAACGACCAGTCCTTTGCTCCGGGCGTGCCCCGCAATCATTAAGTCGTACGGTCCGATAACACACCCACGGGCTTCCAGATCAGCCCTGATTTCTGCTGTATGTGCTGCCGCATCATCGTCAAATGGCAAAACAGACAAACGTCCAGAAAAATGCTCTACCTCACGTCGGATTTTTGCCGGATTTTGAGATTTTTCCGCCCCATAAAGGAGTTCGTAAAGCACAATATCTGAAATACAGAGGGCCTCGGCGTTATCGTTGAAACGTTCGCGTAAGCCCTTTGGACGGTCACGCAAGACGCGGATACAAAAATTTGTATCCAGAAGATAACGTAGCATCAAAAGCTTTCGCGTTCCTGCATTGCAGGTTGATTGCGTTCGGGTAACTCAGTGCCGGAGGACGAAAAAAAATCATCCCATGCGGCATGCGCGGGCGCAATAATGCGTCGTACGCCATCGGGAATGATCACGACCTCCTTCAGACTAAGGTCAAAGGCAACAGCTTTGGGAAGCCGTACAGCCTGAGAACGATTGGAAAGAAAGAGAGTTGTGCGGGCAAGCATGGCATCCTCCATATGGGATATCCTGAACGTATATCCATAAATTGATCTGATACCAACAACATTCGTTCAGCTTTAAATTGGACTATTTTCCGTCACTATCCTGAAAGGCAACGTCCATAATAAACATCAAAATATACGACGGCTCTTAATCTTTTTCCGCCGAGATCAGACTTCCCCTCTTCCCTCGAAGAAGATCAGTCATAGTGTATTTCATACTCCTTAAGATTCATTCCAATTCGATAGGGCCCTTCGAACAGATCCCCGAGGGCCAGACGCCGTCGCAACGTCAGACGGCGTTGGGCCAGATGATACATCCGGTCATGCAGCAGATGGCAGCGCTGACAGAGCGCGCGCAGATTGCGCCACCGGTTGCTGGTGGGGTCGTGATTCAGATGAGCCGCGGCTAGGGACACTTTCGTCTGTCGCATTTCCAAATGCTCGATCAAGTCTGGAGGGGACACCCGCCTGCCCCGGCCATTGAACCAGTATCCTGTGTCAGGATGCTTCCACCGGCCACCTGGCAGTACCTGAAGGCGATGGCCATGCGGCCGACCGCAGCGCTGGCACACGCCCCCTGCCCGCTCGAACCTGACCTGTCGGCTCAGTTCAGGCCAGTTGGGAGGGTAAAGCGCTTTCAGTTCCGGTCGGATCGGCATTCCCGTTTCCTATCACACAATCATAGTCCGATAGAGACTTCCTGCAGGTCCTGATCCCCGAGGTCGTGGATCAACTCCACTGACAGCGCGTTCCGAACTCTGGCCGACGACACCGAAGAAGCCTTATGCTCTCGACCATGACATCCTCTTCACTCGATCCCGTCCGTCTGACCGAAGCCCTCCTGTTCCAGAGCTGCGGTCCAGTGTCGCGAGCGATGCTGGCGCGGGCTCTGGGAGAGGAGGAGGAGATCGCTCAAATCGTGAGCGAGGTGTCCAGACGCACCAAGGGGCTTGGATTTGAACTGGTCGCGGCCGGAGACGGCTGGATGTTCCGCACCGCCCCCGATCTCGCGGGGGCCCTGAGGGCGGTATTGAAGCGACCGCCAGAACGTCTGCCCCGGGCCGTGCTCGAAGTGCTCCTGCTGATTGCCGCGCGTCAGCCCGTCACACGACCCGAGATCGAAAGCTTCCGGGATGCCATCCTGCCGCAGAAGACCCTCACCCTGCTGCAAGAGAAAGGCCTCATTCGCAGCGTTGGCCGCAAGCCAGTCCCAGGCCAGCCCCAGCTCTGGGCCACGACCAAGACCTTCCTCGTGACCTATGGTCTACGGTCGCTGTCGGAACTGGATCCGCTCCTCGAAGGCCTGAGAGGCCCGCTCTAGGCCGTTTTGGGCTTATTCTGCGGGGCTTTGGGTACTATTCTTTCGTCATTCTAACACGTGGTAATGTCCTCTTACCGCGTGTTAGAATAAGGTTGCCTTAATTACCGTCCTGCGGCAGATTCCAAGGGACTTGAAAAGGAAGAATAACGGCATGACCGCTTCGACAGAGCCTGCAGAGCGTCTTTCCGAAGTCCCCTCTTCCGCTCTGCAGAGTGCTTTGGACGCGGCAAAGGACAGTGCCCGAACGGCAGCCTATGCGCCCGAGACCCTGCGCGCCTATGCCCATGACTGGCAGGCCTTTTGCCACTGGTGCAACGAACACGAGACGTCCCCGCTTCCGGCCGCCCCTCCTATCGTCGCAGCCTGGCTGCACAGTCTGGCGCCACATTTCAGCCGCTCGGCCCTCGACCGTCGACTGGCGGCCATTGGCTATCAGCATCGCATGCGGGGGCTGGAGTGGAGTTCTGGTCACGCTGCCATCCGTACCACTCTGCGCGCAGCAGGGCGTGTGTATGGCACGCCCCAGAAACAGGCCGCTGCCCTCACGTCCCAGGAACTCCGCAAACTCGTCGCACCCGAACAGAGCAAAACCGTTGAAACGCTGGCGGATCTGCGCGACCGGGCTCTTCTGCTGATCGGCTTTGCGGGTGCGCTGCGTCGTTCAGAGCTAGTTGCCCTTACAACAGAGACCGTCAGGATCGTCGGCACAGGATTGAAGCTCCACATCGCCCGCAGCAAGACCGACCCCGAGCATCGCGGTGAAGAGGTTTTTCTTCCCCGAGGTAAGCATCGCGAAACCTGCCCGGTTTTGGCTCTGGAGCGCTGGCTGAAGAAAGCCGAGATTACGGATGGTCCTCTCTTCCGATCCATCAATCGCTGGGAGCAGGTCGGACGTGATGCCCTGCATCCGGATGCTGTTCGTCAGATCCTGCTGCGCCGTGCCAGGGCGGCCGGGCTGAAGGTTCCTTCCGGAGAACGCCTCAGCCCGCATGGACTGCGCGCTGGCTTCGTCACCGAAGCCTTTCGGGCGAATGCCCGGGATGAACAAATCATGGCACACACCCGCCACCGCGACCTGCGCAGCATGCGCCGCTATGTCCGTCGAGCCCGCCTTGATCTGGACTCTCCCGCCCATCTTCTGGATCTGTAAGTCGTGCCCCAAACGACTGCTGAGATCATCGCAGATGTTGATGCCACGGTCGCACGCCTGGAAGCTTATCGGCTGGAGCTCGAAGCGCGGCCGATTGCTCACCGCTACAGTGAGCAGACCCTGACGGAGCATGAGGAACCAGATGCCGGGTTTCGTCTTCCCACCCGTCCACCGTTTCCTCGCCATGCCCCCAGACCACCCGCGAGCGGCACGGCGTTTTCAATCTCGGGGTCAGGGCTCGCAGAACCGCAGGTCCTTCCCTCTCCGCCCCTTTTCAATCCCCAGCCGGACTGGCTGGCACATGTCCTGACCGTCGCTGGCCCAGAGGCCGTGCTAAGTCAGTTCCGGGCGGCAGCAGAGGGCACTGGCCGTCTCTCGTGGGGACCGGATGTTACCAACCCCGAAGATCTGAGCCGGACCTTTCCCACTGGGGACGTCCGGACGCTCGCTTTAATCGGCCAGATTGTCCAGATTCAGACGGTTCTTCTCGCACGGGAAGCCGGATCGAGCTCTGTCCCGTTTGACCTCAACGCCCTCTGCCCCATGCCCTTGAATCTTCTTGCTCTCGGCCCCGTTTCCCCCACGACACAGAGCTGGCTCTGGGAAAACTGGGGAACCTCGCGGCCGCTGCAGCAGGTCGAAGAAATATCTGGACATCCGAAGAGAAGCTTCACCCATTGGAGTATTTCTTTCTGGTCAGCGGACTGGACGCCCTGGGCGGCTCTTCAGGCCATTGCAGTCCAATGGCCCGACCTCAGCTTTTCCATCCGCCCACTTTACGATGTCTGATGAAATCCTTCTGGAGGTTGGCGTCTGGCAGGGTTCGTTAGACGCGTTGCTGCAGGCGGTCCGCCGTCGCGCGCTTGATCTTCGGACCCTGCCGCTGCTTGACCTCATCGACCAGTTTCTGATCTGTGTGGAAGAGCAGCTCGACACCCGTCCGCTTGAGCAGACTGCCAACGATCTTGTTCTGGCAGCGACCCTTCTTCAAATGCGCTCAGCTCTTCTACTTCGAGAGGATACTGAAGAGCACCTTGCCGCCCACTCAGCAGCCGAGCAAATCCAACGGGTCCTGCTTCGAAAAGACATGCTTTTGCAAACCGTGGAGCGCTTTGAAACGCGACCTGTGCTCGGCGAAAGTGTTTTTGGGCGCGGAAGACAACCCTCCTCGTCTCTTGCTGCTGAGACAGCGTCTTTAATCCTTACCCGGGATCTGCTGGACGCGCTTTTGTCAGCATCTCGTCGGAGGGCAAGGCTGCGGCCTTCAGAGAGTATCTTCCAGCCTTCTTTTGTACCTCGTGTTTCTGTTCAGGACGCTTTGGCATGGTGGCAGCGGAAAATTCGTGACCATCCGGAGAGCACGTGGGACCTCGTCGAGGGCGTGATTAGTCTTTCTTCCAAAGGAGATTCTGAAAGCTTAACGCAGCGTAAGGCCGCGTGGGCTGCTCATCTTTCAGCAGTTTTGGAGCTGGCAAGGAAAGGAGAGCTGTTGCTTAAGCTGCTAAGTTGCTGCGAACAGCTTAAGGTCGTTCACGCGAAACCTAGCACAAACCGTTGA
This sequence comes from Gluconobacter sp. Dm-74, assembly GCF_018256135.1. Lineage (NCBI taxonomy): Bacteria > Pseudomonadati > Pseudomonadota > Alphaproteobacteria > Acetobacterales > Acetobacteraceae > Gluconobacter > Gluconobacter sp. Dm-74. The sequence continues at coordinate 13,849 of NZ_JAERLX010000010.1, read as the reverse complement.
TGAACACGACACCGGCCACATCAGAACCTATAAATAAAAATTAATACACAACTCCCTATTTCGGATGATTTATAAATATCTAGGAAATATTTAAATAAGTTATCCTTATATAATATAGTATATAACTAGCCATATTATCAATCATATAATTAAATAGAAAATACTATAACTCTTTATATTTATATATAATAATGTAGTAAAATATTATATTAGTTTATATATAAATATCTTATTACTATAACATAAGCTATACTTTGAATTATATATCATATTTTTCTTCCTAATTAGGAATTTACTGCAAGGGATTATATCGAGGGAATCTAGATATTCCAGTGCTTCGTCGTCAAATTTACCCTTATAAATCTTCTTTACAAACTCGGCGTTGAAATCAGTCATCTTAACGATCAGCAAGCATCATTGCGCCAACTGCGTTGCGTGGGTTGGCAGTCCTTTGCCAGAGAATATCTAGAAGGTCCGCGTCTTCATCGCTGATGAGCCGCCGCGAAAGAGGAAGGGGATGTGAACCTTGCCACGCAACATACCAATCATGTGAACCTTGCCTGCGCCCGATTCCTGCTCGTTCTCACGAGATGTGAACCTTGCCACAGCTTGGGGATAAGAAAGTATGTGAACCTTGCCACATCCTTAGACAGGGTTCTAAGGATGTGAATGTTGCCTCATGCACAGAAAATTACATCTAGAAAAATGCTTTTAAAACAGTAGGTTATAAAAGTTATTAATGTGAACCTTGCCAACCAATCTATATCTTCAATAAGAATCTTATATATTGCTCTGTAGGCAAGGTTCACATCTCTCTGACTTCAAAGCAAAACCTGTGGATGAGGCAAGGTTCACATTGCGTGTTCTAGATTTGCATGTTTCAGTCCTCGGCATAGAACACATATGTACAGTTGCAGGACGAGGCATTGAAGACAAAAAAGCTCCACGACCTCGTTCTTCATCATGGGCCAGAAGAAACTGTCAGATCAGCTGAGAGCGCAGTTCTCGCCAGAGAGGAGAGCCTGGATCCTCAACTTTCCCTACTAGACGCCTTAGCAGGCAGATCTGGTCGTAGGATTGCCGATACAGCTCTATCTGCCGTTGTCCGTGAAGCTGAAGGAAGGGTAGCACCAGGACATTCGTATTCCGCTTGGTCGCTAACAGGTTTGCCACATCGCGACATTCCTTTGGGAACCGACTGGCGTATCCGCGGCGATTTCGCTGATCTAGTCATTCGTCCAGGAATTCGCATCGAAGAAGAAGGCGAGGAGCAACTCGGCGTTCCCTTCGGGACTATAGCAAGACTTCTGCTTATCGACTGGCAAAGCCGTTCGATAGAAACAAATTCTAGGGAAATTTATATAGGGAAATCCCCCGCTGAGCTCGCGAGCCGAATGGGCTTAGGCCGCGGAGGGCCAACAAATAACCGGCTTAGGGAACAATTAGAGCGTCTTGTGAACTGCACTATCACCTTCCGTTTTGGTAAAGATGACGCCGGTGTTATAGTCAATGAACGGATTGTGGAAGCGTACAAGTATTCAGGAAAGGTCGATCCTAGGTCGAAAAGCAAGACAAGATGGATCGAACGTATTGTTCTGTCTGAAGCCTACTTTAATGAGCTCAAGAAGCATCCTGTAAGAATCGACAGAGAGGCCATCAAAGATATTCAGACATCACCACAAGCAATTGATGCGTACCTTTGGTTAGCCTTCAGACTTCACGTTTTGCAATCTGACACCTTCGTCAGTTGGCCATCACTTTGGAAAAGTTTTGGTCATCAATACAAGCTATTGAGAACATTCAAACGGGAGTTTCTAGAACCCTTTTCAATCGCTCATGCAGCTTACCCTAATTCACGGGTTGATATTTCTGAGCGAGGCATCACCCTAAAGCCTTCTCCTCCACCGGTACCATTAAAAGCCTGAATGTCTTTAAACCTGACAGTTAGACTGATCCACTTTGTTCGAACAGCCGGCTTCGGGGCGCCCTTCGAACTTACAGATAGATCCGCATGGCGCGGATTGCCGCCTGTTTGTTCTGGCTCCCTTGAGGTGCCAGCGAAGCATCATGCCACAAATGTCAGCGTCGGACGCCCCGACATACAGGCCTTTGTTGGCTCACTTGTGGGGCATGGGTCGAGCAAAGGCGTGTTCGTCACTACCTCATCCTTCAGCACCCCGGCAGTGGAATTCGTCCGCCATCTGAGCCAGCGCGTCATTCTGATCGATGGAGCAGCGCTGGCCGATCTGATGATCGAACATGGCGTGGGTGTGCGTGTCAGCCGCGCGGTCTGGATTTCTTCGATCCGGGCTGAACGACCCTGTGCGGCCAAATATGTGCCGTCGCGCAGATGGGGCTGTCGATCGCCTGAAGATCACTTGAAAATCGTGCTCTGATCCCCGACAGTCTTCTGTGACGAAGTGTGGATCTTTCTTCATGTTGCGCTCAACGAGATCACAGGCGCATGTGTGAGATTATCGAGCGTTGTGGAGATTTCAGTGACAGCCGACCATGAACAGACTGCTGACGATGTTGAAATCACCACAGAGGAAAAAAAGCCCGAACTTCGGATCGTCTTACAGGAAACAGTCAACGCCAGCCTGTGGGAAAACAGCGTCCCCATCCTTGAAGAACTGGAATTCGACAACAGGACCGAAAATACATACCCGGTTGTTGAAATAACCATTACCAGCGAGCCGCATTTTCTGACGCCTCGGTCGTGGATGCTCCAGCAGATCGGTCCCGATGAGCTTCGTGTTCTGAACGATCGTGATCTGACCCTGGATGGCTCATTGCTTTCGGCCCAGACCGAGGCATCAAGGGCCGTAGTGACCATCGTCGCCCATGCGGGAGAACAGGAACTTGCGAAGGTAACACGCGATGTCCGGATGCTTGCCCGCAATGAATGGGGCGGCCTGTCCGGTATCCCCGACATTCTCGCGGCTTTTGTCCTCCCCAATGACCCTGCCATTGCCCGTATCCTGCGCAGTGCATCCGAGATCCTCCGACAGGCTGGTCAATCCCCTTCACTGGAAGGTTATCAGGGGGACAAGGCGCGCGTATGGGCGCAGGCTCAGGCGCTGTGGTGCGCCATCTGCGCACTGGATATTACCTACATCAATCCACCTGCGTCTTTCGTTGAAAATGGCCAGCGTATCCGCCTTCCAACACAGGTTGTCGAGGAACGTCTGGCGACCTGTCTCGATACGACCGTTCTGTTTGCCGCATGTCTCGAAGCCATTGGTCTGCGTCCCCTGATCGTCCTGACGCGCGGGCACGCCTTCGCGGGCCTGTGGCTGGCCCAGCAGGATGCGGGTTCGTCGGTGGTTCAGGATCTGCCTGGCATTCGTAACCGCTTGAAGCTCGACGATCTGCGTGTCTTTGAAACGACTTTAGCGACGGCAGCACGCAAACCCAGCTTCACCGCAACATGCGAGCGGGGCGAGGCCCATCTGCGCGACATAGACGATGACGATCCGGATGCGTTCCGTGAAGTTATCGATATTCACCGGGCACGCCTGCGCCGTATCCGCCCCCTCTCCACCTCTGCCGCTTCGCCAAGGAACGAAGCAACAGAAACCGTATCCAATGATTCAGCGGGACAACCGACGTTCGAGGCCCCTCCCCCATTGCGTGAGGAGCGTGAAGAAGAGCGCCTGCCAGACCGTCCGGCAGATCGCGTGCAGAGATGGTGCAATCGCCTGCTCGACATGTCCGCGCGCAACCGGCTGCTGAACCTTCCTAAATCCGATCGGCAATTGATTGAACTCGACTGCCCGGATACGGCTGCGCTGGAAGACATGGTGGCGGAGATGCGCGCCGGCAGCAGTGCCAAACCGCTACGTTTTGTCGCGGCCCCGGGGCTCATGGACGACGATGATCCCAGAAACAAGGCTCTCCATGAGGTACGACATCACGAAGACGCTTCCAGAGCGTATGCGCTGGAAGCCCTCAAACGACGCGAGATCGTCGTCCAGCGGAAAGAGGACAGGCTTCAGACCGCACTGACCGAAATTTATCGTCATGCCCGAAGCTCCGAACAGGAAGGCGGCACGAACGTACTTTTCCTGACCATCGGGGCGCTGGCCTGGACATCTCAGGACAAATCCAGGCCCTATCTCGCACCCCTCATTCTCGTTCCGGTCATTCTGGAAAGAGCCAGCATAAAGTCACCATTCACATTACGGGCGCACGGGGATGAAACCCGTATCAACACAACGCTGCTGGAAATGCTGCGTGCCGAATACGATATCCGGATCCCCCTGCTGGAAGGTGATGCGCTTCCGGAAGATGAGTCCGGCCTTGATGTTCCAAAAATTATCGAAGCCTTCCGGTTGCATCTTCGACACATTCCGGGATGGGAAATTCGCGAGCATGTCAGCCTGACGACATTGAGCTTCGCGAAATTCCTGATGTGGAAAGATCTGCTGGAACGGAAAGAGCATCTCGCGACAAATGACGTTGCCAGCCGTCTGCTGAACGGGGTGCAAGACGGCGGACAGACCGGTTCTGCACTGGCGGACGGCTTTAATCCTGCTGGCGATCTCGACGACGCTCTCGCCAAAGCCGATCTCGTTTGCCCGATGGAAGCTGACTCATCTCAGCTCAAGGCTATCGCACGCGCAGCAGCGGGCGAAAATTTTGTCCTGATCGGGCCGCCCGGTACAGGGAAAAGCCAGACCATTGGCAACATCATTGCCAACACGCTCGCGCAGGGTCGTACGGTCCTTTTTGTGGCTGAAAAACGGACGGCCCTTGAAGTGGTCCGTGCGCGTCTGGCCAAACTGGGCATTGCTGAGTTCTGTCTGGATCTATTCTCGCCAAAGGCGAACAAGATGGCGGTGCTGCAACAGTTCCAGACCGCACAGGCTGCGCTTGAGGATTTCCAACCTGAGGAATATTCGCGCACAAAGCAGACGCTTGACACCATTCGTACCGAACTTAACGCCTACGTCCGCGATCTCCATAAGCCCCGTCGCAATGGCTGGACGCCCTATCGCGGAATTGGTGTCACTCTTCGTGCTCAGGAATCCTCCATTACCCGCATTCCTCTGGAATGGGCCAATGCGGATGTTCATTCAAAAACCGATTACGATGCGCTGGTCCAGTCCGTTGAAGATCTGTCGACCCTTTATGCCCGTATCGGAGATGTTGTCGTATCACCCAGACTGGCAGGTCTTGAACAGACGGACTGGTCACCGCTATGGGAAGGCAAACTGCTTGACGCCGTCAAGGAAGCACTCTCCGCCCTCGACACGCTAAGAGAGGCGGCGCTGAGCGTTACCAAGGCGCTTTCGCTGCCTCAGAACAATCTTTCCCATCAGCGACTTGAGCAGATCAAAGCGTTTTGCTCCCATCTTCTGTTGCCCCACGCAGTGGCATGGAGCTTCACGGAAAGCGCCCGCGAAACACGCGATGCCGTATTACTGGAACAGGAATCTGTTGCGCGGTGCCACGCCCTGACAGCAGATCTTGATACCCGCTGGAAAGACAGCATACGATCTCTTTCGCTGGCTGAAACACTTGCGGAATGGCGTACCACCAAGGAAAAATGGCTGCTTGCGCGTTCCATGGGGCAAAAAGCTATCCGTAAGCGGCTTGAGCCTCATGCCATCGCCCTGCCTGAAGACTGCGAAAACGACCTTGAGGCTCTTGTCGAACGCGCGGCCCTTCTTGAAAAGCTCGGGAATGCTTCTCACAAGACAAGCATCGGTCCGATGTGGCGGGGTCTGGAGACTGACTTCGACGCAATCAACGCCGCATTTGGCTGGGGACAGGAAACACGCACTCGCCTTGCGGGCTGTACAGCCGAAACGGGAGAACTGCTCACTGCTCGCGCCCACCTCAGGACGCTGCTGGCAGAAGGTCAGGATCTTCTGGCCCCTGGCGGAACAATCCACGCATCCCTGACCCGTTATCTCGCGGCATTTGCCAACCTTGATGCCGCCCTGAAAACACTGGGAAATTGTAGCGCCAGCGACACTAGCCGCCTGATTTACCCCGAAAATCCTGCCTGGCTCGAACAGACCGCTGACAAGCTGCGGGACTGGAAAGAGGCGGCCCGTGAACTGCGTGACTGGTGTTCATGGCGTCGCGCCTGCCATCAAGCCACGCAACTCGGTCTAACACCCATGATCGAAGCCATCGAACACGGGTTAGTCGCGCAGGACGACGTGCTGGCCGTTTTCGAAGCCAATTATGCGCGCTGGTGGACCATGCACGCCGTCAGTGATTCTGCTCTGCTGAGTAGTTTCGTGGCTGCAACCCATGAAGGGCGCATCATCAAGTTCCGCGAACTGGACGAAAAGCTGAAAACCCTGGCCATTCGTCTGATCCGTGCACGCCTTGCCGGACGTATCCCCGGTGAAGCCGCGCGGCAGCACGATCCAGAATACAAAGTTCTGACACGCGAGATTGCCAAGAAAACCCGTCATCTTCCGCTCCGTCAATTGGCTGAAAAGATGCCAGGCGCCCTTCGGACCCTCACGCCTTGTCTCATGATGAGTCCGTTATCGGTCGCTCAGTATCTGCCCGCCGACGCAGATCCGTTCGATCTTGTCATCTTCGACGAAGCGTCCCAGATCGCAACATGGGACGCAATTGGCGCCATCGGTCGTGGCAAGCAGGTCATCGTGGTTGGCGATCCCAAGCAACTGCCGCCCACGGACTTCTTCACCGCGGGTCGAGCGGCGGCTGATGCTGATACATCCGACGAAATGACCGATCTTGACTCGATCCTTGACGAATGCCTCGGGGCGGGTATCCCGGCCATCAGTCTGGAGTGGCATTATCGCAGTCGTCACGAAAGCCTGATCGCTTTTTCAAATCAGGCTTATTACGGTGGCGATCTGGTCACCTTTCCGTCACCGGTCACGGCGGATCAGGCCGTTTCTTTCCGCTTTGTCCCGAAAGGGATTTATGAACCCGGCAAAAATGGGTCGCACACTAATCCTGCGGAGGCGCGGATGGTGATCGCCGAGGCTGTCCGGATCATGCGCGATGGTACCGATCGCTCGGTTGGTATCGTTACGTTCAACGGAGAGCAGCAGAAACTGATTGTCGATCTTCTGGATGCTGAAGTCCGCAAAGACCCTGCGCTTGAAAGGTTCACGGGCGAGCAGGCTCATGAAGCGGTGCTTGTGAAAAATCTGGAAAACGTGCAGGGCGAAGAGCGTGATGTCATGCTGTTCTCACTCACGTACGGGCCTGATATCGCAGGCAAAATCTCCATGAATTTTGGCCCCCTGAACCGTGACGGCGGGGAACGTCGTCTTAATGTGGCGATCACCCGCGCTCGTGAACAGTTAATCGTGTTTGGGTCGCTGCGGGGGGATCAGATTGCGATAGAACGAACACGTGCCGCAGGTGTTCGGGATCTGCGCCGCTTCCTATTGTTCGCTGAACGAGGCCCAATGGCTCTGGCCAGCGCGCATGAAGGATCTGTCGGAGGGTATGACAGTCTCTTCGAAGTCGAAGTTGCGACGATGCTTCAAGCAAAAGGATGGGAGGTCACGACACAGGTCGGTGTTTCCGGCTTCCGCGTGGATCTTGGCGTCATTGATCCCGATTTACCCAGCACGTTCCTCGCAGGCGTCGAATGCGATGGTGCCACATATCACCGGAGCGCCACGGCACGCGATCGAGACAGGCTGAGACAGGCTGTTCTTGAAAATCTCGGCTGGAATATTCTGCGCATCTGGTCCACGGACTGGTGGACGAACGCCCCTCGTGAGGTTGAACGGATTGATGCTGCCCTACAGAGTTTTCTGGAGATTGCCCGTCAGAAGCGCGCTGATCAGGCAGAGCAGGATGCAGCAAAAGCTGAGGCACTGCTGAACGCGACTATAAATGAGCGCGAAGAAGAACCTGTTGTTTCGACCGAAATCCCGAAAGTTGAATCCGTTGCTGACGAACCCGTCTCAGAGCCATCACCTGAAGGGACCAAACATTTAGAGCCCCTTTATGCAAAGGCACCCGAACATATTCCATCAGATGACGCGACCAGTTCGGATGTCGAGGCTGATCCATCCAGATTCACGCAGGACGATTATTTGCCGACGTTAGCGCGCCTTGTCATTCGCACAATCGATCAGGCAAAGGTCATTCGAGAAGATGTTCTTATTCAGACCCTGTCACGGGCACACGGTTTCAGTCGCGTCGGTAGGGAGATTCGTGAACGCGTCCAACGCGCTATTCCCTCATCAATGGCGCGCACCGAGGAAGATGTTGGCACTTTTCTGTGGTCGGATCGACAGCCTGTCGTTTCACGGCTATCCTTGGCATCATTAACGGCTGAGAAATCCTTGGACCCGGCGCTAGTCCCTCTTGCAGCCCTCGTAGACCTCGCCTGCCGCGCTATCGCCATCGACTGCCCAGACGAGGATGCCATTGCAAGAATGCGCGATGCCTGCGGCATGAGCCGTATGGGACAGGCAACGCGCGCTCGCTTCGCCACGGCTCTAAATGAAGCGCGCCGTATGAAAGATGCACACGACACGCCTCATCTATAGGGAAGCGCTGCTTGCTCCTTTTGAACTGATACGCTTTCAAAGGGATTAAAAACCGTAATACCCGTTCTTTGGAAATGTCGCAGAAGGGGGGTTTGCGGAATGTCCACTTCGTAGGTCTGATCCGCTAAAAGCGGACATTGGACCATTTTCGGCTTGAAGCGGAGCTTACTGACGTAGTATCTACTATGTAGACACATATAGGAGAGGTCCAATGCTTGGAACCGTTCGGAAATGGGGAAACAGCGCCGCCATTCGTTTGCCGGCCAATATCCTTGAAGCGGCTCACCTGCATGTTAATCAGGCCGTTGATGTCCGGGAAGAAGATGGGCGTATCATCATTCAGCCGGTTCGACCTGATACCCTTTCTCTGGAAGCCCTGACCGCTGCGATTACGGATGATAACCGCCATGGTGAAGTGAATTTTGGATCTGAAGTCGGTGGAGAGATTTGGTAAATGTCGGCGTGGGTGCCAGACTGCGGAGACATTGTCTGGCTGGAGTTTGATCCTCAGGCAGGGCGTGAACAGGCCGGACATCGCCCGGCTGTCGTACTGTCTCCCACAAGCTATAACAAAAAATCCGGGATGATCGTCTGTTGCCCGACAACGACAAAAGTCAAAGGGTATCCTTTTGAAGTCCCCTTGGCAGGAGAACCGACAAGCGTCGTTCTCTCTGATCAGGTTCGCAGTCTTGACTGGCGTGCCAGACGGGCAAAGCATAAAGGCCGGGTTTCTGAAGGCGAACTTGAAGCAGTACGCGAGCGAGTTCGGCTCCTGATCGGGTAAGAACCCGAAACAGGGAATGCGTCCTTTTCGCTTTCCCTGTCACAGTGAACAGGCCCCCGCTGGTTCCAACTGCTTATACGGTGATCGTCCCGGCAATGCGGGTGACGACATCCCCACCGATCCAGATATCGTCATCGACCTTCTCTACGAAAACGCGCCCGGCTCTTCCTAATGCGGCGCCCTGACTTGCCACATACTGCGCTGGTGCGACGCCGCTTTCGATCAGCCATTGAGCAATCCCGGCATTGAGACTTCCGGTCACCGGATCCTCCCACCCCTGTCCGTCTCCGACAAAGGCTCTTACCTCAAACTGGGCATTTGTTCCGTCACGAACGGGATCCCACGCACCGACAATACCCACGCGCTGCCCCTTCAGCATCTGCCAGTCCGGCTGAACGGCCAGAACGTCCCCGCAGCTGCGCAGTCGCAGGACCATCCAGCCGGGGCCGTTATCCGCCCATTGCGCATCGAGAATATCGTCAGGTGCCAGACGTAAAGCCGTGAAAGCATGCGTCAGATCATCCTGTCCGACAGGGCCGCTCCGGCGCCTTGGCGGAGCGGCAAAGGAAAGTCGCTCGGCCTGTCTGCACACCGGAACAAGACCCGCACCGCATTCCTGTATGATCGCATCGGATTTCGGTGTGCCTCCCAGAGACTGCCAGACGAATGCGCTTCCGAGCGTTGGATGCCCGGCAAAAGGCAGTTCAGTCTGTGGCGTGAAGATCCGCACACGATAATCGGCATCCGGGTGCGTCGGCCTGAGAAGAAAGGTCGTCTCGCTGAGATTGGTCCAGTTCGCGATCTGCGCCATCTGGACATCAGGCAGGCCATCCGCCCCGACGATGACAGCGAGAGGATTACCCCGAAAGGGCTCGGCGGAAAAAACGTCCACCTGCTTGAAAGTGAGGTCCATCGTCAGGGTTCCTGCGTTGTCGGGCCGATCCATGGATCGATTGCGCCGGCCAGATGGGTCAGTGCCGGGCTGTGGAAGGCCGCCACCGTTCGGTTAAAGGTTTCATGATGGCAGTCTGATCGTATGATCAGTTCCTGCGTCGGAATGGAAAGACCATCCATGGCTCCGCAGGCTTTCAGGGCGGCTCTGTCGATCCTGACCAGCAGGCGCCGTGCCCTGGCAGGATCGCTCAGATCCTGACGAACATAGGAAACATAGACCGGATCCGGACTGTCTTCGGCCTCCTGTGCCAAGGCAGGTTTATGGATGGCCATGAGAAGCAACAGCCCTGTGAAGATTGCGCTGAGCACTCCCAACGCTTTCACCATTTCCGGGATCTGTGTGGAGATACTTGCCTCAGGTCGCAGGCGTGCGAGGTCCGTGACTGATTGCAACATGAGAAGGCCTTATTGTAATAGTACAATGAAGACGAATCGATTCGATTGTTCTAGATTGACAACTCCTTCAAAGAGTTCAATCACTATATTGTCCTATTCCAATAACACTAACGGAGCCGGATATGTGGCAACCCGAACTTCAATCCGGCCCCATGCCACTGTACGAGCGGCTTGTCCTGGCCATGGCGCAGGATATCAAGACGGGACAGCTCGCTCCCGGCACAAAGCTGCCCCCCCAACGTGATCTGGCGTTCCGGCTGGGTGTGAGCGTAGGAAGCGTGACGCGAGCCTATGCGGAAGCAGAACGGCGGGGGCTCTTGTCCGCTCACGTCGGGCGTGGATCGTTCGTACGGGGTGCATTACCAGCCGTCCCGGATGTTCCCACGATAGAGCGCGGTTCTGTCGCGAGACAAAGCAGAAATGGACCGATCGACCTGCGCTGCAATACGCCACCACCTGTTCCCCTGATGGTGGACCTGAATTCTGCTTTGGCTGCACTCATGGCGCGTGGAGCACTCGATCCTGCCGTCCATTACGTTCAGGGCGCGGGTTTGGCACATGTCCGGGAAGCAGGGGCGCAATGGATCGCACGGCATTACGGGCTGGATTTTGACGCCGGAAATCTGATCCAGTGCAACGGTGGCCAGCACGCTATTGCACTGGTTTTCTCGTCGCTCTGCGCTCCAGGCGATACCGTTCTGTGTGAGTCCTCGACGTTTTACGGCGCACGCATGGCGGCGGACCATCTGGGCCTGAAGTTAAGGGGCCTGCCGATGGATGACGAAGGACTGCTACCCGAGGCTGTTGACCGGGCAGCAGCAGAAACCGGCAGTCGTCTGCTCTTCACGCTGCCGACGCTTCACAATCCAACGACCCGGACCATGTCGGAGCAGCGCCGGCAGGAGATTGCGGCTGTCGCAAGAGCACGTGATCTGCTGATTCTGGAGGACGATGCCTACTACGCGTACTCCGAACGCCCGCGTCAAATCGTGTCCTATGCGCCCGAACGGACATTGTATCTTGCCAGTCTCTCCAAAGGAATCTGTCCGGGCTTCCGTCTGGCCTTTCTGGCACTTCCGCCAGATCTACCACGGGAAAGGCTCATGCGGGGTATCCGGGCCCTGGGGTACTGCCCGCCCGCGTTGGGAGCGCTGGTGTTCAGCCAGTGGGTCGAAGATGGCCGGATTGATGCCATCGCACAGGCCGTTCAGGCAGAAGCAACAGCCCGGTGGAATCAGTCACGTTTCGTGCTGGGTGATCTTGTTGCGCGACCGGGAGCCTCGCATTCGCCTCATGCCTGGATGCCCATGTCGGCGCTCGACGCCGAACGGGTGACCGCGCGACTGCTGCGTGCCGGTGTGGAAGTCACGCCCCCTGACGCATCTGCGGTCTGCTCTCAGGCGGATACCGGCCTGCGCCTCTGTCTCGGTGCCCCGGAAAGCAGAGAAGAACTGGATCGCGCGCTCGCAATCATCAGGGAGGTTGTTACCGGGCACGGAAGTGCCGACCGGGACGGAATCATCTGACCCGGCGTACCCGTTGATGGCGTAGGACAGGTGGTAATGGGGGGGAGAGCGGAATGACCGTTTTGGAGCGCAAAAGGTGACAATCGGTTCACTTTTAGGCTCATGCCTTACAACCAGAATATGATGGCTTGCGGTCCCTTTTACGCAAACACCGGATAAGCAATAATCCGAATAATCCGAATAAACCGATAGATCATTTTGTCGAAATTCTCTAAAAAATGAGGGCGAGAGACGTCAGTAACGCGTATCGTTATGTTGATAAAAGTTTATTATAATAGGAATATGTTGAATGAACAAAAAAAGTAAACAACATAGATTAGAAAACGATACAGTATATCATGAATTAATTCATGATATAGAAAAAATAATATATGATTGCCGCGTTTCAGTGTTTACTCACGACTTCACATACAAGCCGTGTCACTCCTCAATAGAATGCCATAAAACAGAAAATGCAAGTGAGATAGTATTTATACCGTTTACTGAAGAAAAATCATATCGTAATATATTATCGATACAAATTTCTAGAGATTTATCTGAATTTGAGTTAAAATTAATAAAAGAATTACTGAAAATATATAACGTAGATATAGAAAAATTTCCATATTATTCCCATAATGATATGTGGATTTCTCTCAGAAACACTAGAATTCTGCGAGTTATTTCTAGAATTTCGGTATTTCCGTCAGAAAACTTTATGGAGTGGGCGGATACGATGGAAAAAATATGTAGAATGTCTCATGAAGGTGAATCTTTTTCTCTTAATTTGTTTTTACTTAGGAATAAAAATAATATAAAAATTCCGAAAGGCGGTGAACTTATAGATCTCCCAACCGGTATAATTAGGATGGATCAATTATTAAGTTATAAATGGATTAGAGCTATTGCAAATGATAGAGATATTTCTCTAGTTGCGTTAAATGTGTCTGGAGTATCTTCGTTTGTGATAATTCCTACAAACAACAGAGAGAAACGTTTCTCAAATATTCATCACTCTTACGATAGTCTGACCTCCCTTGTAAATAATGGAGTTGAATTAATATCCGCATCTAATAATAATGATTTATTTATTGTTTTAAGGGGAGGAAATGTATTTTTAAATACAAGAGCTGGGTGGAGATACTACAATATAAAACCCCTTGAGAGTACTATAAAAAGACATACAAGAAGTGAAAAATTATCTTTTTTGATATCGAAATTAATTTTCGAAAAAAGTTTTGAACGTAATGGCTGCATATTTTGTATAATAGATAAAAAAGATTACTATAAATTAGTAAACCCCGAGAAGGAAAGTTTTTTTAAAAAAAACATTGGAAATCGAAACATTGGAAATGAAATTAGTTACGCTATGGCGAATAAATTCTCGTCTATAGACGGGGCTGTTATTTTATCAAAAGAGGGAGATATATTGGGGATTGCATGTAATTTAGAAGTCAATTCAAGAATAAATTTAGAAAAAAAATATGCCAAAAAAAATAAATTGATAGAAGGGTCAAGAAAAAACGCCGCTATTGAGTCAAGTCGGTTTGGTATTTCTATATGCGTTTCGGATGATGGGCCGATTAATGTATTCGAAAATGGATATTTATTATACACAATAGACTAGGTCCCGTTGACAAGAGATTCAATCCAAAGCCTCGCGGCGGCGATATTGAGGAAGCTCATGAAGGACACGGCGG